>DASUHH010000018.1:0-15362 GCA_036273615.1 Allosphingosinicella sp. | reverse complement strand
ACCCCTCATCCGGCCTTGCAGGCCACCTTCTCCCACAAGGGGAGAAGGAAATTTGGGTCTCTCCCCGCACCTCATTCCTCAACCTCCGCCTCGGGCCGGTCGCGCAGCGCGTCCTCCAGCCTTATCTCCGCGATCAGCCCTTCGATCTCCGCGCCCGACCGTCCATGCGTCCGCGCCCAATGATCGACGCGCACGCATCCCAGCGCCCCCGCCGCATGGACCTTGCGCAGCCCGCTCCGCAAAGTGTCCAGAGCCGTCGCCATTAGAGCCGCCCCTCCAGCCGCGCCGCGAGCAGCCGCAAATCCCGGTCGAGCTCCGCATCGTCCCGCCGCCTCTTCTCGACCGCGCGCAGGGCATGGAGCACGGTCGTATGGTCCCGCCCGCCGAAGCGCCGGCCGATGTCGGGCAGCGATCGCCCGGTCAGCTCGCGGCAGAGGACCATCGCCACCTGCCGCGGCCACGCCATCTCCCGCGCCCGGCCGGCCATGGTCATGGCCCGCAGCGGCAGCCCATAATGGTCGCAGACCGCCCGCTGGATCTCCGCCACCAGCAACAGCCCGCGCGGCGGCAGAGGCAGCCGCTTCAGATTGTGCAGGCTGTACCCGCCGAAACAGACGCGAAACGCCATGCCGGCGCGAGCGCCCGCCAAATGATCCACTTCCATGTGCATGAGTCGGTATATGCGATATACGCATACATCGCGCAAGCCAGAATCTTCGGTCAGCGAAGATATTCGCCATCGCCCCTATGACGAACGCCGTGGGGCCCGCGCGCAACGCGGTGGAGGGGAAAGCGCGTGAAATCGAGACGGGCCGATCGCCCGGCTCCACAAACCGCCGCCTGTTCCGGAGAAATGCGGATCAGTCTTATGCGATACCGGAACATGCAGGCTTGAACACCGCACCGGCCCGCCAACGCGGACCGCGGACCCTCACCGCACGTCCTCATAGCCCTTGCTGACGGGCCTCCCGCGAAAGACGATCGAGAGATAATTGGCCAGATAGATGCCCGCCATTCTCGCAAAGCCGTGCCGCTTCATCCGCCGTCCGGACGTCGGCATGACGAAATGCGGCGAGAACAGCACCTTCCCGTGCCTCCTGGCGCGCCTGGCGATGTCGGCATCCTCGCCGTAAAATTCGATCGAGCTGTCGAAGCCGCCCATCTTCTCCAGCACGTCGCGGCGGATCGCGAAATTGCCGCCGACCAGCAGATAGCCGGTGATCCAGTAAAGCGGCCGCGCGGCGACGAACCAGCCGGCGGCGACCTTCCCGGAAATGCCGTCGAGATCGTAGAAGCTGTACGGCCCCGACAGGCAGGCAATGCCCTCGTCCGCGCCGAACCGCGCGCTTATCTGCTCGATCCAGCCTTCGGGGGGGAGCGTGTCGGCATCCGCATAGGCGAGGATCTCGCCGGTGGAGGCGATGACGCCGCGCTGGCGGGCGCGGGTGATCCCCTTCCTCGGCTCGAACACGTAGGTGACCGCCGGATAGCGCTCGACCACCGCCCTGGTGCCGTCGGTGCTGTCATTGTCGACGACGATGATCTCCACCGCCTTGCCCGCCACGTTGCGCATGATCGCGTCCAGGCACGCGGGCAAATAGAGCTCCTCATTGTAGGCGGGGACGATGAGGCTGATCGTCGGGCTTCGCGCTGGACTCACGCCGGTCATGGCGCCGCTGGTGCCGCAAATGCCGGGCCCTGGCCAGAGCGGAGATGCGGGCGAACGGGCTGCCTCGGCGGGAAGATCGATCGGGCCGCGTTCAGACCGGGCCGGACGCGCGCCGATGCAGCCGGATCCGCTGCTCCAGCGCCGCGAGCGCGGCGCGCGTCGCGGTTGCCGATCTCCCCGTATCGAGGTCGGGATCCTCGATAAGGCTGATGCGGATCTTCAGATGGTCGCGCTCCTCGATCATCGCATCCAGCGCCACGTCCCGAAACGGAATGCGCATTCGTCCTCCTCTCCGGCCCGGGCCGGCGATCGGCTTCACGGCCCCGGCCGCAATGCGTCCCGCTCGGCGATGCGCCGCGCCTGGGCCCTGGCGCGCCTGCTGCGCCCGCTTCGCCAATAGGCCCGCCGATGCTTCCGCCATTCCCGGCTCAGATACAGGAGCAAGGCGATTCCGAGCGCGGCCATCACCGCGATGATGGCGTAGGCGGCGATCACGCGATTCGGCATGCTAGAGCGCCCGCACCCGTTCGAGCCGTGGACGACGATCGCGAGAATTGAGATCCATGAACGGCCCCTCGACTGAAGCGGGAGCACGCAGGTCTCTCAGCCACGCGGATGCTCTGGACGAACCGCGTGATCGGCGGGCCATAGCAGGCCCGGCCGGAAACGCCACCGTCCATTGCCGGAAGCGGCCACCGGCGCGCCGTTGCCGGGATCCGGCCGATGCGGCATCCCCGTGGCCGGCAGCGATCCGGCGGCGGCGATGCGGATGGTCGATCCCACCGCCTCCACCGGAATCGGGGATGCCGGCGCGCCGACGCCATTGGACACCCTGCCCCCGAAGCACGGCTGCTCGCCCAAGACATGGCGGCCGGGATCGAGACGATACAGGCCGAATGGCTGGCCTTCATCGGGGTGCGAGCACCCATCGGCCGGTTTGCCTTTTTCCGCTTTGCCAAGCCAGACTAAGCGTTTCTTGACATTTCCAGACCGGCCGGAGACTTTCGCGGAAATCGGCCGTCCGGCTCCGGCGTCTTCTCCGCCTCGCCCCCTAAGGCGCCACCCCCCAGAAGCGCGCCTCGCTCACCTCGCTGCCGCCGTCGTAGAATTTGTCCTGCCAGCCGTCGTCGGTCCTGAGGCCGGTCCAGCCCGCGGCCGGCGCGGCGGTGGCGGGGCCGGCGGCCTGGGCGGTGGAGGCGGCGGCCGCCGCCTTCTTCGACGGCGAGGCCATGTTGTGCCGCCACCAGAAATGGTTGAACACGCTCATCACGTTGAGCGCGTAGGCGACCGCCAGGTCCCTGTCGCCCTCGATGATGACGAGATTGTCGTCATTCTGCGTCGCCGCCTTGACGCCCATATTGTGCGATCCGGTCATCACCACCGGGCGATCGCCCAATGGATCGATCACGATCAGCTTGCTGTGGACGACGACGATGCCGAGCCGGCCGAGATAATCGTCGATCGGCTCGCCGTCCTGCTTCTGTTGCGCGGGAAGCACGATGTCGTAATTGGACGGCACCGCCTCGTGCCCGTGGAGGAAGCCGATCGCGGTCGGATCCTTCTTCGCCATCACGGTCGGGTCGGAATTGACGACGCCGCGCACGTAAAGGTCCTGGTTCGCCCCCGCAGTCTCGCGGATCGCCTGCAGCATGCTCCCCGCCCAGCCCGGGTCCAGCATCAGCGAGAGGATGCCCTGCTTGGCGCCGCGGATCAGCGCGTTCGCGTAAACCAGGTCGGGCGACTTGGCGCCGTCCGCCTTCGCCATCTTGTGCGGGCTGAAGAAGATCGAGGTCGTCAGCCCGTCCTTGGCGAAATGATATTGCTCCTGCGCCGGCGGCTGCTGGGGCGGCGGCGTCGCGTCGCCGGCCGCGGCGAGCCGGTGCCAGGCGTCGAAATAGGCCTGGGCGACGTCGGGATCGCGGATCTCGATGCCGTTATTCGCCTGGCTGCAAAGGCCGTGCGGAGTCCAGTTGGTGCTGCCCGACCAGGCCCATGTCGGCTTGCCGCCCTGGCAGACGACGACGAACTTGTTGTGCGCGAAGACGCCGTTCGGCTTCAGCATCCGCCGCTTGAGGTCGACCTTGCCCTGGAGCGCGGCCGCCGCTTCCGCATTCTCGTCCTTATTGTCCTTGTGGGTGCCGTTGGCGAGGAGGAGATGGCAGCGCGCGCCGAGCGCCGCCAGCCCCTCGACCAGGTCGTCGCCGGCAAGCTCGAACAGAGCGGCATAGATTTCGGTCGCCGGATCGTCCTTCGCGTCGGCGAGCAATTTGTGGACGCGCTGCCTGAGCGTGCCGCCCATCTTGTCGCCGATCGTCGGGCTGCCCGCCGGGGCGCCCTTGACCTGCGGCAGGTTCAGCACGTCCGCCAGCGCCTGCTCGGAGCCCGCCCCGGACACCTTCTTGCGAAGCGTGTCGAATTCCGCCGGATAGATTGCCGCCATGGTCGAGAACCAGCGCGAGCTGATCGTCCCGAAGTTGAAATAGGGGATGATGTCGCCGAACTCGGGCGGCGCCGGCGCGACCCAGTCCGACGCGGACCCCTCGGTCGGCGCGGCGGGAGTCCCGACGATCGCGACCACCTGATATTCGACCGTGCCGGGATGCGGCTCGAAATCGGACCAGGTGAAGCGCTGGAACGGCCATTTCGTGCTCGGCTGCCCGTCGGCATTGGCCTGGACCGGCCCGGCGCCGCCGAAGCCGACATAAGCGGTCAGCGGCTCCGGCGCTCCGCCGTCGATCCGCCGCTTGATGCCATAGCCGAGACACCCATCGATCTTCGCGGGCGACCACCAGGCCAGGAAATTGCTGTCCGCGCCGCAATAGACGCGAAGATCCAGAGCCGCCATCTCCCCTCCCCTTCTGCCGAAAGCCCCACGAGCAGAGACCGGACCGCAACCATGACACGATTCGACTGCGGCGACCAGCAGCGAAAGGAACCGGGGGCGGATTCTGAAGAAGTTTTAAGAAAAGCCGTTTGCGATTCCATGATTTAGCCAATCTTCACCATCGGTTACCCGACGGCGGCGCGGATTTACGAGCCGCCGCGCGATATCGGCGGCGCCGAACCGGGAACCGGAATTCCCCGTTCCGATCCTATTTTCCCGCTATACTTCGATTTCCCGAACCTCTAGCTTTTCGCGCGGGCCGCGCGGCTCGCGCCGAAGCGGCCGTCAAATGCTGCACGATGTTCCTTTCCGGCCGCGGAAACAGGGGGGACGGCTCGATGCGGACGATGCGCCTTCGCCGTGCCGGTCTCGATCCCGCCGGCGCGCCATGACCGGGCGGCCCCATCTCGACCGGGAGGCGGTGCGGCTGCTCGTCGCGCATCGGGCGAAGGTGCGCGACTGGTGGGAAAGGGCGCCCGCGCGGGACGCGACCAGGCGGGACAGCGACGCCGCCAGCGAAGCGACGCCGGGCAAGGGGGAGACGGCGAAGGATCGGGAGCTTCGCCGGCGCCTGGTCGGGCTCGCTCTGGCCGGCGGCGGAATCCGCAGCGCCACCTTCTCGCTTGGGCTGATCCAGGCGCTCGCGCGAAGGCCCGCGGGCGGCTGGGCGCAGAATGCGCTCGGCAGGATCGACATCCTCTCCACCGTCTCGGGCGGCGGCTATATCGGCTGCTTCCTGCGCAGCCTGTTCGTGCCGGGCGAGGCGCGCGGGATCGCGCCCCAAGGCGAAGGCGCCGGCCTCACCGCCGACAATGCGTCCGAAAGCCCGAACTGGCGCGGCGCGGTCGCGCGCCAATATCAATTCGCCCAGATGGCCCTGACCAGCCGGGCCTGCGAAAGGAGGCTCGACTGGCCGCGCGCCGACGGCGAAAGGGGCGTCCGCAACCCGATCTGGTGGCTGCGCGAGCATAGCCGCTACCTCGCCCCGAACGGGCTCGGCGATTATGGCTATGCCTTCGCCTATCTCATCCGCAACTGGACCGCGATGATCTACGTCTTCGCGCTCGCAATGGCCCTCATCCTCGCCGTTCCGATCCTCGTCGAGGGCCGGCTCGCCGACGCATTGCCGAATATGTTCGGCTGGACCTGGATGCCGCTCCCGCCCGCCCCGCCGCCGCCCTGCCCCGTCTGCGCCGGCGCCCCTCCGGCGGCGGCGCATTTCGTGCCGCTCAGCCCGATCGCCGCGCTCGCCATCCTGCCTTTGCTCGCCTCGATCGTCCTCGGCATCGCTTATTGGATGACCCAGGCCATGTCGCCCAACGAGAAAGCGTGGCCGCGGCTGTGGGTCAACCTTGCCGGCGCGGTTGCGGCGATGCTGGCCGGGATCGTCCTGATCCTGTTCCTGGACGAATGGATCGGGCGCTTTCCGAAGCCGCCGTCCTGGCCTCCGCTCATGCTCGACTGGCCGCTGCTTGGCCGCACCGGCCATTGGCATTTCGGCTTCTTCTGGGTGGCCGCGGCCGGGCTCGCGGCCGCCGCGATCGCCGCCATCCTCGCCTTGCTCATGGCCGCCGCGACCCAGATCGGCGGGGGCAAGTCCGCCTTGCTCACCTCCGAGCTGCGCCGCCGCCTCACCGCCGCGCTCGCCGCGAGCAATGTCTGGCTGCTGCTCATCCTCCTCGTCGCCCTGGTCGACAGCTGCGCCGCCGCGCTCGATTCCTGGTTCAGCACGACGCCGAACCGTTTCTCCGCGCTCGGCGCTTTCCTGGTTCCGATATTCGCCTTCCTGATCAACAAGCTCCCCGGCTGGTTCGAAGGCAGGGGGAAAGGCAAGGCCGCCGCGCTGCTGCGCCCTTTGCTGCCGCCGATCGCCTTCGCCGCCGGCCTCCTCCTCTACGGCGCGGTCGCGATCATCGTCGGCGCGACGCTCCACCATGTCGCCTGGACCGGGCCGGACTGGCAGAGCCCGATCCACTGGCGCCCCTTCCTTCTGCTCGCCGCCGCCATCCTTGTCCTGGCGTTGATCGCCGGCGGCTCGACCGGCTTCATCAACCTCTCCTCATTGCACGGCCTCTACGCCGCCCGGCTGACCCGTGCCTATCTCGGCGCGAGCAACATGGGCCGGCTCGAAAAGGTCGCGGCGAGCCATCGCGGCTCCGGAATCACCGAGAATGACGCCGGCGACTATATCCAGCCGGAGCTGTACAGCCGGCTGGATCTGCCGGCCCCGCTCCACCTCATCAACACCACGCTCAACGAGACGGTCGATCCCCGTTCCCAGCTCGTCGAGCGCGACCGCAAGGGGGAGATGCTGACCCTGACGCCGATGGGCGTCGAGATCGGAATCGACCGCGCCGTCGGCTGGACCGCGCTCGGCGAGCCGAAATGCGCCGAGCATCTCAGCCTCGGCCAATGGTGCGCGATCTCGGGCGCGGCCGCATCGGCCGGCATGGGGCGGTTCACCAATCTCGGCTATGCGCTCGCGCTCAGCTTCGCCAATGTCCGGCTCGGCTATTGGTGGTGGTCGCCCGGAGTCGACCCGGATTTCCGGCGGCGCCGCTGGCAAAGGCCGTTCGAGACCTTCCTCTACCTGCGCGACGAGATGGCCGCCCGTTATTCGCGCCACCGCAGCCGCAAATATGTGACCGACGGCGGCCATTTCGAGAATAGCGGCGCCTACCGGCTGCTGAAGCGGCGAATCCCGCTCATCCTGGTCAGCGACAATGCCGCCGACCCGGACCATGTCTTCGCCAATCTCGAGACGCTCGTCCGCATCGCCCGCATCGATCTCGGCGGCGAGATCCGGATCCTTGGCGGCACGGCGCGCGAAAGGCAGCTCAAGGCGTGGGGCTGCGATCCGGGCAACTATCCGCTCTTCGTCGATCCGGACGCGGAGAAGGATTGGCGCAGGGCGTTCGGAAAGCCCGCCGAGCCCGCCTCCTACCTGATCCTGGAAGCGGCGTTCGACGATGCGACGGTCCATCTGCTCTGGATCAAGCCCCGCCTGCTCCCCGACCTCCCGCCCGACATAATCGGCTATGCGACCGCGAACCCGAATTTCCCGCAGCAGACCACCGCCGACCAGTTCTTCGACGAAGCCCAATGGGAATCCTATCGCCGCCTCGGCGGCCTGACCATGGACCGCCTCCTCGACGCCCTCCCGAAACTCTTCCCCGACAGCCCCTGGGCCCCGGCATCCTGACCCCCAGCCTCGGCGCGGACGGCAAGGCCGCACTGGTTCGCGCAAAGGCGCGAAGGCGCGAAGGATCCGTGTCTCCCGTGCCTCTCGCGGCGAAGCCGCAACCATTTTCTTCCGCGGCTCCCGCGCCCTTCCCGGCGAAGCCGCTTCCCTCCTTTTCTTCTTCGCGCCTTCGCGCCTGCGTGAACAAAATTACGGCCGGCCCAGGCGACACGGCGTCGCCGGGCAGGCTCCGGGGCTCAACAGCGATGGTCCTTCCAGTAACGCGGCCAGGTCGCCGCCGAGCCGCCGGCGACCATCGCGCAGGAAATGTCCATCCCGCTCGACGTGAAGCAGAAGGCCGCGATCCGGTCATAGGACATTCCGTTCGGATCGCAGCTCAAGGGCGGCCCGCTGACATGCTCGTTGCCATAATCGTCGATCGCGCCCGGCGTCCCGAGCAGGCGCACAAGCTTCTCCCGCGCCGCCACCGCATCGACCGCGGGACAGGGCGCCCCCGGATTGCAGCCGCCGTCATAAGTCTGCGCCCCCTCATGCGCGATCTCGCGCGCATTGATGCCGGCGACCCGGATTCGGGTCCCGTCGGTGCAGCGGAACGTATCCCCGTCATGGACATAGGAAGGCGTGCACGGAAAGGCGCCGCTCTCCGGCCGCCCCGCCTGCTTCGAACCTCCGCTCCCGCACCCCGCGACACAAGCCGCCAGCACCGCCGCCAGGACAATGAGAAGGGGGCGGCGCAAAGCCCGTTGTCCCCACAATTCCGGCAACGATCCCACGGACATCTTGCATCCCCCGCACACCGGTCGGCGCGCTCCCGACCCCGCACAATGTGCCGATAGCCTGCCGCCCGCTCAAGAGCGCCGCCCGCAATTTCTGCGCCCATCCCGGCCGGATCGCGTTCGACCATAACCACCCTGTGCGAAGCCTGGCGACCCCACGCTCCGGGCGGGCTTCGACCCGGCTATGAATTGGCCTTCTGGCAAGCGGACCGACCCGGCGAGAAGAGTTGACCCGCTTTCCACTCACCCGCCCGCGCTGCAACTCCTCAGGAACTGGTTCCACTTCGCATGCGCATCGGCGTCCATCTGGATCGCCGCCGTCTCGCCGGTCGTGAACAGGGAGATCATGTCGCTCCGCGCGGCCGCCTTCAGCGCTTTGTCTCCCTTCGGCAGCCGGATGGTGAGATCCCAGCCGCCCGCCGGATTCTTCGCCGCCTCGGCCGGGCGGAAGTCGGGCTGGCCCTTGCCGGTGAACAAGGCCATCATCGCCGCGCCCGGCGGCATCACGCCCCGCGCATCGTCGCCGATCTTGTTGCCGGTCCTGACGTCGAGCAGCCTGGCGACCCCGGTCTCGGTGACGACCACCGCGTCGGCCGCGCATTCGAACCGGTAGGAGAGCGGCCCGCCCGCTCCATGGGTCAGCACCGCCCCATGCCCGCCCGCCGCCGGCGCGAGCTCCCACCCCGCCGCATCGGCCCGCGCGGAAACGGCGAGCATCAGCGCAAGGCCGGCAATCTTCAAGCGACGCGACATCCTCCTGCTCCCCTCCCGACGGCACCGCTCGAATTGAGCGCGCAACAGGCCACCCGTCAATCGTTCGTCCCCGTGCCTCGCGCGGATGCGATCGCGCGAGGAGCGCACCTGGTTCATTAAAATAGGCCATCCATCAAAATTATGGTCTATTATAATGGACCAAACTGTTGCACCATGGTCCATTATATGATACCAATCCTGGAAATTATGCTCCAATGGAATGGACCATGAACAGCACAGCCCTTGCCCGCAAGCATCTCGAACGGCGCTTCATGCCGATCCGGGCCGTCGCCGACTTCGAGCGCCCGCCAAAGGGATGGGTCCGCGCCATTCGGGATGCGCTCGGTCTCACGACGCGGCAGCTCGGTGCCCGCCTGGGGCGCGCCCATTCGAACGTCACCGTCCTCGAAAGGAACGAGGCGAGCGATGCCGTCACGCTCAAGCTGCTCCGGGAGGCGGCGGAGGCGATGGACTGCACCTTCGTCTATGCGCTCGTGCCCAATCGCCCCCTGGACGCGATCCTGCGAGAGCGCGCGGCGCGCGTCGCCGACCGGCTGCTTGCGCCCGTCAGCCACAGCATGGCCCTCGAGAATCAGGGTCTCGACCGCGCCGCCCTTGCGGCCGAACGGGAACGCTTGATCGAGGAGCTGCTCAGCGGCGATCCCAGGCGCCTGTGGGACGAGCCGTGACGGTCGATCTCTTCCCGGACGAGGACGGTAACACTCCGCTCTCGCATGAAGAGAAAATGGGCCTCATCCCGACCTGGATCACTCTTCGGCACGAGCTGAACGAGGTTGAGCAGGCCAACATCCTGGAAGGCGAACGCTGGGCGTTCAGCCGCGATCGCGACGTGCTCGACGAGAGCTTCCTGCGCGCGCTTCACAAGCAGATGTTCGGCCAGATCTGGTCCTGGGCCGGCGACTATTCCGGCGAGAAGAATCGCCGGATCGGCTCCGACGGCGTCATGATCCCGATCGACCTTCGTCAGCTGCTCGACGACACGCGCTACTGGGTGGAAAATCGGATCTATTCTCCCGACGAGATCGCGGTGCGATTTCATCACCGCCTGGTGCTCATCCATCCCTTTCCGAACGGAAACGGCCGCCACGGCCGGCTTGCGGCCGACCTCGTCGTGACCCGGCTCGGCGCGCCGCGCTTCACCTGGGGGCGCATCAGCCTCATCGATCCGGGCGAGGCCCGCAATCGCTACGTCGCGGCGCAGCGCGCCGCCGATGGGCACGATATCGAACCGCTGCTCGCTTTCGCGCGGTTGTGACGCATTTCCGGAAATCGGGCGAGTCCGTCGCCCCCGTTGCGGACGTCCGCGGCCTCTGCCGGTTTCGTCCGATGGCGAAAGGGCGGCGCAAACGGCTGGTCATCCGGGGCGGGCTCGGCCTGGTCGCCTGGTTCGCGACGCAATTGGTCGGCATCGGAATCGCCGGCGCTGGCCATGGCTGGGTCGCCCCCTTCCTGTTCACGCTCGCGCTGATGCCGCTTTATCCCGCAACCTTCATCCGCGCTTTCGCCGCGCCGTCAGGGGCGATCGCGATCGACGCCGCGATCCTTGTCATCGCCGGCGTGCTGGACCTGCTTTTGCTGCGCAACATGCTCGGTGCCGAGCGCGAATATTTCCTGAGGATGTGGACCTTCGAGACCGCCGGCGTCGCCCTGTGGCTCGGCCTCTGGGCAGCCTGGCAAATGCTCGCCCTCGCGAACCTGTTCAGGAGCGCATGGTCGCGTTCGCCGGCTTGAAACCCGGCATCGTTCCTCTCGCGCGAACCCCAAAATGACGGCGTCCACCCGGCCCGAACGCGCGCGCAACGCGCCTCGCAATCCATTCGCGCAGGGACGCGGAGACCATGGCGCGCGAAACGGTGCCGCGCTCGACCCGACGCGATGGGATTTTGAATGCCGGCCGGCCTGAAATCTTCCTCTATGCGACGGGCCCGAGCCATTGCGGCAGCCGCGGGTGCGACCTCTACATCCTCTCGTCGCGGGCGAAGGCCTGTCGCGTGGTCATGCGATCGAGCGTGACGCAATTGCCGGTCCGCCTCCTCGCCACGTCGCACCGCGGCTGGCGCGACGTCGGCGTGACCGTCTCCGGCGGCGGCATCCGCGGGCCCTATATGGCGCGCCTGCGGTTCGACGGCCGCCTTTATCCCGAAAATCCGACCCTCCCGCCGGCCGAGCCGATGAAGCATCCATCCGGCCGCGTGCCGATCGCCGCCCCGACGCTTCGCCGATAGCGCCGGGATCGAGCGCGTTTCGGCTCCTCTTTTCGGCCGTCAGTATGAGCAGGTGCGCCGGGGGCGTGGCGGGCCGCTCGTTCCATCCGACCGAAAACCACTCCAGGATCCTCGAATCAGAAGCCTGCGCGACGCGGTAGACCAGATCGTCTCCGCGCCGTAACGTCCCCAGCCGAAAGCGAATGCCCGGCCGGGCGGGCCGTCCAGGGGAGGTCAGGATGAAATTTTCAAACCAGCGGATGGATGGGGTCGAGTTCAGCAATTGCTGGCTCGCCAATGCCGTGTTCGACGACGTGAACCTCGCCGGCGCGCGGCTCAACAATGTGAACCTCTCGGGCCTCACGATCCAGGATGCGAACATCAAGGGCATGAAAATCTTCGGCTACGACGTCGAAGCATGGATCAAGGAGCAGCTCGCCAAGGACGGCTGCCACCTCGACTGAACGCTGATCCCGGCTGGCACGGCATTGATCGTGGCACGCACGCGGCCATCGATCAGATTTTGCAGGCGGGACCGGTCCCACCCCTCGAATTTCCCCGCCGCGCGCCCACGGATGCGCCTATAGAAGCTCGTCATCCCTAGGAGCGGCCGCCCCCGCATGACCCCCGAAGAATTCCGCCGTCACGGTCACCGCCTGATCGACTGGCTCGCCGACTGGCAGCGCGATCTGCCGAGCCGGCCGGTCCAGCCCGCCACCAAACCGGGCGAGGTCCGCGCGCAACTGCCGGCCTCGCCGCCGCTCGACCCCGAACCGTTCGACGCCGCCATCGCCGATCTCGACGCCATCGTCGCGCCCAACCTCACGCTTTGGCAGCATCCGCGCTTCTTCGGCTATTTCCCGGCCAACGGGCTCGCGGCGGGCGTGCTCGGCGATCTCGTCAGCACCGGGCTCGGCGCGCTCGGCCTCTCCTGGCAGGCCTCGCCCGCCCTGACCGAGGTCGAGGAGGTGGTGACCGACTGGTTCCGGCAGATGGCCGGCCTCTCGCCCGCCTGGGTCGGCGCGATCAGCGACACCGCCTCGACCGGCAGCCTCGTCGCCCTCATCTCGGCGCGCGAGCGGGCGACCTCCTACGGCCTCGACCGCGGCGGCCTCCAGGCCGAGGCGGCGCCGCTCATCCTCTACACCAGCGCCAGCAGCCATTCGTCGGTCGAGAAAGCGGCCCTGCTCGCCGGCTTCGGCCGCGACAATGTCCGCATGGTCGCGACCGACGATGCCTTCGCGATGCGCCCCGACGCGCTCGATCAGGCGATCGCCGCCGATCTCGAAGCCGGCCGCCGGCCCTGCGCGATCTCCGCCGTGGTCGGCGGCACCGCGACCACCGCCATCGATCCGATCGCCGCCATCGCCGAAATCGCGAAGCGCCACGGCCTCTGGCTCCATGTCGACGCGGCCATGGCCGGAAGCGCGATGATCCTCCCCGAATGCCGCTGGATGTGGGAGGGGGTCGAGGAGGCGGACAGCCTGATCGTCAACGCCCATAAATGGCTCGGCGTGCCGTTCGACTGCTCGTTATACTATGTCCGCGACGAGCAGCATCTGCTGCGGGTAATGTCGACCCACCCCTCCTATCTCCGCTCGAGCGTCGACGCCGAGGTCCGCAACCTTCGCGACACCGGAATCCCGCTCGGCCGCCGATTCCGTGCCTTGAAGCTCTGGTTCGTGATCCGCGAGCAGGGCGTCTCCGGCCTCCAGGAGCGCCTCCGCCGCGACCTCCGCAACGCGCGGCTCTTCGCCGACCATGTCGCCGCGGCGACCGATTGGCGAATCGTCGCCCCGGTCCCGCTCCAGACCATCTGCATCCGCCATCAGCCGCCCGGCCTCGAAGGGCAGGCGCTCGACGATCACACCCGCGCCTGGGCGGACTCGATCAACCGCTCGGGCGAGGCCTATGTGACCCCCGCGATCATCGGCGGCCGCTGGACCGTCCGCGTGTCGGTCGGCGCGCAGGCGACCGAGCAGGCGGACGTCGAGGCGATGTGGGAGACCGTCCGGCGCCATGCCGCGCAGGCACTGGCGGCGCGGCCGCCCTGATGTCCGACGTCAGCTCCGGCCGGTCACCAGCGGCCCCGCCGGCGGCGGTGCGAAATCGAGCGGGGCGTGGGCGGCGCCGGGCGAACCGGCCGTGACCGTGCGATAGAGCGCAAGCCCGACGGGACTGTAGGTGATCGCCTCGACGAGGACCGCCCCGGCCAGCATCGCCCCGATGCCCCAACGCCAGGCGGGATGCGCCCGGCCGCTGCGCCTTATGTCCGACCACATCCCGACAATGGGGAAGATCAGGCAAAGCAGGACGACCGACTCCCAGGCCCAGGGCTGCAGCAAAGGCGACGGCAGCAGCCGCGAGATGGCCGGCCCGAGCAGGATGGACATGCCGCAGAAATGGAGACGCCGATGCCATTCGGTCCGCCGGCGCATCAGGATGGCGGCGCCGGTCAGCCCGACGAAGGTGAACAGGATCATCGGATCGAAGACGAGGAATTGCAGCGGGCGGAAGAAGAAGGGAACGCGTCCCGCCCGCACCATCCCGACCGTCACCAGGCAGCCGAGGACGATCATCGGCACCATCCACGCGGCGGCGATCCAGCCGAGGCGCCGGTGGAGCGCCATCCGGTCCGTCGCGACCAGGACGTTCTGGGCGACGTAGATCGCCACCCATCCCATGAACAGGATCGCATGCGCATGGACGCGCGGCGGCGATGCGAAGGTCGACCGCCCCATCGCCAGATGGAATGAGAAGCCGGCGACGACGATCAGCGCCATGACGATGGCGGCGCGCAGGAAGAAGCGCTCGTCGCCGAGTGCGGGAGCGGTCGTCAGCGGTTCCCGAGCGAGCGTTGCCATGCCGATGTCCCCCCAATCGAAAGGGCGAGTGTAGCGCACCCGTCGCGCGCCGCAAGCATATCGCCTGGCCGCCTCGCATTGCCCCGCCACGCCGTTTCGGCGACAAGGCGGCATGGACATCCACAAGCCCAAGCTGGCGCATTCGCTGCGCGAGTTCCTTGCCGAGATCGGCACGATCACGGTCGGCATCCTGATCGCGCTCGGCCTCGAATCCGCGGTCGAGGCCTATCACAACCGCCGGCTGGTCGACCGTGCCCGGATCGAGCTCCGCGCCGAATTGCGGAGCAATCGCGATACCCTCGCCGACACGATCTCGCAGGAGAAGAAGGCATCCGTTCCGCTCGCCGCCCTTCTCGCTTACGGCCGCGCGCGGCTCCAGGGCCGGCCGGCGCGGCTCGCGCCCGATCTCCAGCTCAACATGCGCTTCGTCCAGATGAGTACCGCCGGCTGGGACAGCGCGCTCGCGACCCAGGCGCTCGTCCACATGCCCTACGACCAGGCGCACGCGCTCAGCGTCGCTTATGCCGGCACGCGCGTGTTCAACGATTACGAGGCCGATGCGACGCGGCACTGGATGGAGCTCAACACCTGGCCCGACGATCCCGGCACGCTGTCGCACGACCAGCTCCAGGCGGCGGTGCACGAGCTGGCGCTGAACCAGGGCTATCAGCAATCCCTGATCGCGTCGGGCGCGCATCTGCTCCTGGCCTATGACAAGGCGATCGCGGCCTTGCGCTGAGCGGGTCCGCGGAAGCAGGCTATGGCCTTCATCCGCGAAAAAGGACCTGGCGCGCGTCGCCGCCGAGACGACGGCGCATGTCGACGCCACGAACCGCTCGTGAGAATCTCCTAGAGCGGCCTGCGATTAACCTGAATCGCAGGCCGCTCTATAAGTCCTTGTTGTCGCGTTGCTTTTTGCGAAAATTGAGCAGGCCCGCCATGCCCCCGGCATGGCTGCCCGCTGCGGGGCAGCGGGCACCTGCTCAATG
>DASUHH010000017.1:0-32916 GCA_036273615.1 Allosphingosinicella sp. | reverse complement strand
TCAATCAGGGCCCGGACATCGCCGTGCTCGCGCCGCTGAACGGTGCGGACCGGGTCGACATCGAGAACGCTCCGCTTGTCTTCGTCGGCTATGGAGTGGACGCTCCCGAGCGCCTCTGGAACGACTTCAAGGGCCAGGACATGCACGGCAAGATCATGGTCGTGCTGGTCAACGATCCCGACTTCGAAGGCGGCGAAGGCGATTTCGGCGGCAAGGCGATGACCTATTACGGCCGCTGGACCTACAAATATGAGGAAGGCGCGCGGCAAGGCGCGGCCGGAGTCATCGTCATCCACGAGCGCGAGCCCGCTTCCTACGGCTGGGCGACGGTCAAGAATTCGAACACCAACGCCCAGTTCGACATCGTCCGCCCCGATCCGGGCGCGGTGCACACGCCGTTCGAGGCCTGGATCCAGCGCGACAATGCAGTCGCCCTGTTCCGCGCCTCCGGCCTCGATTTCGAGGCGATGAAGAAAGCGGCGCAGGGCCGAGACTTCCATCCGGTGCCGCTCAAGGCGACGCTCAGCGCCGATTACGGAGTCGATTCCCGGATCATCACCTCGCACAATGTCGTCGGCCGGCTGCCGGGGCGCACCCATCCCGACGAGACGGTCATTTACTCGGCCCATTGGGACCATCTCGGCGTCGGCGCGCCCGACGCGAAAGGCGACCGAATCTATAATGGCGCGGTCGACAATGCGACCGGAGTCTCGGCCCTGCTCGAGCTCGGCCGCGCCTTCGCGCAGGGGCCGCGGCCGGAGCGGTCGGTCGTCTTCCTCGCCGTCACCGCCGAGGAGAAGGGCCTGCTCGGCTCCGAATATTATGCGGCCAACCCCATCTATCCGCTCGGCAAGACGGCCGGCGTCATCAACATGGACGCGCTCGGCGTCTATGGGCCGGCGCGCAATTTCAGCATTTCGGGCGCCGCCAAACTCGGGCTGCTCGACGATCTCATCGCCGAAGGGCGCCGCCGCGGCCGTGCCTTCATGCCCGAGCCGCATCCGGAGGCGGGCGGCTTCTACCGCTCCGACCATTTCTCCTTCGCAAAGCGCGGCGTTCCCGCAATCTCGTTCGAATCGGGCAACGATCTGGTGAACGGGGGCACCGCGCGCGGCGAGCAGCTCGCCCGCGACTACACGGCCAACCGCTATCACCAGCCGGCCGACGAATGGAGCGCGGACTGGGACCTCACCGGCCTCGCCCAGGACCTGTCGATGCTCTACGCGGTCGGATTCCACCTCGCCAATTCGCGCGAATGGCCGAACTGGAGCCAGGATTCGGAATTCCGCGCCGAGCGCGACAAGACGGCCGCGGAGCGGCGCTGACGATCCTTCTCCGGCCGATACCATTGCTTAAGGTTTCTTGCGGATAACGCGCAGTCGTAAGTCGAGACTTGCTGAAAGCGCCGGGCGGGTGGGGCCGCCCGGCCTTTCATTCTTGCTTCCGTTCAGGAGCCGTGGGGAATGTCCGATAAGAAGTTCGCGCCGGGTCAGGCCGGCGTGCCGTCCAACGACGACGGCGCGCCTGCGCGCAACGACGAGGATTACCGGCAGCTCTGCCGCCGCTATTCGCGCTACCGCGCCCGCACGTCCGGCTGACATTCCCGCGCCCGCCAGGATTGCCCGAGCCGCCTTGCTGTGCGACATTCGCGCGGGGAGGCCGGAGCGGATGGGGACAATGCGATGAGGCGCATCGGCCTTGCGATCCTTCTCGGCCTGTGCGCCGCGCCCGTCGCCGCCCAGACGGGTGCGGGCGCGACGCCGCCGCCCGACGACCAGCCGATCTGCACCGACCGGCCGGGCAAGGGCAATGGCGCCTGCACCGTGCCGGCCGGCGCGGTCCAGCTCGAGACGGACATATTCAACTGGACCCGCGACAGCGGGGGCGGCACCCGGACCGACACGATCCTTTACACCAATCCGGTGCTGAAATTCGGTCTCAGCGACAGCGCCGACCTCCAGCTCAACATCGCTCCTTATGAGGAGGTGCGGACGAAGACCGGAAACGTCACCGACCGGATCGGCGGTGTCGGCGACCTGTTCGTCCGCTACAAGCAGAGGCTGACGGGCGCCTCGGCCAATATTCAGATCGCGATCATCCCCTTCATCAAGCTGCCGACCGCGCGCCGCGGGCTCGGCAACGGCGCGGTCGAGGGCGGGCTCGCTCTGCCGGTCAACATCAACCTGCCGCAGGGCTTCACCCTCAATTTCAGCCCGGAAGCGGACCTGATCCTCGACGCGGACGGGTCGGGACGGCATATCAGCCTGCAGAACATCGTCAATGTCGGCAAGCAGGTCGGCAAGGTGAATGTGGCGGTGGAGATCTGGGGCGGCCAGGATTTCGATCCAGCGGGTACGGTCCAGCAAGTTTCGGCCGACGTCATGGTCACCTGGCTGGCGCGCAAGACCTTGCAGTTCGATGTGGGGGCCAATTTCGGCCTCAACCGCAACACGCCCGATCTCCAGCTTTATGCGGGCGTCTCGACCCGCTTCTAGGGGTCCGGACTCCCAGGCCCCGTCGTTCAACCGCCGTACAGGCGCCGTGCGGCAGGGGCGCGCGCCGGGGGCGGCGCTTCCGCCATGCCCCTGATTGGAGCCCCATGCATGACCAGGTTTTTCCTCGCCGGCGCGGCGCTGGCCGCCTTTGCCGCCTTTCCCGCTTCCGCCCAGCCGCCAAGCGCGCCTCCCGGGTCGCAAGGGCCGGCTGTCGTCCGCACCCCGGAAGCGCCGGTCACCCGTGCCCAGCTCCAGCAGGAGGTCGAGCAGCGTTTCAAGGAGCTGGACGCCAATCATGACGGCGTCCTCACCGAGGCCGAGCTCGGGCCGAACGGCGCGCGAATGATGCCGCGCCTCGACACCAACCGTGACGGCAAGGTGACGCAGGAGGAGATGGTCGCCGCCAGCCTCGCCCGCTTCGACCGCGCCGACACCAATCATGACGGAATCCTCACCCCCGAGGAACGCGCCGCGGCGATGGCGCGGATGCGGCAGCAATCGGCTCAGCCTGCGCCGCAGGGCAATTGAGCGCAGGCCGACCGCCCCTCCGTCCGACGCTCATTGGCTCGGACGGAGAGTGGCCATGCCCGGACGTATATTTCCGCTGGAACCGATGTTCGTCCGCTAACAGTCGAAGAGGATCAAAGGATTCGCCCACGGGTCTCCGGCGAAAGCCGGGGTCCAGTGGCCCCGGCTTTCGATTCTGGGTCCCCGATCGCCGTCCCCCGGGCCCCATCATTTCGCCGGGGAACGGGATTTATCGTTCGCTGCCCGACCTAGCGGGCCGCGGTCTCGCGCTTGTAGGGCACGAAATCGCCGAGGAAGACGCTGCCCTTGTAGAAATGCGAGCCGCTGTCGAGCAATTGGACGGTATCGACCCGGCAGAGCTCGTGGTTGAACGGCTTCAGCACCATCACGTCCCACGAATCGAGCGAGTCGGCGCCGCCGCGCGGGCGGTTGACGTAGAGCGTGCCGCCCGCGTCGTAGACGATGGCGGTATGGTCGATGATCTGGCTGGAGCGGACCTGGCCGAGGTCGATGCAGTCGACCGGCTTGCCGGCCGTGCGGCCCTCGATCAGCTTCGCCAGTTGCGCTTCGCCGTGGAGGCGCGGGGCGGCGGCGGCAGGCGCGGCGAGGATCGACGCGGCGGCCAAAGCGAGGACGATCTTTCTCATTTTTCTTTCCTCTGATCGGTTGAGCGAAGCTCAATGCGCCACGGCGGATGAACGGGGGCTGAGCGTGCCAAATCGGCGCGCCCCGCGGCCCCATCCGAATCGAACTGTCACAATCCGCCGCTAAGGGCCTGCAAAAGGCGGAGGAAATGATGGCGCTGGAAAGCGGCGTTCCGGAGCGCGCGGTCGAGCGCGTCCGCAAGGCCATCTCGAAAGTGGATCGCGGCGTCGGCCCGTCCGGATTTCCGCGGCGGCGCTACCGGACGATCTGGATCTCCGACGTTCATCTCGGGACCCGCGGCTGCAATGCACGGATGCTGATCGACTTCCTCGACCATGCCGATTGCGACACGCTCTATCTGGTCGGTGACGTCATCGACGGCTGGCGCCTCAAGAAGCGATTCTACTGGCCCGAGCGCCACAATGCGATCGTCCGGCGGGTGATGAAGCGGGCCAAGCATGGGACTCGCGTGGTCTACGTGCCCGGCAATCATGACGAGATGTTCCGCCAGTTCGCCGGCACCAGCTTCGGCGGAGTCGAGATCAGGCGCAAGGCGATCCATGTCACCGCCGACGGGCGGCGCCTGCTCGTCCTCCACGGCGACGAGTTCGACGCGATCGTGCTCGCCCATCGCTGGCTCGCCTTCCTCGGCGACGCCGCTTACACCTTGCTCCTGCAGCTCAACCTGGTCGTCAACGCGGTGCGGCGGAGGCTCGACCTTCCTTATTGGTCGCTGTCGCGGCACGCCAAGCACAAGGTCAAGAATGCCGTTGCCTTCGTCTCGCGCTTTGAGGAGGCGGTCGCCCACGAAGCCGCGCGGCTCGGGGTCGACGGTGTCGTCTGCGGCCATATCCACACCGCCGAGGAACGGCGCTTCGGCGACGTCGCTTATTATAATGACGGCGACTGGGTGGAGAGCTGCACCGCCTTGGTCGAGCATCGGGACGGGCGGATGGAAATCCTCCACTGGGCCGAGGAGATCGCCGCCCGCGCCGCCTTCAGGCCGTTGAAGGCGGCCGCCTGATGCGCATCCTGATCGCGACCGACGCCTGGCGCCCCCAGGTGAACGGGGTCGTCCGAACGCTCTCGGCGGTCATCGCCGAGCTGGAGCGCCGGGGCCATGTCGTGGGATTGGTGTCGCCCGATCTCTTCCGCTCGATCGCCTGCCCAACCTATCCCGAAATCCGTCTCGCGCTTGCAACGCGGCGCGCCGTCGGCGGGAGGATCGAGGATTTCGGGCCCGACGCCATTCATATCGCGACCGAAGGGCCGCTCGGCCTCGCCGTCCGCCGCTGGTGCCTCCGGCAAGGCCGGCCCTTCACCAGCGCCTATCATACGCAGTTCCCCGACTATCTCGCCAGGCGCACGAAGCTGCCGCCGGCCCTGTTCTGGCGCTACATAAGATGGTTTCACGGGCCGGCCGGAGCGGTGCTGGTCTCGACGCCGACCATGATGCGCCTGCTCGATGCGCACGGCCTTGCGCGGACGCGGCTCTGGGGCCGCGGCGTCGATCTCGCCTGCTTCCGCCCCGACGCGCCGCCGCATCCGGCCCTTGCGGGGCTCGAACGCCCGATCCAGCTCTATGTCGGCCGCATCGCCGTCGAGAAGAATGTCGAATCCTTTCTCGCCAGCCCGCATCCCGGCGCGAAGGTCGTGGTCGGCGAGGGACCGGCGCGGGCGCGGCTGATGCGGCTCCATCCCGACGCCCTGTTCCTGGGCGCATTGCACGGCGAAAAGCTTGCCTCGGCCTATGCCTCCGCCGACGTCTTCGTATTCCCGAGCCGGACCGATACGTTCGGCCTGGTCCTGATCGAGGCGCTTGCCTGCGGGACTCCGGTCGCGGCCTTTCCGGTGCCGGGACCGCTCGACCTCATCGGCGAGGAGGTCGGGGCGCTCGATCCATGCCTCGCCGCCGCGACCGCCCGCGCCCTCGGCAGGGACCGCAGCCAATGCACCGCTTACGGGCAGAGCTTCAGCTGGACGCGAAGCGCCGACCAGTTCGAGGCGGCCTTGATCCCGATCCGCCCGGCGGCGGCGCTCAGGCCGGCGGCCGGCCCGGATCCCTCGCGATCAGCATCGCATCGGCGCCGGGGGCTGGCGGCCGGCTTTGCCTCAGGGCGTCATAGACGGCAAAGACGAGGCACAGGCCGAGGCCCGCCAGCATGACGGTCACGCTCCCCAGCCCACCGAATATCCCGCGCATCCGAGCTACCCTGCCGTTTCCGCCGCATCCCCAGAGCGTTGCGCGAAAAGGTGGGTACCATTGAGCAGGTGCCCGCTGCCCCGCAGCGGGCAGCCATGCCGGAGGCATGGCGGGCCTGCTCAATTTTCGCAATAAGCAACGCGACAACAAAGGGTTCTGGAGCGGGCTGTGATTCAATCCAGTCACAGCCCGCTCTAGCGTCTCTTCGTTGCGGGCATGTTGCAGTGAAGGAATTGCCGCGCGAATTTGGCGTGGCGGGCCCGCGACTCTTGACCTCCAGCGCCCCCGTCCCTAGATAGCGCCCGCACCCCATTCGCATCGGAACAGGACGCGCCGTCGCGCAGCGCGTTCAACGCATTGATCGGACGGGGTTTTCAGGACGCTGAAGCTGCGATTCTCCAGGCTGGAGACTCGCGGCTTTTTGCGTCTCTTGGCGCGCCTGAACGACTTTTTCCGGGCCGAAGACGGCCCAAGGCGAGGCAAGAACATATATGGCGACCATCGCTCCCCAGGCCGAGACCCGCTCCACGGCCTCCAAGCGCATCCGCAAGATCTTCGGCAACATCCACGAAGTTTCGGAGATGCCGAACCTCATCGAGGTCCAGCGCGAGAGCTACGAGCAGTTCCTCCGCTCGCGCCCGCAGGATTCCTACGTCTCGGGCCTGGAGAAGACGCTCCGGTCGGTCTTTCCGATCCGCGATTTCGCCGGCACCGCCGAGCTCGATTTCGTCCATTACGAGCTCGAGGATCCCAAGTACGACGTCGACGAGTGCCGCCAGCGCGGCATGACCTATGCGGCGCCGATGCGCGTGACGCTCCGCCTGATCGTGTTCGAGGTCGATCCCGACACGGAGACCCGCTCCGTCCTCGATATCAAGGAGCAGGACGTCTATATGGGCGACATGCCGCTGATGACGAAGAACGGCACGTTCATCGTCAACGGCACCGAGCGCGTGATCGTCAGCCAGATGCACCGCTCGCCCGGCGTGCTCTTCGACCATGATCGCGGCAAGACCCACGCCTCGGGCAAGTATCTGTTCGCCGCCCGAGTCATCCCCTATCGCGGCTCGTGGCTCGACTTCGAGTTCGACGCCAAGGACATCGTCAACGTCCGCATCGACCGCAAGCGCAAGCTGCCGGTGACGACCCTGCTCCACGCGCTCGACATGACCAGCGAGGAGATTCTCAACATCTTCTACGGCCGCGTCACCTTCGTTCGCGGCAAGGACGGCTGGCGGATCCCCTTCGTCGCCGAGACCTGGCGCGGCCAGAAGCCGGCCTTCGACGTCGTCAACGCCGAGAGCGGCGAGGTGGTGTTCCAGGCCGGCCACAAGATCACCCCGCGCGCGGCCAACAAGGCGGCGAAGGACGGCCTGACCGACCTCCTCATCCCGACCGAGGAGATTTTCGGCCGCTATTCCGCCTACGACCTCATCAACGAGAAGACCGGCGAGATCCATATCGAGGCCGGCGACGAGGTCTCGCCCGAGAATCTCGAGAAGCTCGACAAGGCCGGGATCGACCGGATCGAACTGCTCGACATCGACCATGTCTCGACCGGCGCCTGGATCCGCAACACGCTGAAGGCCGACAAGGCCGAGGATCGCGACCAGGCTCTCTCCGACATCTACAGGGTGATGCGCCCCGGCGAGCCGCCGACCCGCGAGACCGCCGAGGCCCTGTTCGCCGGCCTGTTCTTCGATGCGGAGCGCTACGATCTGTCGGCCGTCGGCCGGGTCAAGCTCAACATGCGCCTCGACCTGGACGTTCCCGACACGGTGACGACGCTCCGCAAGGAGGACATCATCGCGGTCGTGAAGACCCTGGTCGACCTCAAGGACGGCAAGGGCGAGATCGACGATATCGACAATCTCGGCAACCGCCGCGTCCGTTCGGTCGGGGAATTGCTCGAGAACCAGTATCGCGTCGGCCTGCTCCGCATGGAGCGGGCGGTGAAGGAGCGCATGAGCTCGGTCGACGTGTCGACGGTGATGCCGAACGACCTCATCAACGCCAAGCCGGCGGTGGCCGCGGTCCGCGAGTTCTTCGGCTCCTCGCAGCTCTCGCAGTTCATGGACCAGACCAATCCCTTGTCTGAGGTCACCCACAAGCGCCGCGTCTCGGCATTGGGGCCGGGCGGCCTCACCCGCGAGCGCGCGGGCTTCGAGGTGCGCGACGTCCACCCGACCCATTATGGCCGGATCTGCCCGATCGAGACTCCGGAAGGGCCCAATATCGGCCTGATCAACTCGCTCGCCAGCTTCAGCCGGGTCAACAAATATGGCTTCATCGAGACTCCGTACCGCCGCGTCGTCGACGGCAAGGTGACCGACGAGGTCGTCTATCTCTCGGCGATGGAGGAAGCGAAGCATACGATCGCCCAGGCCAATGCGGAGCTGAACGACGACCGCTCGTTCGGCGAGGAGATCGTCTCCTCGCGGCGCGCCGGCGACTTCCTGATGGCGCCGCGCGACCAGATCACTTTGATGGACGTGTCGCCCAAGCAGCTCGTCTCGGTCGCGGCCTCGCTCATTCCCTTCCTCGAGAATGACGACGCCAACCGCGCTTTGATGGGCTCGAACATGCAGCGCCAGGCAGTGCCTTTGATCCGCGCCGAGGCGCCGTTCGTCGGCACCGGCATGGAGGAGACGGTCGCCCGCGATTCCGGCGCCGCAATCGCCGCCCGCCGCTCGGGGATCGTCGACCAGGTCGACGCGACCCGCATCGTCGTCCGCGCGACCGGCGAGGTCGAGGCGGGCAAATCGGGCGTCGATATCTATACGTTGATGAAGTTCCAGCGCTCGAACCAGAATACCTGCATCAACCAGCGTCCGCTGGTGAAGGTGGGCGACGTGGTCCAGGCCGGCGACGTCATCGCCGACGGCCCTTCGACCGAGATGGGCGAGCTTGCCCTCGGCCGGAACGTGCTCGTCGCGTTCATGCCGTGGAACGGCTATAATTTCGAGGATTCGATCCTGATCTCCGAGCGGATCGTGAAGGACGACGTCTTCACCTCGATCCACATCGAGGAGTTCGAGGTGATGGCCCGCGACACCAAGCTCGGGCCGGAGGACATCACCCGCGACATCCCGAACGTCGGCGAGGAGGCTTTGCGCAACCTCGACGAGGCCGGCATCGTCTATATCGGCGCCGAGGTCGAGCCGGGCGATATCCTCGTCGGCAAGATCACGCCGAAGGGCGAGAGCCCGATGACTCCGGAGGAGAAACTGCTCCGCGCCATCTTCGGCGAGAAGGCGTCGGACGTGCGCGACACCTCGCTTCGGCTGCCGCCGGGCGTCTCCGGCACGGTGGTCGAGGTCCGCGTGTTCAACCGCCACGGCATCGACATCGACGACCGGACCCGCGCCATCCAGGCCGAGGAGAAGGATCGCCTCAGGAAGGACGCCGAGGACGAGCGCGCGATCCTCAAGCGCTCGACCTATGCGCGCCTCAAGGAGATGCTGCTCGGCCAGACCGCAACGGCGGCGCCGAAGGGCGTCAAGAAAGGCGCGGTCGTCGACGAGGCCGGGCTCGACGAGGTCGAGACCCACGATTGGTGGAAGTTCGCGGTCAAGGACGACAAGGTCCAGGCCGATCTCGAAGCGGTGAAGGCCCAATATGACGAGGCCGAGGCCGCGATCCGCCGCCGCCTCGAAGACCGGATCGAGAAACTCGAGCGGGGCGACGAGCTTCCGCCGGGCGTCCTCAAGATGGTCAAGGTGTTCGTCGCGGTGAAGCGCAAGCTGCAGCCGGGCGACAAGATGGCCGGCCGCCACGGCAACAAGGGCGTGATCAGCCGGATCCTTCCGGCCGAGGACATGCCGTTCCTCGAGGACGGCACCCCGGTCGACATCGTGCTCAATCCCCTGGGCGTGCCGAGCCGGATGAATGTCGGCCAGATCTTCGAAACCCATCTCGGCTGGGCCGCGCGCGGCCTCGGCAAGCAGATTTCGGAGATGCTGGAGGGCATCCACCATCGCGGCGACGGAATCACCGGCAAGGACGTCAAGACGGTCCGCACGAAGCTGAAGGACATTTATGGCGACGCCTATGCCGCCGAGATCGACGGCCGCGACGACGACGACGTGATGGAGCTTGCCTCCAACCTCGTCGGCGGCCTGCCGATGGGCACGCCGGTCTTCGACGGCGCCCGCGAAGCGGACGTGTCTGCGATGCTGGTCAAGGCCGGGCTCGATCCGTCGGGCCAGGTGACCTTGTTCGACGGCCGCACCGGCGAGGCGTTCGACCGCAAGGTGACGGTGGGCTATATCTACATGCTCAAGCTGCATCACCTCGTGGACGACAAGATCCACGCCCGGTCGATCGGCCCCTACAGCCTCGTCACCCAGCAGCCTCTGGGCGGCAAGGCCCAGTTCGGCGGCCAGCGCTTCGGCGAGATGGAGGTGTGGGCGCTCCAGGCCTACGGCGCCGCCTATACTTTGCAGGAGATGCTGACGGTGAAGTCGGACGACGTGATCGGCCGCACCAAGGTCTATGAGGCGATCGTCAAGGGCGACGATACGTTCGAGGCCGGAATCCCCGAAAGCTTCAACGTGCTGGTCAAGGAGATGCGCTCGCTCGGCCTCAACGTCGAGCTGAACAGCAATGCCGACGAGGAAGGCTACGCCGAGGCGGCGGAATGAAGATCGAGCCCTCTCCCGCTTGCGGGAGAGGGTTGGGCGAGGGCCTGTTTTCTCTCGTGAACAGACCCTCACCTCCCAAGCCTGCCGGCTTGGGCCCCTCCTCTCCCGCAAGCGGGAGAGGGCAAAAAATCAGGAAAGAGGGCTGAGACCCATGAACGAACTGACCAATTTCGCCAATCCGGTCGCCAAGCCGGAGACGTTCGACATGATCAAGATCGGCATCGCTTCGCCGGAGCGGATCCGTTCCTGGTCGTTCGGCGAGATCAAGAAGCCCGAGACGATCAACTACCGCACGTTCAAGCCCGAGCGCGACGGCCTGTTCTGCGCGCGCATCTTCGGTCCGATCAAGGATTATGAATGCCTGTGCGGCAAGTATAAGCGCATGAAGTATAAGGGCATCGTCTGCGAGAAGTGCGGCGTCGAGGTCACCGTCTCGAAGGTCCGCCGCGAGCGGATGGGCCATATCGAGCTCGCCGCGCCGGTCGCCCATATCTGGTTCCTGAAGTCGCTGCCGAGCCGGATCGGGCTTTTGCTCGACATGCAATTGAAGCAGCTCGAGCGGATCCTCTATTTCGAAGCCTATGTCGTCGTCGAGCCGGGCCTCACCGCGCTGGAGAAATATCAGCTGCTGACCGAGGACGAATTGCTCGAGGCGCAGGACGAATATGGCGAGGACGCCTTCTCCGCCGGAATCGGCGCCGAGGCGGTCAAGCATATGCTGATGGATCTCGACCTCGCGGGCGAGCGCGAGCAGCTTCTGAAGGAGCTGGCCGAGACCAAGTCAGAGCTGAAGCCCAAGAAGATCATCAAGCGGCTGAAGGTCGTCGAGAGCTTCCTCGAATCCGGCAACCGGCCGGAATGGATGATCATGGAAGTCGTTCCGGTCATCCCGCCGGAGCTTCGCCCGCTCGTCCCATTGGACGGCGGCCGCTTCGCGACCTCGGACCTGAACGACCTCTATCGCCGCGTCATCAACCGCAACAACCGCCTGAAAAGGCTGATGGAGCTGCGCGCGCCGGACATCATCGTCCGCAACGAGAAGCGCATGCTCCAGGAGGCGGTCGACGCCCTGTTCGACAATGGCCGCCGCGGCCGCACCATCACCGGCGCCAACAAGCGTCCGCTGAAGTCCCTCAGCGACATGCTGAAGGGCAAGCAGGGCCGCTTCCGCCAGAATTTGCTCGGCAAGCGCGTCGACTATTCGGGCCGTTCGGTGATCGTCACCGGTCCGGAGCTGAAGCTCCACCAGTGCGGCCTGCCCAAGAAGATGGCGCTCGAGCTGTTCAAGCCGTTCATCTACTCGCGCCTCGACGCCAAGGGCCTCTCCATGACCTTGAAGCAGGCGAAGAAGTGGGTCGAGAAGGAGCGCAAGGAGGTCTGGGACATCCTCGACGAGGTGATCCGCGAGCATCCGGTGCTGCTCAATCGCGCGCCGACGCTCCACCGCCTCGGCATCCAGGCGTTCGAGCCGGTGCTGATCGAGGGCAAGGCGATCCAGCTCCACCCGCTCGTCTGCGCGGCGTTCAACGCCGACTTCGACGGCGACCAGATGGCCGTGCATGTGCCGCTGAGCCTCGAGGCGCAGCTCGAGGCGCGCGTCCTGATGATGTCGACCAACAACATCCTCTCGCCCGCCAACGGCAAGCCGATCATCGTTCCCTCGCAGGACATGGTCCTCGGCCTTTATTATCTGTCGATGGAGCGTGAGGGCGAGCCGGGCGAGAACATGCTGCTCGCCGACATGAGCGAGGTCCACCAGGCGCTCGAGGCCAAGGCGGTGACCCTCCATTCGAAGATCACCAGCCGCGTCCCGCAGACGGACGAGCAGGGCGAGACCTATATGAAGCGCTTCGAGACGACGCCGGGCCGAATGCTGCTCGGCGAGACGCTCCCGAAGAGCCACAAGGTGCCGTTCGAGACCGTCAACCGCCTCCTCACCAAGAAGGAGATCGGCGACGTCATCGACACCGTCTATCGCCATACCGGCCAGAAGGAGACGGTTTTGTTCGCCGACGCGATCATGGGCCTCGGCTTCCGCCACGCCTTCCGCGCCGGAATCTCGTTCGGCAAGGACGACATGATCATCCCGCACGAGAAGGAAGGGCTGGTCGACGAGACCCGCGCGCTCGTCAAGGATTACGAGCAGCAATATCAGGACGGCCTGATCACCCAGCAGGAGAAATATAACAAGGTGATCGACGCCTGGAGCCGCTGCGGCGACCAGGTCGCGAACGCGATGATGGAGAAGATCAAGGCGCAGCCCAAGGACGAGAATGGCCGGATGGCGCAGATCAACTCGATCTACATGATGGCCCATTCGGGCGCCCGCGGCTCGCAGGCCCAGATGAAGCAGCTCGCCGGCATGCGTGGCCTCATGGCCAAGCCATCGGGCGAGATCATCGAGACCCCGATCATCTCCAACTTCAAGGAGGGCCTCACCGTCCTCGAATATTTCAACTCGACCCACGGCGCCCGCAAGGGCCTCGCGGACACGGCGTTGAAGACCGCCAATTCGGGCTACCTCACCCGCCGCCTCGTCGACGTCAGCCAGGATTGCGTCGTCGTCGAGGAGGATTGCGGCACCGACAATGCGCTCGAGATGCGCGCCATCGTCCAGGGCGGCGCGGTCATCGCGTCACTCGGCGAGCGAATCCTCGGCCGCACGCCGGCCGAGGACATCGTCGACGGCAAGACCGGCGACGTGCTGGCCAAGGAAGGCGCGCTGATCGACGAGGCCGCGGCGCTCAGGATCGACGAGATCGGCATCCAGTCGGTCAAGATCCGCTCGCCTTTGGTCTGCGAGAGCGAGCATGGCGTCTGCGGCAAATGCTACGGGCGCGATCTCGCCCGCGGCACGCCGGTCAATATCGGCGAGGCGGTCGGAGTCATCGCCGCCCAGTCGATCGGCGAGCCTGGCACCCAGCTCACCATGCGGACCTTCCACATCGGCGGCGCGGCCCAGCTCAACGAGACCTCGAACCTCGAGGCCTCGACCGACGGCACGATCGAGCTTCGCGACCTGCCGACGATCATGGACCCGCGCGGCCGGCGCATCGCCATGGCCCGCAACGGCGAGATGGCGATCGTCGACATGGACGGCCGCGAGCGTGCGACCCACCGCATCCCCTATGGCGCGCATCTGATGGTCGACCACGGCCATATCGTGTCGAAGGGCGACCGGATGGCCGAATGGGATCCGTTCATGATGCCGGTGATCACCGAGAAGGGCGGAATCGTGAAGTTCCAGGATCTGGTCGAGGGCAAGACGCTCGTCGAGCAGACCGACGAAGCGACCGGCATCGCCCAGCGCGTGGTGACCGAGTTCCGCGGCTCCGCCCGCTCGAAGGAGGATCTGCGCCCGCGCGTCACCCTCCTCGACGAGGAGAGCGGCGAGGCGGCCCGCTACATGCTGGCGCCGGGCGCGATGCTGTCGGTCGAGGACGGCCAGCGCGTGGAAGCCGGCGAGGTGCTCGCCCGAGTCTCCCGCGAGGCGGCCAAGACCCGCGACATCACCGGCGGTCTGCCGCGCGTGGCGGAGCTGTTCGAGGCGCGCAAGCCCAAGGAGAATGCGATCATCGCCAAGGTCTCCGGCCGGGTCGCGTTCGGCAAGGATTACAAGGCCAAGCGCAAGATCGCGATCATCCCCGACGACGGCTCGGAGCCGGTCGAATATCTGGTGCCCAAGTCGAAGGTCATCGACGTCCAGGAAGGCGATTACGTCAAGCGCGGCGACAATCTGATCGGCGGCTCTCCCGACCCGCACGACATCCTCGAGGTGCTCGGCGTCGTCGCCCTTGCGGAATATCTCGTCTCGGAGATCCAGGAGGTCTACCGGCTCCAGGGCGTGAAGATCAACGACAAGCATATCGAGGTGATCGTCCGCCAGATGCTGCAGAAGGTCGAGATCACCGAGAGCGGGGATTCGACCCTGCTCGTCGGCGAGCAGGTCGACCGGACCGAGATGGACGAGGCCAATGTCCGGCTGAAGGCGACGAAGAAGCGCCTCGCCGAAGGCAAGCCGGTGCTGCTCGGTATCACCAAGGCGTCGCTCCAGACCCGCAGCTTCATCTCGGCCGCCTCCTTCCAGGAGACGACCCGGGTGCTCACCGAGGCCGCGGTCCAGGGCAAGATCGACACGCTGGACGGGCTCAAGGAGAATGTCATCGTCGGCCGCCTCATCCCGGCGGGCACCGGCGCCGGCATGAACCGGATGCGGATCGCCGCCTCCAGCCGCGACGCCGCACTGCGCGCGGCGCAGCGCAAGCTGCAGGAATCTTTGATCGCCGCGAGCAGCGCGGCCGAGGAGCATGCCGCCGAACTGGCCCAGGGCCCCGAAGCGGCGATCGGCGACGATCCGCTCGCCGAGGCGGTCGGTGAGGGCCACGGCACCGATGCCGATGCGGGCGAATATCTGCAGGATTGAGGCGGCTCTTCGGCGGAGCCGGCAAGAAGGGCGCGGACCGTGAAAGCGGTCCGCGCCATTTTGGACGTTCGCCGGCTTACGCTTTCCCCGCTTGTGCCCCCATTGGCGCGAGCGCAGCCCGCCTGATATCGCGCGGCGCCGCCTCCCGTGCGCTGCGGAAGACGCGGCGCATCACGTCGGCGCCGCCGAAGCCGCAGGCGCGGGCGACCTGCTCCAGGCTCAGCGAGGTCGTCTGGAGCTGGCGCCGCGCGGCCTCGATCCGCGCATCCCGGACATAGCGCGCCGGCGTGCGGCCGACCTCGCGCGCGAAATGGCGTTCGAGGCTGCGGATGGTCATTCCGGCCCGGTCCGCCAGCCGGTCCGCGGTCAGCTTGCTGGCCGGATTCTCCGCGATCCAGACCAGAAGCGCGCCGATCCGGTTTGGCGCCCGTTCCTGGCTGGTGAGCGACAGGCTCAATTGGTTCTGCTCGCCGGGTCGCCTCAGGAAAAGGACGAGCTCGCGCGCGATCTCGCCGGCGATCGCGCCGCCGAGATCGCGCTCGACCCAGGCCAAAGCGAGATCGATGCCGGCGGAGATTCCGGCCGAGGTGAAGAGATTGCCGTCCTGGACCCAGATCGGCGCGGATTCGACGCGAACGGCCGGATGGCGGCGGGCCAGCTCTTCGGCAAAACGCCAGTGCGCGGTCGCCTTTCGTCCGTCGAGCAGGCCCGCTTCGGCGAGCAGGAACGCCCCGACGCAGACGGCCCCGAGCCGGCGTGCGTGCACGGCGGCCGCGCGCAGCCATTCCGAAAGCGCCGGGTCGTGCCGCCGTCGGTTGGCGAGGCCGCAGACCAGAAGGACGGAATCGAACGGCGGCCCGGCCTCGGCGAGGCGCAGATCCGCGTGGAAGGACAGGAGGCCGCCTTCACCGCGAACGCGCAGATCGTCTCCGCTCGTCACGATCTCGACGCGGTAGGCGGACCGGCCGGAAAGGCGGTTGGCGGCGGCGAATACCTGGGCGGGGCCGACCAGGTCGAGCTCGTCCACCGGCGGCACGACGAGGATGACGACCCGCCGCTTTTCGCCCTCCTTCGCGCGATCCCTCGCCATTCATCCGGATTAGGCGTGCGGCCGGCGGCCTGCAATCGCGCCGCTTGTCGGAAAGCGGCGGAAATTCGACGGGACAGGTCGGCCGCTGGTCGGCGATGCTTCGGCCGATGGATGCCGCCGGAGAGAAGATGGAGTCGTCGGCTTCGAAGACCGTCCTCGTGACGGGCGCGGGGCGCGGAATCGGGCGCGGGATCGCGCGCGCCGCGGCCGCCGCGGGAATGCGCGTCGGCCTCGTCGCCCGGTCGGAGAGCGAGCTGGCCGAAACCGCCGGCCTGATCGACGCGGCGGGCGGCACGGCGTGTGCGATCGTCGCCGACGTGACCGATTTCGACGCCGTCGCGCGCGCCGTCGAAGCCGTCGAGCGAGCGCTGGGCCCGGTCGACGGCCTCGTCAACAATGCCGGCATCCTGGGTCCGATCGCGCCTTTCTGGGAGACGCCGATCGCGGATTGGCGCGCCGTGATCGACATCGACCTCGCCGGACCGGCAATTTGCGCTCGCGCGATCCTGCCCTCGATGGTCGCGCGCCGGCGCGGCCGGATCGTCAACGTCGCCACCGGCATGATCCCGACGCCTCATTATTCGGCTTATGGCTGCGCGAAGGCGGCGCTGGTGCGCTTCTCGGAATCGCTCGCGGCGGAGCTGCGCCCGCACGGCGTCGCCGTCTTTGCGCTGGGCCCGGGTACCGTGCGCACCGCCATGTCGATGCGCTCGCTCCATTCTCCCGAGGGGAAGCGCTGGATTCCCGGCTTCGCCCGCATCTTCGATGAAGAGCTCGACCTGCCGATGGAACGGCCCTGCGATCTCGCGGTCGCCTTGCTGTCCGGACGGCACGATGCGCTTTCGGGCCTTCTGGTCACGCCGTTCGACGATCCGGAGATGCTGGCCGGGCGCCTTGCGGAAATCCGGGAAAAGGAGCTTTACGTCCTGCGCCTCCGCGGCTTTCCCAACAAGGCCGTCGAAAGGCTGTCCGCGATCCGCAGGACCTTCGTTTCGCCCGCCCCATGACGCGGTGTGGCGCCGAGATCCCGTCACGATCAATTGGTCCTTGCGAGGGGCGGCCGGCATCGGCAAGCCGGGCCGGACCGTTCGATGCCGGACCGTTCGATGAAAGCCGCCTTCGTCCTCATCCTGATCGCGCTCCTGCTCCTGCCGCCGGTGGTGACGGTGCGGATCATGGTGAGCCGCGAGCGACAGCGGCAGCGCGAGCACGAGGCGGGTAAAGCGGAGGATTCGGACGAGGGCTGAGCCGGAATTCCTCAGGGCAGGATCAGGACCTTGCCGCCGGCATGGCCCTCGCCGACGGCGCGAACCGCCTCGGCCGCCTGTTCCAGCGGGAAACGGCCGCTGATCGCCGGCATCACCGCGCCGGTCTCGACCAAAGCGGCGAGCGCGCAAAGGTCGTCGCGCCGCACCCGGGCGCTGACGAAGGCGAGCTTCTGCCGCGCGAAGCGTGAGCGCAGGGCGGCGGCGGCGGTTCGCGCCGCCCAGCCCGCCATCGCCGCAAGGCCGGGCCGCAGGCCGGCAATACCCGCGGCGGCCACTTTTCCGTCGGGCGCGAGCAGCCGCCGCAGCTCCGAGAAGGCGCGGTTGCCGACGAGATCGAAGATGAGATCGTAGCGGACGCCATCGGCGGCGAGAGGATCGCACCCGGATTCGATCACGCGCGCGGCGCCGAGCGCGCGGACGCGCTCGACGTGGCGGGGGCTGCAAGCGCCGGTCACCTCCGCGCCCATCGCCCGCGCGATCTGCACGGCGAAGCTGCCGACGCCGCCGCCGGCGCCGATCACCAGCACTTTCCGGCCGGCGCGAAGCCCGCCCACGTCGCGCAGGCCCTGGAGGGCGGTGAGGCCGGCGACGGGAAGCGCCGCCGCCTGCTCGAACGAGAGCGATGCCGGCTTGCCCGCAAGGCGGCTCTCGTCGGCGCAGGCCCATAAGGCGAAGGCGCCGCGGCAGGCGCCGAACACCGCATCGCCCGGCGCGAAGCCCTTCACCTCCGCGCCGACGGCCTCGACCGTGCCGGCGAGGTCGGTGCCGAGACGCGGGTCCTTCGGCCTTGCGAGGCCCGTGAACAGGCGGGAGGCCCTCGGCAGTCCGCGCATCAGATGGAGGTCCATGGCGTTGACCGACGCCGCCCGCACCCGGATCAGCACTTCGCGCGGGCCCGGCACCGGGACCGGCACCTCCTCCAGCCTCAGTATCTCGGCCGAGCCGTAGGCGCGGCGCCGGATCGTCTTCATGAAGCGACGTCGGCGGCGGGGCGGAGCGCGGCCCGCGGCCGGCGCTTCGACAAGCGGATTCGGACCAGCCAGAAGACGGTCAGGCCGAGCGGCGCGAGCCCGAGGAGCAGCAGGGCCGGCGAGCCGCGCATGAAGGCGGGCATCACCTTCTGCTGGCCGAGGAAGAAGGATGCGGCGGCGAAGAAGAGCGCAAGGCCCATCCGCCCGATATGCCGCGCCAGCCGGCCGCCGCGGCCACCGTTCAGGGCCAGGCGCAGATCGCCCCAGGCCAACGAGGCGGTGATCGCGGCGAAGACGAAATAGGGGGCGGGCGGATAGCCGTCGAGGCGATGGCCGGGGCTCGCCTGCGCCTCCAGCCCGAAACCGACCTGGACCAAGGCGAGCGCAAGCGCGAAAAGGCCGGCGCCGATCTCGAAGCGTCTGCCGTTGGTGTCGCGCCGCATCGCCATCCAGCCGGTCGTGACCAGATAGGCGGCGAGCAGGCCGCCGGCGATGTTGCCGCGCTGGGGAATGCGGACGGCGAGGATCATCGCCATGGCGCCCATCACGACCATCGAAGCGGTGAAGGCGAGCCCCGCGCGCCGGTGCAGCCCGCCGCCCTTGCGGGCCAGGATCGCCGCATAGCCCGAGACGATGCCGATGCTTCCGCCGGCAATGTGCAAGGCGAGCGCGCAGACGATGAGCAGCCGGAAGGCGCTTCCAGGCGCGAGATGGGCGAGGGACAGAGGCGTCATCCCGCCAGCCTAGGCCCGGGCTCGGTTCGCACCATGGCGGCGAGCATCAAAAACTTGACCCTGGGGATCAACCGAAGCGGGTCCGGCCTTGCCCCGCCATCGATTGTGGCCGATCCTTCCCGCGGGGCGGGACCATGGACGAATCGGCGGCGGTCGCGGGCACAATTTCGAACGGTGAATCCGTCGCGGCGGCGATCGTGCGGACCCTGATGGACTTCGCCGTCGCGAAGGGCGCCGATCGCGACGCTCTGGTCCGCCGTTCGGGCCTCGATCCCGCCTGGCTCGACGATCCCGACGGCCGCATCCCCTATGCGCATTACAAGGCGCTGATGCGCGCCGGGAAATCATTGTCCGGCGATCCGGCGCTCGCGCTCCATTTCGGCGAGGCGTTCGACATGGTCGACCTCTCCATCCTCGGCGCGCTGGGAGTGGCGTGCGAGACGGTCGCGGATGCCTTCGCCCTGCTCGGCCGCTTCACCCGCCTGGTCATCGACGTCGCGCTCCAGGAGGGAGCGGACGGCCAGAGGATGATGCTGAAGCGCGTCGGCGGCGCCTTGTGGCTGGTCGACATGCGCCGCGATCCGAGCGAATTCCCGGAGCTCACCGAATCCTCCTTCGCCCGGATGGCGGCGGCGTCGCGCCGCTTCGGGGGATACGCGTTCATCAAGGCGGTCCACGTCACCCACGAGGCGCCGGCTTATCGCGACGAATATGACCGGATCTTCGGAGTCCCGGTCACCTTCGCGAGCGACCGCAACGCCTTGCTGATGACCGACGACAGCTGGATGAATCTCAAGTCGCCGCAGCCCTCGCGCTACGCTCTGGAGGTGCTGAGGGAGCGCGCGGAGGCCCTGCTCGAGGATCTCGACAGCGCGAAGACGATGCGCGGCCGCGTCGAGAAATTGCTGGTCCCGGTCCTCCACACCGGCGAGGCGGGGATGGCGGCGGTGGCGGCGAAGCTCGGGATGAGCCGCCCCACGCTCTTCCGGAAATTGAAGGCCGAAGGGGTCACGTTCGAGGCCGTTCGCGACGCGCTCCGCCGGCGGCTGGCGCAGGATTGCCTCGAGACGCGGCGCCTCTCGGTGGGCGAGACCGCCTATCTGCTCGGCTTCTCCGAGCCGGCCGCCTTTTCGCGCGCGTTCCGCCGCTGGACGGGGCGCAGCCCCCGCGCCGCGCGGGCATCGGCTGAACCCCGGTAATTCTTACAAAAAGTTTGGTTGGACGCGCCCTCTTGATTGTCACGGCGCCGGAACCTAACCTTCGCGCGTCTGTTACCGATTCGGTTGAGCCCCTCACGGTCACGCGGGGCTCCCCGGGACGCCTCAGCTGCCATTCGCTGGGGCGTCCTTTTGTGAGGATGGCGATAGAGGGGAAAGTTTATGAAGCTCATGATCAAAGCCGCCGCGATCGGTCTCGCCGTCCTCGCGCTCGGCGCCTGCAAGAAGACCGACGTCAGTGAGAATGTCGTCGCCAATTCGACCGACAACACCGCCGCGGTGGATATGAACTCCACCACGACGAACGTCACCACGACGACCAACGCGGCCGACATGAATGCCGCCGCCCCGGCGATGACGACCAACACCACGACGACGACGAACACCACCACGAACGCGATGTAATCTCTCAAAGAGGTCACGCATCTGGGCGCCCCGGGATCATCCCCGGGGCGCTCTTTCTTTTCGGGCGTCAGACTCGAGGCCGGACTGCGGCCCTCATTTCAGCCGCTCGATCCGTTGGGCCGCCTCGTCGAGGATGGCGGCGATCTCGTGCAGCCGGTCCTCGTCGCTGTCGTCGCGGGTCGCACGGTAGAAGATGGCGGCGAGCAAATTGCGCACCGCGCGGCCGATCGGCGCGCCGCCGGCCTTCCTTTTCTCCTCGCCGAGCCCGGTGAGGCGGGCGATCAGGGCTTCCACTTCCTCCTCGCGCTCGGCGAGATGGGCGCGGCCTTCGTCGGTGGCGGCGAAGGCCTTGCGCGCGCCCTCGGTCGCCTGCTCCTCGATCAAGGCCATGTCCTGGAGCATGGTGAGCGTCGGGTAGACGATTCCCGGGCTCGGCGCATAATCGCCGCCGGTCATCTCCTCGATCGCGCGGATCAGATCATAGCCGTGGCGGGGCTGATCGACGATCAGCTTCAAAAGGACGAGGCGAAGCTCGCCCGAATCGAACATGCGCCGGCCGCGTCCGCGCCGGCCGCGTCCTCCGCCGCCCCAATCTCCCCAATCGCCGGGATCGAAGCCGCGCCAGCCGCGCGGGCCGAAGCCCATGGCGAAAAGCCCTGCCGGAATGTCGCATATGGGGCCGCAGCCCCCGCCCATCCTGAACCTCATGACTGCCTCCAAATCGCTTTTGGTATGTCTAAGATATATCTTTGCTCTATCGGAGTCAATCGGGCCGCTGTCATGATCGGCGAGATCGGGTAGAGAGCGGCCATGGCCGATTTGTTCGCCGATGATCCGCCGCCGACGCCGCCGGCCGCTCCGCCCGCGGAGTCCGCGCCGCTCGCCGACCGGCTGCGGCCGCAGCGGCTCGAGGATGTGGTCGGGCAGGAGCATCTGACCGGCCCCGACGGCGCGATCGGGCGGATGGTGGCGGCGGGCAAGCTCGCCTCGATGATCCTCTGGGGCCCGCCCGGCACCGGGAAGACGACGATCGCGCGTCTGCTCGCCGACGCGGTGGGGATGCGCTTCGTCGCCATCTCAGCCGTCTTCTCGGGCGTCGCGGACCTGAAGAAGGTTTTCGCCGAGGCGCGCGATTTCGCCAAAGCGGGCAGGCAGACCCTGCTCTTCGTGGACGAGATCCACCGCTTCAACCGCGCGCAGCAGGACGGCTTCCTCCCCTATGTCGAGGACGGCACCGTCATCCTGGTCGGCGCGACGACCGAGAATCCGTCCTTCGAGCTCAACGCGGCCCTGCTCTCCCGCGCCCAGGTGCTGATCCTCAACCGGCTCGATGCGGCTGCGCTCGCGAAATTGCTCGATCGGGCCGAGGCCCTGATCGAGCGGCCGCTGCCGCTGACTCCGGACGCGCGCGACGCCCTTATCGCCACCGCCGACGGCGACGGCCGCTTCCTCCTCAACCAGGCCGAGACCCTGTTCTCGATCGGGATCGACGCGCCGCTCGACCCCGCCGGCCTCTCGGCTCTGCTCCACCGCCGCGTCGCCGTCTACGACAAGGACCGGGAAGGCCATTACAACCTCATCTCGGCGCTGCACAAATCGATCCGCGGCTCGGATCCCCAGGCGTCGCTTTACTATCTCGCGCGAATGCTGACGGCGGGGGAGGAGCCGCTCTATCTGCTGCGCCGGCTGACCCGGGCCGCCTCGGAGGATGTCGGCCTCGCCGATCCGCAGGCCCTGGTCCAGTGCCTCGCCGCCAAGGATGCCTATGACTTCCTCGGATCGCCCGAGGGCGAGCTCGCCATCGTCCAGGCCTGCCTCTATCTCGCCACCGCGCCCAAATCGAACGCCGCCTACAAGGCGCAGGGGGCGGCCTGGCGCTCGGCGAAGGAGACCGGCTCGCTGATGCCGCCGAAGAACATCCTCAACGCGCCGACCAGGCTGATGAAGACGATCGGCTACGGGAAAGGCTATCAGTACGACCATGATGAGGAAGGCGGCTTTTCGGGCGACGATTACTGGCCCGAGGAGATGACGCCCCAGACCTTCTACGCGCCGACCGACCGCGGCTTCGAGAAGCGAGTCGCCGAGCGGATGGCCTGGTGGGAGGAGCGGAGGAAGGCGAAGGGCGATGGCTGATCCGATACGCAGCTTCGACGAGGCGATCGCCTTCGCCTTGACCCTGCCCGATGCCGAGCTGTCGACCAGCTACGGCAAGCCGGCGGTCAAGGTGAATGGGCGCGGCTTCCTCTTCCCGAGCCACGAGGCCGACACCTCCTTCGCGATCACGCTCGACCTCGACACGATCGAGATATTGAAGGAAACCGACCCCGACAGCTTCTGGCAGACGCCCCATTATGCCGGCTGGACCGGCATTCTGGTCCGCTATTCCAGCCCCGATCCGGAGCGGGTGCGCGCGATGATCGCGCGCGCGCGCGACTGGGCCGCCGCGAAACCTCCGCCGAAGCCGCGGAAGAAGAAATGACGTTGTCGTCGCGAGCCGCGGAGCGGCGCGGCAATCCAGTGGCCCGCATGTCCCGCTCCCCTGTCCGGATTGCTCCGATCCGATCGCAATGACGGCCGCTCCGCCCGTTTTCAGCCGGTTCGCGGCGATCGACTGGTCCGGGGCGAAAGGGAAGAGGCACAAGGGCATCGCAATCGCCGTCGCCGAAGCGGGCCCTTCCACTGCCTGCAAGGCAGGCGCTCAGGACAGGCTTGCGCCGCCGCGCCTGATCGCGCGGGCGCAGCCCTGGTCGCGGACGGAAGTGCTCGGCTGGCTGCTGAAGACGGCGGCGGAGGCGCCGACCCTTTACGGCTTCGATTTCTCCGCGGCGCCGCCGATCGCCGAGCGCGGCGCCTATCTTCCCGGCGAAACCGCGCCGCCCTCCGATGCCAGATCCTATTGGGCCTATGTCGACGGGCTTTGCGAGGACGAGGATCTCGGCGCTGCCAGCTTCCTCGAAGTGCATCACCGTCCCCATTTCTATTTCGGCGCCGCGGACGGCGTGAAGGCGGACTTCCTCTTTCACCGTGTCTGCGAGCATGCGTTCAACGCCACCGGCGGCGGGAAGGCCTCGACGCTCTACGATGCGATCGGCGCCGCCCAGGTCGCGAAGGCGAGCTATGCCGGCATGCGGCTGCTGCACCGGCTGGAGGGAAGAGTGCCGGTCTGGCCGATGGACCCGCTCCCGCGCGAGGGCAGCGTCGTGGTCGAAATCTACACCCGCGCCTTCATCCGCCTTGCCGGCCTCTCCGGACGGAAGGTGCGCAGCCGCGCCGACCTCGATGCCGCGCTGAAGGCGCTCGGGAGCAAGCCGGCGCGCCTCCGCCACGAGCCGAGCGACCACGAGACCGACGTGCTGATCGCCGCCGCGGGCCTGCGCGCCATCGCCGGCGACGCCCGCTACTGGTACCCGCCGCAGCTGACCGCCGAGCTGGCCCGTACCGAGGGCTGGACCTTCGGCGTGCTTTGAGGGAAGGGAAGGAGGAGCCGCGTTAGCTCAGCTGGTAGAGCAACCGCCTTGTAAGCGGTAGGCCGTCCGTTCAAGTCGGACACGCGGCACCAACTAGGGTCCGATTCATTATCGGCGGCCGCCCTTCGGCTGTCTGCTTGCAGCCGCCGCTCAGGATGAACCGCGCCTGCGGCGCACCGGCTCATCGTCGTTGCTCGTCGGTCACGATGGATCGCCATCGCTCCACTCCTCGCGCCTAGAGCGTTGCGCGAAAAGGCGGGTACCGGCTTTTCGCAAAAAGCAACGCGACAACAATGACTTATAGAGCGGCCTGCGATTCAAGTTAATCGCAGGCCGCTCCAGCCCTGACCAGCGGCCATTTGAGCTTCGACCAGTATCAGCAGGATCGAGTGATCCAGCTCACGCAGGAAGAACATGCCGGCCGGCATTGGGCCGGAATGATCATCAACGACCGGCCGGACAGATCGATCGACTTCGAAATGGTCGATCGCTTTCGCCGACGGCGACCCCTTGACCATCTTGTGGATCTGGAGCGCCGCCGCGACCGTCCCGTTCCGACCAAGATCCTGCCCCCCCCAATCCCCTGCTGCCGGGGAGGGAGCGAGTGGCCCTTTTCGCCACTCGCTCGGGAAAAGCGGAAATGGCGGAAACGGCTTCCCCGGCGCTCTTTCCGATTGATGGGGCAAGCACGAGAAAAAGCGCGCGCAGCAGGCGAAGCCCGGCGCGGCCGGGGGCGTCGCGCATTCTCTTGCGGACAAGGCTGGCTGACGATGGCGAACCTTGTTCGCATTCTCATCGCGGCAGGCAGCGCGCTGGCGGCTGTCGCTCCCGCCGCCGGTGCCGCTTCAAGCCTCGACTACACCATCATCATGTCGGGTCGCGTCAAGGGCGGCATGACCGTGACCGACGATGCCGGCGGGGTCCGGCGCGTCGCCTGGCAATATGACGATCGCGGCCGCGGGCCCAATCTCGTGGAGACCCGCGCGGTCGACGCCAAGGGCGTGCCGGTCGCGCTCGCCGTCGACGGCACCGATTATCGCAAGCATCGGATCGCCGAGAGGTTCGAGGCCGCGGGCGGCGGGGCGACCTGGCACAGCGATGCCGACGACGGCCAGGGAAAAACGGGAGGCTTTTACGTCCCGAGCCAGTCGAACGACGAGGATCTCGCGGCGGCCGCGCGGGCGGCGCTGGTGGCGGGCGGGAGCATCGCCGTGCTTCCGAGCGGGAGCATGCGCATCGAGAAAGCCGCCGAGAAGGATGTGGTGCGGGACGGGCAGCGCGTGCACGCCACGCTCTATCTTCTTTACGGGCTCGAGCTGTCGCCGGCCGGAGTATGGCTGGACGAGCGGAACCAGCTGTTCGCGGCGGGAGGCGCGTTCCTCGGCACGATCCGCAAGGGCTTCGAGGAGGATCAGCCGGCGTTGCTGGCCGCGGAAGCCGCGGTGCGGCGGACGCGTCTCGCGGCTCTGGTGAAAGCGCTCCGGCACCGGCCCACCGGCCCCGTCGCCTTTCGGCACGTGCGGCTGTTCGACGCGGAGCGCCGGCGCGTGGAAATTGGCATGACCGTGCTGGTCGACCGCGGCCGGATCGTGCGCGTCGGCAGGGACGGCAGCGTTCGGGTTCCGGCGGAGGCGGAGGTGATCGAGGGGCGGGGGAAGACTTTGATCCCCGGCCTGTGGAACATGCACGTCCATCTGCTCGACGAGACGGAGGGGCTCACCGACCTGTTCGCCGGCGTCACCACCGTTCGGGACATGGGAAATGACGACGCGCGAGTCGTCCATATCCAGAATCTCTTCGACGCCGGCACCATGCCTGGGCCGCATGTGCTCAAGGCGCTGCTGATCGACGGAACAGGACCGCTGACGGCGCCGCTCGGAGTCACCGCCGATACGCCGGAAGAGGTGAAGCGCGAGATCGACGCCGCGCCCGCCAAGGGGTTCGTGCAGGTGAAGCTCTACAGCTCCTTCAAGCCCGCTCTGGTTCCGCTCGCGGTCGCCGAGGCGCATCGCAACGGGCTTCGCATCAGCGGCCATGTGCCCGCGGGCATGTCGATGCGCGACGTCGTGGCCGACGGCTATGACGAGGTCCAGCACGCTTATTTCTGGCTCCTCAACTTCATGCCGCCCGACATCCAGGCCCGCACCAACTCCCCGACGCGCTTCACCGACGCGGGCGAGCACGGGTGGGAGATCGATCCCGATTCCGATCGGGTGCGGACCTTCATTCGCTACGTCGCGGACCATCACGTCGTGCTCGATCCGACCTTCGTCGCCTTCGAGACGATGTTCGTCGGGGAGCGGGGAAAGCCCGCCGCCTGGCTGGCGCCCTGGGCCGACAGGATGCCCGTCGGCGAGCTTCGCTCAAGCATGGCCGGCGGCCGCGGGATCACACCCCGGCTGAAGGCGGAATATACGGGGTCATACGCGCGGGCACGGCAGATGCTGATGCGGTTCTGGAAGGCCGGCGTTCGGATCGTTCCCGGAACCGACGATTCGTCCCTGCTCTACAGCCGCGAGCTTGAGAATTATGTCGAGGCCGGAATCCCGGTCCGCGACGTCCTGTACCTGGCGACGCTCGGATCGGCGCGGGTGATGAAGAGGGACCGGGACAGCGGCTCGATCGCGCCCGGCAAGATTGCCGACCTCGTGCTCATCGACGGGGACCCGATCGCGCGGATCGGCGACGTCAGGCGGACGGTCATTGTGATGAAAGGCGGCACCCTGTTCGATGCGGACAAGCTCGGCGCCGCGATCGGCCTTGGGCCGCGGAGGAGGTGAGGCGATGGACATGCTCGTGAGGACGAAACGTGGAGGAGCCCTGGGAAGGCGCGTGCGCTGGCCGGCCCTTCTCGCCGCCTCGGTCATGGCGCTCGGGGCCGCGACCTCCAGCCATGCAGGGCCTTCGGCCGTCGCCCATTACGACATCAAGGCGCGGCTCGACGTAAAGGCGCAGACGGTTGCGGCCGACGTTGCAATCACCCTGCCGGCGCGGGAGGTGGGCCGCGAGACCGCCTTCGTGCTGGGCGACTGGATGAAGGTCGAACGGGCTGATGGCGGGCCTGGCGCAACGGTGCGGATCGAGCCGACCGACAAGCCGTTCAAGGGGCTGAACCGGATCGTGTTCACCTGGAGCCGCGCCCCGAAAGCGCCGGTGACGCTCCACTTCCGCTATTCGGGCTCGACCCACTCGGCTGCGGACAAGCCGACGCTGAACCCTCAGGACGGCTTCGAGCTGGGATTCGAGGACGGGTGGGCACCGGTCAGGCCCAACTTCAATCTGCAATTCACGGCGGACGCGGACATAGAAGGCGTTCCCGCGGATGAGGTCGCAGTGGCGCAGGGACAGGTGCGTCACGTCGGCGATCGCCTCATCATCCACCGCGCCTTCGAGGATCTGGACATGCCGTTCTCGGCGCTGACCGGCCTCAAGAAAGCCGCCGGGCCTTCGGTCGAGGTCTATGCGCGCGACCTCGACGGTCCGCAGGCGCGCGTCTATCGAGAGGTGGCCGGCCCGATCGTCGCTTATTATACCAGGCTCTTCACGCCCCTGCCGCCGAGCGCGCTTCCGGCGCGGCTCGTCATCCTCCCGCGCCAGGGCGCCGCCTACGAGCGGCGGGCATACATCTCGATCGGCGACGGAACGGAAGAGCTGAAGAAGATCGGTCACTACGAAGACTGGCAGCTCGCGGCCACGGTCGCCCATGAGTTCGCGCACGGCTGGTGGAGCAAGGGTGACCCTCTGACCGAGGACAATTGGCTGAACGAATCAATGGCCGAATATTCGTCGCTGCGGTTCACCGAAGCGACAGCCGGCGAGGGCGCCTTGAAGCAGCGGCTCGATCGCAAGCGCGAGCCGGCGAAGACGGCGGGACCGATCATCGGGCGGGGCCGGCCCTCCAAGAACGCGTCCTATGCGAAGGGGCCATTGTTGCTCTTCGACCTCGACAAGGAAATCGGGCGGAAAAAGATGGACGCGCTGCTGAGAAGGCTCGGCCGCAATCCGCCGGCGAAAACCGCCCAGTTCCTGCACGCGCTGGCCGAGGTCGCGGGACCGGAGGTCGCCCGGAATTTCGAGGCGCGGCTGCGGGCTCCGTAATCGACCATGGGCGTTCAGCTGGCTGACCCACATTTGGCACTGCCGGTGCTAGGGTCCGAACCTAGTCTGTCCCCACGCGATTATTCAGAGATGCACATTTCGCGGCCTCGCGATTGAAAATGCGCGTCGTTTCGGCATCCGCGGGTGGATAGACCAGCATCAGGAAGCCCGGGTGATCCGGTATTGCAAAACCGGTCCCCCAGACATTCAAATCGCCGAGCTTCCTGGATTCGAACCGAATGCTCTTGGGCGCCAGCGATTCGGTCCTGCAATCGTCCCAGGCTTGCGCGAAATCCTGGCTTGCGGCCCGCAGGGCCTCGAGCAGTTCTTCAAAGTGCGGGTCGCCGATTCTCGAGGCGTAATTTGCTCGAAGAACGCCCACCGAAGCTTTGAGCCGGTCAACCCGCACGGAGCTTTCGACGCGCCAGCTCTGGTCCACGAAGGCTCGCCAGAACAGATTCTTCGAAAAGGGGCTTTCGCCGGCATCGAGCTCGAGAATGGAGTGCGCCAGGGCATTTGAAGCGATGATATCGAAGCGTGGATTGACGACGAGCGCGGGGCTCGCTTCGATGCTGTTCAAGGCAAGCGTGATCGCTGCGGGAAGCTCGGATTGCTCATCGCTCGGAAAAGGTTGCGGATGCCCGGCGAGCGCGAAGAGATAGATCTTGTCGCTCTGCGACAAACGCAATGCGCCGGCAATGCGGTCAAGCACAGCCGCTGAAGCGCGAATCTCACGGCCCTGCTCGAGCCAAGTGTACCATGTGAGCCCGACTCCGGCGAGTTGCGCCACCTCTTCGCGCCGGAGTCCTGGAGTGAGCCGGCGCCGTCCGCGGGACAGTCCAACCATTTCGGGGGCGAGCTCCGCTCGCCGCGCCCGGAGAAATGTCTTCAACTCCTCGCGCGCGCCAAGCGCGTCTGCCGTGCCGGATGCCATTGCGGGTGCCCCGAATACCAGGAGTCCCGGCAATCTTACACTGGTAGCGGATCATGGCAAATGCCGCCGAACAACCGCAACAGGGCATTCCCGATGACGACACTAACTCCCTATCTTCTGTTCGAGGGCAATTGCGCCGATGCCATGCGCTTCTATCATGAGCGGCTCGGCGGCGAGTTGACGATCGCCAAGGCTGGTGAGTCCTTCCTCAAGGATCGTTTGCCACCCGATCTTCACCAGCTGGTGGTGAATGCCCGCCTGAAGGGAAGCGCATTCGACCTTTCCGCGTCGGACTGGATGCGCACCAATCTCGCGCCGGTCCGGGGCAATATGAATTGCATTTACTTCAGCGGCGGAACGCGCGCCGAGCTGAAGGTGCTGTTCGATGCCCTTTCGGAAGGCGCCGAGGTCACCGATCCGATTCAGGATTTGCCGTTCGGCTTTTACGGCGCGCTTAATGACAAGTTCGGCGTCCGCTGGATGTTCCACGCCGACTGAGCATCGCGATATCGACAATATTTCCCCATCGCGGTCCGCAGGTGCTCACTCGCATTCCCCCCAAGAACCCGAAGGCGCGCTTGCGCCCGGCCGATGAGCAAAGGAGGCATTATGGAAGTTGTGCTCGTTGATCTGTTCATCGTGCCGGACGCCGTTCTCGAGGAGTTCGTCGCGGCCGTTCACAAGCCGACTTCATTCCTTCGATCGCTTCCGGGCTTCGTCGAGGGATGGATCTACACCCGCGAGGAGAGCAGCGGCCGGCACAATGTCGTGACGACAGCCATATGGGAGAATGAGGCGGCGTACCGGGCCGCAAGACAGGCCGCCCAGGACGAATATGCGCTCATCGGCTGGAACCCGCAGGAAATCATCAAGCGGCTCGGTATTGAGATCGAACGCGGCGAATTCAAGCGCGCGGCCTACTGATGGCGAAGCCGATCCTCTACTCCGGCACCAGGAACGCGTCGAGTTGGGCCATGCGCGCCTGGCTGGCGTTACGAGCGGCCAATGTCGGCTTCGTCGAGGAGGTCGTCGACATCCGCCGGCCACAGCGTTTCCGCGAGCTGGCGAGAATGAGCCTGTTCAGCCCCTCGGCCAGCGTTCCGGCCCTCATCGTTGAACAGGCCGTGCTCTTTGATTCTCTCGCGATCATGGAGTTCGCGAATGAAGCAGCCTCGGGAGCATTGCTTCCCGGCGATGATCTTGCACGCGGCCAAGCACGGTCCATTCTGGCCTGGCAGCATTCTGGCCTCTCGGGAATATGTTCGCGGATTTCGTTCGAGAGCAGCTTTTATCCACTGAAACGGCGCCTCGCGCCGGACGAAATATCCGAATGCAGCCGCCTCTTCGGCTATCTGGAGAAGCTGCTCTCCACGCATGATGGCCCCTATCTGTTCGGAGCCGCATCGCTCGCCGATTTCGCATTGGCGCCGACGGTCGTCCGCCTCTCCCGGCACCAACCGCCCATGGCGAGCTTTCCCGCGACCGAGCGCTGGATGGACCTGGTTATCAGCCACCCGCTCGTCATCGAATGGCTGAGCGAAGCCGATTCGCTTCCGCCCGTCTGGCTCGAGGACTATCTGATCCCCGGCGAGCCAGCGAGCGAGGCGTTCGCGGCAATCGTGGACAAGGTCGGCCATGACTGATCCCGAGCTCGATACCGACATCCTCATCGTCGGCGCGGGGCCGGTCGGTCTGTTTCTCGCCAATGAGTGCGCCCGCCGCCGGATCCGGTGCATGCTGATCGAGTCCAGGCCCGCGCAATCGGAACATTCGAAGGCACTCGCTGTCATGCCGCGGACAATGGAGATCTTCGACATGGCAGGGATCGCTGCCCCCTTCGAGGAAAGCGCGAACCGGGTCACGTCGATCGCCATGACGAAGCCTTCCGGAACATTGGCTCGGATGCCATTTGCCCCGAAAGAGAGCCCGTACCCTTATGTATCCATGGTGCCGCAGGATGTGACGGAGCAGATCCTTTCGGAACAACTCCGGCGCAAAAGCGGGGACGTCGACTATCGAACGAATTTCGTTTCAGCCGTCCAGAGCGAGCATTGCGTCGCGGCCAACGTCGAGTCCAACGACAAGACCCGTGAGATAAGAGCGGCCTTTCTGGTCGGTTGCGACGGCGCGCACAGCGCCGTCCGCCACTCGCTCGATCTCCGCTTCCAGGGCAAAGCCTATGATGCATTCTTCATGCTGGCCGACATCGAGACGAATGAGAGCCTTCCGGCAAGTGAAATGCAGCTCTGTCCCAGCGAGTTCGGGCCGCTCGCGATTTTTCCGATGAGTCCCACCCGCCGCAGGCTTGTCGCGACCGTCACGAAGGAAGGGCCTGGAGAGCCCTCCCTCGAAATTGTTCGCCGATTGCTTGCCGAGCGCGGCCCGCGCGGCATGGAAGCGCTCGGCATCCATTGGAGCAGCTATTTTCGGGTCCATCACCGCCAGGTGGAAAGGCTCCGGCTTGGCCGGATCTTCCTTGCCGGAGATGCCGCGCACATCCACAGCCCGATCGGCGGCCAGGGCATGAACACCGGCCTCGATGATGTCTGGAACCTTGCCTGGAAGCTCGATTTTGCGGTCCGCGGCTTCGCACGCCAACAACTGCTCGACAGTTACGATATCGAGCGCAGTCCCATCATTCGCGGCGTGATTGAAATGACCGACCTCATGACGAAGGGATTGGGGACGCCGAGCAAGGCGGCCCAGATCGCCCGCGACCTCGCAATCCCCCTCCTGTTCCGCCTGCGGCCGTTTCAGCACATGATGGTGCAACGTTTATCGCACCTCGGAATCTCCTATGCCGCCAGCCCGATCGTGCTGGGGGACGGGCAGCGCTATTTCGACTCTTCGTTGCGCGGCGGCGGACTCTGCAGCAAATTCATTCTCATGATCGGGAACGGAGCAGAACGATCCGCGGCGAGGCAAGCTGAAAGGCTTTCGACTGACATGAGCGACGTTCTGGAGCTTCGCACGGTTCCGGGGGGCTGCGTGCGCCTCGTTCGGCCGGACGGCTATATTGCCTATGAAGCGGCCAAGGGCGGCGCCGACGCGATCAAGAGAATAAGTTCGCTGCTCGACGCCATGATCGCGGGTTCAACATGACGATCGATCGCAGATCGTTCGTCGCGGGAACCGCCGCCATTGGGGCACTTCCATCTCGCGCAACAGCTTCAACCCTGACGGACCATCATATGTATGGCTTGATAAGCAAGATTGCGGCCCAACCTGGTCAACGCGATATGCTTGCGCAGCTGCTGATCAGGGCCTCGGCGAGACCCCCGCTCCCGGGTTGCCTGAGCTATATCGTCGCGATCGATTCCTCCGATCCGGACCTCATTTGGGTGACCGAAGCCTGGCAAAGCAAGGAAGCCCACGCGGCATCGCTTTCTCTTCCGTCAGTCAAGGCTGCGATGAGCGCAGGCGGTGCCCTGATTGCTCAATTTGTCCGAGTGGCGGAGACGATGCCTGTTGGAGGAACGGGGCTGGCCGCTTTTTGAACTCAACCGAAAGGCGGATGCGCAGGAGGAGGCTCTTATTTGGAACCTAAGCAACTGATCGAGCCGAGACCTCCTCATACGGCATCGGAATTGTGTCGCGAGGCGACTAGAGCGGCCTGCGATTAACTTGAATCGCAGGCCGCTCTATAAGTCATTGTTGTCGCGTTGCTTATTGCGAAAAGCCGGTATCCACCTTTTCGCGCAACGCTCTAGCAGGCTGTTGAAGAAGTGGTGGCGCACTTAGGGGTTTCGTGATTCACTCTCTTGTCTGGCGGGGAGGGTGTGATGCGCGGGT
>DASUHH010000016.1:0-14953 GCA_036273615.1 Allosphingosinicella sp. | reverse complement strand
AGGTCAAAGGTGAGTGGGCGATGATCTGCACCGCCCACAACCTCCTCAAGCTCGCACAGGCCACAGCCTGACAGCCACCATCAATCTGCACAGATACCGCTGGCCACCGCCAATCGTGATTTCTCAGACAGGCTCCTAGCCGCGCGCCTCCGGGAGATAGGAATCGTCGATCCAGTCGGAGAAGCGGGTGATCTTGCTCTCGAACTTCAGCTTCACCTTGCCGGTGGCGCCGTGGCGCTGCTTGGCGACGATCAATTCGGCCATGCCGTAGACCCGCTCCATGTCGCGCGCCCATTCGGCATGGGCGTCGAAGACCTTCGCATCGTCGCCGTCGATCGGGCGCTTGGGCTCGCGCGCGGCGACATAATATTCCTCGCGATAGATGAAGAGGACGATGTCGGCATCCTGCTCGATCGAGCCCGATTCGCGAAGGTCCGAAAGCTGCGGCCTCTTGTCCTCGCGCTGCTCGACCGCGCGGCTGAGCTGGGCCAGCGCGACCACCGGCACGTTCAGCTCCTTGGCCAGGCTCTTGAGTCCGCGGCTGATCTCCGAAATCTCCTGGACGCGATTGTCGCTGCCGCTCCGCCCCGTGCCCTGGAGCAATTGCAGATAGTCGACGATGACGAGGCCGATCCCCTTCTGGCGCTTGAGGCGCCGCGCCCGCGTGCGCAGGGCGGCGATGGTGAGCGCCGGCGTGTCGTCGATATAGAGGGGCAGGCCTTCGAGGTCGGCGGCGGCGCGGGCGAGGTTGCGGAAATCCTGCTGGCTGATCCTGCCCATGCGCAGATTCTCCGAGCTGATGCCCGATTGCTCGGCGAGGATGCGGGTCGCGAGCTGGTCCGCCGACATTTCGAGGTTGAAGATCGCGACCGCGGCGCCGGCCGATTTGTCCGCCGTGATTCCGTCCTCCAGGTCGCGGACCAGGCGCTGGGCGGCGTTGAAGCCGATATTGGTGGCGAGCGAGCTCTTGCCCATGCCGGGCCGGCCGGCGATGATGACGAGGTCGCTCGGGTGGAGGCCGCCGGTCTTGGCGTTGATCGTCTCGAGGCCGGTGGTGATGCCCGACAGGCCGCCGCCGCTGTTGAGCGCCTTCTCCGCCATCTGCACCGCAAGCCGCGTGGCATGGGCGAAGGTCTTGATCCCGCCTTCGCCGCCGCCTTCCTCGGCGACGCGGTAGAGCGCAGCCTCGGCCTGCTCGATCTGGCCCTTGGGATCGACCTCCTCCGACGTATCGAGCGCATTCTCGACCATCTCGCGGCCGACTCCGATCAGCGCGCGCAGAAGGGCAAGCTCGTAGACCTGCTCGGCGAAATCGCGCGCGCCGATGATCGCTGCGCCGCTGCCGGTGAGCTGGGCGAGATAGGCGGGGCCGCCAAGCTCCTTCATCTCCTCGTCGGCCTCGAAGAGCGGCCGCAGGGTGACCGGCGAGGCGATCATGTTGCGGTCGATCAGCTTCAATATCTGCTCGTAGATACGGGCGTGGAGCGGCTCGAAGAAATGATCGGGCCGAAGCTTGAGCTGGATGTCCTCGGCGAGCCGGTTGTCGATCATCAGCGCGCCGAGCAGTGCGGCTTCCGCCTCCACATTCTGCGGGAGGGTCGAGGCTTCGGGCGCCGGCGCGTCGGCAAGGCGGATGATGTTTTCGGCCATGGCTTCACCCTACGCCCGGTTCGGGCGGTCGGGTAGCCCGGGCTGTGATTCAATCGTGGAGCAAAGCCGAATAAGCCTGTGGATTGGCTCCGGTCACTACGGAAAGGCATGCGGCTGGTCCCAACGTCCTGCCCCGGCTAACAGGATCCCATGGCCGACCCGCGGATCATCGACATCGAGCTCGACGAGCGGACGATCATCCGCCGCAGCGACGAGATCGAGCAGGAGCGCAAGGTCGCGATCTTCGACCTGCTCGAAGGCAATTTCTTCAAGCCCGAGGAGCATGACGGCCCGTTCCGAATCCTGCTCAGGATCGAGGAAAGCCGCCTCGCCATCGAGCTGAAGGACGAAGGCGACCGGCCGCTGGAGACGATCCGCCTCGGCCTCGCCCGCTTCAAGCGGCCGGTCCGCGACTATTTCGCGATCTGCGAGAGCTATTTCAAAGCCGTCCGATCGGATTCGCCCAAGGGGCTGGAGACGATCGACATGGCCCGCCGGGCCATCCACAACGAAGCGGCGGAAACGCTGCAGGAATGCCTCGACGGCAAGGTGGAGCTGGATTTCGACACCGCGCGGCGGCTGTTCACGCTCATCTGCGTCCTTCACATCAAGTGACCTTGCCCTCTCCCGTCATTCCGGCGAAAGCATGTCCCGAGCGGCGTCGAAGGGCCGGAATCCATGAACACGGAGAGAGCAGGCTTGGCTGAGCAGCGTTCATGGATGCCGGATCAAGTCCGGCATGACGGATGCTCTCGATGAGCATCATGTCCGACCGCTGGATCCGCGCCCGCGCGCTCGGGGACGGGATGATCGAACCGTTCGTCGACGGGCAGAAGCGCGACGGGACGATCAGCTACGGCCTCTCCTCCTACGGCTATGACGCGCGCGTCGCCGACGAGTTCAAGATCTTCACCAATGTCGACAACGCCATCGTCGACCCGAAGGATTTCGCCTCGAACAGCTTCGTCGACCGCAAGACCGATTGCTGCATCATCCCGCCCAACAGCTTCGCGCTCGCCCGCACGGTCGAATATTTCCGGGTGCCGCGCGACATCCTCGTCATCTGCCTCGGCAAGTCGACCTATGCGCGCTGCGGGATCATCGTCAACGTGACACCGCTCGAGCCGGGCTGGGAGGGCCATGTCACGCTCGAATTCTCGAACACGACGCCGCTCCCCGCCAAGGTCTATGCGAACGAGGGAGCGTGCCAGTTCCTGTTCCTGCAGGGCAACGAGCCGTGCGAGACCAGCTATGCCGATCGTGCCGGCAAATATATGGGCCAGCGGGGCGTGACCCTGCCCAAATTGTGAGACGGGCGTTCGCTCTCGGCCTGGCGACGGCGCTGGCCGCGGCGGCTTTGGCCCAGCCGCCTTCGCCCGAGCGGCGGGCGGCGACCGAGGCGGACTATCGCGCGACTTTGGCACGGCTCGGCATAGATTCGGTCCGCCCCGGCGCCGACGGCTTCAACCGCAATGCCCCCAACGCCGCCAATTATGACGAGGCCAAGGCCGGCCTGACCTCGCCCTTGCCGCTTTTGCTGCGCGCGAATGACGGCCGGCCCGTCACCAGCGCGGCGATGTGGTGGCGCGTGCGGCGGCCGGAGCTGGTCGCCCTGTTCGACCGCGACGTCTATGGCCGCGTCCCGGCGACGGCGCCGGGAATCCGATGGGTCCTGGCCTCGACCGAGCGGCGCGAGAAAGCCGGCATCCCGGTCGTCACCGACCATTATCGCGGCCGCGCCGGCGGCGGCAAGGTCGATATCGAGCTCGACCTGACCCTGCCAGCGGCAGCGAAGCGGCCGGTGCCGGTTGTGATGGAATTGGGCTTTCCCGAGGGCTTTCATTTCCCCGGCTTCCCGATCCCGCCAAAGACCGGGCCGGACTGGATGGAGCAGGTGATCGGCCGCGGATGGGGCTATGCGATCCTGGTGCCCAATACGATCCAGGCGGACGACGGCGCCGGGCTGAAGGAGGGCGTGATCGGCCTCGCCTCGGGCGGGCGGCCGCGCGCGAACGACGAATGGGGCGCCTTGCGCGCCTGGGCCTGGGGCGCGAGCCGCGCGCTCGACCGGCTGCGCGCCGATCCGCGCGTCGACGGGCGCCGGGTCGCGATCGAGGGCCTGTCGCGCTACGGCAAGGCGGCTTTGGTCACCATGGCCTATGATCCGCGTTTCTCGATCGGGCTGATCGGGTCGTCGGGCGCCGGGGGCGCCAAATTGATGCGCCGCAATTTCGGCGAGACGATCGGCAATCTCGACGCCTCGGGCGAATATCATTGGTTCGCGCCCAACTTCCTCCGTTACGACGGGCCGCTCCATGTCGACGATCTGCCCGTCGACGCGCACGAGCTGATCGCCCTGGTGGCGCCAAGGCCGGTCTTCATCGGTGCCGGCACCGTCGATCATGGCGACGGCTGGGTCGATCCGCGCGGCAGCTTCGAGGCCGCCCGCGCCGCCTCGCCTGCATGGCGGCTGCTCGGCGTTCCGGGGCTGGTCGGCGGCGACTCCTTCCCGCCGGTCGGCCAGGCCCGCGACGCCGGCCGCCTCGCCTATCGCGAGCATGAGGATGGCCACACCAACGGCCCCAACTGGCCCGCCTTCCTCGCCTTCGCGGCGCGGCAATGGGGCCTCGACCGCTGAATCCGCGCCTCAGCCGAAGACGTCCGCGAGCGCGTCGGTGGCCGGCCCGTCCTTCCAGTTTCGAAGCTCGACATAGAGGGACGTCTGGATCACGCCCCACACGGCGGTCGTGACCGTCGTCGCAATCGCGGTGATGACAAAATAGGAAAGCGGAAAGCCCTGCACGGTTGCGGCCGCCGCGCCCCGCAGGCCGCCGAAGATCGTGACCTGGATGACGCCCACCACGCCGGAAAAGATCCAGTAGCCGACAAAAGCGATCAGCTCGAGGCCGAAGATCTTCCAGCGCGCGCCGTCGGTCAGATCGTTGCTGCGTCCGAAGGCTTCGAAGACGCCGATGCGCTCCTCGACCAGGGCCGGCGCCGCGACCGACCACATGATGTAGAGAATGATTCCGGGCACGAGCAGGAGGATCATTCCGAGCCCGATGCCGAGCCCGCTCAACACGCCGAGCAGGAACAGGGGAATCGTGACGGCAAGGCCGGCAGTGATCGATTCCGCGAAGCTCGCCTTGCGGCCTTCGCTAAAGGCGACCGTGGCCCGGACGAGGGCGCCCTGAGTCACCGTCCAGAAGACGATGATCAAGGCGAGCGTCGCGAGGCCGATCACGATCGGCAGCGTCCATCCGATCTTGCCGATATTGGCCACGCGGAGCTGCTGAGAGCCATAGTTGATGAGCAAGGCGGGAAGCGCCTGGAGCAGGAAGGCGATCCCGAACGTCGCCACCGGATTGCTTCCGATCGTTCCGAAGGCGCGGCTGAAGATGCGTCCGATCGAGACCTCCCGATCCTCGAACGCAGCCGCCGATGTCGCCATGATCGATCCCCCTTTCGGCCGCCGCTGCCGCCGTCGGCGAACGTGCCGCAGGCGTCCATCGCTGTCCATCCCCCAGATTTGCCGTTGCGCGGGCGCGGGCTTCGTTTAAGCTTTTGACATTACGGCAGACTGCCGTGCGTGGAGACGGGCCATAGGGGGGAATGTTCAAGGGGCGGCGGCTGCGGCCGACAAGCTCGCGGCTGCCCACAGGGCGCTGCGGGCCGATCCCTCCATCCAGTTCAACCTGAAGGCGGCGCCCAAACCGGCGGAGCCGCCGCAATGGCTGATCGATTTCGGCCGCTGGCTCGACCGCGTGCTTCGGCCGGTGGGCCGCCTGTTCGAGTGGATCGGAAGCCTCATGCCGAGCGCGCCTTATGCGCGGATCCTGCTCTGGACGGTGCTCGCCGCGGCCGCGATCTTCCTGCTCGTCATCGTCTATCAGCGCATCCGTCACGGCACCTGGCGGCTGCCGCGATGGCGCCGGTCGGCAGCGGCGGAGGCCTCGGCCGAGGAGGAGGCGCAATGGGCGCCCGACGCCGCGCCCGCCCGCTCCTGGCTCGAGGAGGCCGACGGGCTGGCGGCGCGCGGCCTTTATGCCGAGGCGATCCATCACCTCCTCTTCCGGTCGGTCGAGGACATTGCCCGGCGCCGGCCGCGGCTGGTCCGGCCGGCCCTGACCAGCCGCGAGCTTGCCGCCGCCGAGGCGATCCCGGCCGCGGCGCGCGACATCTTCGCCGCCATCGCGCGGCTGGTCGAGCGCAGCCTGTTCGGCGGCCGCCCGGTGAGCGGGCCCGATTGGTCGGCCGCGCGCGCGGCCTATGCCGATTTCGTCCTGCCGCGGAGCTGGCGGGCATGAGCGAGATCGCCATCGGCGGCCGGCCGGGCGCGGAAAGCGCCTTCCGCCCCGCGATCATGGGACTGATCGTCGCGATCGGCATCCTAGCCTTCATCGCGATGCTCGTGCTCGGCGCCTATGCGCCGGACCTGCGCTCCGGCCACAATGGCGGCGCCCATGCCCTTTCCAATTCGGCGACCGGCTATAGCGGCCTCGTCCGGCTCGCCGAGGCGACGGGGCGCAACCCGATCATCGTCCGCAACGCGCCGATGCTCGATACCGACGACCTGGTCGTGCTGACTCCGGAGAGCGGCACGACCGACATGTCCAAGGCGCTGGAGGCGCGGGGCGACAAGCCGACCCTGATCGTGCTGCCCAAATGGGCGACGATTCCGGACAAGAGCCATAGTGGCTGGGTGCGGGCGGTCGGCGTCGTGCCGACATTCGATCCGGAAGGCGTGCTCGCGCCGCAATATAAATTGAAGGTCGGCCGCGAATATAGCCGCGGCGCGCCGCTGAAGACGGTCCCAGCCCTGGGGCCGCCCGAGATGCGTTTCACCGCTCCGGGCGCGCTGCAGACGGCGAGCGGCCCCGGCTTCAAACCGATCATCGCCGACCAGGCGGGGCACGGTGTCCTGCTCCAATATGGCGACAAGCGCTTCTACGTCCTCGCCGACCCGGACCTCATCTCCAACAGGGGCATATCCGACGAGCATCAGGCCGCCGCCGCGCTCGCCATGCTCGACTATCTCAACTCGGCCGGAAAGACGGTGTCCTTCGACGTGACGTTGAACGGCCTCGGCCATTCGCCGAGCCCGCTCCGGCTGGCTTTCGACCCGCCCTTCCTCGCAACGACCCTGGCGATCGCCGCCGCACTCCTGCTCGCGGCGCTGCAGGCCCTGACCCGCTTCGGAGCGGCGCGGCGGCCCGAGCGCGCGCTCGCCTTCGGCAAGGCCGCTTTGCTCGACAACAGTGCCGCGCTCGTTCGGCAGGCGGGGCGCGAAGCCTCGCTCGGCGCGCGCTACGCGGAGATGATCCGCGAGCGGGCGATCGCGATCTTCGGCGTTCCGCAGCGCCTCCAGGGCAAGGCGGTCGACGATTATCTCGACGCGCTCGCCGGCGACGAGCCTTTCTCGAAGCTCGCCGAGGCCGCCGGCGGCGCCCGGCACCGCGACGATCTGCTCGCCGCCGCGCGGGCGCTCCACTCATGGCAGAAGGAGAATGAAGGGTGACGGTCGAAGAAGTCCAGGCGCTCGCGGGCGAGATCAGAGCCGAAATCGCCAAGGCCGTCGTCGGGCAGGAGGCGACGGTCGAGCTGATGCTCGTCGCCCTCTTCGCCGGCGGCCATATCCTGCTCGAAGGACCGCCGGGGACGGCCAAGACGCTGGTCGCGCACAGCTTCGCGCGCGCGATCGGCCTCGATTTCGGCCGCATCCAGTTCACTCCGGACCTGATGCCGGGCGACATTATCGGCGCCAATCTGTTCAACTTCCAGAATTCGACCTTCACGCTGACGCGTGGGCCGATCTTCACCGAGCTTCTGCTCGCCGACGAGATCAACCGAACCCCGCCCAAGACCCAGGCGGCACTGCTCGAGGCGATGCAGGAGCGCACCGTCACCATCGATGGCGAATCCCTTGCCTTGAGCGCGCATTTCATGGTCGTCGCGACCCAGAATCCGATCGAGCAGCAGGGCGTCTATCCTCTGCCCGAGGCCCAGCTCGACCGCTTCCTGTTCAAGCAGACCGTCGACTATCCGTCGGCCGAGGAGGAACGGAAGATCATCGCCACCCACGGCGCCCGCAAGGATGCGATGGAGCCGGCCGACTGGGGTGTCGAGCGCAAGGCCGACGCGGCAAGGATCGGCGCGGCGCTCGAGACGGTTGCGGCGGTCAGGCTGGTCGACGAGGTGATCGACTATATCGCGGCCCTGGTCCGCGGCACCCGCGACGTCGCCGACCTTGAGAGCGGCGCCTCGCCGCGCGCCGGCGCGATGCTCGCCGGCGCCGCGCGCGCCCGGGCGGCGCTGGACGGGCGCGACTTCGTCATCCCCGACGACGTCAAGACGCTCGCCCCGGCTTTGCTCCGCCACCGCCTGATCCTGTCGCCGGCCGCGGAGATTAACGGCCGCGCGGTCGAGGATGTGGTGACCGGGATCATCGAGACGATCGAGGCGCCGCGTTGATCTACCCGACCCGGACGGCGGTGCTCGCGGCGGCGGCCGGCGTGCCATTCGCGCTCGCGGTCGCGGCCGCGTCGCCCGGGCGCTGGTATGCCGGAATCCTCTGGCCGGTGGCATTGCTCCTGCTCTTCATCCTCGACGCCTTCAGCGCCGCGCGCCACGGCGACGCGTCGGTGGAGGCGCCGCGTTTCGCCTATGTCGGCGAGACACGCGACGCGACGGTGACCGTCACCCTGCGCGGCGGCACCCTGCCCGGCGCGGCCGCCGTCGCCGTCGCCGCCAGCCCGCTGGTCGCGCTCGAGGATGACGGCCGGATCTGGGTGCCGCTGGACGGTGGCCGCGGCGCCGCCCTGCTGCCGCTCGTCCTGGTCCGCCGCGGCCTCGCCCGGATCGACCGCCTGTGGCTGCGCTGGCGGGGGCCGCTCCGCCTCGCCTGGCGGCAGCGGCAGGTCGCGCTCGACCTCGCCTTTCCGGTCCTTCCCGACGTCCGCCCGGTCCACGAGCATGGCGCGCAGATCTTCCAGCGCCACGCTTTGCAGGGCCTGATCGCGCAGATGAACCGCGGCGACGGCTCCGATTTCGACGCCCTGGTCGAGTATCGCTCGGGCATGGACCGGCGCGCGATCGACTGGAAGCAGTCGGCGCGCCACATGAAGCTCCACGCCAAGGAGTATCGCGCCGAGCGCAACAGCCAGATCGTCTTCGCCGTCGATTCCGGCCGGCAGATGTCGGAGCCGGTCGCCGGCCTGCCGCGCGTCGACCGCGCCGTCTCGGCGACCCTGCTCGCCGCCTGGGTGGCGCTGAAGCTCGGCGATCGGGTCGCGCTCCACGCCTTCGATTCGCGCCCGCGAATCGCCAGCGGCCTCGTCTCCGGCGCCGCCGCCTTCCCCGAGCTGCAGCGGCTCGCCGCAGCGATCGATTATAGCAGCGACGAGACCAATTACAGCTTCGCCTTGACCACGCTTGCGACGCACCTCACCCGCCGCTCGATGATCGTCCTCTTCACCGAGTTCACCGATCTGACCTCGGCCGATTTCATGGTCCGAGCGGCGCGGCGGATGGTCGAGAAGCATCTTTTGCTCGTCGTCGTGCTTCGCGACGAGGAACTGGAAACGATCGCCGACCGGGAACCGGAGGATGCCGACGACGTCACCCGCGCCGTCACCGCCGCCGCTCTGCTGCGCGACCGAAAGCTCGCTTTGGCCCGGCTCCAGCATCTCGGAGTCCATGTCATCGAAAGCGAATATGACAAGGTCGGCGAGCGGCTGGTCGCCGGCTATATCGACCTCAAGCGGAGGAATTTGCTGTGAACGCAAGTCCCGGCCCTGGAGCATCCGCATTCGTCGAGGCGCGGCCGGCATTGGTCAATGCGACCCGTTTCCGGACCGCGCACCAGTCGGATTGGGAGCGGCTCGACCGGCTCGTCAAGCGGATGGAGAAACGCTCGATCCGCGCCCTGTCGGACGAGGACATCCTTGCCCTTCCGCTGCTCTACCGAACCACCTTGTCGTCGCTGTCGGTGGCGCGCGACACGTCGCTGGACCGCGCCCTGATCGCCTATCTGGAGCAGCTCTGCACCCGCGCCTATTTCCAGATCTACGGAGTCCAGACCTCGCCCTGGAAGCAGCTCGGCCATTTCTTCGCGCGCGGCTGGCCGGAAGCGATGCAGTCGATCTGGCGCGAGACGTTGATCTGCGTGCTGCTGACCATCGTCTCGGCCCTCGTCGCCTTCCTGCTGGTCGAGAGCGATCCGTCCTGGTTCTTCGGAATCATTCCCCAGGCGCTCTCGGAGGGGCGCGACCCCTCCGCCTCGGCCGCGAGCCTGCGCTCGACCCTCTACGACAAGCCCGGCGGCGAGCATGAAGGCGTGCTCGCGACCTTCGCCACCTTCCTCTTCACCCACAATGCGCAGATCGCGATCTTCGCCTTCGCGCTCGGCTTCGCCTTCTGCGTCCCGACGATATTGCTCATCGCCTATAACGGCCTGATGCTCGGCGCCTTCCTGGCCGTGTTCGCCGGCAAGGGCCTGCTCTGGAATGCGGCCGCCTGGCTCTCGATCCACGGCACCACCGAATTGTTCGCGATCAACGTCGCCGGCGCTGCGGGCCTCCGGATCGGCACCGCGATCGCCTTTCCCGGCCGCTGGTCGCGGACCGAAGCGGCGGTGAAGGCGGGGCGGACCGCGGCGCTCGCCATGGCCGGGGCGGTGGTGATGCTCGCGGTCGCGGGCCTGCTCGAAGGGATCGGGCGGCAGACGATCACCGACGACACGAACCGCGCCCTGATCGGCGGGATCATGCTCGCCGGCTGGCTGCTCTATTTCTACCTGCCGCGGCGGCGGGAGGCCTGATGCGCCTCCCCTTCCGCCGCAACCGCGACCAGCAAGGCGAGAAAGGCCCGCGCTCGATGCGGCGGTCGTTCGTCACGCCCGAGGGGGTCGACCTCCAGCTCGAGCTCGGCTCGGCCGGAACCCGCGCCGCCGCCTTCCTGCTCGACGCCTTCATCATCGTTTTGATCCTGATCGCGATCACCATCATCCTGGTCCTGGTCCTGGTCGCAAGCCGGCAGGGCGAGATATTGCTCATCCTCTGGCTGCTCGGCTTCTTCGTGCTTCGCAACGGCTGGTTCACCCTGTTCGAGATGGGTGGCCGGGGCGCGACTCCGGGCAAAAGGCTGCTCGGCCTGCGCGTCGTCGCGCGCGACGGGGCCCGGCTGACCGGCGGCGCGGTCATCGCCCGCAACGCGATGCGCGAGATCGAGGTGTTCCTCCCTCTGTCCTTCCTCGGCGCGCAGGCGGCGGAAGGGGCGGCCGACGCCTTCCTCACCCTCTTCGCCTTGATCTGGAGCGGCATCTTCCTCTTCTTCCCCTTGTTCAACCGCGACCGGCTCCGGCTCGGCGACCTCGTCGCCGGCACCTGGGTGGTGCGGACGGTGAGCGGGTCGTTGGGCGCCGACCTCGCCGCCTCGCACGAGCCGGCGCGGCGCAGCTTCAGCGCGGCGGCGCTCAACCTTTACGGAGTCTACGAGCTGCAGACGCTCGAGGACGTGCTTCGCGGCGGCCGCGGCGACGCGGTCGCGATCGTCGCCCAGACCATCCGCCACAAGGCCGGGATCGCCGACGACGGCGACGATTACGGCTTCCTCTCCGATTATTATGCGGCGCTCTGCGCCCGCCTCGAAGGCGGCCTGCTCCTCGGCCGGCGGCGCGAGAACAAATATGAAGCGGCGCTGTCGCGGTGAGGCCGCCCGGGCTCGGGGCCCGGGCGCGGGCTATGGACGGCTGCTTGCGCTCCTTTGCACCTTGGCGCCTTCGGCCGATGTCCGGGCGGCGGCGGCGCCCCAGCCCGTTCATTGAGCACCGGCGGCCTTCGTCCCGAGGCTACTTCCCGCCCGTCCCTTCGATCACCGGCCGCAGCGCGGCGATGAACTGGTCCTGGGCGCGGATGCTGGTCAGGGCGACCAGAAGCGACTGGTCGGGAAAGCCCGATTCCAGCGTGAAATTGTAGGCGGTGAAGACGTCGTCCGTATCGTCGGCGCCCCAATGGAAGAAATTATGGTCGTTGAGGTTGAGGAGCTTGCGCATCAGGCCGGCCGGATCGCGCGCGCGGCCGAGATTGATGTAGCCGCCGCGATAATGGGGATAGACGATCACCGAGAGCGTGTTGTTGGCGCTGATGCCGATGACGATCTCGAGATAGTCGCTGTTCGCGAAGCCGCCGCGCGCCACGCCGGTGAAGTTCCAGGGATTCTGCTGGCTTTGCTGGAAGGCGATGTTGACGTCGTTGCGCGCGCCCGCGGTGGCGAGGAAGGTCCGCAATCGCTCGCGCGTCGCCTCGCGCTGGGCACCGCCGGAGGCCTGGGCGGCGGCCGGGGCCGCGACCGGCGGGACGAAGCTGCCGAGGCCGGCGAGCAGCGCGCAGGCAAGCAGAAGATGAAGTCGCTTCATGACACCCCCCTGATGACATACGGACTTGTACCGGCCACGCGCCCGGGACCGACCCGCATGCGTGACCGGACGGGAGAGTGCCTTTCGCGCGGCCGATCGTCAATGGAGCGCGCAACCGCGCGCTACCAGGTCCCCACCGCCTTGCGCACGTCGCGCATCGTCGCCTCGGCGCGCTCGGCGGCGGCTTCGGCCGAGCGGGTGAGGAAGCGGATCAGGCCCTCTTCGTCGTCGCGCACCTCGTGGAAGCGGCGCTGGATCGGCTCGAGCCCGGCGATCGCCGCCTCGGCGACCCCGGTCTTGAGCGCGCCATAGCCCAGGCCGTCGAACCGCTTCAGCGCCTCGTCCCAGGTCCCGCCGGCAAAGGCGTGGTAGATGGTGAGAAGGTTGCGGACGCCCGGCGACAGATCCGAAGCATCGACCGCGGTGCGCGAATCGGTCTTGGCCGATTTGAGCTTTTTGAGGATCGCCTCGGGCGCGTCGAGCACGCCGATCGCATGATTGGGCCGCGACGCGCTCTTCGACATCTTCGCCTCGGGATCGTCGAGCCCCATGATCCGCGCGCCGACCTCGCGGACCATGATCTCGGGCCGGGTGAAACGATAGCCGAACAGGCCCTCGAACCGCTCGGCGATGTCCTGCGTGATCTCGATATGCTGGCGCTGGTCCTCGCCGACCGGCACGAAATGGGTGTGGTAGAGGAGGATGTCGGCCGCCTGCAGCACCGGATAGGTGTAAAGGCCGACGCCGACCGTCTCGCGCCCTTCCGACTTGGACTTGAACTGGGTCATCCGGTTCATCCAGCCCATCGGAGTCGTGCATTCGAGGACCCAGGCGAGCTCCGAATGCTGGCGCACCTGGCTCTGGACGAAGACCAGGCTCTTCTCCGGATCGATGCCGCAGGCGAGGTAGAGGGCGGCGACGTCGAGCGAATTGGCGCGCAGCCGCTCCGCCTGGATCTCCTCGGGGATGGTGAGGGCGTGGAGATCGACGATGCAGAAGATGTTGTCGTGCCTGTCCTGCTCCTTCACCCAGAGCGAGATGGCGCCGATCAGATTGCCGATATGGAGGTCGCCGGTCGGCTGGATGCCGGAAAAGACCGTCTTCTTTGGCATGCTGTCGGCCAAGGTTCGTCGCTCCTGGTGAAGGGATGGAGCGCCGTAACTGAGCCCGCGCGCCTTGCGCAAGAGGCGGTGGCGCCGGCGGCGCTTCCGCAATAGGCTGGGCGGATGACGACCCGCCCCTTTCGCCGCGCCGCCGCCGCGGCCCTGCTTGCTTTCCTCTCGGCCTCGGCCGCGTCCGCCGCCGATGTCGTCATCCACGCCGGACGGCTGATCGACGGGACTTCGGAGACCGAGCGGCAGAGGGTCTCGATCCTGATCCACGACGACCGCATCCAGGCGGTCGAGCCGGGCTTCGTCACGCCCGCCGGGGCGACCGTGATCGATCTTTCCGACGAGACGGTGATGCCGGGCTTCATCGACTGCCACGTCCATATCGGCGCCCGGCTTCCGGGCAAGATCAATGCGACCGAGGACTGGCTCACCCATAGCGACCTCGACCGCGCCTTCGACGACGCCCTCTTCTCGCGCCAGATGCTGCTCCAGGGCTTCACCAGCGCCCGCGACGTCGGCGGCGGCAGCGACACGGCGGCGGTCCGCGACGCGATCAATGAAGGCAAGATCGCCGGCCCGCGCCTCTGGGTGTCGCTGGAACCGCTCGGCCCGACCGCCGGCCACGCCGATCCGAGGAACGGGCTCGATCCCGATCTCGACCATCCGGGCTGGGACGCCGGCATCGTCGACACGCCGGAGGAGGCGCGGATCAAGGTGCGCGAGCATCGCCGGCGCGGCGCCGATCTCATCAAGATCATGCCGTCGGGCGGCATCGCGTCGAGCGGCGACGACCCGCGCCAGCAATTGATGACCGACGACGAGATGCGGGTCGCGGTCGAGACCGCCCATGCGCTCGGCATGAAGGTCGCGGCCCATATCTATCCGCCGGGCGCGATCGAGGCGGCGGTGCGGGCGGGCGTCGATTCGGTCGAGCACGGCTCCTTCGCCACCGCCCAGACCTTTGCGCTGATGAAGGCGCACGGCACCTGGCTGGTGCCGACGCTCACCGTCTACGAGATCTTCTACAAGGTCGCGCTCGAGCATCCCGAAACGCTGACGCCGGGCACGCCGCCCAAGGAGATCGCCAACGATCCGCTGCCCAAGAAGAATTTGCCGCTGGCGATCCGCTCGGGCGTCAGGATCGCCTACGGCACCGATATCGGCGAGGGCGACCATGCGATGGAGTTCGGCCTGCTCATCGCCAACGGCATGCGCCCGATCGACGCGATCATGGCCGCGACCCGCAACGCCGCCGACCTGATCGGCGCCTCGGACCGGATTGGCTCGATCCAGCCCGGCCGCTATGCCGACATCGTCGCCGTCGCCGGCGACCCGCTCGCCGATCCGGCCCAGCTCGACCATGTTCGCTTCGTGATGAAGGGCGGAATGGTGTACCGGCGGAACGGCGAGAACACGGCCGCGGCTGTGAATTAGCGCACCCACTCGCGACAGGTTTCTCCTCGAAAGCGCGACTTAGAGCGGTCTGCGATTAGATTGAATCGCAGACCGCCCTATAAACCTTTGTTGTCGCGTTGCTTTTTGCGAAAATTGAGCAGGCGCGCCATGCCCCCGGCATGGCTCTCCAGTGCGGGGCACTGGACACCTGCTCAATGGTATCCACCTTTTCGCGCAACGCTCTAGGCTGCGGTGACAAATTAGGGGATTCCCATATGGGTTGAGTTCTGATTCAACGCTGGCTTTTGGAGGCTGGTGTGGAAGGCGAGGTTCTGCGGGACGATCAATGGGAGATATTGCGTTCGTTTGTGCCGGGGGGACG
>DASUHH010000015.1:0-35657 GCA_036273615.1 Allosphingosinicella sp. | reverse complement strand
TCAACAACCGGCGGCTGCTCGAGCCGATCGGAAACATCCCTCCTGCCGAAGCCGAGGAGCAATATTACGCCATGCTCGACGAAACCCGCATGGCCGCGTAACTCAAACCAAATGGCCTCCGGCGAAACCGGGGCGGTTCAGAACCGCCGATCGGCTCTGATGCCCGGAGGGCGATTGACAGAACGTTAGCGCAGCCGGCCGAGTCGCACCTCTCCCTGTTTAGGCAGCAGGGCCGCGCGGGCAGCATCCATTGTCGTCCTCTTGCAAGCGCCTTTGATTTCATTTCTCGCGACCATCCCGTGACCGGCGATGGTCCTAAGTTCACTCCTGAGACTCGTCGGCGGATTGTCGAATGACAAATCCTCCGACATTCCAGGCTTGCGTATTGTCACGACAATGTGATTGGCATCCGTGGATATCTTGCACAACTGCTGACCGAGGCAGATGGATTTCATTCTCTGACCATCCTCGCCCATAACTTCGACCGAATGATGGGGGATGTCGATCAGGTACTCCTGGCGGAACGTGAAGCCCGGAACGGCGGAGCCCGCCTCCAGATCATGTATCTCACCGCTGCAGTCGATCAAGAACCGATCCTCGTGCGAGGGCGAGCAACCAAAAAGGACAAAGAAAAGGCAAATCGACACGGCAACATCGAGCAATTCCCTTTTGCGCGGTTGCAGAGCTTCTGGAAACTCAATCATCCCCGCGCCCATTAGTTGCTGCTCACGTTCTTGGGATCCCCATGGGGAAAAGCAGGGCCCGATGGGCCACATACGTCGGCATAGCCAATGATGCACTTGGTTATATAATCGAGAAGTGCGTTCAGGCCATCTGGATCGGTGAAAGGATCCCAATTAGCAATCATTTCCTCTGCCGGCGTCGGCTCGTAAGTATCATCGTAGTAGTCATTCGGCTCGTTAACCTTGAACGTTTTTCCAGCTCGGTCCTTGTAATTAGGGTTATCCTTCGGATAATAAATCTCTGTAATGTTCTTGTACCCGAGGAACAGCGGAAGTCGCCACGACTCAGAGTTTGTAATGTCCGAATTCGGACCAGTGCTAAAATATGGATTATCCGGTTGCGTATGCCACACCGCAATTAGTGTGCAGCCTATACACTCCGACCAAGGGGCGGAAGGGTCGAAATTTGCTTGAGTATCATAGCCCGGAAACGCGGAGTATACATAGCTTGTTTGGCCAATCCAGTTTGTATAGCTATATATCCCTCCAACATATTCATAGCTTGGGTTCCAGTAGCTTGCGGTCGCATCTTTCGCAGCAGCAAACGCGGTCTTGAACCAATCGCCGCTCTTCATTCCTGTAATGTCAGCATTGTTCAAGGGGTCGGCGTGGGTATATCCATATACATTCATACCATCGTCGTAGCCGGATGGATCAGATTGCATAAACCTACCCAATCCGGATGCATACATTCGAGCTTTATAATAGTAGAGACCGACTTCTGGTAAGTAGGCTTGTCCTGTGTATTGGAATCTTCCAACGTTCGTGGAGGCCGGTTTGCCGTACTCATCGTAGGTGTCGACGTTGAGCACTGTTCCGGAACTGTTGGTCACAGCGGCGATAGTACCATGCTCATCCTTGTGGAGGAATCGACGGTCGGTCGTCCCAGTGCCCTCATACCAGACGATCGGATCATCGGCGCCGACGCCGAAAACGTATCGGCGCAACAAATTATTGGACCCATCGTATTCGGCGATTAGGTTTGGCCCGTCGTATGCGAAGCGCTGCGTACCCGACGTTCCCCCTGCAACCTGATACAGACGTTTCTTCGGGTCATAGGTGAGCGATGCGCCTCCGCTCGAGCTGGTCAGCAGGTTTTCCGAGCTGTAGCTGTAAGTCGTCCCTCCGGCATATGTCATGTTGCCCTTGCTGTCGAAGGTTGGGACTGTGGAGCCGACGGCAGTCAACTGGTTGAGGCCATTCACTGTTGAATTCGTGCTCCCGTTGCCGTGGCCGGTCCAGGCATAGATATCGTTCGAGCGCGTATTCTGGGTGATCTGATTCGCCGGATTGTAGCTGAATCCGAGCGTCTCGTCGTATGTCGTACCGGAGAGATCCTGGGTCAGGGACGTGAGCCGCGAGACCGCATCGTAACCGTAGGTTGTGCTCGTGCCGTTACCGCGACTGATGGACGATCGTCGCCCAAGATTGTCATAGGCATAGCTGGCGAGCACGCCGACACCAGAGACTGCGCCATTTTCGCGGATCGCAGAGACCTCGCCCGTTACGAGATAATCGTAATTAACGTAGAAGCTGTCAGGCCAGGTGATCTGCGTCCTCCGGGCGGCGATATCGTAGGTCGAGGTCACCGTGCCCTGTGGCCCGGTCTCGGTGAGCCTCCGACCGAGTGCATCGTAGGTGTAGGAGAGACTGTTACCCGTCTGCGAGGCGCCCGTCAGCCGGTCGAGATTATCGTATGTGTACGTAACGTCCGGCTCCGTGCCCGGCAGATTCTTGAAAGTGACGCGATTTAGCGCGTCGTACGTATAGCCGATCGTGTTGCCATCACGCAGCCGCCGGGCGGTGGCGTTGCCGTTCGCATCCAGGGTCAACTGCTCGTAATCGGACATGTTGCTGGTCCCGGCCGTCGTGGGACTGGGGAAATAGGTAGTTGTCCGTCGATCATCGCCGTCATAGCCGTAGGTGGTCAGATTTCCGTTCGCATCTGTGACCGTCGAGACGAGTCCATTCGGCGTATAGGTTGTCGTCACCTCATTGCTCGCGACACCGGTGACGCCATAGGCGCTCTGCACCAGCATGGCTTCGCCGGCCGGGTCATAGGTGGTCTTGGTGATCCGATCTGGACCATAGCTGCCGGTCGTTTCAAGCGTGCAGGCATCGGATGGGAGAGAGCCGAATGCCGCGGGATTCATCCGCAGTGCCATGCATTGCACCCGCCCGACTCCGTCATAGCTGGTCTGCGTCAGCGAATAGGTTATGCCGCCCGATGCGACAGCCTTCGTTATTGGTCGTAAATTGGCATCGTAGGAGGTGTCCACCTCCTGCAGACTGGAGAAGGTGGACCAATCAGTGTCGGAATAGCTGTTGACGGTGCCCTGCTCGACCTTAGTGACGAGTCCGTGGCCGTCATAAGTTGTGCGCGTAGCGCGATTATGAAGCGAGCCCGCGCCGTCGGGATCCGGTCCGACCACTCCGACCACCTGCCTCGCCGAATTGTAGCGATATTGCGTCGTATCGGAAGTCCCCGAGAGCGGACCGTCGACCGTGGAAAGATTGCCGATGCTGTCATAGGTCATCGACGTTGTGGCGGTAAGGGTGCCGGTGCCATTCCCGCTGGACGTGCTCGTCGGGACAAGGTTGTAACTATCATAGGAGATCGATTGCTTCACCTCATCTGCGGTGCCGGCGCAGCTGCTGGTCGTCTGGCATTGGGACGTGCCTGACGGAAGATGGACGCCGTTAATCGTTGTATAGGTGAAGCGGGTTTGCGGACGCACCGCACCCGTGGTGGGTGCTGGAAGTGTGACGGTCAACACCCCGCCGTGCGTAGGATCATAGGTGTAATCTGTCTCGTTGCCCCGAGCGTCCGTGGTGCTGGTTGGCTCGTTGCAGGTCAGCACATTGGTGCAGCTCGAGGGATAGACGGCGCTTGTAGTGATGTCCGCGAGGCCGGAGCCGGTCTTGGCGTGGGTCAATGTTTGGGTGACATTGCCGCGGCTATCATAAGTATAGTTGGTGTAGTTGCCTTCGGGCAGCGTGATGCGGGTCACACGGCCGTTCGTGTCATAGGTGTAGCTGGTCGTGCGATTTAGGTGCGGCAAGGTGCCGGGATCCACGGTGACGGATGTTGCTCGCCCGATCGTCAAGTCCGAAACAACCTTTGTTACCTCGCTCAGCGCATCGGTGACCGTCATCGTCGCGGTACTTCCGACGACGCCGTAGCTATAATTGGTCGTGACTCCGTTATTGACGACGGAGGTGACGGGGCCGGCGCCGCCTGTTCCGTAGGTCACGACGATGTTGTCGGACGACGAGCCGGGGGTACGAACGTGGGTCGTACCGTCCGCCAGATTCGTGATTTGCCAGTTTCGGCCGCCGGTGTCGGTGATCTGGGTACCGCCGGTAATGTTCGTGTACGTGACGGTCGGTAACGTCGCGGGCGGGGAATGGAGGTTGGTGAAAGTCGCGCCGGTGCGCACGTACCAGTTTGACTGCGGCGCCGAGAATCCGTGAAGGCCGGTACCTGGGTTGTCGGTGACGAAGGTGTAGGTGAAGTTATAGCTAGCGCTGCTCGTCACACCCTTGAAGCGAAAATAACCTTCAGGGCCGAGACAGGTCAGGAATTGATCATAGCCGCCGGTGCAGAGGTCGTCGAACTCGTAATTCAGCGTAAACGTCATACCGTTCGGCTGAGTGATTGAGGTGGGAATCGCGCAACTGCCAGTATCACCCACCTGACAGCCGGGACCAGCGACCGGGTAGATATTGCCCGATCCGTCGCTGCTGTCGGTCGATACATAATAGATTTTTGTACCGTCAGGCGCGGTATAGGTATAGTTGCCCGTACCATCCGTCGTGAGCGTCCCTCCATTCGCCTTTGTGCTGGTATAGGTGGTGCCGCTAATCGTGAAAGTGTCGGCTATGGTGCCGAGCTCAACCACCATCAGGGCCGTGCCGCTGGAGCTGTCCTTGTAAAGGCGACCGCTATATTGGTCGGTTCGCCCATAGCTTGTGCCGGGCAGCCGCATCAGGGTCACCGCGCCAGGGCCGGAGCCGATCGACCCTTCGGCCATCGTGTAGACGAAGCCACCTGTAACAAGGTCGACATCATTCTGATCGAGTGTTTGGAATCTGGGCGGAGTTGCCAGCGCTGGCTTAACCATAGCGGTCGTGGCGAGAAGCGTGCAGGCGAGTGTTGCCGCCCGGACAACTATGCGGTTCATTGGCTGGCCTCCGATAGGCGTGGTTTGGTTTCGGCCTTTAAGGGAGCCGAAGAATGAGGGGTCCGCGGCCTTCCTACCGCAGTCAGGATTATGGTGGTCCTGGGTTTGGCGAGCCGGTCGTCGTCTTGTTCGTTCGATTGTCGGCGTGATCGTAGGTGTAGTTGGTCACGACACCGTTATTTATTGTGCCCGACCGGGCAATCTGCACGAGCCGGCCCTTCGCGTCGTAACTGTAATTAACTGTCTCCGTCGCCATTGCGAACGCCGGCACAAGAGCGATCACAGCAGCGATCAAGCCGAGTTCGACGAATCTTTTGCCATTGAATCTAGCCCCTTACCCTCAAGCTTCATCAGAACGAGCAACAGCAAGGAGTCAACGGCTGCTTGGGCGATTCGAGAATTAACATTTTGTCACAACCAAAATGGTTCTAATTCTGCCTCAGAAAACAGCAAATTCGGAAGGCTGCCTGAAGGCGCCGGCTCCGCTCCGTACGGCGACGAAATCGACTGGAGTGGTAACTTCGGAGGGGTGGCAGGAGCGTTGATCTACTCTACGGTAAAAGCGGATTGTCTGCCTGCGACATGTCGCCGAGGTCAGGCGGCCAAAGCAGCAGTCGCCATCCGACCTTTATGGATCCGCGCAAGACGCTTCACCTCGCGCTCCCAAGCCGCCAGGGCCGCCTTCTTCTCGTGGAAGTAGTTGTGGCGCTGGTAGACGCCCACAATCCCTGAGCGGGACCCGGAGAGGTGGTTCAGGACCGCCTCGGTCACTTCGAGGCGGACTCCGAGCCGCTGCAATCCCGTCGCGAGCGTCCGCCGCAGATCGTGCAATGTCCAGTGCGGCACAGGGCGGCCGATTTCCTCTTCGAGCGACTCCCTGATCCGCCGCATGGCTTTGCTGAACCCGCTCGGGCTCATGTCCCAATTACCGCGCGCCGGAAGCAGCTTTTCGCTGCGCTGATCCTTCAGCAGCTCCTTCACGATGGCGAGAGCAGACGATGAGAGCGGCACGAGATGGGTCGCGCCGTTCTTCGCCCGCTCGCGGGAGATCGTCCATAGCTTCGCTCGGACGTCAAACTCCGCACGGTCGGCGTCGAACACCTCGTTGCGGCGCTGGCCGGTCAATAGGAGGAGCTTGAGGGCGGGCCCGAACGGCTTCCCCTCCCCTTCGAGCACGTGCCAGAGCGCACCGACCTCCTCCTCGCTCAGCACCCTCTCGCGCGGCTTTGGTGCGCGGGGCCTGCCGGCATCGCGGCATGGATTGGCCTGGAGGTGGTCGAGGCGCGGCATCGCCCAGCCATAGAAGGATGAGAGATAGCCCAGGGTGTTTCGGGCCATGACCGGGGCACTTCGGGCAATCTCATCGATGAGCCGCGTGATCTCGCTCCGCGTGATCTTGTCGGCTGCACGGTCCCCAAATTCAGGGAGGATGTGCCGCTTGAACACGCGCTCGATCTCGCCGATCGAGCGGAGGTGGGCCTTGGATGCCTTGAATTCGGGCCAGAGCGCGTTGACGGTGAGGCTGGCGGCAGAGCGCCTGCGCGGCAGCGGCAAGGCTGCGAGCGGATCAGCCTTGAGTTCGATATCCGAAAGGATCTGCCGCGCCTTCTTGCGCGCCTCGGCAAGCCCGAACCGCTCCGAGAAGCGGCCGATCGCGATGTTGCGGGACTTGCCGGCAACGCGCTTGAGCAGGACGAACGACTTCGTCCCCGACGTGCCGATGCGCACCCGGAGCCCCGGCACGGACTTGTCGCGCACCTCGATCTGACCCGACTTCGGTCTCCTGAGATCGCGGATTTTCGCGTCTGTGAGGATGGTGAGTTCGGACGGTGCTGCCGTCGCCATCAGCCGGTGCCTTTCCTATCAGCGGGTCCCGGCCAAGAACCCGCTACCTTAGGTAGCATTTGCCCGGAACGCCTTGGGACGCTGTTGGAAAGAATACCTCGTAAGCTATTGAAATGAAAGATGCTGGGACATTCTCGGACACGCTTTGTTCGCGCTCTTAATCAGCGGGTCCCAGGTTCGAGCCCTGGTGCGTCCACCATCCTTCCATCCTGATGTCGCGGCCGTGAATTCCCGGCTTCCAACGGGCTTTACCTCGTTTCCGCCTGACCGTAGCAGGCGCCGGTGACACCCCTGCATCCGGCGCCATCCCCGCCGGCTGTGCATGGGGCGTGCGTGCGCTCCGTCGGTTCAGGCCGGCGCATGGAAGGTGGCCGAGATGTCGTTTGTCCCCGTTGCCGCGATCCTGGCCGCCTTGATATTCCTGCCGGCGACGCCGCCCGGGCCGGTGGGCGGTCCCGTCATTCGGACCGAGGACGTCACCCGCTTCTTTGTGGTTTATGACGCGGCCGGCGGACATCCGAACGCCCAGCAGCTGCAACGCGACTATCTCGACAAGGGCTCGGACGGCCTTCACGACTTCGCGAAGCTCCGCAACATCACGGGCGCCCGGATCGCCGACAATCTTGCCATGCATCCCGGCGTCTACGAGCAGGCCCGCCGCTGCGCGGCTGTCCTGCCCCAGGCGCGGCGGCGGGAGCTGGCCGCGCTGCATCGGCTGCGCGATGTCTATCCCGCCGCCAAATTCCCGCCGATCACCGTCGCCATCGGCCGAGGAAAGCCGGCCGGCGTCGGAAGCCCGGTCCATGGCGTGATGATCGGCCTGGAGGCGCTCTGCGGCGTGACCTATTTCGACGCCAATCTCGAAGACCGGTTCGTCCACGCAATCTTCCACGAATATATCCATGTTCAGCAGGTCCGGGCGCTCGTCGACGATGAGCATCCGACGGTGCTTGAAGCGTCCCTGATCGAAGGCGCGGCCGAGTTCATGACCGAATTGATCGCCGGCGGAGTTTCCGAGCGCGGCGTCTGGACCAAGGCGGCCGGCCGCGAGAAGGAGATCGAAGCGGCCTTCATCCCCGACGAGGACAAGAAGGATGTTTCGGCGTGGCTGTACAACGGCACCGTCGATCGGCCGGGAGACCTTGGCTATTGGGTCGGCTACAGGATCGTGAAAGCCTATTATGAGCACGCGCGGGACAAGCGCCGCGCCATTCGCGAGATCCTGGAGATGAACGACCCGAAAGCCTTCCTGGCGAAGAGCGGCTGGCATCCGGGCATGAAGCTGGGCCCGGCGGCGCTCCCGAAGCCCTCTTAGGAACCCCATTGCCGGAACGTTAAGCTGCGTCCCTCCCCCGATTATGGCATGTTGAGCCCGGGCATTGCGTCGCGGAGCGCGGCGGGGCCCTGACGGGGAGGGGCGGATGGATATCAGGCGGAATCTTGTCCGATCGATCGCGGCGGCCGTCTTCGGCTGCGCGGCACCGGCCTGCGCGGCGCAGGCGGGGGTGCGCGAGATCCCGCTCTCCTGGCCCGCGCCGCACCGGCTGATGTCGGCGCTCATGGAAGCGCCGCAGGCGCCGGTCGGCGACGGCATGGGCGGCAGCCATAACGGCTCGACCCATGAGATGGTGTTCGTTCCGGAACCCGCCGGGGGCGGCGCGACGCTCGTCGTGTCTGGCCAGAATTACGATTCGATCGCGCGCATCGCCCCGGACGGCCGGGTGCGGTTCGTTGCGATGCCGCCGGGAAGCCGGCCGCACGGGCTCGGCCTCGATCGCGACGGCCTGCTCTGGGTGACGCTCGAATATGCCGGCCGGGTCGTCGCCTTCGATCGCGGCGGCAACCGGGTCCGGAACGTCGACGTTCGGCTCGACTGCGGCGCCTGCCCCGATCCGATCAACACCCATCCCCACGGCCTCGGCGTCGCCGCCGACGGCCGCACCATCTGGGTCACCGGCAAGGCCACCGGCACCGTCTCGCGCATCGCCGCCGACGGATCGGTCGCGACCTATGCGCTGCCGACAGTCGGCAGCCTCCCTATCTATATCCGCCCCGGCCCGGACCCGGCGTCGCCCCGCGGCCAGGCGGGTCGGGAGACGATGTGGGTGACCGAGCTGACCGGCAATGCGGTGGCGGCAATCTCGGTCGGTCCGGGGCGCAGGCCGCGCGCCGCCGTCCGCGAGTTCCCGATCCCGACGCCGAACAGCCGCCCGATCGCGATCGAGCGCGGCCCGGACGGCCTCATGTGGTTCAGCGAGGAGGCCGGCGGCAAGGTCGCCCGGGTCGAGCCGGACGGCAGCATCGCCGAATTCGCGATCCCAACCCCCGCCGGCCGGCCGCCGATGCTGCTCGCGGCGCTCGCCTTCGACGCCGGCGGCAATCTGTGGGTGCAGCAATATGTCGACCACGCCCATCCGGATCCGAATATGGCCGACCGGCTGGTCCGCATATCGGGCGCGGTCCTGAAGGCACCCGCCGCGCCGCTTCCGCCGGACGCCTTCACCTGCTTCCCGGTCCCGACCCGCGACACGGTGATGCACCGGATCGTCGCCGGGCCAGACGGCGCGATGTGGTTCACCGAGCTCAACGCGGACAAGGCCGGACGCGTCGATCCCAACGCGCCCGGCACGGCCTGCTGACGACGTCGCGACATTCGCGCCTGCGGGCCCGCCGCCGCCAAAGCGGGGCGGCGCATGCGCGCGGGACGAGCAGCCGCGCCGGCGCCGTTTCCGGCGCCGGCGCGGCCCTCATTCAGCGATCAATAATAGCGCCAGCCGCCGTGCCAGTGGCGGCGATGGTGGTAGTAACGATGGCCGTCCCAATAGCCGCGGCCGTCATAATAATTGCCGACGACGAGGTTGGCGACGACCGCCGCCGGATCGGGCCCGCGATTGGGGCGGCAACGGCCCCAATGGTTGCGATGGAAGCCGGGGCCGCAGCCCTGCCGCGCATCGGCGGGCGTCGACGCGACCAGGGCAGTGCCGGCGATCAAGGCGATTGCAAGGACTTTCTTCATGGAAACCTCTCTCTGATGGCGACCCATACAGATCCGATCGGACGCCATCATGATCCGGCCGGATGGAGCGTCAACGCCGACTCTCCCGCGCTGTTCCGACCGCCTTCGCGGAAAGGGGCCGATCAGCGGGTCGCGGCGCGTCGTCCCAGGCGCGTGCCGCCGGACCGCGCAAGGTCGTTTCGGATGCGGTCCGAACGGGCCTTGCGACGGCGCGCGCGCCGGCCTCCCGCGCGTTCCGGCGGAGCGCCGGGGCGGGCCGCCCGCGGCGCCCTCCTTAACGTTTCGTAAGCCTGTCGCCGCTAGACCGGTCCATCCTCCGGGGAAGACGGTATGTTTCGAGTCTATGCCTGCATCGCCCATGAGCATGATCTCAGGCTCGTGCTCGTGGCGGGCTTCATCTGCTTTCTCGCCACGCTGACGTCGTTCGCGGCGTTCGGCCAGGCGCGGCAGGACAGTCCCCGCCGGCCCTTCTGGCTTGGGCTCGCCGGGCTTGTCGCCGGAGTCGGCATCTGGTCGACCCATTTCGTCGCGATGCTTGCCTACCGGCCCTCCCTGCCGATCGGCTACGACGTTCCGATCACCCTTCTCTCGGTCGTCGTCGCGATCGCCGTCTCGACCTGCGGCTGGTTCGCGGCGCTCAGCAGCAACCGCGCCGCGCCGCCGCTCGCCGGCGCGCTGATCGGCGCCGGCATCAGCTCGATGCATTATGTCGGCATGGCGGCGGTGATCGTCGCCGGCCGCATCTACTGGAACAGCGGCCTCGCCACCGCATCGGTCATGATCGGAATCGTCTTCGCCGCGGCCGCCCTGACCTGGCATTCGCGGCACCCGCAAAGGACGCCCTGGGTGGCCGCCCTGCTCCTCACCCTCGCCATTTGCGGCATGCATTTCACCGCCATGTCGGCGGCGTCGATCTGGCCCGATCCGCGCATCGACGTTCCGCCCTCGGCGATCGACCAGGGAACGCTTGCGACCATCGTCACCGTCGCCGCCTTGCTGCTGCTTGCGATCGGCTTCGGCCTCGTCCTGTTCGAGCGCAGCATGGCGCGCGAGCAGCTCGAGGAGGCGCGGCAGCGCGCCGCCCTCGCCGACGAGGTGATCCGCGGCGCCGCCGAGCGCGAGGCGCTGCACGAAGCGCTGCAGCATCACGCCGCGATCAGCAACGCGGCGCTCGACAACATGGCCCAGGGCCTTTCCATGTACGATGCCGAGGACCGGCTGATCATCCACAACCGCCGCTATGCGGAGCTTTACGGAATCCCCACCGACCTGCTGAAGGCGGGCACGCCTTATTCCAGCGTGATCGATCATCTGATCGAATCGAGCGGCATGGTCGACCTCGCCAATCCCGAGCTTCAGATCGTGCCCGATCTGGCGCGCGGCGCGTCGATGCAGGTGGAGCTTTCCGACGGCCGGTTCATCGAGATCCAGCGCCAGCCCCTGCCCGGCGGCGGCTGGGTCGCGACCCATGAGGACGTGACCGAGAAGCAGGCCGCGAGCCGCCGCATCGCCTATCTCGCCGCCCATGACGTACTCACCGGCCTGCCCAATCGCGCCACCTTCGGCGAGCGGCTGAAGCAGGAGGTGGCGCAGGCCAGGCGCGGCCGCGGCTTCGCCTTGCTCACCATCGATCTCGACCGCTTCAAGGAAGTGAACGACACGCTCGGCCATCCGATCGGCGACGAGATATTGAAGGCGGTGTCGACGCGCCTCATCGCGCTCGTCCGCGAAGGCGACACGGTGACCCGGCTCGGCGGCGACGAGTTCGCGATCCTCCAGCCCGACGTCGGCGAGGAGGAGGATGCCTCGGCGCTCGCCGCACGGGCGATCGAGACGCTCTCCGCCCCGTTCGAGTTCGACGGCCACACCGTCGCGATCGGCGCCAGCGTCGGAATCAGCATCGCGCCCGCCGACGGGCTCGACGCCGACGAATTGCTGAAGATGAGCGACCTCGCCCTCTACCGCGCCAAGTCCGACAGCCGCGGCACCTACCGCTTCTTCGAGGAGGGGATGGACAGCCGCCTGCACGAGCGCCGCAAGATCGAGAACGACCTCAGGACCGCGATCCGCAAGGGCCAGTTCGAGGTCCATTACCAGCCCCTGCTCGACGTCAAGCAGGGGCGGATCGGCTGCTTCGAGGCCCTGGTGCGCTGGAACCATCCGGAACGCGGGCTGGTCCAGCCCAACGACTTCATCTCGATCGCCGAGGAGAGCGGGCTCATCATCCCGATCGGCGAATGGGTGCTTCGCCAGGCCTGCCGCGACGCGGCCACCTGGCCCGAGGACATCCGCGTCGCCGTCAACCTCTCCGCCGCCCAGTTCAAGCGCGGCGACCTCGTCGCGATGACGACCAGCGCGCTCGGCGCCGCCGGCCTCGCGCCGGAGCGGCTGGAGCTCGAGATCACCGAATCCGTCCTGCTCAACGACGAGACCTGGGTGCGCTCGGTGCTTGAGAAATTGACGACGCTCGGCATCGGGATCGCGATGGACGATTTCGGGACCGGCTATTCGAGCCTGTCCTATCTGCGCAGCTTCCCGTTCGCGAAGATCAAGATCGACAGCTCGTTCGTCGCCGACCTGGTCGGAACCACCGATTCCCTCGCCATCGTCCAGGCGACGATCCAGCTCTCGCGCAAGCTCGGCATGAAGACGACCGCCGAGGGCGTCGAGACCGAGGAGCAGCTTCGCATCCTCACCGAGGAAGGCTGCGCCGAGGTCCAGGGCTATCATGTCAGCCGCCCGGTCCCGGCCCGCAAGGTGCCCGGCCTGCTCGAGCTCTACGGCTGCAGCCAACCCCGCCTGCGCAAGGCATCCTGACCGCGAGAGGTCAGGTTCGGAAGACGTCGGCCCCCCTTCCCCCTCTCCCCTCAGTGGAGAAGGGATTCTGCGGGTCGACGTGACAATCCCACGCGCCGTCTCTACCCCTTGCGCGGCAGGAAGCAGGCGGAGGGACAAGAGAATGATCCGGCCCCTCGGCGCGGCTCCCGGACGCCAGGCCTGATCGCCCCATGCGTCCCCCCAAATCCCAGGCCCGGAAAATGCGCCGCGCCGACCGGACGCCGCCGCCATGGCTGGTCCCCGACATCGCGCTCGACGTCGACCTCGACCCCGCTTGCACCCGGGTGCGCGCGCGGCTCGAGGCGCGGCGCGGCGGCGCCCACCAACTCCCGCTGCGGCTCGACGGGGAGGGGCTGAAGCTCCTTTCGCTCCGCCTCGACGGCAAGCCGGCGGCGCACAGGGTCGATCCGCGCGGCCTGACCCTGCGCATCCCCGGCGACGCGGCGACCGTCGAGACGCTCGTCGAGATCGAACCCGCGCAAGATCCGGCCCGGAGCGGCCTGTTCGAATCCGCCGGCCTGCTCGCCACCCATTGCGAGCCCGAGGGCTTTCGCCGCATCACTTATTTCCCCGACCGGCCGGACGTGCTCAGCCGCTACCGCGTCCGCATGACCGCCGACGCGGCGCGCTTCCCGATCCTGCTCTCGAACGGCAACCGCATCGCCGCGGGCGCGGGCGAAGGCGGCCGCCATTGGGCGGAATGGGAGGATCCCTGGCCCAAGCCCTGCTACCTCTTCGCTTTGCTCGCCGGCACCCTCGAAGCCCGGCGCGGCCGCTTCGTCACCCGCTCGGGCCGCGACGTCGCATTGGCGATCTGGGCCAGGGCGGCCGATCTGCCCTTCACCGCGCACATGATCGAAACCCTGCGCGACGCGCTCGCCTGGGACGAGCGCGCATTCGGGCGCGACTACGATCTCGACATGCTCAATGTCGGCATCGTCCCCGGCTTCGGCTTCGGGGCGATGGAGAATAAAGGCCTGCTCCTGTTCGACCAGGCGCCGCTCGTCGATCCGGAGGCGGCGACCGACGCCGAAGGCGACATCGCCGCCTTGCTTGTCGCCCATGAATTCCTCCACAATTGGTCGGGCAACCGGGTCACCTTGCGCGACTGGTTCGAGCTTGGCTGGAAGGAGGGGCTGACCGTCTTTCGCGACCAGTCGTTCGCGGCCTCGCGCGGATCGGCGGCGGCGAAACGGATCGAGGACGTGCTGGTGCTCCGCGGCGGCCCGCTCGCCGGGGACAGGCGCGTGGCCCTGCCGCCCGTCCGCCCGGACGCCTATGACGCGCCGGGCGACCTGTTCGCGGCCTCCACCTACACGGTGGCCGCCGAGATCGTGCGAATGGTCGAGACCATGGCCGGCGCCGAGCCCTTCCGCCGCGACGTCGCCGCCTTTTTCGACCGGCATGACGGCCAGGCGGTCGGCTGGGAGGATTTCCTCGCCGCCGCCGCGCCGCCGGGGACGGCGGAGGCTTTCCTGCGCTGGTGCGAGGCGTCGGGCCTGCCGGCCGTGCGCGCGACGCTGGAAAAGGAGGGCGGCCGGCTCCGGCTGATCGTCACGCAGGACATGCCGGGCGGCCCGCGCCCGATCCCGCTGCGCATCGCCCTGTTCGACCGGGAAAGCGGCGCGAAGATCGAGGAACGGCTGATATCGGCCGAGGCGGAGACTCAGGCGTTCGACCTCGGCCCTGCCGGCACCGCGCCGGTTCTGTCGATCAACCGCGGCTTTTCGGCGCCGATCGCTCTGGCCTTCGAACGGGCGTCGGACGATCTCGCCTGGCTCGCCACCCATGACGACGATCCCTTCGCGCGCTGGGACGCGATGCAGGCCTTGATGGCGAAGGCGGCGTTGGGCGAGGCCGAAACCGCCCTCGTCGCCGAAGCGCTGGCGGCCGGCCTCGACGGCCCCCGCGACGATCCCGCCTTCCTCGCCCTGCTCGCGGCGCCGCCGCACGAGACGATCCTCGCGGACGGACCGCACCCGCTCGACCCGCGGCCGATCCTGTCGGGCCTCGCCCGGCTGCGGCGCGAGATCGGCGCGGCGCTCGCCGGTCGCTGGCGGGCGATCCAGGCCGCGCCGGCGCCGGGCAAGGGCGAACGGGCGCTGCGCAACCTCGCGCTCGACTATCTGGTCGCCGCCGGCACGCCGGACGCGGGCGCGCTTGCGCTCGCCCAGCTCAACGACGGCCCGACCATGACCGAGCAGGACGGAGCGCTCCGCGCGCTTGCCCATTCGGACCTGCCCGAGCGGGCCACCGGCCTCGCCGGCTTCCACGCGCGCCGGCGGGACAAGCCGGCCGCGCTCGACAAATGGTTCGCCGCCCAGGCCCTTTCGCGCCGCCCGAATGCGATCGAGGAGGCAAGGCGCCTGCTCGCCCATCCCGATTTCACTTTGTCGCGTCCGACCCGGATCGGCGCGCTGCTCGGCGGCGTCGGCGCCAATTTCGGGGCGCTCCACCATCCATCCGGCCTCGGCTACCGATTCCTCGCCGACGCGGCCTTGGCGCTCGACCGCCACAGCCCCCAGGCCGCCGCCCGCATCGCCGCGCCCCTGCTGAACGCCCCGCCGCTCGAACCCCGCCGCGCCGCGTTGCTGGCGGCGCAGCTGCAACGCCTGCGCGCGGCGCCGAACCTGTCCCTTGTGCTCGAGCGGATCGCGATCGCACAATGATCGCCCCTCCCCCCAAGGGGAGGGGCTGGATGTCCGATCAATCTCAGGCAATCTCGAACAGCGTCGGCCAGTTCTTCCCCGTGACGAACAGCCGCCCGCCAGCCTCATCCCACGCAATCCCGTTGGCGACCTTCTCGGGATCGCCGGCCGCCGCCTCGGCCACCAGGGGCGCGATGTCGATCCAGCCCTTCACCTGCCCGCTCGCCGGGTCGATGCGGGCGATTGCGGGGAGGCTCAGGACGTTGGCAAGGATCTCGCCGCGCCGCCATTGCAGCTCGTTCAGCCAGGGAATCGGCCGTCCGCCCGCAACCACGAGCAGCCGCCGGCGGACCGCCATCGTCGCCGGATCGAGGAAGCGCAGGGTCGGCGTGCCGTCGCTGAGGATCAGGCTCTCGCCGTCGCCGGTGAGCCCCCAGCCTTCGCCGTCGATCTCGAAGCGCCCGGTCTCCTCCAGCGTCTCGCGATCCCGCCGGAAGCCGATCCCGTCCTGCCAGGTGAGGCCGACAATCTCCTCGCCCCAGAGCGCGATCCCCTCGCCGAACAGATCGACGGGAAGCCGCGCCTCGCGCAGCATTTTCCCGTCGCGCAGCCGCACCCGCCGGATTCGCGATCGGCCGACCAGGCCGGTGCTTTCGATCAGGTCGCCGCGATCCCAGACCAGGCCCTGGGTGAAGGCGTCGGGATCGTGGCGATGGCGGCGCACGATCCGGCAGGCCGAAACGGGGAGCATGGCGCCTCCATGCCGCCGCCTGCGCGCTCCGGCAAGCGCGGCCGAAATCCCCAAAACCGTTCTTGTTGGGGCTTGCGGTCAATCGTTACGGGTCTAGCCTCCATTGCCAGCGGCCCGGCGGCGCAGTGATCGTCGCCGATCGTTTCGATGCGTATCGGACATGAAGGGGGGCCATCATGAAAGTCTCGACATTCGCTCGCAACAGGCGCCGGATCGCGGGGGCTCTGGCCACCGCCGCCGGAATCGGGCTGCTTGGGGGCCTGGTCGGCGCGGCCGCGATGCAGGGGCCGCCGCGGCCGTCGACGCCGGCCTATCTGCAGGCCTTTCCCAATTTCGAGATCGATCTGACGCCGCAGCTGCCCGGCGACGTCGACACCGCCCTCAAGAGCAGCCTCGAAAACGCCAACCCGCCCGAATTCCCGCTCGTCCAGCGCGAGTTCGACCTTTATTCGTGGCAGATGTTCATCGCCCTGGCCTGGCCGACGAACAACCAGGGCCAGCCGGCGCCGAAATTCACCGACACCGCTTTCGGCAGCCCCTATTGGACGCTCTGGCACAATTCGAGCACCATCTTCCAGACCGACGGAGCGCGCCCCGCCGCCTGCGGCACCGGCGCCGGCCCGCACATGCTCGCTATGACCCGGGACCTGTCCAAGCCGGTCAGCCGCGGCCTCGCCCCCTTCTCGCTCGCCGCAAGGGCCAATGCCGATACCCGCAAGACCCGCTTCCTCGGCGTGATCTCGGCGGTCGGCGAGCTCAACGCCTCCAATCTCAGCGAGATCGACCAGGCCTTTTCCGGGCCTTTGATCGACCAGAACGGCCAGTTCGTCTTCTACGAGATCATGATCGACCCGAACGAGGTCTCCTATCTCTGCCAGAACAGCCTCTACAACATCCAGGGCCAGGTCGCCTTCGCCAAAAAGGGCGGCAAGGTCGACATGCCGATCGGCCAGCCGAACGTCGACCGCAGCGGCGCCTTCGAGCTGAAGCTCGCCTGGAAGATCATGACTCCGGGCAAGGACGATCCAACCCGCTTCTACACCAGCCCGGCCGTGGTCATCGACCAGGGGCCGGACGGCAAGCCGGTCGAGCGCCACGTCATTGTCGGCCTGGTCGGAATGCATATCGGCCACAAGAGCTCCACCTCGCCGCAATGGATCTGGTCGACCTTCGAGCAGGTCGACAATCTCGACGTCGATCCGGTGGCGCATCCCAAGCTCCACCCCAATTTCTTCGATCCCAATTGCTGGCTCTGCGCGGTCAACCAGCAGCCCAAGGCCGGCGCGCACGGCGCCTATCCGCGCGTTCCGACCCAGGCGTGGCGGGGAATCCCGATCCCGGGCGACAAGGTGCATCTGAACCAGGAGGCGCAGGCCGCGCTCGCCGGCATGGGCAGCGTCTGGCAATATTATCAGCTGATCGACACCCAATGGCCGACCGGTCCGAGCACGGCGCCGTCGCCCTGGAATGGCGGCCTGCCGGGCGCGGTCGCGAACAAGCCGGGCGGCAATCCGACTCCGGTCTTCCTCACCAACATCACGATGGAAACCTATTTCCAGGGCCGCGCCCGCGGCGGCACGGTCCAGACCAACACGATGAACTCGGCCGCCTGCGCCAGCGCCGAAGTGCCCGACAATGCCACCTGCCCGCCGGTCAGCCCGAATGCGGCGCCGCCGGTCTGGACCTCGCCGCTCAACAATTTGAACAAGCCGGTGAAGCCCGGGATCAACACCCTGATCTTCGCGACCGAGAGCTGCATGGGCTGCCACAGCTCGGCCGGCATCTGGACCAGCTACGACAGGAAGACCGGCAAGGGCACCCAATCGGGCCAGCTCACCGGCGATTTCTCGTGGCTGCTGGCCCAGAAGGCGAATCCGGTCGGCGGCCAGCCCCCCACCGCGCCTTTGGCGCACATATCCGGCAGGCGGCCGACGCACTGAGGCGGATCGGATGACCCCTTGACCCCCTCTCCCCTGGGGGGAGGGGGCTTTGCCGATCGACCCACGCGCTGAAGCTCGCCTCGCGCGCGCTCAGGATCGCTTTTCACAGGATGCCGCCGCTCCCGGGGAGACGACGGTCAAACCCGATCAATAATAATGGTGCCGATCCCGGTCGCGGTCGCAATGGTGGTGGCCGCGGTCCGAATCCCGGCCCGGCCGGCAATTGTCGCCGAGGCAGCCCGAAAGCGTGGCGACGGCGGCGCCAAGCAGGACGAAGGTACGGCCATAGGAAAGCAGTCTACGCATCACACCTCTCCTCCGCCGGCGCGTGCCGGCGCTTGTGGCAGCCTCTACGCGCCGCCACCGCGAGATGTTCCCCCAGGCCGCCTTGCCCGCCGCTGAACCGGGCGCCGGCGCTTCATTGCCGACAAAGCGTTCCCTCCCTATCTTGGGACAGCGGAAAGGAGCCCGGATCATCATGGCCGGAGGCTGGACTCGCGACGGCGCGGTGCAGGATCAGATCGACGACAGCGTTGCCGATGCCGTCGCCGCCGCCCGCGCCCGCCTGGCCGCCGGCGAAGGCTCCGAATATTGCGCGATCTGCGGCGAGCCCATCCCCGAAGCCCGCCGCCGCGCCCTCCCCGGCGCCCGCACCTGCGTCGCCTGCCAGAGCGCCCGCGACAAACGCCCCGCCCCCGGCGGCATCAACCGCCGCGGGAGCAAGGACAGCCAGTTGCGGTAGGCGAAGGCTCGCAAAATCCGCCCAGGTGAGCCGGCCTGCACCGTGGTCGGCCTATTTCCCCGTTCGGCGGTCGCTAAATGCCCGCAACCGGAGCGATGAAACTCGGCCTGCCATACTTATGGCAGTAATGTATTCGACTGGGTTCCAAAATATGCAATAAGCTTCCTGTCGCTATCGGTTTTGCAATTGCTTTGCTCATCGTCGAGAGGGAGGCAGTTATGAACTCAGAAACAGCCGATCACTCAACTGCCGGACAACCCACTCCTGGCTGGATAAAGCGCCTATCCGACAGATTTAACAGAATGAAACCCGGAGATAAAATCTCGCTATATAACGCACTTATCGTCACGATAGGTGCTACATTGGCTCTCATTGCGTGGTTCCCAGACTTTTGGTCGAAAGCCGAGTCGGTCTCCGCCTTCTCGATAATCAGGGACAACCCGACAGGCATTCTCAAGACGCGGGATGTTGCCACTCTCCCCAATGGAAAGCATGTGTATGATATATCTTATATGCTTACGTTAAAGAATACGTCCAACTCGACCTTCCTGGTGGAGTTCAGCATCGACCGGTTGTTTATCGGAGAAAACACGTTCGAGGCTGGCGGGCCCCAAGCTCATATCATCGAAGGTCCCCCAACGATCTGGGACGAGCCAAATGATCGAAAGGAATCCGACATCATAAATTGGAGGCTTGCCCGATCAAGCGTCAGCGAGGCGGAGGACAGTGACAGCGATATAGAAGATTACTTAAAAAAGGGACACATCGTATCGAACGACCCCGGTCAGGCGCAAGAAATTGACGACAATGGAGGAATGACGGGTAGTTACGAACCAGAGCATGTAACCGGACACGATGCCCATTATATAATCGTTGCGGATCCAAAAGATTACGCGTCCGTTGAGATTACTTATGGACTGTCCCTCAGGCTCTCGTTGTGGGAGAAGGTATTTGGAACAGATAGAGCGTCTTTCTTTGAGGCCAATCCGAACTCCGAAGTAGTCTGGCTGCAAGATGCAACCAAAACAAAAGCAACGTGCCAATTCGGAGTCGTAACACAGAACGGAAAGACGGAATCCGCGTGCCGAGCCGGCAACGAAAATGCCAACCCATTGGACGCCGGAACCGGAACTGCCAGGACTCGGTCGCGCGCGAATTAGGAAAATTAGTCAGAAGGCTATTTGGGTGAGGGTGGGCCGACGGCAGCTGCGTGGATCATCGAAGTACCCGCATCGACAATGCGAGCTGACGGATCCCCTCAATTGAACCCCATCTGCTCGACGAAGGCCTGGCCGAGGCGGCGGCGGAAGTCGCGGTCGGCATAGACCAAAGCCGCGCCTTCGAAGAAGGCGGCGTCGGCGGTGGAGGGGATGATCTCGCAATTGTCGCTGAGCGCGCGCAGGTAAAGGGTGGGCGGCAGCCCGGCCCTCTGCGCGCGCGGGGCGAAATCGATGCGCCAGGCGGTCGCATAGGTCTTGTTCGAGGCGGGCGACGTCCAGTGCGGCGACGCCCCCGGATCCCTGGGATCGAGCAGGTTGAGATCGAAATCCCAATCGTCCGAAACCTCCGCCGTCCGCGCCTTGAGCGCGAGCCCGCCATTGGCCTGGGGGGCATCGAGGTCGCGCGGGAAATAGAGGTTGCCGAAGCCGTGGCGCGGCGGCTTGCCGACGCCCGTCCCGGTGATCCATTGCGGCGTCGACTTCTGCCAGAATTCCGCAAGCGCAAGCGAGCGCCCGTCGTCGAGCGTCAGCCCGATCCAGTCGCCGACATAGAGCGGCTGCGCGCCCGGCAATTCGCCGCGCAGCGCCGCGCGCAGGGCGCCGCGCCGCCGGGCGGCCGCTTGATCCCCGCTCGCGCTTCCGGGCGCCGCCCTGGCGATGAGCTGGCGGTCGAGCCAGAGCGTGCCGCCGGCGATCCGCCGCTCCGCCCCGTCGATCGTCAGCGTCCCGCCCGACACACGGAGCACCGGCTGCGCGCATTCGTAGGAATCGAGGCCGACCCCGCCGTCCGCGAACATGCCCGAGCCGACATAGCCCGAATGCCCCTCCATCACCGTCCCGCGATCGTCGACCAGGTCGAGCGCCATGCCGTAGCGCGCCGGTCGGGTGGCGGCGGTGTCGGCGGCCGCGATCAGCCCCCGCCCCTCGGCCGACAGAGCGTAACGCGAGCCCGGCATGCCGAGCCGCGCGCCCCGCGACGCCCGCGCATCATAATCGAACCGCCAGCCCCGCGACGGGCCGAGCAGGGGCAGGTTCCATTTGATGCCGCGCTTCAGCTCGGGCGATCGGCCGACCACCTCGATCAGGGGCCGGAAACGGGCGCTGAACGCCCTGTCGCTGACCGGCGGAACCACCTCCGCCGCCGGCATCCAGCGCGAGGTCGAGGCGCCGAAGCCGATCCCCTCGCCGCTCAGGTAGAGCGATTGCCCGCTTTCGTCCCGCCAGCCGATCCCGGTCAGCCCGAGCCCGATCTGAATGCCCGCATCGAACCGCGCGATCTCGAGCTGGAGGCCGAACAGAGGCCCGTCCTCGGCGGCGAGGATGCCGACATAATAATACCATTCCTGCCCGTAGCAGCGCTGCATCCCGAACAGGCCGGGCAATGAGACGCGGGGCACCGTCCAGCTCGGCCCCGGGTCGATCGGCGGGAAGGAGGCGCCGCCGCCCCACGGCGCGGACCCGCTCGCGACCGATTCGCTGCCATCGTCGCGCGGCCCGGCGCTTCGCAGGATCGCCTCCGGGACGTCGCTCCGCCCGAGCGGCAATTTGTGATTGTCCTCATAGACCAGGCCGGTCGGATAGGAGATGCCGCCGCTCGAATAAGGGCAGACGTCGAAGAACCCTTCCGGAAAATAGGTGTAGAAGCTGGTCCCGGTGAGGATCTTGCTGATCGCCGCCTCGGCGAAGTCGATCATCGCCTCCTCGAGCGGCGCGATCCCCGCCGCCCAGTAATTGCCCTGGTAGGATATGTCGCCATAGGTGCGGCAGCCGCCTATATCGCCGCCATAAGGGACGCCGTTCAGCTTGCTCGGCCCGGCATCGTAGGGAAGCGGATCGCCGGCGCGCGGCGGCGAGCCGAGCCAGACGGCGCCGATAGGATTGTCGAACAGGGCGTTGCCGCGGACGATGATGTGGCGGCTGCCGCCGTCCGTATAGAGGACGTTGCCGCCGCCCGACGGCCTCTTGGCGAAGGCGACATTGCCCTCGATCCGAAGCGCGTCGTCCGCCCCGTTCCCCTGCCAGCCGCAGCAGTAAATGGCGCCGCCGTCCCACAATTTCTCGAGGAAGCGCGAGATCCGGTTGTTGAGGATGCGGTTGCGATGGTTGACGGTCGGCCGGTTGTGGATCCCCCACATTCCGGAGACCGCGTTGGAGATTCCGGGAAAGCTCCCCGGATCGAGCAGCCCCCAGCCCCAGCCGAGCGCGATCCCCGCCCAGGGCGCTTCGCTGATCTCGTTATTGGCGACCAGGCTGTTGGTGGTGAAGCCGAGATAGAGCGCGGCGCTGTCGACATAGTCGCGGCCGGTCCGGCTGATCCGGTTGTCGGTGATCACATTGTCGCGCGTATGGCCGGCCGGCGTCGGATCGAAATCGCGCTGGTCGTTCCCGCCGATCTGGATCGCGGCCGAGGAGATGTCGTCGAACGTGCAGCGCCGGATGCTGTTCGACTGGCTCCCCGTGTCGAAATCGAGCGCGACCGCGCCAAGCTGCTCGAACCGGCAGTCGCGAAAGGCAATGTCGCGCGCATAAGCGAAGCGGAGGTTGCCCGGAGTCCGCGCGACATGCTGCTCGTGCCCGGTCAGGTTCGGATGGTGGCCGTCGCCGCGAACGCAAAAGCCGCTCTGGTCGGCGACATAGCCGTCGTCGCCGCTCGGCCCGCGCCAGGTCGCGTGGCGGAAGCCGATCCCTTCGAAGGAGAGGCCGCTGACCGGCCGGCCGTCGACCCCGATCGCCTCGACCAGCACCTCCAGCGCCGGAAGGATCGCCTCGGCGGCGTCCATATGCTCGCCCGCCCGCGGAATGTAGAAGAGCGTGTCCTCCTCGCCGTCGAGCACCCACTCGCCGGGCTGATCGAGGAAGCAATAATCGTTCTCGAAACGGGTGACCTGCCAGAAGCTCCATATGCCCGGCTTGCCGCCCGGCGGATCGCCCTTCGATTGCGAGAAATAGAGGTTGGCGTTGGTCCAGGCGGGCTGGGCGACGCGGATCGTGCCGGGGCTCGTCCCGTCGGACGGGGTGACATGGCGGACCGGCACCCGCATCATCTTCCACTGGGTCTCGATCACCGCCTCGACCTCGGCCGGGCGCCGCCATTGCGCCGGATCGCGCCAGGCGGCGGGGTTGAGGTCGGTCGGGAGGAAATCGATGCCGCCCTCGATCCGATAGGGCTCGATCTCGGAAAGCGGATCGGGAAGCACCGGGCTGGGCCGGAAGCCGGCGGGGATTCCGCCGTCGGCCATGATCGTGGCCGCCCGGGTCGCGCGGCGGCCGTTCACATAGAGCTGGCGCGAGCGAACGCCCTGCGCGCTCGCCCGCCAGATGTTGCGCTCGGCATCGTGCAGCGTCCAGCCCCCGATCCGCCGCCCGCCGGAAACGACCGGCCGCGCATCGCCCGCCGCGACGAAGCGGACGCGCGGCCCGTCCGGGCCGAAGCGCCCGGCGTCGAAGCGCATCGGCTGGTCGAGAAAATAGGTGCCGTCCTCCAGCACGATCCTGATCGCGCTTCCCGGCGGCGCGGTCTCGGCGAGGCGGCAAAGCTCGGCATGGGCGCGGCCGAGCGTCCGGAACGGCGCGTCGCGCGTGCCCGGCCCGGAATCGTCCCCGTCGGGCGAAAGCCAGAGGGCGGCGACGATCGGCAATGGCTGCGATTGCATGAGATGGTCCTCCCCCCGGAGACGCGCGGAAGGGGCAGGCTAGTCGCGAATGGCCGCCCTCCAAGCCGCAATCGCGTTCATTTCGGACCGAACTCGAAGGAAGCCCCGCTCTTGCCCCTTCTTCCCCGGAGGGGCGGGGAATGAAAAGGAAGCCGGCCGCCGCGCGAGGCCGGTCAGCCGGCTTCGCCCGCCAGCGCGTGGAGCGCGTCGAGCAGCCGGTCCACCTCTTCGGCCCTGTTGTAATGGCAGAGTCCGACGCGGAGCAGCCCGCCCGCTTCGTCCAGCCCGAGCCGCGCGACCGGCTCGACGGCGTAGAAGCTTCCCGACCAGGCGAAGATGTTGGCGGCGGCGAGATGCCCGGCGATGCGGCCCGCGTCGACGCCCTCCATGGTGAAGGAGAAGGTCGGGACGCGCCCGTCCATGGTCGGCGGCCCATAGAGTCGGAGGCCCGGCACGTTCGCCAGGCCCGCGAGGAGCCGCGCGCCGAGATCGCGCTCATAGGCGGCGCACGCCTCCATCGCCGCGACCAACGCACCGCGGCGGCTGTTCGGCGCGGCCGGGGCGACGAGGCCGCCAAGCCATTCGAGATACTCCACCGTGCCGAGCGTCGCCGCCTGCCCTTCGAAGCTCTGGGTGCCGGTCTCGAAGCGGATCGCCGGCGGATCGATCGCGGCGGGGCGGACCTTGTAGGCCTCGATCCGCGCCAGCAGATCGGCCCGGCCCCACAGCACGCCCTGGTGCGGCCCGAAATATTTGTAGGGCGAGCAGACCAGGAAGTCGCAGCCGAGCGCGCGGACGTCGGTGACGACGTGCGGCACCGACTGGACCGCATCGACATAGACGAGGGCGTCGGAATGCGCGCGCACCGCGGCGGCGATCGCCGGAATGTCGTTCAAGGTACCGAGCGCGTTGCTCGCCCCGCCGACCGCGACCAATTTCGTGCGCGGGCCGAGCAGGCCCGCAAGCCGGTCGAGCCGCAACGTGCCGCTCGCCGGGTCGATGTCCAGCCAGCGCACGGCCATTCCGGAATCGCGCGCCGCCATCGTCCAGGGCGTGACATTGGCGTCATGGTCGAGCCTGGTGACGACCAGCTCGTCGCCCGCGCGCCATTCCCGCGCCAGCGCCCGCGACACGGCGAAGGTGAGCGTGGTCATGTTCGGCCCGAAGGCGATCTCGCCAGGATCGCCGCCGAGCAGATCGGCCATCGCCGCATGCGCCGCCTCGCTCAGCGCGTCGGTCTCGGCCGAGGCGACGAAGGCGCCGCCCGAATTGGCGGTGCCCCGCTCCAGATGCGCGACCATCCGCGCGATCGCCCGCCGGCACATCTGCGTCCCGCCCGGCGCGTCGAAATAGATGCGCGGGCGACCCTCGTCGGCGACGGCGAGGGCGGGAAATTCGGCACGGACCTGGTCGATCGGAAAGCTGGCCATGGCGCCGCCGTAACGGATCGGGCCGAGCGTTCAACCGGAGATCGGCAGACAATTTACCCGGATGATATTGCATTTCGTTTTATCCGGGTATAAATCAGGGACGAACCAGGAGCCTGCTTCAATGCCGGAGAGCGTCACCGCCTTTTTCGAGGACCGGATCATCGCGCGCGGGTCGCCGCGGGATGTGACCCACAAGGTCGAGCGCGGCTGGCCGAACGATCAGGCGGCCGTGCGCGTGTTCGACGACGCGACCGGACAGCCGGTCGATCTCGATCTCTGGGATGCCGGCCGCGCCGCCGAGGCGCCGCGCGGACGCGGCCGGCCCCGGCTCGGCGTGGTCGCGCGGGAAGTGACCCTGCTGCCGCGCCATTGGGAATGGCTGGCGCGCCAGCCCGGCGGCGCCTCGGCGGTTTTGCGCCGGCTGATCGAGGAGGCGCGCAAGGCGATTCCCGGGCCGCGGGCGGCGCGCGACGCGGCCTATCATTTCCTGACCGCGATCGGCGGCGACCGGCCCGGCTACGAGGAGGCGGTGCGCGCCCTCTATCGCGGCGAGACGGAGCGTTTCCGGGCGTTGATCGCCAATTGGCCCGCGGATGTGCGTCTTTATGCCGAGGAGAGGCTGGCGGCCTGATTCCGTCCGGCTCAGCTCGCCCGGTCGTGGGCATCCTCGAGGTCGAGGGGGGCGGCGGCATCGGCGTCGCTGGTCTCGCCGCGCTCGCGGCCTGAGGGCGAAGGTTCCTGGCCTTTCTTCGCGACGTTGCCGCCAATGTCGAACGCGGCCGCTTCCTCGTCGGCGGTCGGCTTCCCGGCGCCGCCCCGGTTGACGGTCGGGCCGCCTTTGTCCCTGGTCATGGCCTGGCTCCTGTCGTCGGGAGAGTCTGCTCCCGGCCCGAGGGGAACGCACAGGTCGCGGCGAGGTTCGGCGCCCGGGATGAGGCGGGCGAGCGTCGCGCCCAACCCCCTCGCCACCGAGGGTCAAATCTTGATCTGGCTGCCCATCTCCACCACCCGGTTGGCGGGGAGGCTGAAGAATTCCATCGGGCTTTCCGCGTTGCGCATCATCCAGGCGAACAATTTCTCGCGCCACAAGGCCATGCCGCGCACCTTGGACACGAGCGGGGTCTGGCGGGAGAGGAAGAAGCTCGTCTCCATCATCTTGAACGGCAGGCCGCAATTCTGGATTCGGGCGAGCGCCTCGGGCACGTTCATGTCCTGCATGAAGCCGAAGCGAAGGACGATCCGGAAGAAGCCCTGGCCGAGATCCTCGACCTCCACCTCCCGCGCCGGATCGACATAGGGCACGTCCTCGATCGACACCTTGAGGAAGATCGAACGCTCGTGAAGCACCTTGTTGTGCTTGAGATTGTGCAGGAGCGCGTGGGGGACGCCGTCGAGCTGGCTGGTCATGAACACCGCGGTGCCGGGCACCCGCGCGGCCGAGCTGGTCGCCGACTTGATGAACAAGGCGGGCGGGATCTCGCCCTTGCGGAGCTGGCGGACGAGCAATTGGCGCCCCTTCGCCCAGGTGGTGAGGAAGGTGAAGACGATGAAGGCGATCAGCAGCGGCACCCAGCCGCCGCTCGGGACCTTGAGCAGATTGGCCGAGAAATAGCCGAAATCGACCAGGGCGAAGATGCAGACGAGCGGGAGCGACAGCCATCTCGGCCATTTCCACAGGGCGAACAGGACGACGGTGAGCAGGCAGGTGTCGATGAACATCGCGCCGGTCACCGCGATCCCGTAGGCGGCGGTCAGATTGTCCGAGGTGCGGAAGACGAGGACCAGCCCAGCCACCATGACCATCAAGGCGTAATTGACCGACGGGATGTAGATCTGGCTCTGCGCATGGGCGCTGGTATGGTCGATCCGAACCCGCGGCACGTAGCCGAGATGGATGGCCTGCTGGGTGACCGAGAAGGCGCCGGAGATCACCGCCTGGCTCGCGATCACGGTCGCGCAGGTGGCGATGATGACGAGCGGCAGCCGGAACCATTGGGGCGCGAGCAGGAAGAAGGGATTCTCGCCCGCATGCGGATGGGCGAGCATCAGCGCGCCCTGCCCAAGATAGTTGATCATCAGCGCCGGAAGCACGATGAACAGCCAGGCCGTCTTGATCGGCCGCCGGCCGAAATGGCCCATATCGGCATAGAGCGCCTCGGCGCCGGTCACCGCCAGCACCACCGAGCCCAGGGAAACGAAGGCGTGGAACTGCTCGGTCAGGAAGAAGCGGATCGCCCAGAGCGGGTTGAGCGCCGCGACGACGCCGGGATCGCCGGCGATGCTGATCGCGCCGAGGACCGAGAGGGTGAGGAAATAGACGAGGATCACCGGCCCGAACATCGCGCCGACGGCGGCGGTGCCGTGGCGCTGGATCAGGAACAGGCCGAGCAGGATGCCGAGCGCGATCGGAAGCACGAACGGCTGGAGGCTGCCCTGGACGACGACCAGGCCCTCCACCGCCGAGAGCACCGAGACCGCCGGCGTGATCATCGAATCGCCGTAGAAGAGCGCGCAGGCGAAGACTCCGAGCAGGATGATCGTCCGAGTCCATTTCGCGCCGTCGGTCTTGCGCGAGATCAAGGCGAGCAGGGCAAGGCTGCCGCCCTCGCCCTTATTGTCCGCGCGCATCAGGATGATGACATATTTCAGCGTCACCACGATCATCATCGACCAGAAGATCAGGCTCAGGACGCCGAAAATGTGGAGCCTGTCGACCGGGAGCTGGAAATGATGGTGGCCGCCGAACGTCTCGCGAAAGGCGTAGAGGGGCGAGGTACCGATGTCGCCGAAGACGATTCCGACCGCGCCGACGGTGAGCTTGAGAAGGCTCCCCTGGACGTGATGGCCGGCGGGTGGATCGCGAACTTCCGGCATGGCCTCGGCGGCCGACGCGTCGTTCATCTTCGTCCCTTGTTGCTCCGGCGAGCCGAAGGCCCGGCGGAAGAAAAGCCGGGCGCGGCGATCCGTTCCGCCGCCCCCGAAGCCGCCGCGCGTTACGCCCCCCCGCTTGTTCCCGCAAGGGGCTGGAAAGGCGGCCTGTTTCCCGCCCGTCTCGTTCCGGCCACGTTATGGCTCTCCGCGGTCCCGCTTGCGCTTTTCCGACTCGGTGGAATGGTGTAAAAGCCGAGGCGGGGATGGGAGATAGTCGCCTGCAACGGCAGCTGTCGCGAAACGCCTCGGCCCCGATCCGGGGCGTTTCGTTTGCGGGACGCGCGGCCCTCCTCGAAGCCGGCTCCGGCAAGCGGAAATTTTCACGCCGCGCGCGATTCTCCGGGAACCCGGCAAGGGGCCCGACGTTCTGCTTATACCCCACGCGGCGCCGGCTTCCCCCCTCCCCCCTCCCCGCTGGCACCGCACCAAAGCCCCGGTCCGAAAAGGCCGGGGCTTTTTCCTTCGCGGGTGGCGCAAGGCGTCTGCGCGGGATCCAGATTCGGCTTTGCCTTGAATCCCTCTCCCTTGACGGAGAGGGATACTTAGCCTTGGCGACGAAGGAGCCCAGGCGCAGTCGGGTGAGGGTGAAAGCGGTGGAGAAAAGGCGGAAAGGGGGTCGCAAGTTGAATATCGATGAAAACGCGATGCCGGGGCCCGTGATCGAGACCGAAAGGCTGATCCTCCGCCCGCCCGAGGCGGCGGACCTGGACGGCTGGGCGGAGCTGATGGGCGACGAGCAGGCGGCGCGATTCATCGGCGGCGTCCAGCCGCGCGCCGGCGCCTGGCGCGGGCTCGCCGCCATGGCCGGATCCTGGGCGCTGCACGGCTTCGGCATGTTCTCGGTCGTCGAGAAAGCGAGCGGGCGCTGGATCGGCCGATTGGGGCCGTGGCGGCCGGAAGGCTGGCCGGGCACCGAGATCGGCTGGGGCCTGGTTCGGGATGCATGGGGCAAGGGCTATGCGACCGAGGGCGGCATCGCCGCCATGGACTGGGCGGTGGCGGCGCTCGGCTGGAACGATCTCATCCATTGCATCGCGCCGGAGAATGAGGCGTCGGCGCGGGTCGCGGCGCGGCTCGGCTCGGCCCTTCGCGGCCGCGGCCGGCTTCCGGCGCCGTTCGACCAGGTCGAGATCGACATCTGGGGCCAGAGCGCCGACCAGTGGCGCCGCCGGGGCCTTGGAAGCGGCGCCGGCCTCCGGTAGAGCGCGGCCATGGCACGCTCACCCTCCACCCCCAAAACCGCCCCGACCGCCCCCGCCGAAAGCGAGGCCGAACCCGCCGAGGCGCCGGCGTCGAAGCCGTCCGAAAGCGAAGGCCGGAGCGACGATGCGAGGCGGCGCAAGCATCTGATGGCCGGCGCGGCGATCGGCATCGGCTCCGCCGCGATCGTCGCCGCCCTGCTTTATGCGAACCGGAAGCGCGACCGGGGCTGACCGCCCATCATTGTCTCGGACGCGATCCGCCCGACCCGTTTCGTCGGACTTGATCCGGGATCCATGAACTCAGCCTCGGCCGATCGATCGCTTCCATGTTCGTGGATCCTGACGTTCGTCAGGATGACTGGAGCAGCTTACGCCGCCTCGTCGAAATGCGGCCGGTGGAGCAGGCCCGTCCCGGTCATGCCCGTCTCGGCAAGCGCCAGCGCGGTACCGCAGAAGCCGCATTCGGCCGAGAGCCGGCCGATATACCAATGGGTGCGGCCGCAACCCGGGCAATGGTTGACCTCGTCCTTGCGATAGACTGCGTGGAAACCGCGCAGCCGCGGATCGGCAGGCTTGAACAGGATCCTGGATCCGCCCTCGATCGCACGCAACATGATCGTCGTCCTTCATAGCATCGCCGAAAATCTGCGACGAACCGTTCTATCTCATCGACGAGTTGAATGCCAGCTGAACATTGCCGGTAAACGGCCCATCAACCGCGCACGGGACGGAAGCGCCTTTCCGCCTTGAATCCTCCGTCCGCCTTGCTCTCCCCGCGGGGTCAGCCGCGCGGATCGCGCTGGTATTCCCGCGCCTCATGGTCGAACCAGTCGAAATCGGCCGGGCGGCCGGTGCCGGCGAGATCCTGGCAGGCCATGCCGGCGAAGGCGCCGGTGAAATTGGGAAGGCCCGGCGCGGTCGCTTCGTCGGAGAGGATCGAGGCGTCGAACGGATCGGGCAGCCAGGTCCATTCGCCCTGCCCCTCGGGCCGGAAGGCGAAGAGCAGCCGTTCCCGGTCAAGCTCGGCGCGCAATTCGACCGGCCCGGGCGGCAAGGGGATCGGCGCGGTGAAGGCATCGGCCGTCGGCGCGTCGGGCAAGGCCGACATGGTTCGGATGTGCCTGCCCGCCTCCTCGTCATGGCCGACATGGAGATAATGGAATTTGGCGCCTCCATAATAAAGGACCAGCCCCGCCGCCTGCTGGAAATGGGCCGGGTCGAAGTCCATCCGGGTGCGGATCGAGCAGGAGAAGGAGTCGATCCGCCGCGCGACCAGAGCCTGGGTGAAGAGGCTGCCGATCGTCTCGCGCCCGAAAAGGCGCAGATGGCCCGGCCGCGCGGAGAGGCTGAAGATACGCTCCGGCTCGGGCGTCCGAAGCCATTGGAAGGCGGGCGGGAGGTCCGGCCCGTCGAAATCCTCCCGCGCCGGCGCCGCCGGCCAGGGCGTGGCGGGCAGGTCCGGCGCCTCCGTCTCGAGCACCGGCGCGCCTCCGCCCTCGGCCGGCCGCAGCCATCCGTCCGCGCCCCAGACCATCTTCTGGATCGCGGTCTCGCGGCCGAGGATGCAGCGGCCGCGATTCGGCAGCGGCCGGCCGCACAGATAGACGGCATAGGTCTCGCCCGCCGGCGTCTCGACGAGGTCGGCATGGCCGGCGCGCTGGAGCGGCGCGTCGGGCCTGTCGCGGGCGGTGATCAGGGGCGTGTCGGGGTGAAGCGCGTAAGGCCCGAACAGGTCGCGCGAGCGCGCCATCGTCACCCCATGGCCCCATTGGGTGCCGCCCTCGGCGACGAGCAGATGATAGAAGCCGCCGCGCCTGAAGAGATGCGGCCCCTCGGTGAGGCCGAGCGGGGTTCCGCCGAAGATGTTGACCCGCTCCCCGACCAGGGCCCGTTTCGTCGCATCATATTCCTGGATCACGATGCCGGCGAAGCGGTTGCGCCCCGGCCGATGGTCCCACAGCATGTTGAGCAGCCAGGAGCGGCCGTCCGCGTCGTGGAAGAGCGACGGGTCGAAGCCGCTCGAATTGAGGGGAACCGGGTCCGACCAGGGCCCTTCGATCGCCGGCGCGGTGACGAGAAGATTGTGGAAGTCGCGCATCGACGCGCCCGAGGCGCCGGCCGTCGTCGTGCGGCCGTAACGCTTCACGTCGGTATAGACGAGGTGGAAGAGCCCGTCCTTCCAGCTCAGGTCCGGCGCCCAGATGCCGCAACTGTCGGGATCGCCGCGCATGTCGAGCTGCGCCGCGCGATCGAGCGGCCGCGCCGCCAGCCGCCAATGGGCAAGGTCGCGGCTATGGTGGATCCGGACCCCCGGAAACCATTCGAAGGTCGAGGTCGCGATGTAGAAATCCTCGCCGACCCGGACGATCGACGGGTCGGGGTTGAAGCCCCGAAGAATCGGGTTCCGGATCGGGTTGCGGATCATGTGGCTTCCGACACCGGGGCCCGCACGAACGTCCAGAGGATGATCGCGCCGGCGACGTCGAGCAGCCCCCACAAGGCGAAGAAGGGCGCATAGCCGATCGCCGCCACCATCGCCCCGATCGCCAGCGTCGAGAGCAGGACGCCGCCATTGCCGAGCAGGCCGGCCAGCCCCGCCACCGTCCCGACCTCGTTCTGGCGGAAGAGGTCGGTCGCCATGGTGATGACCGTGACCGACAGGATCTGGTGGGCGAAGCCGGCGAGGCAGAGCAGGGCGATCGCGACCGCGGCGCTGTCGACCCAGCCGATGAAGATCGTGCCCGTCATCAGCACGGCGCCGCAGGTGAAGGCGGCGCGGCGGGCGTCGATCAGCTTCAGCCCGCGCCGCTGGAACCAGAGCGTGAGCGCCGGCCCGGTCATGCAGCCGAGATCGGCGGCGACGAAGGGCAGGAAGGCGAAGAGCGCGATATGGGCAAGATCGAAGCCCCGCACCCTGGTCAGGTAGAGCGGCATCCAGATGGTGAGCGTGCCCCAGGTCGGATCGGCGAGGAAGCGCGGAAGCGCGATCCCCCAGAAATTGCGTTGGCGCAGGATGGCGAGCACCGGCGGACGCGTGCCCTCGGCGCGGACATGGGCTTCGCGTCCCTCGACGATCTTCGCCTTTTCGGCCGGCGAGATCAGCCGATGCCGCTCCGGCGGCGCGTAGAAGAGCAGCCACAGCCCCACCCAGGCCAAAGCGAGCGCTCCGCAGACGAAGAAGGCGGCGCGCCAGGACCATAACAGGATCGCCCCGGCGACGAGCGGGGCCGCCAGCGCCGCGCCCGCCGACGCGCCGAGATTGTAGATGCCGCCGGCGATCCCCCTCTCCTTCGCCGGAAACCATTCGGACACGATTTTGAGCCCGCCCGTATGCGAGGTCCCCTCGGCGAAACCGAGCGCGCCGCGCAGGGCCGCCAGCCCCTGCCAATTGCCGGCAAGCCCGTGCGCCGCGGTCAGCAGCGCCCAGCCGGTGGCGAACAGGGCAATGCCGACGCGAAGCCCGATGAGGTCGAGCAGATAGCCGACCAGGGGCTGCATCATCAGCCCGGCCTGGAAGGTGCCGTTGATCCAGGAATAATGGCGCTCGTCGATATGGAGGTCGGCGAGCAGGGCCGGCGCGGCGACGGCGAGCGAGGAGCGGGTGAGGTAATTGACGATGGTGCCGACCATCACCAGCGCGATGATCCACCAGCGCAGGCCGATGCGTCGCGGCATCCCGCTCTCCTCTCTCTTGTTATCGCTAACGTCTAGCAGAGGGTGGGGGAGAGTCGAGGCGGGCTTAGGCAGCGCGGACGCCTCTTCTGGATTCCCGCTTTCGCGGGAATGACGGAGTGGATTCGGTGCCCATTTATCTTCGTCATTCCCGCGAAATTGCCGGGTTCGCAGTGCACCGCACTGCGAAGCCGCGTCCGGGGGACGCGGTGACCAGGCAATGGAATCCAGCTAAGGACCCGCGCTTGACAGCCCGGCACCGCGCAACGGAGAGACCAGACATGACCCTCCAGCTCCACTATCACCCGCTCTCATCCTTCTGCCAGAAAGCGCTGATCGGATTCTACGAGCGCAATGTCCCGTTCGACGGCAACATCGTCGACCTGTCCGACCCGGCGCAAAGGGCGGCGCTGGAGGCGATCTGGCCGATCGGCAAGTTCCCGGTGGTCCGCGACGAGGAAAACGGCCGGACCGTGCCCGAAGCGAGCCTGATCATCGAATATCTCGACCGCGCCCATAAGGGTCCGCCGCCGCTCATCCCCGCCGATCCCGATACCGCGCTCCGCGTCCGGCTCTGGGACCGCTTCTTCGACAATTACATCCACCTGCCGATGCAGAAGGTGGTCGGCGACAGCCTCCGGCCCGAGGGAAGAAAGGACCCGACCGGAGTCGCCGAGGCCAAGGCGCAGATCGCAAGGAGCTGGGGCCTGCTCGACGCGCACCTGGCGCGGACCGAGGGCGACTGGATGATCGCCGATCGCTTCACCCTCGCCGATTGCGCGGCGGCGCCGGCCATCTTCTACGCCAATGTCGTCCAGCCGTTCGACGGGCTCGAGCGGGTCCAGGATTATTTCGACCGCCTGCTCGACCGGCCGAGCTTCGCCCGCTGCGTCGAGGAAGCGAAGCCCTACTGGAAATATTTCCCGCTGGAGTGGCCGGAATCCTATCTCTGATGGACGGCAGTCTCTTCGGCCTGATCCGAAGCCGCATCGAAGATCCCGCCGCCGATTTCCTGGTCGAGCCGGACGGGGCGCGGCTGAGCTATGGCGGCCTGCTCGAACGGAGCGGCCGGCTCGCGAACCTGTTCGTCCGCCTCGGCGTGCGCCCCGGCGACCGGATCGCGATCCAGGCGGAGAAGAGCGTCGACGCCCTCCTCGTCTACCTCGCCACCCTGCGCGCCGGCGCCGTCCATCTCCCGCTCAACCCGGCCTACACGCTGGCGGAGGTCCGCTATTTCCTCGCCGACGCCGAGCCGGCGCTGTTCATCCGCCGCCCCGGGCAGGAGGCGGAAATGCGGGCGCTTGCCGCCGAGCTCGGCGTGCCCCGGATCGAGACGCTCGGCGCCGACGGCGGCAGCCTCGCCGCCGCCGCGCACGAGCAGCCGGCGGAGTTCGACGACGTCCCGCGCGGCGCCGGCGATCTCGCCGCCATCCTCTACACGTCGGGGACGACCGGCCGCTCCAAGGGCGCGATGCTGACCCATGGCAACCTCGCCTCCAACGCCGAGACCCTGCGGGAAGCCTGGCGCTTCACCGCCGCCGACCGGCTGCTCCACGCTTTGCCGATCTTCCACACCCACGGCCTGTTCGTCGCGACCAACACCATTCTGCTCGCCGGCGGATCGATGCTCTTCCTGCCCGGTCTCGACCTCGACGCGATCCTCCGCCTGCTGCCGCGGGCGACCGCGATGATGGGCGTCCCGACCTACTATACCCGCCTCCTTGCCCGCCCCGATTTCACCCGCGCGCTGGCCGCCCATATGCGCCTGTTCGTCTCGGGCTCGGCGCCGCTCTCGGTCGAGACCCATCGCGAGTTCGAAGCGCGGACCGGCCACAGGATCCTCGAACGCTACGGCATGACCGAGACCAACATGATCTGCTCCAACCCCTATGACGGCCCGCGCGTGCCCGGCAGCGTCGGCCCGGCTCTGCCCGGCGTCGCGGTGCGGATCGCCGAGCCCGCCACCGGCGCGACGCTGCCGCGAGGCGAGGTCGGCATCGTCGAGGTCAAGGGCCCGAACGTGTTCAAGGGCTATTGGCGCATGCCCGGGAAGACGGCGGAAGAATTCCGCCCCGACGGCTATTTCATCACCGGCGACATGGGCGTGATGGACGAGGCCGGCTATGTCCGAATCGTCGGCCGGGCGAAGGACCTCATCATCTCCGGCGGCCTCAACGTCTATCCCGCCGAGGTCGAGGCGGCGATCGAGGAATTGCCCGGCGTGGCCGAATGTGCCGTGATCGGAGTGCCCCACCCGGATTTCGGCGAAGGCGTGGTGGCCGTCGTCACCCCCCGCCCCGGCGAGCCCGCGCCCGACGAGGCAAGCATCCGCGCGGCGCTGCGCGACACGCTCGCCGCATTCAAGCAGCCGAAGCGCGTCTTCCTGGCCGATGCGCTCCCCCGGAACACGATGGGCAAGGTGCAGAAGAAGGTGTTGCGGGATAGATATGCGGGAACGTTCGTGCGCTAAGTCCTCCCCGGAACGGGGAGGGGGACCGCACGAAGTGCGGTCGAGGGGGCCCACCGATTCATGCGCACAGGATAATTTGGAACTGGCATCTCTCAAACCGGCCCGAGCAACTTCTCCACAAGTTTCTCGATGTCGCCGCCGATACCGTCTTCCGTGAGCGCATCGCGCACGCGTTTCCGAGCGCGCTGAAATTTTTCGCCATCCTTGAGTTCGACGTTCGCCGCGACGGCTTCGGCTTGAGCGCCGGCTTCGGCGAGCTCGCGATGGAGCGTGTCGGTGTCTTTGAAAAGGGGGATCAGCAGATTGAAGATCACTTTGTCGAAGTGTCGAGCGCCGAACTGACCGCGAGCTTGATACTGCTCCGCGAGCTTG
>DASUHH010000014.1:0-75682 GCA_036273615.1 Allosphingosinicella sp. | reverse complement strand
GACATCAACCAGGCCCGAATCTCCCGGTTTGAAAGCGGCGACGAGACACCCACGCTCTCGATCACGCTCGGCTATCAGGTCATCTTTGGCGTCCCGCCCCGCCGCCTCTTCCCGAAGCTCTATACCCAGATAGAGGAAGCGGTGATGCGCCGCGCCGCCAAATTGGAGCGACGCGTCGCCCGCAAGACCGACTTTCAATCGACGAAGAAGCGCCACCTCTTGGAGGCGATGGCGAAGCGGTCGGCTAACCAAGACGGCGAATGAAGCCGCCGGAGCCGGGCTCGCTCGCATTCGGCTTTCATCCGACCAAGCACGGCTTCGGCTGGGTGACATTCGCGAGCCCGCTGTCGATCTACGATTGCGGCCTGTGCGAAGCGCGCAGCGACAAGAACGCTAAGTGCCTGCGCCGGCTTGAAAAGCTCTTCGCCAAGCTGGAGCCGCATACGTTGGTGCTAGAGACATTCGAGGCGCCCGCCGTGCGGCGTTCGGAACGCGTAGTGCGGCTGTGTAAGGCTGCTGCTGAGATCGCGCGCGGCCGAGGCATGGATGTGGTCGTGTATGGCCGCGACGATATTAAGAGCTGCTTCGCGTCCGTGGGCGCCGCGTCCCGCCAGGAAATCGCCGAAACCATTGCCCGGAGCTTCGAATCGCTTCGCCATCGCCTGCCTAAGCCGCGCAATCGATGGGAGGGTCAGCCGCGCCGAATGGCGATCTTCGATGCCGCTGCCGTCGTACTCGCGCACTTCCAGCTCGGAACGTCTCGGCTGTTTGACGATCTATTGGATTGACCGGCGGATAGAGCTTCTGCGTGCGTGCCCGTCATCGGTCTATGAACTTCGGCCCCACGGCCGTCTGCCACGGCTCCTCGACAAGATGCGCCAGTACCTCTCGCGGCACGCGCCAGTGGGAGCCGAACGCGGGCGCCACGGCAAAGGCGAATCGCTCCTGATATTCGGAATCGCGCGCGACGTACGCCAGCAGGTTTGCGGCGTGCGTCGCGTTGGTCGTCACGGTCAGAACGGACAGGTTGGGGATGCCCCAAGCGCTGCGATATAACCGGTCGCGCAGCACTTCGCGGTATGCCGCGACCTTCTGGCCGAACGAGGTCTGATGGAGATTCCTGCGCTCGATGCTCTCCGTGTTGCGGTCGATCTCGATGGCGAAGAACCGATACCAATCTCCCTGATCGTCTACGCCACTAATGCCGAACAGGTCGTCCGGAACGAGTCGGCCGGCACGAAGCTGGACCGGGAGCGGACGTTCAGCCTTGGCGAGAATCTCTTCCCGGCCGATGTAGCGGAAGTCCGTCAGCTTCGCGATCAACTCGATCGAAGCTCCGACGCACGCACCCATGAATTGGTGGATCGGCTTCGAGTCCTTCCGATCCGAGTAGCGGGCGAGGCTGCCATACTCGGCGAGCGCGATCTTCGCGCGCGGCGCCAGATCGTAGATGAGCGGCTGGTAGCGGGCGGCGAATGCGTCAAACTGCGCCGGCGGGCGGGTGAGGTACGGACCGGTATCGTCGCCATTGTAGAACTCGGTGAGCCGGTGCTGGAGATTGAGATAGCTCTGGCGCTCGTGCTTGGAAAATTCATAGAGATAGTTGGTCGGCAGCGGCCCGTGGCGCTGGATCGCTTCAAAGATAAGATGGTCGGCCGGCGTGAGGACGAGCCGCCGAACCTTGCGGACTGGCGGCGAGTACCGGAGGCGCCGAGCAAGTGCGTCTGTTTTCATAGAGGGCGAAATAAGTCGCCCGGTATCGTCCGTAAAAGGTCGGCATGGTCACCATGGTCGTGTGTGTGTCGTCATGGTCTTCAGTGCGCACACCGAATAAATTTCACCACTCGCGGCTGACTTCCTCGTCCGGATCGTCGGAGGAGTGCTTGTCGAAGATGTTCTGGCGAGTGCCGGGGCACCGATGCGATACCCGGCCTGAATCTTCGTCCGTGCGCTCGGCCGCCGGCACGTCGGTGCCGAGCGATACTCGGGCGCGGTTGCGCTCCATAACGAGGTGAAAGGCGTCGTCGGACAACCGATCCTGTTCCTGCGGCAGCTCGATAGGAATGGAAACGGCCTGCGGGGTGGTGCCCCGGATGAATCCGGCGAAGTGCCGCTTCGGCTGCGACAGTATGAAGTCAGCGTCCGTGCGCATCTCGCGCGCCATCACGCTTGCGTCCGCGGCGGACAGCCCGCCCGCGAACTTGATTCCCGTGTTGGCGGCGAGCGATGCACGGAGCGATCCGCTCGCCTGATCGAGGTACTGGTGGGCAAGGAGGAGCCCGCATTTGTATTTGCGTGCCTCGGTCAAGAGGTCGTCGATGTTCTGCGAGAAGAACGATCCGGCCTCGTCCACCATGAGGAAAGTAGGCTTGCGCTGCCGCTCCGGGATCGCCGCCCGTTCGAGAACGGCTTGGAGGATGAGCGAGATCATCAGCTTTCCGAAGATCGCCGAGCCCTCCTTGAGGAAATCCTTGGCGGTGTCGACCAGTATGATGCTGCCGGCGTTCAGCTCTGTGAAGAAATCGACCTTGGTCTCGGCCGCGGTGAAGAGCCTGGCCATGGTGGGGTTCTCGATGATCGCCTGGATGCGATAGCGGACCTGTTCCTTGGTCCCATCGAAGGTCTTTTGGCTAAAATCGGTGCGGAAGAAGTCCTTCGGGATCGGCGGCAGCGCCTCGATCACGTCCTCGTACGCCTTAGCATCGGTCATCAAACGAAGCATGTCGAGGATCGTGGCGTTCTCGCCGCGCACCTCCGGCAGGGTGAGCAGGAGACGCGTCACATACCGGAAGAATACGTCCTGTTTGCCGGTGAGGGTGAGGTTCGTCAGACCGTTCCAGAGGTAGCCGAATGTCTGGATGACGCCGGCGGTCACCTGCTCGCGCGTGCCCTCGTCGTATTTGCCGAGGCGCTCGCGGTTCACCGCCAGCGGATTGAGAGCGATCGGGAAGGCCGTATCGCGCGGATCGAACAGGATTACCTTATCGTACGCGCCGAGCGGCGACCGCATGAGCTTCCGGACCAAATCCGAGTGAGGGTCGATGAGGACGATCGAAGGATGATCGTCGTGCGAAACGTCGAAATTGATGAGCTGCTCGATCAGGAGCGATTTGCCGTGCCCTGACCCGCCGAGCACATGCCAGTGATTGTAGCGTTCCTCGTGCGTGAGCTTGAGGGGGATCGGTGCGGCGAAGATCCGTTCGAAGGGTGTGCTGCGAAGATAGGCGCGCACCACGTCGGATCCCTTGAGCTTGCTTTCGCTCGCGGGGATGAGCGGTTTCCTGCTGTTCGGGTCGTTCGGATCGCGGCCGGAAAGTTGGCACCCGTTCTCGTAGATGGTCCGCGTGACGCCCTTGAAGAGTCCGCGGTCGAAGTAGTCGGCGAGCGTTCCGAATATCTTTTCGACAACGAGACCGGTGTCCGGAAGCGCGTTGGCGAGCGGGATCGTGAAGGGGCTCGGGTCCTCCGTCTCGGGAAGCTCCGACATCGGGCCGCAGAGCACACGCACCAAGCCGTCTTCCAGAAGCTCCAGCATCTCCTCTTGGTTGGCGAAGAAGTGGGATTTGGCGGTGAGGAGGTTCCGGTACTCGACGAATTCGCGAAGATTCATTCGACCGAAGTCCGGGTCCGGCAGTTCCCATATCTGCCGCTCCTCTTCGAGAAGCTCCCACAGCGCCTGGTCGAGCACCTCGCGCACCGCGAGCGGTCGATAGTCGTAGAGGTCGACCACCCGCGCGGCGATGCTCTGCTTTGTTTCTGGCAGGTGCCGCTGATACGCAACGAGGCGGTCATAGAGCGCCCGGACCTCCTTCAGCTCGCGGGCGCGCTCACTGCCGAACCGGCGGAGGAATGGCGTGTAGGTCGAAGGGCCGTGCTGATCCATTAGCGGAATATGATGATCAGGAGGAACAAGAGAACGAGTGCAGTGCCTCCAATGATCTTCCACTGCCGGGAAGTGGGTGTCTCGCCACGCACAAGCGTCTCGAACGCGTCCCGGACCTCGCGTACGAAGGCTTCCGCACCGACGCTCCCGGATGTGAACGTGCCCTCGTACGCGTCATGGGTTTCGGGAGAAGCGGAGGCGCCGAACATATGTTCGAAGTCGGCCGCTTCGTCCGGGTGAGGGGGAAGCGGCGCTGCGAGTTCCTCGGCCGGAGACGCCTCGGCCACGACGGTCGGTGTCTCTGTCGAGAAATCGACCACGTGCTCGCGTCCATCGAACAGTGCTGCCGTTTCGAGATATTCCTTCAGGTTTTGGCAGGCGGTCATGAGCGCATTTTCCGCGCCGATCACCTCATCCATGCTCTTGCACTCGATGTGCTGTCCGCGTTCAAGGCTCTTCACGGTCACGTTGAGGCGCATAGCTGCCAAGGCGAGACTGGCGAGCCCTTTAACGCTCCCCATCGTCGTGCCGTCCTGCTGAGCTGCGGCTTTATCTAGGTGCCGCTTGGACGCCTCACTGTTATAAATCACTTGGTCGTAGAGCTTATATCGCTGGATGTTCCTGCGCTCCAAGGACGTGAGTTCGACGCGGGCATCCAAACAGAAGACAACGGACGAAGAGACCACGCCGCTCGTGCGTTGCGAACGTTTGATTTTTAGTAGCATAGCTTCCCCTTACTGCAGATAAACAATGCAACTGGAATATAAAAGTCAAGCGAGAGTCGAATTTCGAAGTAGGTAACCATGTACGAGATACAACCAAAATGGACGAAAAAATAATCTGTCGAGGTTCTTGACACGAACCGCCTGATCATGCTGGCTTAAGGTGCTCTCAGCAGGGGAAGCTACAGTGAAGAAACATGGCGCCAGGCTGCTTCTGGCGACGTCCTCGCTTGCACTCGCGACACTGGCACAGGCAGGCGTCACCACTACTTACACGTATGACGCGCTGGGCCGTTTGGTCGGCGTTTCGACGAGCGGTGATGTGAATAACGGACTGTCGACGACAGTCGCCTACGATCCAGCGGGAAACCGGACGAGCTATTCGACCGGCGTCGGCGGAGCGCCACCGCCGCCGCCGCCTCCGGCACCTCCGCCCCCTGCACCGCCGCCGCCATCTCCGCCCCCACCCCCACCGCCTCCTTCCGGCGCAACGATGACGGCACTGAATCCCACTATTGGTCCTGTCGGGAATGCGTCAACAAACGTCATTCTTCTCACGACGCTGGTAAATCCCAATGGAGAGCCGGCGATCCTCCTGACATTCAATCCGCCATCTGGTGACGGCACGGCGACCATTGCCGCCGACGGCCAATCGGTGACCTATGTGGCGCCGTCGCTCGCGCGCCCGCCGAATTGCGAGACCTACTACACGATGACCTACTTGGTCCCGTATTCGGCGAAAGATACGTCGAACGGCGCCGCGGTTAGTGGCACGGCAACCATAACTGAACGAAGCCAAAACGGGATCATGACGGGCTGCCCGTGAGCCGACGGAGCATGCCACTCTATCTTTCATTAATGAGGATCAGATGAACATCCACATGCAATTTGGCTCTCGCATTCAGGCGCCACGGGCGTTCGATCTAACCGCCAGCGGGAAGTGCCCATCTAACGTAGTGAGCGATAATGGCTGCTGTCCACGTGCTGACAAAGCAAGTTTTTGGCTTCACGCCTTCATTCTTGCTTGCTGCCTTGTCGGACTGTTCGGCCCGGCTCGGCTGATGGCGCAGTCTACAGATCCGACGCCGCCACGACGGGTGACCGATGGGCGAGGCTATGATCTTCTTTCCGGCCAAGCAATCGTTCACGCCCCACTGGCGACCTTCGGAAAGGAAACGTCATTATATGCGTCGCTTGAGGTGCGCCCCGGAAACAATCCAAGCTGGACACCGCAACCGCCATATGAAGATTTATACACTGTAGTAGCCAACTACGTAACGCTAAAGCCGCAGGCGTTCTCGAACGTGAGCGGAGAGCCGTACGACTTTCTCGGTGAAGTCGGCAACGCTACCTTTCCTCATATGTCTGGATACTTTCTAGCTGGTCCGCCCAACAAGATAACATTCGATGGAAAGCTAGTTATTCACCAGAACGCCGACGGTTCATATTACGGGAAAAGTATAGGAACGACGGGAATCGTCGCGTTTACCCCAGCCAACAAACCAAATGAGCAGGACGTGTACGCCTCAGACGGGACCTTGGGAGTTAACCAGCCGGACTTCCCATATTATAACTTTTCGCAAGTCGTATATCCAAATGGAGAGATTTGGTATTTCTATCGACAGACAATTAGCGTTACGTGCACGCCGCCTGACGTGCCCCCCTGCCACTTGACGCGGCTCCGTTCAATCGTTTCGTCCCGGGGTTATGCGGTTCAATTTCTCTATGTCAGTGACGCACAACCAGCCAGTAACACTCAGACTGGAGGATGGTTATCGCTGCGTAAGGTGACGCCGTACAATAAGGCCTTTGTTGCCTGCGATGAAAGCCTCATGCAGGAGTGTGTAAACGTGAGTGCGTTGCCGTCTGCTACGTTGCAATACGATACAACAGCTGGAACCGTCACCATTACGCCTCCGAGCGGAAAGGGCGGGATTCAGCTTACAGTGGCCAGTATGAACGGACATTGGACCGGAATTTCATCGGTGCAAAAGGTAGGCGTACCAAATTCGCAGGCAAGTTACCACGCCGCGTCGGATGATCTCGGAAACTGGTACGTTGACTCTATTACGGATCAGAGCGGTACGTGGAACTATTCTCGCATAATCTTTACCGACGAAGAGGGGCATCCACCGACATATAATGCTACATCTACCAATCCACAGGGTCAGACGGTTTCGATTGGCGGATACACTGGTTATGGTGATGTTACGGGTTTTAATGATGAGCTGAATCGATCATGGGGATATCCGGATGGCGGCATGTACGGGTATCCATATATGGACCTTGGCAGATACGACCCTGAGAACAATGGTACGTCGATTGTCCGCGACGACCGTAATAACGTCCTCGCAGAAGTCTTAAATCCGAAGCCAAGTTCTGGGCTGCCGCCTATTACAATATATTCAGCTGTGTATCCCGTTGACTGTACCAATCCCAAAACCTGCAACCACCCTGCCTCTGTAAAAGATGGAAATGGCAATGAGACCGACTATACGTATGCGCCCGAGCATGGCGGTGTGCTGACAGAGACGGGCCCAGTGGTTAGCGGAGTTCGCCCACAAAAGCGTTATACATATGCCCAACGTTACCCGTGGGTGCTAAATGCATCGGGTACCTATGTGCGAGCGGCCAACCCCATTTGGGTGCTCACGCAGACAAGCTTCTGCAAGGTCGGGAATCCCAATTCGACGAATACCGGCTGCGCTAATGGCTCGACCGATCAGGTGGTCACCACGTACGATTACGGCCCGGATGTTGGACCCAATAATCTCAACCTCCGTGGTACGGTCGTCGATGTGGGCGGCCTCAACCTGCGCACTTGCGCCTCCTATGACGCACTGGGAAACAAGATCAGCGAAACCAAGCCTCGCGCAGGCCTAGCGACCTGCCCCTGACGCAGCACCGCTCTACCGCAACTAGATAAAGAGGGAACAACGTAATGGGACTCCGCAAGTCGCTCCTTCTCATTGGAACCGTCCTCGGCACCGGGCTCGCGTGGCAGGCGCATGCACAGAGCAGTCCTTCTCCCTTCACCACCGGATACAGATATGATCAAGATGGTCGCCTGACGGGCACAATCGAGGCGGATCCAGACGGGGCGGGACCGCTACACTATGCCGCCACGAGAAATACCTACGACGTGGGCGGCAGGCTCGTGACCGTGGAAACGGGCGAGCTCTCGGGCTGGCAATCGGAAAATGTGGCGCCAAAGGATTGGGTCGGATTCACGGTGCTGCAGCGGGTGGACTCTACCTATGATTGGGCCGATCGGAAAATATCCGATGCGTTGGATTTGGTAGGCGCCGTCTATCATTTCACGCAGACCCATTATGACAATTTAGGACGAATGGACTGCACAGTCATTCGCATGAATCCTGCGGCATTCTCGTCTGCTCCAGATGCGTGCACGCTCGGAGCGCAAGGTAGCAATGGGCCCGATCGAATAACGCATAATAGCTATGATGCGGCTGGTCAGCTGCTGAGCGTTCAGAAAGCCTACCAAATAACAACGGCAAATGGGTTTCCGGCAACGCTTCAAGAAAACTATGCGACTTATACGTATAGTCCAAACGGTAAGCAGACGAGCGTAGAGGACGCCGACGGTAACCTTTCAGTGCGCACATTCGATGGATATGATCGTCAGGCGACGTGGGTGTTTCCTTCGCCGACCGCCCGTGGATCGACGAACCCAAACGATTACGAAGCATACGGCTATGACAACAATGGCAATCGAACCAGCTTGAAGAAACGCGACAACACGGTGGCCACGTTTCAGTATGACGCGCTAAATCGGTTAATAGTCAAAACCGTGCCGACGTCCGCAACAGGCGCCCCGGGCTACACTGTCTACCAAGGCTACGACAACCGCGGCCTGCTGCTTTACGCCCGCTTGGGCTCGACCTCTGGCCTTGGTATTACAGATGTATACGACAATGCAGACCGGCATACGTCGGAATCCACGAACATGGACGGAGTTAGCCGGACGTTTACATCGATCTACGATGCCGACGGGAATCGCACGCAATTGCAGGGCGATGGAGGTTACTCAGCCAACTTCGACTATGACGGGCTCGACCGGATGTCTGACGCTGTCGTGGCCGGGACGAGGCTGGCTTCTATCAGCTACGACCAGCTCGGCCGGAAAGGCAGTCTAGGGGAGGGGTTCGGCGCGTCCTATTCCACCACGTCGTACGCCTATGACGGTGCATCGCGCCTCCAGACCATGACGCACGATCTCGCCGGCACTATCAACGACCAGGTCCTGGGATTCAGCTATAACCCGGCCTCGCAGATGGTGAGCCGCACGCGCAGCAATAGCGGTTGGGAATATACCGAGCAAGTGCAAGGCTCTAAGAACTATGCGGTCAACGGTCTCAACCAGTATTTGACGGCGGGCCCAAACGTCTACAGCTACGATGCCAACGGAAATCTTAAGTCAGACGGCATCAATACATATGTTTATGACGCCGAAAATAGGCTAGTGTCGGTTGCAGGCGGCACCAGCGTGTCACTGTCATACGATCCTCTAGGGCGGCTTTGGCGGCTCACGGGGCCGGCGAGTGGCGATCTGCGGTTCCTCTACGACGGCGACAGGCTGACCGAGGAGGAAAGCAGCGCCGGGACCTTGCAGCGCGTGTACGTCTTTGGCTCAGGTGTTGACGAGCCGTTGATCTGGAACGAGCTGACCAGCGGCAGCGTACGTTACTATCTTCATGCCGATCATCAGGGTTCAATCGTGGCGGTAGCGGACGATAGCGGAAATGCGCTGGCGATTGACAAATATGATGAGTGGGGCGTGCCGTCTTCCGGGAACGCGAGCGTTGCGGGAGCACCCTTGCGTTTCCAATATACGGGACAGGTGTGGCTGCCCGATCTACAGCTGTATTACTATAAGGCACGCCTATATTCGAGCCGCCTAGGCCGGTTTCTCCAGACCGATCCCGTCGGCTACAACGATCAGGTCAATCTTTATGCGTATAATGGCAACGACCCGGTAAACAAGGCAGACCCAAAGGGACTTTATGAGAGGGATGTGCACTACAGCCTTACTTTCGTGCTTGCGCGGGCAGCGGGTATGTCGACGGCTGCTGCGCAGCAGATTGCGTCCGCAGACCAGTATGTTGATGAAAATCCAGCGACCAAGCCCACGAAGTGGTATCCTTGCTGTCAAGCAGCGAAGCAAAGAGAAGATTATCATTTCACATCGATAGAGCGTCGTGCTGAGCTGTTCAGTCAATTTGAGAAGAGTAAGTCCGCAAAGGATTTGGGAACGTTTTTGCACGCTGAACAGGACAGATTTTCTCACGCTGGTTTCGGTCCAGACTGGGGACACTTCTTTAGCGGCCACGATCCAGATAAAACGTACAATGACGTCCCCAAGGCCGATAACATGTCACGCGATACCTACGACATACTCGTGGCCGCTAGTCGGGAAATGGGAGCCAAAGGAAGCGCCATACCTTATTCGCAGATCGCAGGCGATATAGATCGATTCAATGCCGCTAACAATATGGCAGACAAAAACAGGATACTGGCTGATTTGCTAAAAAAAATAAACACGTACCAGCAATAGGCAGATATGCTTGTGATGTAAGAGTCCCCATACATGGGTCTTTACGCCGGGTCGTCGTCGGTGGCCGTTCCTTGTGAGCTCGGGACGCCCTGCGGGTGCCGCTTTCTAGCTAGCGACAAGACTGTAAGTATTTGCCAACCCACCCACAGGGCAAGCCATAGCGCCACAACGCCGCCCGCATCGCCCCACATTCGAATGACGTATTCGGATTCACTATACAACGCGTTGCGAAGAAGCAACGTGTCCAAAACTGCGGCTATCACCAAAATTGCGGCATCGATCTCACGTTTACCTGTGTTCGAGAACGCCCGAATGAAAACGAGCGGGTAGAGAAAGAATAGCGGTATTGAAAAATAGAAGGGTGCAATCCAGCCGTGACCTGCGCCGCCTATCCCAAACGCGATGAACTGTGCGACGAGCCACGGCAGTAGGCCCAGCGCCCCCCATCTGATCGCTCGCATTTGGCTCCCTTTCAAATCTGTACCGGGTGACGTTGGCAGAGTCGGCGGGCGTTCGCAACTGATGCAAACGATTCATTCCTGCACTGAGCACGCTACCGCTCTGCCGAGTGCGTTTCTATCCGCATGGTCGTGAGTTCCTCAGGTCGTTCCCCACCGGTTTATCGGACCTGACATCGCCAACGCCGAATTCAGCCACAAGATCGAGGCGTTTCCGCTCGTAAGGCAGCGGCTCGGTTCCAATCGGTATCGTCAGTAAGCTCGCAGCTGGCATGGTCGTCTGTAACTACGAGCAACGAGCGGATAATGTCGCGAGGGTTCGCTCTAAGGTCGGCTGCGCGCAAGCAGCCGGCCTTACCCCGGAACAATGTGGAGGGAAGACGCATGGTGGTCGGAGCGGGCGCCGATCCATGTCACGGGCAGGAAAGGCAGGAACTTCGAGCTTTTCCGCGAGGGTCTGCCCTCAGCAGCCCTACACGCACAATGTAGGGTTGCTATGTAGCCGTCGTATGTAGGGGCTGCTGAAGATCGCAGCGCCAGATAGGTGAAGGGCGGCCGTCTCAATCGTGCGCCCTCCGACGCCTCGATGGCGTTCACAAGATTCATAGCATAGCAAAACCCCCCGGCGTTTCCACCGGGGGGCTGGCTTCCGTTAGGAGGCCGTGCGTCCATCGCGTTCGGCGATACGTTGCCGGAGCCAATCCTCTACTTCCTCGTCAACCCACCCGACCCTGCCGACGCCGAGCCGTACCCGCTTAGGGAACAGACCGGCCGCCTCAAGGCGGGCTATGTGAGCGGGACTATAGAGTACCTTTTCCCGTACCTCCTTCTTCGATAGCAGCTTCATCGCGGAGACTCCCAAATGGGAGCCTTCGCGAAGGCTCAGGTTGCGCCCGAGCGGATCAGCTTTAGCACAAAGGCTTCGTACTTCGCGAGCGCGGCCCGTTTCTCACGAATGCGATCGTACCGGTCATAGATCTCGTCCAGGACCGGTGGTGCGTGGTTGATGAGCACCTCGCTTAGGTCACGGGGCACTTTGAGACGCGCCATGTTGGTGCGGAACGTCCGGCGGATGTCCCGGCTGGTGAAGCCGGAAAGCTTCTTCTCCGCTTTGATCTGCCGCATGAGCTTGGCGAGACTATGGGGCGTGATGTGCGTCTCGCCGCCTTGGCCGGGGAAAAAGTACGGCGAGGTTTCCCCTTTTGCCGTCGTCCACACCGGCAGGCCGTCGAGGATCGCCTTGGCAGCCGGGAGGATCGGGATAGCGTGATCGCGGCCGTTCTTCGTGTACTCGCCGGGGATGACGAGCACGCCGTCCGTGATCCACGACCGCTGGATGGCGACCGTCTCGCCGTTGCGGGTGCCCCACAGGATCATGAGCCGGAACACGCGCTCCGTCGGGCTTTCTGCGCCTTCCCAGACGGCTTTCAGCTCCGCGTCGCTGAGCGTGCGGCTGCCCTTGCTATCTGAACCGGGCGCTTCGTACCCTTCCATCGGGTTCTGGCGGACATATCGACGCGGAGGGCGGATAGCCCAGCGGAAGAATGCCCGGATTGCCCGGAAGGCGTGGAGGCGGGCAGACGGGCCGGTAATGGCGTCAAGCGCGTCTCCGACATCTCCGTCCTCGATGTTGGCGAGCTGCTTTCCCTCTAACGCGGCGAAGTGCTTATTGAAGATGAGCTTCAGGTGGTAACGATGTGCGCCCTCCGGGAAGGTGGCAAGATATTCGTCCCGCGCCTTCTCAAAGAGAATGCGGACGGCCTTCGGCTTCGGCTCCTCGCCGAGCAGCTTTCTTGCCTTTGTTCTCGCCTCGCCGACGGTCATACCGGGGTAATGGCCGATCGTCGTGCGCTCGCGCTTCTTTCCGCGAACGATGACGAAGGTCTTACGGCGCTTCCCAACTCGCACGCCGAAGGCGGGAAGGGTCGTGTCGAAGTAGGTAATGTACTGGTCGGAGCCCTTCAGAGCCCGAACCGAAATCTCAGTGAGGTTCAAGCTAGGCATTTTCTGGCTCCTTTCTGGCTCTATCATAGCGCGAGAAGGGGCGGGAAGGGGTGGTCAGCATGAGAAAGGTGGATGAGCGGAAGGCGCGGAAATCTGCGAAAAATGAGCCGGCATGGTCGGCATGAGAAGGCGGTAGGCCAGCTTAGAAGGCTCGTGCTCTATCCGGCTGAGCTACGGGCGCGTGGCCGAGGGATGTAGCCTGCTTCGCGGGCGAGCGGAACAGGGGTGCGCATGGGATCGCCGTGCCAGGCGCGCTCTTTCCTCACGCGGTCTGCTCGGCTAGGCCGGGCGCATGGAGGGGGAGCAACCGAAACGGACCGACGCCGCGGCCCTGGCCGGCGCGCATTTCCGTTACTTCGATTTCGTGATGGCGGCGTTCGTCACCATCCTTTTGCTCTCGAACGTGATCGGCGCGGGCAAGGTGGCGACGGTTACGGTGCCCTGGTTTGGCCCTCGCCCGTTCGGCGCCGGCATCCTCTTCTTCCCGGTTTCATACGTGCTCGGCGACGTGCTGACCGAGGTCTACGGCTATGGTCGCGCCCGCCGTTGCATCTGGGCGGGCTTCGCGGCGATGCTGTTCATGGCCTTGATGAGCTGGGTCGTAGTCAAGCTGCCGCCCGCCGCGAGCTGGACGGGCCAGGCGGCCTACGAGGCGGTGTTCGGCCAGGTGCCGCGCATCGTCTTCGCCTCGATCTGCGCCTTCTGGGCCGGCGAGTTCGTCAACAGCTTCGTCCTGGCGAAGATGAAGATCCTGACCCGGGGCCGCTGGCTGTGGACTCGAACGATCGGCTCGACCGTGGTCGGGCAGGGCGTCGACAGCATCATCTTCTATCCGCTTGCCTTTCTCTATGCGGAGCATTGGACCAATGCCCTGGTCTTCCAGGTGCTCTTGATGCAATGGGTGTTGAAGGTGAGTTGGGAAGTGCTGCTGACGCCGTTCACCTACGCCGTGGTCGGATTCCTGAAGCGGCGCGAAGGCGTCGACGTCTACGATACCGACACCAATTTCACGCCGTTCCGCGCCAGGGTCTGAGCGAGCCGCGCGTTAAGCGTCCCGCGCGGAGAGGCGGATCAGCAGATCGACCAGCACCCGCCGTTCGTCCTCGTCCAGCGGGGCGAGGAACTGCTTCTGCATCTCGCCCAGCTTCACGCCGAGCGCGGCGAACTTGCGCGCGCCGTCCTCGGTCAGGCTGACGAGATGGGCGCGCCGGTCCTCGGGATCGGCGCGGCGCCGGACCCATCCGCCCGTCTCGAGCGCGTCGAGGAACAGGACCATCGAGGATTTCTCGATCCGGGTGACGTCGCCGAGGCGGCGCTGGCTCATGCTCCCCCGGTCGGCGAGCGCGCCGAGCACGGCGAGCTGGCCCGGATGAAGGCCGCTGCCCTCGATCGCCGCGACCACGCCGTCGCGGAGCCGCGCCTGGCAGAGGTGGAGGAGGAAGCCGACGCTGGTCAGCGAGGGGGAATCGCTGCTTGGGCGCGGCACGCGGGCGGCCGGTCTACGCGCCACGATGCCGGCGGCTCGGTCGATATAATCTAATTATAGACATTCTATTTCCTCCCTTCTACCTTGCCCGCTACAGGGAGGAACGTCAAATGCGCTGGCTGAACAGGATCGCGCCGCCTCTGGCCCTGTTTTTCCTCGCGCCGCTCGTCGCCGAATATCTGCTCGGCGACCTCAATCTCCGCCAGCTCCCCGCATTGGTGGCGATGGCGCCGCTTTGTGGCGGCGGGGCCGTCCTGATCCGGGAGGCGGTGCGGCGGACCGGCCGTTCGTGGCCAAGCTTCCTGCTGCTTGCGCTCGCTTATGCCCTGACGGAGGAGGGGCTGCTCACCCAATCCCTGTTCAATCCCGACTACCTGCACCTGCGCCTGCTCGACTACGGCTTCGTGCCCATGCTCGGCACGTCGCCCGCCTGGGCGATCTATGTCCTCGGCATCCATATCATCTGGAGCCTTGCCGTCCCGATCGGCCTTGCCGAAGCCCTGTTTCCGGCGCGGCGGACCGAGCCCTGGCTGAGCCGCTTGGGCCTCATCCTCTTCTTCCTTCTGCTGGCGGCGGGCATGGCAATGACGGCGCGCTTCTCGCTCGCCGCGACGCCGTTCCGCGCGTCGCCCGCCCAGCTCGCCTTCTGCGTGGCGGCGATCGCTGCCCTCATCGCCGGCGCTTTCGTTCTGCCTCGGCCGGCCATGGCTCGAGAAACGCTTCGGGGCCCCGTGTCGCCTCCGCTGCTCGGCTTCCTCTGCCTCGTCGCCGGCTCGGCCTTCCTCTGCGTCTATGCCGATGGCCGGCCGGTCTTGCCGTGGTGGCTCACCGCCGGCGCCGATGCCGCGATCGCCGCCGCGCTCTGCGCCGGCTTCGCCGTCGCGACCCGCCGCCATGGCTGGGGCGCGATGCAGGGCCTCGCCGCCGCCTGCGGCGGGCTGCTCTGCTATGCCTGGTTCGGCTACGGGATCGACAGGGACCTGCACGGCCCCGGCAACGCCGCGGGCCATTCGGTCTTCGTCGTGCTTCTGCTCGCCGTCGCGATCTGGGCGGGCTTCAGGACCGCGCGCGCGAAAGCGGCCCAGGCTTAGCCGCCCAGGCTTAGCCGCCCAAGCTTAGCCGATCGTCTCGACGATGCCCTCGAACAGGCGCTTGCCGTCCGTGCCGCCATGGGCGGGCTCCACCATCCGTTCGGGGTGCGGCATCATCCCGAGCACATTGCCCGCCTCGTTGACGATCCCGGCAATGTCGCGCGCCGAGCCGTTGCAGTCGCCCTGGTAGCGAAAGACGATCCGGCCCTCGCCCTCGAGCCGGTCGAGCGTCTCGGGATCGGCCTGGTAATTGCCGTCATGATGGGCGACCGGAATGACGATCTCCTCGCCCGAATCGTAGCGGCTGGTGAAGGCGGTCTGGCTGTTCTCGACCGTGAGCGGCACGTCGCGGCAGACGAAATGGAGGCCGGCATTGCGCATCAGCGCGCCGGGCAGCAAGCCCGCCTCGGTCAGGATCTGGAAGCCGTTGCAGACGCCCAGGATCGAGACTCCGCGCCCCGCTGCCTCGACCACCGCACGCATCACCGGCGACCGCGCCGCCATCGCGCCCGAGCGCAGATAGTCGCCATAGGAAAAGCCGCCGGGGACCGCGACCAGGTCGAGCCCCTCCGGCAATTCGGTCTCGCGGTGCCAGACCATCGCCGGCTTCGATCCGCCGAGCTGCTCGAGCGCGACCGCCATGTCCCGGTCGCAATTGGAGCCCGGGAAGACGATCACGGCGCTCTTCATGCCTCAGCCTCCGCCTTGCTTTCGGTCTCGATCCGGAAATTCTCGATCACGATGTTGGCGAGCAACTTGCGGCACATCGCCTCGACCTCCGCCTCGCTCACGCCGGGATCGAGGTCGAGCTCGATCAGCTTGCCGGCGCGGACGTCGTTGACGCCTTCAAAGCCCAATCCCTCCAGCGCGTGGTGGATCGCCTTTCCCTGCGGGTCGAGGACCCCCTTCTTCAGGGTGACATAGACTCGGGTCTTCATTGGCACGCTCGCCTGGCCGGGAAGGATGGCGCCCCTATGGCCAAAGCCGTCTTCGCGGACAAGCGTTTACGGCCCGTTAACTGCTTCGCGCCATCATCGACCGGCTATTTGGGAGGGCGCCCGGATGACGGGGCTTGCGTTGATGATGTTCATCGGGCTGTTCGCCTTCGGCGGGCAGATCCTCGGCTGGACCGATACGGACGGGCATATCCAGCTCGGCCTGTTCGCCGCCTTCCTGTTCGGGATCATCTGCGGCTACCGGACCAAGGGCTGAAGAGCCTTCCGCTTGCCGCTTCGGCGGCTGCCTCCTATCTCCTGCGCATGGCCCAGGCTCCCGACATCGATCTGACCCCGGCGGCGGCATCGCGCGTCGCCTGGATCGCCGAGCGGCAGGGGAAGAAGCCGATCCTGCGCCTGTCGGTCGAGGGCGGCGGCTGCGCCGGCTTCTCCTACCGCTTCGGCCTCGCCGACGCGGTGGAGGAGGACGACCTGGTCGCCGAGCAGGGCGGAGTGACCCTCGTCGTCGATCCGATGACCAACGATCTGGTCAAGGGCGGCGCGGTCGATTTCGTCGACAATCTCGGCGGCGCAAGCTTCCAGGTCCGCAACCCCAACGCCCAGTCCGGCTGCGGGTGCGGGTCGAGCTTCAGCGTCTGATCTTTTTCGTCATTCCGGCGAAAGCGGGGGCTGAAGGCGACCGCCGGGTCAATCCGGCTTGGGTAGCGCAAGGGAAGAAAAGAAGCGGGATTCCCGCTTTCGCGGGAATGACGAGGGGAGGGTATCGCGGCGGGTGACGACGGCGCGCGCAGCCGCTATCCCGCCCCCATGAAGATCGTCACCTACAATTTGAACGGCATCCGGGCCCGCCTGCCGCGGCTGGTCGAATATCTGGACGAGCAGAAGCCCGACCTGGTCTGCCTCCAGGAGATCAAATGCGACGACGATGCCTTTCCGATCCCGGACGTGCGCGCCGCCGGCTATGACGGCCTCTGGCACGGGCAGAAGGGCTTCAACGGAGTCGCCCTGCTTGCGCCGGAGGGGCGGCGGCTGGAGCTTCGCCGCACCGGTCTTCCCGGCGATCCCGACGACACGCACAGCCGCTATATCGAGGCGGCCCTGGACGGAGTGACGATCGGCTCGCTCTACCTGCCCAACGGCAATCCGGTCGGCACCGAGAAATTCGCCTACAAGCTCGCCTGGATGGATCGCCTTCGCGCCCACGCGCTCGAATTGCTCGCCGAGGAGAGGCCGGCGGTGCTCGCCGGCGACTGGAACGTCATCCCGACCGACGATCCGGACGACGTGTTCTCGGCAAGGGCGATGGCGCATGACGCGCTGATGCAGCCGGAAAGCCGCGCCGCCTTCCGGACGATCCTCTACCAGGGCTGGACCGATGCGATCCGCGCCCGCTATCCGGAAGGCGCCGTCTATACCTTCTGGGACTATACGGCGGGCTGCTGGCAGCGCGACGCGGGCTTCCGCATCGACCATCTGCTGCTCAGCCCGCAGGCGGCCGACCGGCTGCTCGATGCCGGCGTCGACAAGGAATATCGCGGCCGGGAGAAAGCGTCAGATCACGCCCCGACCTGGGTTTCGCTCGAAGATTAGGGTCTGGAAACGGCCGCCGGTGCCGGGCCGATCGGCGTCGGCGCCTGGTTCTGGCCGGCGCCGGCCTCGATCAGGGCATCGCCGCCGAGCGTCCGGTAGAGGTCGGCGAGATTGGTCGCGCGGGCGAGCCTTGTGCGGATCAGCGATTGCTCCGACGTATAGAGGGTGCGCTGGGCGACCAGCGTGTTCAAAAATTCGTCGATGCCGATCCGGTAGCGCTCCTCGCTGAGATTATAGGCGTCGCGCGAATGGGCGACGAGGTCGTCCTGCGCCGCCACCTCGGCCTCGATCGTGCCGCGGCGGGCGAGCGCGTCCGACACCTCGCGAAAGGCGGTCTGGATCACCTGCTCATATTGGGCGAGGAACAATTGCTGCTGCGCCCGGGCGAAGGCGAGGTTGCCGCGATTGGCGCCGCCGTCGAAGATCGGGACCGAGGCGCTGCCGCCGGCATGGAAGTTGAACGCATTGCCGGTGAACAGGCCGGCCAAGGTGTTGCTGGCGAGGCCGAGCAGGCCGGTAAGGCTGATCGTCGGGAAGAAGGCGGCGCGGGCGGCGCCGATCCGGGCGTTGGCGGCGCGGAGCTGATATTCGGCCTGGACCACGTCCGGCCGGCGCAGCAGGATCGTCGAGCTGAGCCCGGCCGGAAGCTCCGAGACCTGGCCGTCGACGCTCTCGATCGAGGCCGGGATCAGATCGTCGGCGATCGGCGCGCCGACCAATAATTGCAGCGCGTTGCGGTCCTGCGCGACCAGGGTGGTCTGGCTGGCGACGTCGCTCTTCGCCTGGTCGAGGATGGTCTGGGCCTCGCGAAGGTCGATCCGCGAGGAGACGCCGCCGGTCAGCCGCGCGTTGGTGAGGGTGACCGCGCGCTCGGCATTGGCGACCGTGTCCTGGGCGACCTTGAGCAGGCTGTTGTCGGCGGCGAGCTGGAAATAAGCGGTGGCGATCTGGCCGACCATGGTCAGGCGGGTGGCGCGCGCGGCCGCCTCGGTCGCGAAATATTGGTCGAGCGCCGAATGGCTGAGGCTTCGGACGCGGCCGAACAGGTCGAGCTCCCACGAAGTGACCCCGACGTCGACGCTGTAATTGCGGGTCGTCGAGAAGCCGCCCGGACCGTTGACGATGGCGAGGCCGCTTCCCCCCGTGCCCCCGGTGCCGCCGGTGCCGGTGTTGACGATGCTGGTCGTCGGCGCGTGCGCGCCGGTCACGCCGGCATTGGCCTCGGCGCCGACCTGCGGGAAGAGCTGGGCGTGCTGGATATGATATTGGGCGACCGCGGAGGCGGTGTTGGCGGCGGCGATGCGAAGGTCGCGATTATTGGCCAGCGCCTCCTCGATGATCGCCTGCAGCTTCGGGTCGCGGAAGATGTCGCGATAGGAGACGCTCGGCAAGGCCGCCTCGCTCCGGCGGAGATAGGAATCGCCGGCCGGCCAGCCCTGCGGGATGGGCGGCGCCGGCCGCTGGTAATGCGGCTCGAAGCTGCAGCCGGCGAGCGCGGCCGAGAGCAGGAGTGGGAAAGCGGCTTTCCTCATTCGGCCGGCACCCCGGCGGGGACGGCGTCATGTCCTGGTTCGGCATGGCGGCGGCGGCCGCGCCGGAACAGGGTGCGCACCAGCACGAAGAAGAGCGGCACGAAGAAGATGGCGAGGATGGTCGCGGTCAGCATTCCACCCATCACCGCGGTGCCGATGGCGACCCGGCTCTTGGCGCCGGCGCCGGTCGAGATTGCGAGCGGAAGCACGCCGAAGATGAAGGCGAGGCTGGTCATCAGGATCGGCCGCAGCCTGAGGCGCGCCGCCTCCAGCGCCGCGTCGACGGCGCCGACGCCGCGCCTTTCCTGCTGCTCGGCGAACTCGACGATCAGGATCGCATTCTTCGCCGACAGGCCCATCGTCGTCAGCAGGCCGACCTGGAAATAGACGTCGTTGGGAAGGCCGCGGACGGCGACCGCAAGCGCGGCGCCGAGCAGGCCAAGCGGGATCACCATCAGCACCGAGAAGGGGACCGACCAGCTTTCGTAAAGCGCCGCGAGGCAGAGGAAGACGACGAGCAAGGAGATGGCGTAGAGATAGGGCGCTTGCCCGCCCGACAGCCTCTCCTGGTAGGAAAGGCCGCTCCATTCGACCGACACGCCCGGCTCCCTCGCCGCAAGCGCCGCCATCCGCTCCATCGCGTCGCCCGAGCTCTTGCCCTCGGCCGCCTGGCCCTGGAATTCGTAGGAGGGCAGGCCGTTGAACCGGCTCAATGTCGACGGCGCCTGGCTCCAGCTCGTCGTCGCGAAGGAGGAGAAAGGCGCCATCGTTCCCGTCGAGGTGCGGACGAACCAGTTGGCGAGATCCTCCGGGCGGCTTCGATAGGGCGCGTCGCCCTGGACGAAGACGCGCTTGACCCGGCCGCGGTCGACGAAATCGTTGACGTAGATGCCGCCCCAGGCCGCGCTCAGAGTCTCGTCGACGCTGGCCTGGGAGAGGCCGAGCGCGCCGATCTTGGCCGCATCCTCATTGACCTCGAGCGTCGGATTGTCCTCCAGCGTGCTGAGGCGGAGCGCCGCCAGGTTGGGATCGCGGCGGGCGGCGGAGAGGATCCGGTCGCGAACCGCCTTGAACGCCTCGCGCGACATTCCGGTCGTGTTGAGCAATTCCATGGTGAAGCCGGCCGACTGGCCGAGCCCGCGGACCGGCGGCGGGTTCAGCGCATAGAATTCGACGTCGCGCATCTGCCCGCTGAGGATCTTCGTCGCGCGCGAGGTGATCGCGGCGGCGCTGTTCTCGGACCCCTTGCGCTCGTCCCACGGCGCGAGCTGGATGAAGCCGCGGCCGGCATTCTGGCCGGATCCGGCCTGGTTGCCGCCGACGACGGTGAACAGGGAGCCGCTATTCTTCTTCTCCGGCCCCATGAAATAGCGCTCGATGCTCGTCGCGGCCGCCTTGGTGCGGCTCTCGGTGGCGCCGGGCGGAAGCGTCCACTGGAGCTGGGCATAGCCCTGGTCCTCGCTCGGCAGGAAGCTGGTCGGCAGCCGGAAGAAGACGAGGACGAGCAAAAGCGTCAGCACGCCATAGACGATCATCATCGGCCAGCGGCGTCCGATCGTCCAATGGACGCCCCGCCGGTAGCGGTCGACCGAGGCTGCGAAGTTGCGGTTGAACCAGCCGCCGAGGCGGTGGAAGAAGCCGCCGACCGGCCCATGCTCCACCTCTTCGCCGCGATGCCTGGCCGGCGGCTTCAGCAGGTTCGCGGTGAGGGCGGGGGAGAGGACCAAAGCGACGATCACGGACAGCACCATCGACGAGACGATGGTGATCGAGAATTGGCGGTAGATGACTCCGACCGATCCGCCGAAAAAGGCCATCGGCAGGAAGACTGCGGAGAGGACGAGGGCGATGGCGATCAGGGCCATCTGGATCTCGCTCATCGACTTGACCGTCGCGTCGTGCGGGCTGAGCCCCTCCTCGTCCATCAATCGCTCGACATTCTCGACGACGACGATGGCGTCGTCGACGAGCAGGCCGATCGCAAGCACGAGCCCGAACATGGTCAGGGTGTTGATCGAGAAGCCGGCGGCGGTGAGCACTCCGAACGTGCCGAGCAGGACCACCGGCACCGCGATCGCCGGGACGAGGGTCGCGCGCCAGCTCTGCAGGAAGGCGAACATGACGAGGACGACGAGGAGAACCGCCTCGAACAGGGTCTTCACGACCTCGTGGATCGACAGCTTGATGAACAGGGTGCTGTCGTTCGGGTAGGAATAAGCGAGGCCGGGCGGGAAATCCTTCGCTTTCTGATCGACCATCTGGCGCACCAGGGCTGCCGTCTTCAGCGCGTCGGCACCGGGCGCGAGCTGGATTCCGATGCCGGCGCCCGGATGGCCGTTGAGGTGGGAGTAGGAATTGTAATTCTCGCTGCCGAGCTCGATCCGGGCCACGTCCTTCAGGAGGACGTTGGCGCCGTTCGGCTGCGTCTTGAGGATGATCTCGGCGAATTGCCCGGGCGTGCTGAGGCGCGAGCGGGCGGTGACCGTCGCGTTCAGCATCTGCGTGTCGGGCGCCGGCTGGCCGCCGATCTGGCCGGCGGCGACCTGGGTGTTCTGCGCCTCGATCGCCGAGATGACGTCGCCGGGGACGAGCGAGTAGCTGGCGAGCTTGTAGGGATCGAGCCAGATCCGCATGGCATATTGCGCGCCGAAGACGGTGATGTCGCCGACGCCCTGGATCCGCCCGAGCGGGTCCTGCATGTTCGAGACGAGATAGTCGGAGACGTCGCTCGACGTCCGCCGGTCGGTCTTGTCATAGACTCCGACGACCATCAGGAAGTCCGTTCGCGACTTGGTGACCAGCAGGCCCTGCTGCTGCACCTCCTGCGGCAGGCGCGGCAGCGCCTGCTGGACCTTGTTCTGCACCTGGACCTGGGCGATGTCGGGATTGATCCCCTTGTCGAAGGTGGCGGTGATCGTGACCTGGCCGCTCGAGTTCGACGTGGTCGAGAAATAGAGCAGGCCGTCGAGGCCGGTCAGCTGCTGCTCGATGACCTGGGCGACGCTGGTCTCGACCGTCTCCGCCGAGGCGCCCGGATAGGTGGCGCGGATGTTGACCGCCGGCGGCGCGATGTCCGGATATTGCTCGATCGGAAGCGACATGATGCCGCCGATGCCGCACAGCATGATCACGATCGCGATCACCCAGGCGAAGATCGGGCGATCGATGAAGATGCGGGAGATCATCGGCCGGTCAGTGCTGCGATCCGCCGCGATTGGCGGCGGCGCCATAGCCGCCCGCCTGGGCGCCGGCTTGGGCGGCGCCATGCTGGCGCGGAGGCGAGCCGGCGGGCACCGGCGTCACGACCTCGCCCGGCCTGATCCTGCCGAGGCCCTCGACGATCACCCGGTCGCCCGGCTGGAGGCCGGCGGTGACGATCCAGTCCTCGCCAAGGGTGCGGTCCGCGGTGACGGTGCGCTGCACCGGCTTGTTGCCGGGCCCGATCACCATCACCGTCGCATTGCCCTGCGGATCGCGCGAGACTCCGGCCTGCGGCACCAGGATGGCATTGCTGATCGTCTGCTGGACGAGCCGCGCGCGCACATACATTCCGGGCAGGAGCAGCCCCTGCGGGTTCGGGAAGCGGGCGCGAAGGGTGATTGCGCCGGTCGTCGGATCGACCACCTCCTCGGCGAATTCGAGCGTTCCGGCATAGGGATAGTCGCTGCCGTCCTCGAGCGTCAGCCGTACCTGGGCGCGGGCCGGAACGGCGCCGCCCACCGCGATCTGACGGCGCAGGGCAAGCAATTGCGCGCTCGACTGCTGGATGTCGACATACATGGGGTCGATCCGCTCGATCGTCGCGAGCGCATTGGTCTGGTTGGCGGTGACGAGCGCGCCGGTCGTCACCAGCGAGCGGCCGATGCGGCCGGTGATCGGTGCCGGCACGCGTGTATAATGGAGGTTGATGCTTGCCGTCTGCAGCGCGGCCTGGTTCTGCTTGACCGAGGCAGCCGCCTGCTGCGCCGCGGCGCGGGCGTCGGTATATTCCTGCTGGCTCACCGCCTGCATGCGCGCGAGCGGCGCATAGCGGTTCGCCTTGACGACCGCGGCATCGCGGGTGGCGACGGCCGCGGCGAGGTTGGCGCGGGCCTGGGCGACGGCCGCCTGATAGGTGGAGGGGTCGACCTGATAGAGGGTCTGGCCCTGGCGGACGACCGAGCCTTCGACGAAGTTGCGCGAATGGATGACGCCCGAGACCTGGGGCCGCACGTCCGCGGTCTCGAAGGCGGAGGTCCGGCCCGCCAGGTCGACCGTGATCGGCACCGTCGAGGCCTTGACGACGACATAGCCGGCCTCCGGAATCCCCTGCGCGCCGCGGCCGCCGCGCCCGCCGGCCGGGCTGCTGCCGTCGCCGCCGCCGCAGGCCGCGAGGGCGAGGAACAGGGCCGTCGCGACCAACGCCCCGGGGCGCAGGATCGTCGTCCTCGTCGCTTCGGGAACCGCGTTTCGAAAGACGAGCCGGCGCGCGCGATGTGAGACAATGGCTTTCGCGTCGATGATCGGCGGCATGTCACCTGCATCCGGGGGGGAATCGGGGGCGGCGCGCTTCTAACGCAGCCGTTCCCGCCGCACTACAACAGAAAAGTGTCAGATTGTGTCATTCTCCGGCGGCGGCGGCCTGCAGCTTTTCGCGTGCCCGCCGCCGCTCGGTGAACCAGATGGCGACGAGGGTAAGCTCGTAGAGGAGGACGAGCGGGATTGCGAGCAGGCACATCGACGCGACGTCGGGCGGGGTGATCAAGGCGGCGATGATGAAGGCGACCAGGATCGCGTAGCGCCGCCAGCTTTTCAGCTTGGCGAGCGTGACGAGCCCCGCCCGCTCCAGCAGCATCAAAAGGATCGGCAGCAGGAAGGCCACGCCGAAGCCCATGATGAACTGCATGACGAGGCCGAGATAATCGTCGACCGACGGCAATGCCTCGCGTTTGATGCCGCCGACCTCGCCCTGATAATGGAGCAGGAACTGGAAGGCCGCCGGCATCACCACATAATAAGCGAGCGCGCCGCCGGCGGTGAACAGGATCGGAGTCGCGAACAGGAAGGGGAGGAAGGCCTTCTTCTCCTTCGAATAGAGGCCGGGGGCGACGAACGCCCAGATCTGGTTGGCGATGATCGGGAAGGAGACGAAGAAGGCGGCGAAGAAGGCGACCTTGATCTGCACGAAAAAGGCTTCGTAGAGCTTGGTGTAGATCAGCTTGCCCTGGGCCGGGCCGAACCCTTCCTTCAGCGGCTGGACCAGGAAGGCGAAGATCGCGTCCGAAAAATAGAAGCAGATCGCGAAGGCGACGCCAAGCGCGAGGAAGCACCAGATGAGCCGCCGCCGGAGCTCGATCAGATGCTCCATCAACGGCTGCTTCTTGTCGTCTATATCCTTCATGGCAGCGTGCGGCCCGCTATGTCGGTCGGAGGTCCGAGCGGCAGCTCCGGCGCGTCGGGATCGTGGGCCGGTTCGGCGGATGGAGCGTCCGTCGCCGGGGGCGCCGATGCTTCGGCGGATCCGGCCGGGGCGGACGCTGCGGGTCCGGTCAAGGGCAGCATCTCGGCGCCCGGATCGAGGAGCGGATGGTCGCGCATGATCCGCTCATTCTCCTCGCGCCATTTCTTCTCCATCTCCTCAAGCTCGGCCTCGCGGATCATATTGTCGATCCCGGCCCGGAAATGGCGGGCCATGCCCTGGGCCTTGCCGATCCAGCGGCCGATCTCCCGCATCACGCGCGGAAGGTCCTTCGGGCCGATCACGACCAGCCCGATGATCGCGATGACCAGAAGCTCCGAATAGCCGATGCCGAACATGCGCGCCCTTCAGGTTTGGGCCCCGAGCGGCGAATGGGTCAGGGTTCGCGCCGCGGCGGGGTATCGAGATCGCGCGTCCGGTCGGACGGCACTTCCAGCGTCTTCTCGTCGCGAAGCCGCGGGGGCTCGGCGGGCCGCGCGGGGGGGCGATGGTCGTCATCGTCCTCGGTCATGCCCTTCTTGAAGCTTTTGAGGCCCTTGGCGACGTCGCCCATCATGTCCGAAAAACGTCCCTTGCCGAACAGCAGGAGGACGATGATCGCCAGAACGATCAGATGCCATATGCTGAATGCGCCGCCGCCGAACATTGAACGTCTCCGAAATGCCTGTGAGCGCCGGACCGGCCGCCCTTTGACGCCTACCTAGTCGTCCTCGGCTTCACTTTCCAGTTCAAGCTGTCCCGGATCGGCCAGGGCGGCGTCGATCGGATCGAGCAGGCCGGCCGCCTTGAGGTCGTCGATCCCAGGCAGGTCGCGGCGGCTTTCGAGGCCGAAATGAGCGAGGAAGGCGGGCGTGGTGGCGTAGGTGAGCGGCCGGCCCGGCGCCTCCCGTCGGCCGGCGGGGCGCACCCAGCCTGCCTCCATCAGCACGTCGAGCGTGCCCTTCGAGATCTGGACGCCGCGGATCGCCTCGATCTCGGCGCGGCTGACCGGCTCGTGATAGGCGATGATCGCGAGCGTCTCGACCGCCGCCCGGCTCAAGCGCCGCGGCTCCTCGCGCTCCCGGCGCAGGACATAAGCAAGGTCGCCCGCCGTCTGGAAATGCCAGCGCCCGCCGCGCTCGACCAGGTTGACGCCGCGCCCGGCATAATCGGCGGCGAGCGCGCCAAGCGCCAGCTCGACCGCGACGCCCTCGCCGACATGGGCCTGGATCTCGTCCGGGCTCATCGGCTCGGCGGCGGCGAAAAGCACCGCCTCCACCGCCCGCACATCGTCGGAGGGCTCATTCATGCCGCGCGGACCCAGAGCGGCTCGAACGCGGCTTTCTGGTCGAGCTGGACCTTGCCGAGCCGCGCCAGCTCGAGCGCGGCGACGAAGCTTGAGGCCAGAGCGGACCTGCGGAACTCCTCATCCTCGGTCTCGGGGAGGAAGGCTTCGAGCCGGGTCCAGTCGAGCCGAGTCCCGATCAATCGCTCGACCTGATGCAGCGCTTCGTCGAGCGTCATCACCGGCCGCCGCGCGACGATGTGGAAGGCGGGCTCGGTCCGCGCCCGGACCGCGCCGTAAGCGGCGATGAGGTCGTAAAGCTCGGCCTGCCAGAGCGACTGGCGGATCACCCTCAGCCCTTCGGGCGCGCCGCGGGCGAAGACGTCGCGGCCGAGCCGGTCGCGCGCCAGCAGCCGCGCCCCCGCCTCGCGCATCGCCGAGAGGCGCTGGAGGCGGAGCTGGAGCCGCATCGCAAGCTCTTCCGGGCTTGGGTCGGCCTCGGCGTCGCGCGGCAGGAGCAGGCAGGATTTGAGATAGGCGAGCCAGGCCGCCATGACGAGATAATCGGCGGCGATCTCGAGCTTCAATTTCTTCGCGTCGGCGATGAAGGCGAGATATTGCTCGACCAGGGCCAGGATCGAGATTTTGGTGAGGTCGACCTTCTGCGCGCGCGCCAGCGTCAGCAGCAGGTCGAGCGGCCCTTCCCAGCCGTCGAGGTCGAGGGTCAGCCGGTCCGCCTCGCGCACCGCCGGCTGCTCCTCATATTCGTCCAACGGCTCGGCGGCGTCCATCGGGCGAGACTAAGCGGCCGCCGCGCCGCTGCGAAGCGGGTTTCGGCATTTGTCCACAGGATTGTTCGGCGCGCGGCGCCGGCGCCTCCGCGGCCGGATGCCGCTCGACAAGAATGCGCGGCCGAAATAACCTGCTCTCCGAACCATTTGGGGGGCCTTCTTATGATCCTGTTTTCCCTCGCCATCGCGGCGATGCAGCCCGCGCCCGCGGCTGTCGAGCATCGGCCGGTCTGCATCGGGAGGCGGCTCGACGAATGCCTCGACGCGTTGCGCGCCCATCTGAAGCTGAACGAGGAGGCCGTCGCCGCCGCGAAGAAGGGGCTGGACGATGTCGATGTCAACGGACGGCACATTTACGATCAGCGGGCTGTCCGGTTCACCGCCTTCACGCCGAGCGTCAAGATGGTGGCGGACGTCGAGATTCTTTTCGATCCGCAAGGATCGGTGCGGCAGATCGGCTTCGATCTCCGCGACAATCCGCTCGATGCACAGACCGCGGAGCAATATGACGAAACCGGCCTCTATCCGGTCATGGCTGCCATGGACGACGGCAGCGGATGCGCCCCCGGCGATCGGCTCGCTCTCTACCGTTTCTTCGAGAATGTCGTGAAGCCGACCCTTCGCACCACGCGAAACGGCAATGAGGAGCGCAAGACAAGCGCGCCCCAGCGCCTGTGCGGATTGAGCTACATCTATCGCGACATATACGGCCGGAGCATCGATGCCGTGTCGCTCGACAATACGACCGGCATCTGGACCGCCCACGAGATCATCTTCACCGCCCCCTCGGCCGGGCCGGTGCGGGCGGCGGCCGGCGCGCGGCGCCGAACGAGGCGTCCGGGCACAGGCCGCTGAACAGGCGGGCGCGGGAGCCGCGTCGCCGGCCGGACCGCTTCTCGCCCGCCGCCGCGGCTCAGGAAATCCAGTTTCCGCACCGCCCCACGATCGCCCATCCCTGCGCGGACCTGCGCAGATGGATGGTCTCGCCCGATCCGCACAGGCTTCCGCACACCGTCGAGAATCGGACCAGCGCATCCTTGCCGTCGCTGCCGAAGGCGATTTGCGAGAACGATGTCAGCGCGTTCGCAAAGCCTTGCCGGACCGCCGCATCGACGGATTTCCCCCCGGCAATCGCCTCTCCGGGGTCGGCCGGCTTCCATTGCGACCCGTCGACCAGCACGATTCCATGTCGCCTGAAGCGAATGCCGGCAAGCGACCTTTGCACCGGCGCGCCCGGAGCGGGCGCGGAGAAATGCAGGCCCTTGATACAGTCTCGAATCTCCTCGTCGTCGATCGACGGCGGCGCGCTCAGCTTTTCGTTGACGAGATGGCGCCCGCCTTCGCTGCCCAGCCAGGAGTCCAGCACCGCTTCATAGATAGCCGCTTCGTCCTGGCTGATCGACGGAGCGGCGATCGGCGGAGGACCGGAAGCCGGCTCCGCGCGCGCGGCGGCCGCGGCGAAAACCATTCCGATCGCGAGCGCGGCCCAACCCTTCATTCCTGCCATCTTTCCAATCCCCTGTCGTCTCGACGCGTGGCCTCCCTAGCATGCCCGGATTCCCGCCCGCGGAAAAATTTCGGGATCGTCCCAAGCTTTCCCGGCCGAGGCGCGTCCCAGTGAGCGGCGGACCTCGATGGGCCGCCGTCGTCAGGGAGATACCCATGTGCCGTCTGCTCAGCCTGGTTGCGATGCCGTTTGCCGCTTTTCCCTTCAAGTGGCGCATTCCCCTGGTCCTGGCGCTGACCCTGGCCGTTCCCGTTGCGCTGATCGACGTCGGCCTTGCGGGGCGAAGCGACGCTTCGCCGGCATCAGGGGTCCATTCCATCCATGGATTGACCGCCTTCCGCTCGGATGCGGAGCTTGCATCCTTCCTCCGCGGCCTTCGCAAGCGCGAGCAGCGCCAGGCGGCCGTCGAGAATGAAGACGTTGCGGCGCCTCCGCCACCGCCGCCACCGCCTCCGCCTCCGCCGCCGTCACCGGCAATGGCGCCCCAGGCGGCGATCGCCGTCACCGGCACGCGCATCGCCGGCGGCAACGCCAAGAGCATCACCAACAATCAGGAGGCCGGGGTCGACGAGGGCGACATCGTCAAGCTCCACGGCGACATCCTCGTCATCCTGCGCCGCGGGCGCATCTTCACCGTCTCGCTCGCCGGCGGCGCCATGCGGCCGGTGGATTCGATCGACGCCTTTCCGCCCGGCGTGGACGCACGCGGCGACTGGTATGACGAGATGCTGCTGTCGGGGAACCGCGTCGTCGTGATCGGCTACAGCTATTCGCGCGGCGGGACGGAGATCAACCGCTTCCACCTCGACGATCAGGGCCATCTGCGCTTCGAGGACGCCTATGACATGCGCTCGAACGATTATTATTCGTCGCGCAATTATGCGTCGCGGCTGATCGGCAGCAAGCTGATCTTCTATACGCCGCTCTATTTGAGCTGGAACGAGGATCCGCTCCAGGTGCTGCCGGGCATAAGGCGCTGGCGCGGCGATTCCTCCGACCGGCATTTCACCCCGATCGCCACCGGGCGGCAGGTCTATATCCCGCCCTTGCTTCGCGACCGGCCGGAGGGGCGGATCGACACGCTGCACAGCGTCACCACCTGCGACCTCTCCGCGGCGGTGATGGATTGCAGCGCGATCGGCGTGCTCGGCCCCGAATCGCGCACTTTCTACGTCGCCCAGGACGCGGTCTATCTCTGGCTTTCCGACGCCTGGTCCGAGGCGGCGGCCTGGCGCGGCGCGTCCGCCTTCATCTACCGGCTGCCGTTCGGGAACGCGCCGCCGTCGGCGATCGGCGCGCGCGGCGCCCCGGTCGACCAATTCTCCTTCCGCGAGGATCCGGACGGAATCCTGAACGTCCTGGTCCGCGCCGACGGCGGCGGCGACGCGATGTGGCGCCCCGAAGTCTCCGCCGGCGACGTCGCCCTGCTGCGCGTGCCGATCGCCGCGTTCGGCAATGGCGGGCGCGAGGCGGCGATGCGCCTCTACCGGCCGCTGCCGGCGCCGCGCGGAAACAATTGGTCGTTCCGGAACCGCTTCGTCGGCCCTTATGTGCTCTACGGCGGCGGGACCTATGGCGGCCGCGATCCGCGATCCTTCGTCTATGCGGCGGCATTGCGCGGCGGCCCGCCGATCCGGCTTCCGATCGGCCACCAGGTCGACCGGATCGAGCCGATCGGGCGCGATGCGATGGTGATCGGCGAGGGCGCGGACGGGCTCGGCTTCACGACGGTGGAGCTTGCGCCGCACGCCTGGCCGCGGCTCGGCGACGTCTATGTCCAGCCCGCTTCGGCGCAGGGCGAGACTCGAAGCCACGCCTTCTTCTTCGATCCCGATCCGGCGACGCCGGACGGCGCCTCCGGCCTGCTCGGCCTGCCCGTGGCGCGGTCGGCCGAGCCGGCGATGCGGCGCTTCTTCGGAAGCTCGGCGGCCCTGCTCTATCTGAGGCGCGACGAAGGGCGACTGAGCCCCGCGGGCGAGCTCGAAGCGCGGCCGGAAGGAAATGGCGACGACGGCTGCCGCGCCTCCTGCGTCGACTGGTACGGCAATGCGCGTCCGATCTTCGTCGGCCGCAGGGTCTTCGCCTTGCTCGGTTACGAGCTGGTGGAAGGCCGGCTCGGCGATGATATGCGCATCCGGGAGGTCGGGCGGACCAGCTTCATGCCCGGAGGACGCGGCGGCCGGGACTGAACGTATCGACATTCGGATTTCGCGCGTGCCAGCCCCCTCTCCGCCAAGGAAGGGCGTGTTGAATTGAACGTCGATCCGCGCTTGGGCCGGTCAGCGGTTGCCGGCTTTATTGTCGGCCGCGTTGTCGGCGCCGCTGGCATCGGCCTCCTCGGCAACGGCGGCGCCGTTGCCGAGGTCGGCATCGCTGTTGGTGCCGGGCGCGTCGAGCATCTCGGCGATATTGTCGAGCTGCTCATTCTCTTCCGGGGTCGGCATGTTCGGGTCTCGCTTGGCGCCGCAGGCGGAAAGGGCCGCACTCCCCGCGAGCAAGGCCGCAATGCCGATCCACCCCTTCATCCGCTTCGTCTCCAATGCTTGCGCGCGGAGCTTGCCGCATCGGCGGGCAAATAAAAAGGGCCGCGCACCCTTCGGTGCGCGGCCCTGCTACGCATACTAAGGACCGATCAATGGGCGGTGTTGGACGCCGCGCCGGTGTCGACCGCGTTGCCGGCCGCATTGGCGGTGGCGTCGTTGGTCGTCGCGACGATGTTGCCGCTGAGGTTCGCGGCCGCCGCGTCGTTGGCGGAGGCATTGACGTCGACATTCGCCTCGTTGGCGGTGGCGTTGACGTCGGCGCTGTTGTTGCCGGCCTCGTTCTTGGGCGTGCAGCCCGCGGCCCCGATGGCCGCGACGGCGGCGAGGGCCAGGACGATCTTCTTCATGGTCACTTTCCTCCTGCTTTCAAGCAGTTCCTGTTGCGCTGGAGCGAGGTGCCGGAGCATTGCCCCGGCGATCCAGCGGCGTGGATGTAACGAAGCCGCTACATCAAGTCTACTTTTTCAGTTGTGAATGCGGTGAAGCGTTGGCGGCACAAGGCGTTGACGCACATATAAAGATATCTTTATATCCTTATCCCTATGGCTCGAACCATGCCGCCCGCCGACATCTTCCGCGCCCTGGCCGATCCGACGCGGCTCAGGATCCTCGCCTTGCTGCGGGCGATGGAGCTGTCGGTCGGCGAGCTTGCCCAGGTGCTCGGGCAGAGCCAGCCGCGAGTCTCGCGCCATGTCAGGATATTGATCGACGCCGGCCTCGCCGAGCGGCGCAAGGAAGGGAGCTGGGTGTTCCTCAGCCTCGGCGAGGAGGGGCGGCTGGCGCCGCTCTTCGCGGCGCTCGATGCGTGGACGCGGCGCGACGGCGCCGATCCCTGGACCGTCGCCGACGCCGCCCGGCTCGCCGCCGTCCGCGCCGACCGCGCCGCCGCCGCCGAACGCTATTTCGCCGCCCGCGCGCGGGATTGGGACGAGATCAGGTCGCTCCACATCGCCGAGAGCGAGGTCGAGGCGGCGATCGCCCGCGCGCTCGGCGCCGAGGACGAACGGCGCCCGGTGGGGCGGCTGGTCGACATCGGCACCGGCACCGGCCGGATGCTTGCGCTGTTCGGCGGCGCTGCCGACCATGCGCTCGGCGTCGACCGCTCGCCCGAAATGCTGCGCGTCGCCAGGGTCAAGCTCGCCGAGGCCGGCCTCGCCGCCGCGGAGCTTCGCCAGGGCGACATGTACGCGCTTCCGCTCGCCTCGGGGTCGGCCGACACGGCGATCCTCCACCAGGTCCTCCATTATGCCCAGCAGCCGGCGGCGGCGGTCGAGGAGGCGGCGCGCCTGCTCGCGCCGGGCGGGCTGCTGCTGATCGTCGATTTCGCGCCGCACGAGCGCGAGGAATTGCGCGACCGCGACGCCCATGTCCGGCTCGGCTTCGCCGACGAGGCGATGCTCAAATATCTGGAGGCCGCGGGGCTGGAAGGCCGCGTCGTCGAGCATCTGGAGGGCGGCGAGCTCACCGTCACCATCTGGGCCGGCGAACGTCCGCAGGCCAAATTGAAGGCCGTCGCATGATCGCCGCCTGGCGCGAGCCGCTCTTCGCCCATGTCGCCGGCGACATCGGCGTCAGCTTCGAATTCTTCCCGCCCAGGACCGAGAAGATGGAGCAGACGCTCTGGGAATCGGTGAAGACGCTGGAGCCGCTCCAGCCGCGCTTCGTCTCGGTCACCTACGGCGCCGGCGGATCGACCCGCGAGCGCACCCATAACACCGTCGTCCGCATCGCCCGCGAGACCTCGCTGACGCCGGCCGCCCATTTGACATGCGTCGAGGCGAGCCGCGGCGAGGTGGACGAGGTCGCCCGCACCTATTGGGAGGCGGGCATCCGCCACATCGTCGCGCTTCGCGGCGACCCGCCCGAGCAGGGCAAGGCCTTCGCGCCGCATCCCGACGGCTATCGCAACGCCGCCGACCTGGTCGCGGGGCTGAAGGCGGTGGCGCCGTTCGAAATCTCGGTCGCCGCTTATCCCGAAATCCACCCGGATTCGCCGACCCGCGCCGCCGATCTCGACAATCTGAAGCGCAAGATCGACGCCGGCGCCGACCGGGCGATCACCCAATTCTTCTTCTCGCCCGATTGCTTCTTCCGTTTCCGCGACGAGGCGGCGGCGGCCGGGATCGCGGCGGAGCTGGTGCCCGGCATCCTTCCGGTCTCCAACGTCGCAACGACGCGGCGGTTCGCCGCGAGCTGCGGTGCGTCCATCCCGCCCTGGATGGACCGGCTGTTCGAAGGGCTCGACAACCTGCCCGGCGCGCGCCAGCTCGTGGCGGCGACGGTCGCCGCTGAGCTGTGCGGCCAGCTCTATGCCGGCGGCGTCCGCCAGTTCCATTTCTACACGTTGAACCGCGCCGAGCTCGCCTACGCGATCTGCCATCTGCTCGGCCTCAGACCCCAGGAACAACCCAGTGAGCATCGCCGAACAGCTTAGGGCCGCCGCCGCCGAACGAATCCTCGTCAAGGACGGGCCCTACGGGACCCAGATCCAGGCGCGCGGCCTCAACGAGGCCGATTATCGCGGCACGCTCGACCTCGCGCGCGACCAGAAGGGGAATAACGACCTCCTGAACCTCACCCGGCCCGACGTGGTCGGATCGATCGCCCGGGCCTTCGCCGAGGCCGGCGCCGAGATCCTCGCCACCAACAGCTTCAACGCGAACCGGATCAGCCAGGCCGATTACGGCGCCGAGCATCTCGTGCGCGAGATGAACGTCGCCGCCGCCCGCATCATCCGCGAGGCCGCCGACCGCGCGGAGCAGAAGGACGGCCGCCGCCGCTTCGTCGCCGGAGCGCTCGGGCCGACCAACAAGACATTGTCGCTCTCGCCCAACGTCAACGATCCCGGCTATCGCGAGATCGACTTCGACACATTGTCCGACGTCTATGTCGAGCAGATCGAGGGGCTGGTCGAAGGCGGCGCGGAGATCGTCCTGATCGAGACGGTGTTCGATACCTTGAACGCCAAGGCCGCGATCCACGCCGCCCGGCGGGTCGATCCTTCGCTTCCGATCATGCTGTCGATGACGATCACCGATCTCTCGGGCCGCAACCTTTCCGGCCATTCGATCGAGGCCTTCTGGGCGTCGGTGCGGCACGCCAAGCCGCTGACGATCGGGCTCAATTGCTCCTTCGGCGCCTCGCAGCTCCGTGCCCATGTCGCTTCGCTCTCGGCGGTCGCCGACACTTTGGTGATGGCCTATCCCAATGCCGGGCTCCCCAACGATCTCGGCGCCTATGACGAGGGGCCTGAGACGACCGCGGCGCAGGTGCGGCAATGGTGCGAGCAGGGCATCGTCAACATCGTCGGCGGCTGCTGCGGGACGACGCCGGAGCATATCGCGGCCATCGCCCGCGTGGCGCGCGACTACCCGCCGCGCAAGATCGCCAATCCGGCGCGCCGCACCCTGCTCGCGGGCATCGAACCCATGATCCTGGCCGCCTGAGATTTATGAACACGGAAACGAAAGAAGCCCCCTCTCCCCGTGGGGGAGAGGATGTGCCGCCTGGTTCGTCCCCCGGACGAACCTTAGCGGCGGCACATGGTGAGGGGGCTCCGAGTTCGCGAGTAGCCTCCAGCGCCGAACCCCCTCACCCTGCCCTCTCCCCCCTGGGGAGAGGGGATAAAGAGGGGGGAAATATCTCGTCCTCGTTCGTCAATATCGGCGAGCGGACCAACGTCACCGGCTCGGCCAGGTTCAAGAAGCTCGTCATGGCCGGCGATTATGCGGCCGCGGTCGAGGTCGCGCGCCAGCAGGTCGAGAATGGCGCGCAGGTCATCGACATCAACATGGACGAGGGCCTGCTCGACGCCGAGGCGGCGATGACGACCTTCCTCAAATTGATCGCCGCCGAGCCCGACATCGCGCGCGTCCCGATCATGATCGACAGCTCGAAATGGAGCGTGATCGAGGCCGGCCTCAAATGCGTCTCGGGCAAGCCGATCGTCAATTCGATCAGCATGAAGGAGGGCGAGGAGGAGTTTCTCGACCATGCCCGCAAGGTCCGCGACTACGGCGCCGCCGTCGTCGTCATGGCCTTTGACGAAATCGGCCAGGCCGACACGAAGCAGCGCAAGATCGAGATTTGCGAGCGGGCGTACAAATTGCTCGTCGGCGACGGCTTCGCGCCCGAGGACATCATCTTCGATCCCAACATCTTCGCGGTCGCGACGGGGATCGAGGAGCATCGCCGCTACGCCCTGGATTTCATCGAGGCCTGCCGCGAGATCAAGGCGCGCTGCCCGCACGTCCACCTTTCGGGCGGCCTTTCGAACCTCAGCTTCTCCTTCCGCGGCAACGAGCCGGTGCGCCGGGCGATGCATTCGGTCTTCCTTTATTATGCCATCCCGGCCGGGCTCGACATGGCGATCGTCAATGCCGGCCAGCTCGACGTCTACGACACGATCGATCCCGAGCTTCGCGAGGCCTGCGAGGACGTCATCCTCGACCGGCGCGAGGATTCGACAGAGCGGCTGGTGACGCTCGCCGAGAAATATCTCGGCACCGATCCGGTCCGCGAGAAGGAAGCCGCCGAATGGCGCGGCTGGCCGGTCGAGAAACGGCTGGAGCATGCCCTGGTCAAGGGCATCGACGCCTTCGTCGTCGAGGATGCCGAGGAAGCCCGCCAGGCCGCCGCCCGCCCGATCGAGGTGATCGAGGGCCCGCTGATGGACGGGATGAACGTCGTCGGCGACCTGTTCGGATCGGGCAAGATGTTCCTGCCGCAGGTGGTGAAATCGGCCCGGGTGATGAAGAAGGCCGTCGCCCATCTCATCCCCTTCATCGAGGAGGAGAAGGAGAAGAACGGCGCCACCCAGGGCAAGGGCCGGATCGTGATGGCGACCGTGAAGGGCGACGTCCACGATATCGGCAAGAACATCGTCGGCGTCGTCCTCCAGTGCAACGGCTTCGAGGTGATCGACCTCGGCGTGATGGTGCCCTGGCAGAAGATATTGGAGACGGCGAACGAGAATGAGGCGGACATGATCGGCCTTTCCGGCCTGATCACCCCTTCATTGGACGAGATGGTGACGGTCGCGACCGAGATGCAGCGGCAGGATTACAAATTGCCCCTGCTGATCGGCGGCGCGACGACCAGCAAGGCGCATACGGCGCTGCGCATCGACCCGGCCTACAAGGGCCCGGTGATCCATGTCCTCGACGCCAGTCGCGCGGTCGGCGTCGCCTCGTCATTGGTCTCCGACACCCAGCGCGAGCCTTTGATCGAGAAGACCGCGCAGGATTACGAGACCCTCCGCCAGACCCGCTCGCGCAGCGGCCAGAACGAGCTCGCCTCGCTGGACGAGGCGCGCGCCAACGCCTTCCCCTTCGATCCCGAGGGCCAGGCGCCGGCGCCCAAGCGCCCCGGCCTCCACCAGTTCGGCGAATGGCCGCTCCGCGATCTTCGCGCCTCGATCGACTGGACGCCTTTCTTCCGCGCCTGGGAGCTGGCCGGCAATTACCCGGCCATCCTCGACGATCCCATCGTCGGCGAGAGCGCGCGCAGCCTGTTCGACGACGCGCAGGCGATGCTCGACAAGATCATCGCCGAGCATTGGCTGATTCCGACCGGCACCGTCGGCCTGTGGCGCTGCCGGCGGGAGGGTGACGACGTCCTCGTCCTCGCCGGCAACGACTGGACGCGGCTCCCGATGCTCCGCCAGCAGGTGAAGAAGAGGGAGGGGCGCCCCAACATGTGCCTCGCCGATTTCATCGCGCCCGAGGGCGAGGATTGGATCGGCGGCTTCGCGGTCGGAATCCACGGGCTCGAGCCGCACCTGGAACGGTTCAAGGCCGAGAATGACGATTATTCGGACATCCTCTTGAAGGCGCTCGCCGACCGCCTGGCCGAGGCCTTCGCCGAGACCCTCCACGCCCATGTCCGCAACAGCGTCTGGGGCTATGCCGAGGAGCATCTCACCAACCAGCAGCTGATCCGCGAATCCTATGTCGGCATCCGCCCCGCGCCCGGCTATCCTGCCTGCCCGGACCACAGCCTGAAGCCGGTCCTGTTCAAGATGCTCGGCGGCGATCCCGCCGGCGTGACCCTCACCGAAAGCTTCGCGATGCTGCCGACCTCGGCCGTCTCCGGCTTCTATTTCGGCCACCGCGACGCCCAGTATTTCGGCGTGGCACGGATCGGGCGGGACCAGCTGGAGGATTATGCGAAGCGGCGGGGGGTGAGCGTCGAGGAAGCGGAAAGGTGGCTGCGGCCGAATTTGGATTGAGGGATCAGGCAGAGACTGCAGGGAAACCGTGGTCCTCAGCCGATTGGCCGCAGATCATATTGCCGCCCACTATTACAGGCCTATTGGCTCACCGGTTAGGGCTGCATCAGCTGCAGCTCAATCCCGAACACTTTAGGACTCTCCGCGTAGTTTGTGCCCTTGGGATCAATAAACGCTAGGATGAACTCCGACGGCGGATAGGCAGTCACTTGCTTAACCGGCATGCCTCCCGAACGGGTCAAGAGGGTGTAGTGATCGTCAGTTAGGAAGCTCAATTCCCGGCGCACCCCGAGCGCCTCCTTGAGCAGCCCCTTCTGAAAATTGGCGACGGCCTTGCACTCGACTCCTAACGCAATTTCTTCGTGGGTGGGATAGCCGGCACTCGCCGTCGTTACGACGATGTCCAGTTCATGGCGACGGCTATTGTCGCTGACCGGATTTTGGGAGTGACCGAGCGTGTCAAATTCTATGTTGACGAAGATCCGGTAATCGACGTTGCCCGAGCCGGGATTGCTTACCTCGAAGTGGGAGTCTGTCGCCTTGATCTTGCCTGGCGAGCCTTTGAACTTCAGGGTTGAATGGCCGGCAGCGGCACCTGACGGCGTGGGCGAGGGCACAAAGTGAAGGGTAAAGCCTCGACCGTTGAGGTCGACTACCAACTGTGACAGCACGAAAAGTTCGTAGAGCTTCCCGTCTTGGAGGGTGCTTAGCATTTTTCCGTCAGTCGGCTGCCTGCGCCGGTAATTTGCGAAGACGGCCTTAATCGTTTTCTTTGCGCGGGCCCTCGCCTTAGCTTTCATCGCTTTCCTCCCCTTCGGGGTAGCGGAAGCGGTCTTCGAGCAGGCGGCCGATGACATTGTTGATGCCCTCCCGCACGTCGGCAAAATCAGGGGCGTCAGCGAGATCAATCTCGCGCGCGCCATCGTCATCGGCGAGCGCCACGACGACGCGTTGGGGGCCGTCACTGCGGACGCCCCGCTGGATCGTAGCGAGCGACCTAGTAAGTAGTGCGCGGTCCTGTATAGCAACAAAACGATCGAAGGCCTGGAGCATCATTATGAGCCGCTTACGTGGCTCAAAGAGCTTGGCCTCGCCCGTGTCGGGATCCGTCCAAGAGTAGTGGTTCTCATCAGCGATGTCAGGGGCGCCCGACCGAGTGAGCTCATCAGCTACAACCTCGATCAGCGCGCGATAGTCGTCGTCGTCCATTTGTCGGAGATTGCATCCTTATATGGGGCGTCTGGATTTTCATCAACAATTCTACTCACAGTGGCAATTTATACAAGCAGAATTATTCGAAGCAAGAGCCTATCTTTCAGGCTCGTAGCTCTCTGCCCATTCCGTCCATCAGTAGAGAGGGACTGTTTGTTATTCATTCAGTGTTGGCGTTTTGATGCCCATCTTTTCCATTATCTCAAATGACCGCATCATCTCCTCCTCGTTCAAGCATCCCCATAACTGAAGAAAGGGGGCGAAGATGAACGGGAAACCCTCCGTCTCCACCTCAGTGGGCCCAATCGACTTTACCTTCGAGGAGCCCGGCCGTTTTCGGGTCACGGCCGATGTCAGCTGAAAATGCTCACCCACAGAGTTGGCAGCCGTGAGCATGATTGCTTCCCCGCGATTCTTTGCGTCAGCGGCAAAACCGGAGGCGGGTAGATCGTCGCCACGGGCTGTCCATGCCTCCCCAAGGTAAATCACGCCATCGGCCTCTGCGATACGGGCGAGTTTAGCAAAGTCTCGCATCAACACGTACCGAGACGCTCGAGTGGGATGATCGGCACGGATCATTTCAACAACGTTGAGACCCTTAAGGAGAAACAGGAAGCTATAGTGGAATCCATCACGCTTCATAACGGCGCGGGCACGCTCGAAATAGGCTTCGGCAAATTCACGGAACGTTTTTGCGTTCCGAAGACGCTCCCAGTTATTGTTCCCTCCATAACGCTTGGCTAGCTTATCCTTTACAGCTTCGGAGGGAATCTCCATCGGTTTCCGAAAGAACCGATGGCCGGTGATCGACCCATCAACCATCGATAGATAGATGGCACGGTTCATCGCAAGTTCGCCCATCGGATCTGGACGCGTGCGGTCTAGCTGCGGCGGCGCCGCGACTCCGTTAACTGAGAGCAGGTCAGCGACGGTCGCGCAAAAGTCGCTGTAGACATGAGCAAGCGCCTCCAGAACTTCCATGTCCGGCAATTTGCTGTCGACCCAACGTCGCTCGATAAGGAGCGTGCCATTCTCGAGAATGTGGGGGATGTGGTATTTGCGCGGAATGGATCGCCAAATAGCTTGAGGCGTTTTGAAGAGAAGCTGCGGCATCCAATTGGTTTCAGGACCTGGGAGATACCCAGCAATTATCTCCGCTCGAACTTGACTGTAGGCCTTTAAGTCTCCTTGCTTCTCAATAGAGTTACGGGCCTCTTTGGCCCATTTCATAATTGGATCATTCGCCCACCGAGCGACATGACCCGCATACCAAGTATCGAAATTTGGAATGTCGGCCTTGTTGGATTGTAGAATGAAGGTGACAGTGCGGCTCGTGGTTATACAGTTTTGGAGCGCCAGCATGAAGCGCGGTGGATCGAAGTAGCTTTCCGCTGCGTCGTCCCACAGCTGGCGCATCTGCAGCAGGCGGTCGATTGCAGCTCTCGCCGCTTTTCGCAGGCGATGGGGATTGGCTTCCATGATTAGCTCGCTGAGCACCGCTGAACAAACTAGCGGGTATCACGTCCTCAGAGGCGCGTCCTGCGCAAATCCAGGGACACAATACCTACCTTCCCGCCTCAGGCGAGCTTGAGCAACGCGTCGGCCAGTGCGCGCGTCGCCGAACGGAAGGGCGAGTGGTCGCTCTCCAACGTGATCACCGGCGCGCAGGGGAGGGCGGCCTGCATCTCGCGCTGCATCTCTAGGCTGATCGCGCGGACGTACCTGAACAACCCGACTCATAGCCCCAACAGGGTGGCTCGCTCGCGGGTTTGCGCCATCACTTGCTCAACCTCTTTCTTGAAATCGGCGAGATTGGAGTAGGCGGCCTCAAAGCTGAATTCGGCATGGTAGCTCGGATCGTGATAGTCCGTGAGCTCAAGGGTGACGGTGACGCGGCCGGTCCGAGTGCTTCGCTTCAGCCCGATGGAGATCACCTTTCGATAGGTACCGTCCTGGACGAAGCCCCAATCCTGCTCGATACCGTCCGGCGGCAGCGGATAGGTGTCGAGCTTCGCAGTCCAATCTACCACGTCCTGCCACTGAACCCAGAAGCCCGCTTTTGCGGCGAAACCCTTTCCTTCGGCAGAGACGCGAAGCCAGCCGAAGTCGTCGGTCGGATCGTGGTCGTAGGCAAGGATTAGATGATCTGCCATTCGCCGAGCGTGCCGTGGCTCGTGAATGCGCGCAACGGCAATCGTCGCCCTCAATAAAGCGCCAAGCTCCCCGTATGCTTCTGCTTGCCGGGCGGGGTGGCGGGCGGGCTGTTCTAGCCAGGCCGCGGATCGTGCGGGAGGCTTATCGCAGGCGGCCGACGGCCGGCTGGCGGAATCTCGGGAAGCCTTGCGCCCGAACACAGGCCGGGGCGGCGCATAAGCCGGCTTTGCGGGATGGGGCGCACCCGACCGAGCGTCCACACCCGCATCCTCGGCCCCGATCCCGAGCCGCTGCCACCGTTCCACCTGCCAGGCGGAGGTCGCGACGCTCTGCACGTCCTCCTCCTGCACGCCGAGCTGTGCCCGCCGAGCCGCGCCCGCGCCGCCCTGCGAACGCCGATCGCCGCCACCTGCGCGGCGCGGAAGCCCTGGATGACCTGGTTCACGCCGGCAGCTCGATCATGTCGGCCCGGATCCTGAGCGTTCCGCTCTCCGCCCCGGCATCCCGGACCAGCAGCTCCAGATGCTGCCGCCGCTTGGGCAGCCAGTTGAAATAGGAGATGGAGAGCCGCGTCCATTCGGCCTCGCGGAGATCCCGCACCTGGCTGGACCCCATCGCGGTTCGGGCCTAATGCCATCCTTGGGGGGGAGGCTTATGGCCAACTGGATTCCGTCCGTTCCCTGTATCTGCCTCGTTCTGTTGGCGGACGCCGTCAGGACCAGCTCCCGTCGCTTCCTCTCCCTCGCTTATGCCCTTGGCGGGATCCTGCTCGTGCTCGCCCTCGGCGCCGTCGCGGCGTACATCCTGGTGCCCCGTTCGGGCGGCCCCGAAGACGTCAACCCGATTCTGGATATGATCGGGGCGGCGGTCATATTGGCCGCGTCCGTCGCCGCCGTCTACGGAGCCTATCGCCCGGCTCGTCGCGTGAAGGGATGAGCTTCGGAAAAACCCTGCTGGACATTGCCGGGAGGCTCGAAAAGACGTTCGAGAAGAATGCCGACAAGGCGGTCGTCGACCCCGATGACGGGTCGCAGGCAACCCGCGATGCCGGAAAGGCCGGCGATCATGCAGGCAGCTCGGCCGGAGACGAAGCGAACAGGGAAGCGAGGAATCGCGAGCCTGCCTGGAAGGCTGCGAAGGACCTCAGCGACAAGGTCATCGAAACCGCCCCGAAGGTCGAAGCTTCGGCAAAGCACGGTTGGCTGACGTTCGTCGGCGTCGTGACGGCAATCTTCACCGGAGCGATTTTCGTCGCCTCAACGCAGCGCCCAGCCGTCTCTCCGGAAACCCAGGCCGCCCGCACCGTCGTCCGCGATGCCGAGGATACGAGACGGCAGATCGCGGCTCTGGATGCCGTCACGCTCGGCATGGACGACTGGAACATCATGATGGGCGGGCTGGAAGCCCCATCCGCCCCGACGCCTGCCGAAACCTCCGCGCCCCCGGTTGCGGCCGCCGCTCCGCCACCGCCGATCCCGGCAATGGCCGCTGAGCTCCCGCGCATCATCGCCGCCGCCGCGGCGGAGCCGATGCAAGTGGACGTCGTCACGGCGAACGGCAGCCGGCGGGAATTCACCACCACGGTCGGGAATCTGTATCGCCAGGCCCCCGATCAGGTTCGGCGGATCATGACGAAATCCGAAGCGCCCCCGCCGATCGAGCATGGATATGATCAACCCGATCCGAACGATTGCTTCGTTCGACATTGCCTGGGAGGGGGAACGAGCAATGCAGGCGGGTTCCACAGGGATTTCACGGTGAATGCGGTCGATGGAAACGGCAATATGTTCGGTTCCGCCCACATCCATAATTGAGCAGCCCCTGCGGCGAGCATCGGCTCAACGCCGCCGCCCTTCCTGAAGGCCGTTGCAAGGCGGCCCGATCCGCGCCGATATGGGCGCGAACCGTGGGAGGTATCGATGCGCTTGTCCTTCTTGACGCTCGCCGCGGGTACGGCCCTTGCCGCGCCCGCCTCCGCCGCGGCGCCGACCGATCCGCAAGGCTGGCGGGCGGCGGCGGCGCAGGATCTCAACGCGATCCACGACATCCTCCGCGACAACAGCCCGGCCATGGTCGTGAAGCGCGACAGCGCCCATTTCCGCCTCTGGCTGAACGAGGGGTTGCGCCAGGCCCGGAGCCGGCTCCCCAAGGTGCGGGACGCCAAAAGCTATTATTACGTCGTCCGCTATTATGTCGCGGGCTTTCGGGATTCGCACATCCAGTTCGGCCCGAACCGGGAATCCGGGGTCAATCTGAGGGGCTATGCGTGGCCGGGCTTCGTGCTCGGCTATCGGGCCGGCGCCTATGAGGTGGCCTTCCGCGCGCCGGATGCGCCCGACGCGCCGCCGCCGGGCGCCCGGCTGCTCGGCTGCGACGGCAAGGGCGCCGAGGCTCTCGTCCGGGCGCATGATCTCTATGACGGCAATTTCCGCCTTGCCAGCGTCCGCGCCGCCCGGGCGGTGGACCTGATGATGGAGCGCGGCAATCCGTTCATCACCCACCCGAAAATCTGCCGCTTCCGCGTCGGCGGCACGACGAAGACCTATCGCCTCCGCTGGCGTCCGCTCGACGATGCGCATACGGACCAGATCGATGCCGCGATCAGCGCCGGCCGCCGCCGGCAATTGGGGATCGAGCCGTGGGCGCCCGGCCGCTGGTGGATCGAGATTCCATCCATGAACGGCGGGCAGAATTGGAGCCGCTTCTACGCCGACGTGAAGGCCCATCTCGATGCGGTGCGCGCCGCCGACCTGGTGGTCATCGACGTGCGCGGCAATGGCGGCGGCGACAGCTCCTATGCCGATCGGCTGGCGCGCATCCTGTGGGGCGACGCCCTGGTGGATGCCCGCCAGCCCCGGCTCGGCCCGACCGTCTGGCGCGTCTCGAAGCTCAACCGCGACAATTGGGCGGGGTTCGTCGAGAAGGTCTCGGCGGATCCGGACTATCCGGCCGACGACAAGGCGGAGTTCCGCCGCATCCTGGCGCTCTACGACCGCGCGCTCGCCCATGGCGATCCGACCTTTCGCCTCGAGGACGATTCCGGCGTCCGCAAGCCGGCCTCCGGGCCGAACCCTATGCACGGGCGCGTCGTGCTGCTCACCGACACCGCCTGCAACTCGGCCTGCCTCGATCTGATGGACGAGTTCACGGCCATGCCGGACACGGTCCAGGCCGGAACCGTCACCTCGGCCGACACGATCTTCATGGAGCTGACGCAGGTGCCGCTCCTGCCCTCGGGCCTCGCCGGCTTCGGCTTCGGCCACAAGGCCTGGATCGAGCGCCCGCGCGGCTCCAACATCCCCTACACGCCGGCGCCGCGCCTGACCTGGACCGGGAAGCCCGGCGACGAAGCGGGGCTGAGGCGGTGGCTTGCGACGGCCGCCCTCGGCAAGTGACCCGGGGGCCTTACGACTCCGCCTCGACGAAGAAGCCCCATTGCAGCCAGCGGGCGCGGGTCTCGGGGGCGTTGCGCCAGGCGTCGTCGGCCTCTTCGGGGGGTGTGCCAAGCGCGGCGGCGACGGCGGCGAGGCCGTCCTCCACGCAGCCGCCGCCCGCCATTGCTTCGAGGAAAAGATATTCCGTCTCGCGAAGCGCGATCGTGCGGATCGCATAATCGCGCCGCACGAGCGCGATCCAGGCGGCGCCGCGCTCGGGCGCGGGCGGCGTCTCCCGGCGGCGGACGGCGTCGTGATAGGCGGCGACGTTGAAATCGTAGCGGCCGAGCGCGAAGGCCGGCTGGAGCCGCAGCCGCGCGTCGGAGGCGCCGGATTCCGCAAGCGCCTTGCCCTCCGCGCCGGGCGCGTCGAACAACAGGAAAAGCTGCCGCTCGAACCGAGCGAGGTCGACCATGAAGTCGATCCAGATCTCGCGCGCATCCGCCGGCGCGTCGCGGTCGGGCCGCTGCTCCTCGAGGAAGGGCGCGAAGCGGCGGCCGAGATCGTGGAGCGTGTAGCTCTGCGGCGGATACCGGCGGAGATAGTCGGCGGCGAAATCGTTGAACAAAGGCTCGCCCAGGGCATGGCAGAGGGCCGGGAATTGCGCCCGCATCGCCGCCGCGATCCGCGCGACATAGGCCCGCCGGTAGATGGCGAGGCCGGCGGCGGCGGGGAAATCGGCGGCGCCTGCGAGCCGCCCGTCCACCTCGCCGGCGGACGGAGGCTCCGCCGCCATGATCGCGCCCTGCAGCCACGCCTGGAGGTCCTCGTGGAGGGCGGCAACTTCGCTCACGCGGCCTCGGCGACGCTGTCCATCGCGCGCGGGATCAGGAAGGACGTCGGGTTGGAGACCCGCTCCGGCCCCTCCTCGGCGCCGCCACCGTCGAGCGGAATCGAGGCGGCCGCCATGTAATCGCGCGCCTTGGCGAGCTCGGCATGGCACTCCTCGAACGCGGGAATGCGATCGTCCCATTCGAGCAAAGTGGAGACGCCGCCCGTCCCCTGCCAGGCGCGCCGGAACAATAACCACACCGGCGGGGCGACGGGGCCGTCATGGGTATCGACGATATGGGTGCCGAGATGCTGGTGGCCGGCAAGGTGGATCTGGACCACCCGATCGAGCGGAAAGGCGGCCAGATAGTCCAGGGGATCGAGCCGCGCGTTGAAGCAGCTCACATGGACGTTGTTGACGTCGAGCAGCAGCCCGCAGCCGGTTTCCTCGGCGAGGAGGCGCAGATATTCGGGCTCCTCCATCTCGGACTCGGCGAAGCGGACATAGGCGCTCGGATTTTCGAGGATGAGCGGCCGCTCGAGAAAATCCTGCACCTGCCTCACGCGGGCGGCGACATAAGAAAGGCTCTCCGCCGTCAGCGGCACCGGCAGCAGATCGTGCGAATTGAGGCCGAGCATCCCGGTCCAGCAGAGATGGTCGCTGATCCAGGCAGGCTTCACCGCGTCGGCGAGCCGCTTCAGCCGCGCGAGATAGTCGCGATCGAGCGGATCGCTGCTTCCGATCGACAGCGAGACTCCGTGGAGAACGACCGGATAGGCTTCGGCGACGGCGTCCAGCACCGCGCGCGGCCGGCCGTGCGAATCCATGAAATTCTCGGAGATCGCCTCGAACCAGTCGACCTTGGGCCGTTCCCTCAGGATCGTGTCGAAATGGACGCTTCTGAGACCCAGGCCGAGGCCGAGACGCGGCAGCGCCGCGAGCGCGTCAGGAACAGCCGCCGGCACCGCTCAGCCCGCTGGCGCCGCACGCGGTCATGTTGCCGCGCTGCTCGTTATCGTCGCTGATCCAGAGATAGGAAGGGCCGGTCCCGGCGAAGGTGGCCGGCGGCAGCCCCAATGTCGCCGGGAGCGGCTGGCCCGGATCGATCCGTGCCTGTCCCGGATCGAGCGTCCCGCCGGCCTGGTTCGCGAGCAATTCCTGGCGCAGATCGGGCCAGACCTCGCTTTCGAACACCTCGCGGGCGCGGGCCCAGACGCTCTTGCCCTGGTTCGGCCCATTGGTGCTGAACCGTTCGGCGTTGATCGGAACGGCGCACGAGCCGAGCGACTGGCAGGCGTTGCGGCCCGGATTGTCGAGCTCCTCGGCGGTCCCGTAAAGGCCGCAGCCCCCCTGGTTCCGGCACGAATTCTGGACGTGGCAGGTATGGGCCACGGCGGTCGAGCAATAGCCCTGGCCGGCGCAGGCATTGGGCTCGCCGGTGTCGGGCCGGCCGCCGGTGCCGTAGCGGTCGGAGCCCCGGCAGCTGTTGAGGCCCATGCAGGCGTGGAGCGGCATGCCCGCGGGCTGAGTCCCGATCGACGCCGGGAAGGTCGGGGCATCGGCATAGGGATAGGGGCGGGGCGTCGGCGTGCCGGGCGCCGGCCATTTCGGCCCGCCGCCTTTCGCGCGCACCCTGCGGTGCAGCACGGTCGGCGTCTTCGCATGTTCGGGCGGCGCGTCGCTCATCATTTCCTCCAATAGGGCCCGACGTCCGGAAGCGGCCTGCTGCCGCTCTTCGGAGCCGGACCGATCGCGACCTCGACATAATATTCGACGTCGCCATAGACTTGCTGGAGCGGCGAGTCCGGGCCGAGCCCGGCGGCCAGCTTCTGCGCCGCCGCCACGGCCGCGTTGCCGATGCGGGTCAGCGCTGCGAACGAATCCTGGCGCTCGCCAAGCGGGATATTCTCGAAGACCGGCGCCAGATAGAGCCCCCCGCCGATCGGTATCTCGCGGATGGTCCGGATATATTTGTCCAGCACCCAGATCATCGAGCGGTGCAGGCCTTCGTTGAAGAACAGTTTCTGATCCTGCGGCGGCACCCGATAGATCGTCTCGGTCATGATCAGCATATACTGGAAGCAGGCGCTGCAGAAATCGGCGATCGGCTGGAGCTCCGCCGGATAGGAGGCCGTGGTCGGATTGTCCGGAAAGGCGACGATCAGCTCCTTGTCCTCGAGTTCCTGCTGCGTGATCGCCGGAAGCTGCTGCGCCGGGGGCGGCGGCTGCGCCGGCAGCGTTTCCTTCGTGCCCGCATAGGAATCATATTGCGCCTGCAGCCAGAGGAACTTCACATAATGGGATTCCTCGCCCTTCGACGGATCGTCATGCGATCCGGCGCCGAGATTGGGCACCGGATAGCCTTCGCCCTGGTCGCAGATCGTGTCGATGGCGTCGGCCGCGTCCTGGCGGTTGTGGATGCAGAGCAGTTCGGAGCGGCCGGCATGGCTGTCGGCGCGGTTGGTGAAGCGGGCGGCGTCGGCGGCGCCGGGATAGGAATCGCTCCAGGCCGGCGGGGCGTTGGGCGGCGCCGGCTTCCACGGATCGAACTTGCCGGTGGGGTAGAGCGTGTCGACGTTGTTCGGCGAATAATTATAGGGCTGGATCGCCGCCGCCGCGGCGCCCTGCTGGAAATCGGCGTCGGTCAGCCACTTGGTCCTCAAGAGGCAGCGCACGTAGGAATAAAGCTGGCCGATCGTCTGCCAGTCCGAATCCTGCGGCGGCGCGTCGAGCGCTTCGGGATATTCGATCTGGAGGAAATGCCAGAGCTGCTCGAAGCTGAGCTTGGCGAGCGGCACCAGCTCGGACGTGCTTCCGTCCGGCCCCGGCGGCCCGACCGGATTGTGATAGGGAAGCAGCGTCGGATAGGTGCCCGGCGCCTTGCCGTAGAGGATCGGCGCCTGGCCCATCGCGAACAGCACGTTCGCCGACAGCGACATGTGCAGCATTTCCTCGACGGCGACGCTCATGATGATGCCCGCCGCCTTGTTGGCGAAGGCCAGGGGCCGGTCGATCGCCTCGCCGCTCGCCGCGTCCCGCTGGATCGAATAATAAGTGAAGAGGTAGATTGGGATGGTCGCGAGCTCGACCTCGACCGCGACCTGGAGGCAGGTCTTGAGGTCGGCGAGCACCTGCTCCCGGCTCTTGTTGGCGTCGAGCCAGGCGACGAACGCCCGCTCGGCGGGCGTCAGCCGGGTGGCGTGATCATGCTCGCGGATGCGATGCCGACGGGCCGCCTCGCCGATCATCGGGCGATCACTTCCGCGACCCTGGTCAGGGTGTTGGTGGTGATGTGCGGGAAGACGATGTTGGTCGGCTCGCTCGCGCCCGGGAGGGTGATCGGGATCTGGAGCAGGATCGTCTGCGAATATTGGAGCTGGTTGAAGCCGCTCCCGGTGTCTTCGATCCAGTAGGTCGCATAATAACGCGTCACGTCGGCTTTCTGCTGCTCATAGTCGATGTTGGCGACATTGCCGCCGCCCTGCTGCGAATCGATGTCGAGCTGGATGAACTGCGTGACCGTAGGAGCCCCGCTGACCGCGAGCGCGTCGATCAGCGGCTGGTTGGGGTTCAGCGCATAGACGGAGTTGAGGCTCTGCACCGTGTCCTCGCCATAGATGTCGGTGTTGATTCCGGACGGAAGCACCTGCGGCGGCGGCCCGATATTGGGTGCGCCCTGCTGCGGAACGGGCTGCATGTTCGCGCCGAGCGGCACGTTGCCGCAGGCCAGCACCGAATTGCCGTGCGGCACCGAAATCTGCTTGAAGATGTTGTCGGGCAGAGGCGGCGGCGCTTCGCCGAACGTTTCGTTCCCCACATCCGGCCCGTCGCCGTCGCCATAGGGCCCGAGCGCCTGGGCCGCCGGGGTCAGGAACCCCCAGATGCCGTTCTCGAAATGGACCAGCGTGTCCTTGGCGGGACCATCGGAGATGTAGACGCGCTGCTCGTAGAGCAGGGCGTTCGAGATCTGGCTGCCGGTGCCGCCGCGGTTCGCCGCCGTGCCGTGGATCGGCGAGAAGGTGATCTCCTCATAATAAGACATGCTCTTGAGGATGTAGCCGTAGGGGGATTCCTTGGGATCGTTCGGATCGGCATTTGGCGCCTGCGGAAGCACCATCAGATTGTACGAGAAGGGGCTCTCCGGTCCGCCGCTCGAGGACGTGCCGAGATTCTGGTTGGTCCAGGTGCCGATCAGATAGTCGAGCGGCCCCACCATCGTGTTGGCCGGCGGGTTGGCCTGCGCCGGCTCGTGGATCAGCGGCGGCCCGAGATGCGGCGGGACGATTGGTTTCGACGCAAGGACCGGCTGGCCCTGCTGACCGGCCGCGACGCGGATATGCTTTGTCGAAGTCATTGCACCACTCCCCTCCGCGCGCGGCATCTCGGCGCGCGCGTTGCCCTTTGTCCCCGGCGCGGGACTATACATGCACTTTTCTTGCCCGCAACCGGCAATCGGCCGCCGTTTTGGCGGAGCGGATTTAATTCCGCGAGAACAATCGGTATTTTTATCGGAACCGGCCGCACGAAATCCGCCATTCCTCTCCACCCGCGCCGATGCGGGGAAGATGCCTGCTTGCGATTTCTTTCGGTAGCCGATCTGTATTGCGATTCGGCGACAATATCGGCCTCCCGGCCGCCGCGATCGGACGCGGAATGTGATCGCCGCACCGGATCGACTCGTTCCCCGCTTTCCGGTAAAACGGAGCCGAAAGGAGATCGCCCATGCCGATTTTCCCGCAGATCCAGAGCCCCTGCCCGTATAAGAGCCGGCTTGCCTCGGTGATGGAGGGCGATCTCTGCCGGATGTGCAATCGCCGGGTGATCGACCTCAGCATGATTTCGGACGGCGACCGAATCGCCTTCATGAAGGGCTGCGAGCAGGAGGTCTGCGTTTCCTATCGCCTGCCGGTGCGGCCCGCCGTCGCCGCCGCGGCCCTCGCGGTCGCCGCCGCCGCGATCCCGACCGCGGCCGCCGCGCAATGCGACCAGGAGGTCCTGATCGTCGTCGGCGGGATCAAGGATCCGGCCAATGTCCGCTTCGTCTCCCATGCGGACGAGCGGGCATTGCCCGAGCTTCCGGTCGTCTATGAGGAGGCGAAGGCGCCGCCCGCGGCCGCTCCGCAAATGGCCGCCGCGCCGCGGGCCCCGGTCAGCCGCCGCTCCGCGTCCTGATTTCGGCCATTCCCCGCCACTGAAGCAGGGCCGCGAGCTGGCCGGCCGCGGCGATCGAGCGTTCGTCGCCGTCGCCGACGGTCAGCGCGATATGGGTGCTGTCGAAGAAATCGAGCGCAAGGTCGAAGCTGCGCCAGCGCCCGTCGACGTAGGCGAGCACCCAGCTATGCGGCATGAAGACGTCGGCGACGCCATGATATTGCTCGCGCGAATAGACGATTCCGCTCGCGACCCGGGTCGGGATTCCGGCGGCGCGGCCGAGCGCGGCGAGCAGGGCGGCGGCCTCGGTGCAGTCGCCGGCGCGGCGCTTCAGCGTCTCGACGGCCGTGTAATGGCCGACGAAATCGATGCGGGCGAGATAGGGCTGGGCGATCGACTGGAGCAGCATCATCTTGCGGGCGCCGGAGATGTGCTGCCGCGCGGCCGGCGCTGCGAGGCCGCGGATGCGCGGATCGTCGGCCTCCAGCCAGGCGGTCGGCTTGAGCGCGTCGGCGAGATAGGCCGCGTCGGTCGGCAGGCCGGGGCCGCAATCGGCGCAGATGTCGAGCACCGCGCCGTCGCCGTCGACGGAGGGATGCTGCTCGCCGGTGTCGGGCAAGGGAAAGGCGAGGCCGTCGCGGAAGCCGAACCGATAGCGGATATGCCCGTTCCGCGCGGCGGCGGGGATGCGGAAGGGCGATTTCACCATCGCGGAGCGGAGCGCGGGATAAGCGGGGCGCTCGCGCAGCGCCTCCTCCCTGCCGGTGGGCCGGGTCGTGACTCCGGTGCCGAAGAGCGGCTGGGTCATCGACAGGATCTGCCCGTCGGCGCTCACGACCAGGGTGGAGATGGAAAGGAGGGCGGGCCCTTCGTAGCGCAGCCGCCGCGCGGCGATCGTGCCCGGCGGCTGGTCGGGCGCGGAGGGCAGGGTCTCGATCACCACCCGCTCGACCGCTTCGGACGAGGGATCGAACTCGAAATATTGGAGGCTCGGCCGCGCGGCCGGATTCCAGCCGGCGAGCAGGCCCTCGCCCGAATCGAACCGCGTGCCGGGCGGCAGCGTCAGGCTGAAGCTGCGCCGCCCTTCGAGCGTCCTCCGCACCACCTGCGCCCGGTCCCCGTCGATCGTAACCTCGGTCCGCGTCCACCGATCTCCCGTCCGCGCGAGCGCGAGCAGCGAGCGGGGCCGTCCGTCGGGCCCGAACAAGGTCTCGCTCCGATCGAGGATCCGAATCTCCCCGCTCCCGGTCTCCTCGTCCTGGAGCCGCAATTCCCGGCTCTCGATCCGATGCCGCCCGTCCGGCCCCTCCCGAACCTCGCTCGATTCATGCCCGATCCAAGCCCCGCCATCCGCGACGATCGCATAATAATGCGTCTGGTCGGCCGGCACGGGTGCGGCACCGGCGAGCGCCGCCGCCGCGACGGCAAGGAGAATCTTCGTTTGCACGGGACGAATGTGCGGCAGCGAAGGGCGCTCGTCGAGAGCCGGGCGCCAAAGGCGTTCGATTGGGCCGTCCAGAGGCCGATCAACGATCCCGTTATCTGACCGAGAGCCGTGCGACAGTGCCGGGCTTTTGTCTCCCACCGATCAATGCCGAAGAGCGGGACAGAGCAAGATGGAAAGCGATACCAGCGTCCAGACTCCCCACGCGACAGCCATCGAGAGCGCAAACCACACCATCAGCCTGGGCGCACTCAAACGTCGACGACCGTCCACGTTCAGATGGACGGCCACAAAATCCAATGGGACCCGAAGATCTTCTCTTCTCGCGAGAGCCGCTCGTCTATCCTGATTCGTGTTTCGTAGATGTAGCGATAGCAAAAGCAAAAATGCTAACGGAGGTCAGTTGCGAATGCTCACGACCGCCTTCACCGACTGCGGCTCGACGTTCCAGCCGCGCAGGTTGAGCGTCGCGGCGTCTGCCGGCGCCGATGCCGCGTAGCGGATGTCGATCGTGCGCCGCTCGCCGGGCAATAGCGACACGTAATTGTCCTCATAATAAGCCGGCAGGACGGGCTCGCCGTTCTTCCGGACCAGGGTCAGCTTGGCTTCCAGCGCGGGTACCCGGCTAAGGTTGGCGAGCGTCACGCGGATCAGCATGTCGCCGCCGTCGCGCACCGGGGCCGCCGCAGTCATCTGCAGCGGCGTCCGGGCGAGCCGGTCGAGCGCGCGATACGCCGCCTCGTCCTTGCCCCGCCAGTAGAAGTTGCGATCGACCTCGCCGCCGCCGCCGTCCTTCAGCGTCAGCTCGACCAGTACCGCGCCATGTTGCGCGAGGATCGGCGATAGCGGCACGTCGGCGAGATCGGTCGCGCGGTTGGCCCCGGCATCGAGCCTGTCGGTACGCGTGAACAGCGGCGCATCGTCCAGGCCCACGATTTTCGTTTCGACCGTCATGCCCGGATGATCGTCGCGCGTGGTGTTGAGCACGACGAGCCTGTTGTCGGGCAGGTTGAGTTGCACGTGGAGCGGCTTGTTGGCCTCCTTGGCGCCGAAATAAGCCGCCGACATGTCATAGTCCCAGCTATACAATTGCCAGACATTCGACGGCCAGGCGGGATGCGACATCCACAGCAGGTGGCCGCTGTTCCTGGTCCACAAATGTCCGAGGAAGCCCTCGTACATCGCCTTGTGGTCCTCCATGTTCATCATCTGCGCCTTGCGCTCGAAATCCTCGATGCCGGTTGCGGGGCCGAACATCGTGTCGAGCGCCTTCATGAATCCGTGCGTGTCGCCATTCCCGCTATAATGCCAATCGTGATAGGCGAGCGTGTCGCTCAGCGGCCAGCGGTCGGCCCCGGGGATCCAGCGCTCGATCGATTCCAGCGTCGCCAGGCTGGGCGTTCCCGATTCAACCGAGAAGCCCGTGGCGAGATCGGTGAAATAGCCGACCGGCGGCCGATAATCGTAAGGACCCGATCCCTGCAGCTCGACCGCATTCGACGAGCCGGTATACCAGCGCGTCCCGTCGAGCCTGGCGACGAGATCGTCCAGCCCTTCGTTGATCGTCGGATAGGGGACGCCCTCGTTGCGGCCGAACCAGACGACGATCGACGGATGGTTGCGATAACGCTCTATCACGTCGCGCGCATTGCCGAGGAACAGCTCCGGGTCCTCCGGCTCGATCTGGTAATTCTCGGTCGACTGCCAGAAGTCGTTCAGCACCATCATGCCGTTCTCGTCGGCGAGCTCGTAAAACTGCTCCTCGTCATTATTGCCCATCCAGTTGCGGATGATGTTGAGGTGAGCCTCGCGCTGGAGACGGAAATAGGGGGCGAGCCGCGCGCGGCTCGACTGCTTCATCGCGTCGTCCATGCCCCAATTGCCGCCGCGCGCGGCGATCTTCACGCCGTTGACGCGGATGGTCAGGTGCGGCTCGGGGAGCGCGTCGGCCGAGGCATCATTGACCGCCGGCGAACGCTCGCCGGCCGGCGTCAACGATTCCGCCCAGCCGTGCGGCGTCTGCTTGATGGCCGCGTGCGTGACGTCGATCAGCCTTTCGCCGTCGAGATAGCCGTTGGTCGGCTGGACGGTGACGCGGCGCAAATTGCCCTTCGAATCGAACAGGGAGAGATCGTAGCTGACCTCGCGAATGCCGAAGCGGAGCGACTTCGAGTCGGACACGGCGCCGTTCACGGAAGCGCTGAGCGTGAGGTCGTGCAGGTCGGGCGCTCCATAGCCATTTGGCCACCACAGCCTGGGGTTGAGGACGTGGAGCTGCCGGAACTCGTCGGGCGCAAGCTTCACCTCGGTCTCGCCCGGTTCGGCGGTGACGGTCTTGCGCACCGAGACGTCGTCGAAGGCAGCGCTGACGGTGACCTGCCGGGCCGACCCGGTCATGTTCTCGACCGGCACGATGATGTGGATATCGGCGCTGTCGGTCCTTGGAAGCGGCAGGTCGGTGACGATGTGCGGATCGCCGATCGTGACAATTCCGTGCGCTTCCAGGTCGACCGGCAGCCAGAGGCCGGTGTCGCGGTCGCGGATGCCGGGAATCCAGTCCCAGCCCTCGGTGGCGACGAACGTCGGGCCGTCGATCGCAAGCTGGCCGCCATTGGGACCGACCCCGCCGGAGATCGACTGTTCGTGCGGAATGCCCGGGTGCGGCGGCGGCGATACCCGTACGGCGATCACATTCTCGCCCGCGACCGGCCGGATCGGGAACCGGCCGCGAATGAACGCGCCTTTGGTACCGCCCAGATGCTGTCCGTTGAACCAGACGTCCGACGCGTAATTGATGCCGTTGAAGACGAGCGTCAGCTCCTTGCCGGTCGCCTCCGGCGGAACCGTGAAGCTGGTGCGGTACCAATAATCCTGGCGCGCGAGCCTCTCGGGAATGGCGAGATTGTCGAGCCCGTAATAAGGATCGGGATAGACGCCGCGATCGACCAGGGTCTGCAGCACCGTTCCGGGCACGGTCGCGGCATACCATTTTCCGGCCCATTCACCGGCGTCGTAACCGGGCCGCGACAGCGTCGCTCCGTCGGCCCGGACGTCGGGCGCGGCGGCCAGCCGCCAGCCGTTGACCTGCCAGCGGTCCTGCCCCTCGGGCTGCAGGTCGGAAAGGTTCGGAACCGGCCTGGCGGCCGGCCTCTCGTGGGCGCCGTCGCCGTGCGGGAGCGTCCATGCCGGCTGCTGGTGGGTCATGCCGATATTGGCGCTCTTCTGCAGCGGCCAACCGACCCCGACCTGGTCGAGCTGCACCAGCGCGAAATCGGGCTTCGTATCGACGATCGCCCTCAGCGCACCGGCATCGAGCGCGACGTCGTCGGCCTGGGCATCGACCAATGTGCCGCCGAAATGCGGTTGCCCGTCGAGCGCGGGAGCAATTGCGATTCTCGGTGCGACCTGCCGCGCCGGCGCGCCGCCGCCGCCGACGCCCTTGCCGTCGACGTAGAGCGCGACGGCCGATCCATCGGAGACTGCGGCGACATGATGCCAATGGCCTGGGGCAATGACGGCATTCGTGGTGATGGCGCGGCCGGCGTCCTGGTAAGCGAGCTTCCCCGAAATCAGCTCGAGCCGCCGGCTCGCCGCGCCCGGATCGCCGAGCGCGATGAGGATGACGGTGCCGTCTTGCGCCTCCTCTGGGTTGATCCACGCCGACAGCGTAAAAGCGTGACCCGCGGCGCCGATCCGCGAATCGGGCGGCAGATCGTTGCCGACGCCGATGCCGCCGGCGAGGAATGTCGCATTGTAAGGCCCGGCCTCGTGAGACCCGCCTGCCTGCGCCGGCACCGAGACGGCAGCCACGAAGGCTCCGCCGGCTAACGCCCATCCTCGAATCTCGCCCTCCTTTGGCTCGCAGCCGCTTCCGGGGCGCTTTCTGCCCGCGGATCGCGCAGCCGTGCTAACCCTATAGCGCTATGGCGCCAATCCCTGCTTTCGGTCGAAAGGGGGCATTGTCCGGGCTGGATTCTTGCGATCGGATCGCTTTGATTCAGGGGGCGGCGCCTCGAAAGCCGCGGCCGCTTCATCTATGTCCGCCTTCATGTCCCGCTTGGGGGCAACGCTGCGGTTAACCTCGTTCCTCTCTCGACTTGGCAGCCGCACTGAGCGAGCGCCAGGGCATGAGACTCGCGCCTGCCTTCCTCCTGCTCGCCCTCGCGGCCTCGCCGCTCGCCGCGCAATCCGGCTCCGGAGCCGGCGCCTTCTTCGTGCCGGAGCGGGGCCGCGCCTACGGCTCGCTCCAGGATGCGGTGTCGGCGATCGGCAATGGCAGCGGGACGATCGAGATCGCGCCGGGCAGCTATCGCCAGTGCGCGGTGCAGGAGCGGGGGGAGGTCGCCTATGTCGCGCGCCAGCCGGGGACGGTGGCGTTCGACGGCGCGGCCTGCGAGGACAAGGCGGCTTTGGTGCTGCGCGGGCGGGGGGCACGGGTCGAGGGGCTGATTTTCGAGAATATCCGCGTGCCGGACGCGAACGGCGCCGGCATCAGGCTGGAGCAGGGCAATCTCACCGTCCGCGAGAGCCTGTTCCGCGACGGCGAGAGCGGCATCCTCGCCGGCGACGATCGCGGCGGAGCGATCCTGGTCGAGCAGTCGACCTTCTCCGGCCTCGGCCGCTGCGACCGCGACCTCGATTGCGCGCATTCCATCTATATCGGCAATTACGGCAGCCTCACCGTGCGGCGCAGCCGCTTCGAGCGCGGCCGCGGCGGCCATTATGTGAAGAGCCGGGCGGCGCGGATCGAGGTTGCGGATTGCAGCTTCGACGACAGCGCCGGCCACCTCACCAACTACATGATCGACCTCCCCAACGGCGCCACCGGCCTCATCGCCGGCAATCTCTTCGTCCAGGGGCGCGACAAGGAGAATGAGAGCGCCTTCATCACCGTCGCCGCCGAGGGCGTCGCCAACAGCTCGGCCGGGCTGACGATCCGCGACAATGAGGCGGAGCTGGTGCCGGGCCTGCGCCGCGACACCGCCTTCGTCGCGGATTTCACCGGCGAGGCGATGCGGATCGAGGGGAATCGGCTGGCGCCGGGCATCGCGCGCTACCAGCGGCGCTGAGGTGATTTTCGGCACCGGACTCGACGGGGTGGAGCGGCCGGCAGTTCGGGCTTACTTCCGTAACTCCCTCCCCCCTCGATGGGGAGGGTTGGGGTGAGGTTTCCACCGGCACTGAGCTCTACGTCCAGCCTCATCCCCACCCAGCCTCCCCATCGAGGGGCAGGAGTGAAAGGGGGCGCGCTGAATGTCGATCGATTCGAAACGCCCGGCATGAGCGATTCGGTACGGTCCGACGCATTGCCGCTCGATCGGCTGCGCGATCTTGTGCTCGCCGATGAGGCTCTTCAGGCGATTTTGGTGCCGCTCGATGCGGAGGCTCTGTCGCGGCGGCTGCTGGCGCTTGCAGGGGCGCGGGGGATTGCGGTGAGGGCCGCCGATCTGGCGCAATTGCTGCGGCCGGATCCGATCGGGATTTCGGCCCTGACCGATCCCGTGCCGCTGCGGCGCTGCTGGCCGTCGGCGGATCGGCTGCCCGTCGCGATGCGACGCCTGCCGACGGGGGAGGCGGCGGTCGACTGGGCGCATTTCGGCGGGGCGCGGCTGGGGGCGCCGTTTTTCGCGGGCGACGTCCGGCTGGTCGAGGCGCGGCCGTTCAACCGGCTGTTCCGCTACCGGATGCGGCTCGACGATTTTATCGCCGCGTCCGCCGGCGAAAGCCTGCCGGAGCCGGACGGCTTCGTCTTCCATATGTCGCGCTGCGGCTCGACCCTGGTCACACAGATGCTGGCAGCGCTGCCGGAAAGCGAGATCGTGTCGGAGCCGGCGCCGCTCGATGTCGCGGCGCGGCGCGCCGTCGCCGGCGCCGCGGCCGATCCCGTCGCCTTGCTGAGGGCGACGGTCGGCGCCTTCGGGCGGCGCGGCGGGCGGCCGTTCGTCGTCAAATTGGGCTTCTGGCAGGCGCTTGCGCTGCCGCTTTACCGGCGCGCTTTTCCGTCGGTTCCGTGGCTGTTCCTGTTCCGGGAGCCGGTCGAGGTCCTCGTCTCCCAGCTGCGCGAGCGCGGGCCGGAGACGATGCCGCTCGTCAGCCCGATCCCCGGAATCGACCCGGCGGCGCCGGACGAGGACCAGATCGCCCAGGCGCTGGCGGCCGTCTGCGAGGCCGCCGCCGACGCGGCCAGCGCGGGCGGCGGCCTTTTCGCCGACCATGCGGATCTGCCGGACGCCGTCTTCACCGCGATCCTTCCGCATTTCGGACTGGATGCGGAAGGCGCGCGCGCGGCGATGGACGCGGCGGCCCATCGCGACGCGAAGACTCCGTCGGCGGCGTTCGAAGCGGACGGCGCCGCCAAGCGGGCGCAGGCGGACGAGCGCCTCCACGCCGCCGCGGAGCGCCGCCTCGGCGGTCTTCACCGGCGGCTGAAGGCGCTCAGCGTGGGGACGCAAGCGGCAGCCGGATCTCCGCGCGAAGGCCGCCGCCCGGGCGATTGACCAGCCGCAGCGCGCCGCCGTGGCGCCGCGCGAAATCGTCGGCGATGGCGAGCCCAAGGCCGGCGCCGCCCGTCTGCGGGCTGCGCGAGCCCTCCAGCCGCTGGAAGGGCTCGACCAGGCGCGCCATTTCCGCTTCGGGAATGCCGGGTCCCTCATCCTCGACCGCGAGGATGGCGAGCCCGTCTTCCTCAGCCAGCGAGACCATTGCACCGCCGCCGTAGCGGACCGCATTCTCGACCAGATTGGCGAGCGCCCGCCGCAGCCCCTCCCGCTCGACCGCGACCCTGAGGCCCGTGGGCAGGGGCTCGGCGAGCGCGGCCTTTTCGCCGCGCTCGGCCGCATCCTCGGCGCAGGCGCGAAGCCATGAGGCGGGATCGGCGGGTAGGCGGCCCTCCGCCGTCTCGCGGCCGCGGACATAATCGAGCACCTGCACGATCATCTTCTCCATCCGGCCGATATCGGCGGCCATCCGGCCCCGCGCCGGCTCGTCCATGGCCTCGGCGCGGAGGCGAAGGCCGGTCAGCGGGTTGCGCAGGTCGTGGGCGAGCGCGGCGAGCATCCGGGTGCGCTCGGCGGCCTCGCGCGCGAGCCGGCTCTGCATCTCGTTCATCGCGGCCGCGGCGGCGCGGACCTCGCTCGGCCCGTCGGCCGGCGCCGGCTCGGCCTGCCAGAGATGGACCCGGCCGGCGGCGTCGGCGAGGGCGCGGATCGGCCGGGTGATCCGCCGCGCGCTCAGCCAGGCGAGCGGCGCCAGCAGCGCGGCGCTGAGCAGGAAGGCGGCGAGGATCTGAAGCCGCCAGGCCGAAAGCAGAGGCTCGCGCGGCGCCACCGCCAGCCAGCGCCCGTCCGCCTGCCGGACCGCGGCCGCGAAGGGCGGCAACGGCGTCGCCGGCGAGATGGTGGTGCGGTCCCCCCAGCGAAGCGCGAAGCCGCCTGCGACGAAATCGACCACCGCATCCTTGCCGGCGATGGTGACGACGCTCTGGCCGGGGCCGGCGAGGGCCGGCCCGGCGCCCTCGCCGATCCAGGCGGCGCGCACCCGCGCCGGATCGACATGGAGCGCCCGGGCGAGGGTGCGGGCGAGCAGCGCGCTGTCGCGGCCCTCCGGCGGCGCGCCGCGCAGCGCGCGGGCGGCGCCGGCGCGGAAGGCGGGCGCATCGCCGCGAAGGGCGGTCGCGGCGTCGAGCACGGTCATCCGCCGCGGCGCCGGCGGCGGCGTCGACAGGACGATTCCGAAGCTGATCAGCAGCACGCCGACGATCGAGACCAAAGCAAGCCCGGTCACCTGCCGGCCGATCGTCCCGCTCATGCCCGCCGCACCCGCGGCTCGAACCGGTAGCCGATGCCGCGCACCGTCTCGATCATCGCGCGGCCGCCGCCGGGCTCGAGCTTGCGCCGCAGCCGGCTGACCGCAAGGTCGATGGCGCGGTCGAACGGCTCGGCGTCGGGCCCCTTGGTCAATTCCAGCAGCCGGTCGCGGCCGAGCAGAAGGCCCGGCCGTTCGAGGAAAGCGCGGAGCAGCAGCATCTCGCCCGGCGTCAGATCCACCGGCGCGCCGTCGGGGCCCTGGAGCCGGCCGGCATCGGCGTCGAACCGCCAGCCGTCGAACAGGAAAACGAGCCGGTTCGCCGGCTCGTCCGGCCCGCGCCGCCGAAGCACGGCGCGGACGCGGGCCAGCAATTCGCGCGGATCGTAGGGCTTGGGCAGATAGTCCGCGGCGCCGAGCTCAAGGCCGACGACGCGGTCCATCGTGTCGCCGAGCGCGCTTACCATCAGGACCGGCGGCCCGTCGGCGGCGAGGCGCCGGCAGATTGCGAGCCCGTCCTCGCCCGGCATCATCAAATCGAGGATGACGAGGTCCGCCGGCGCCTCGACGAGCGCGCGGTCGAGCGCCTCGCCGCCGTCGGCGGTGCGCACCCTGTAACCGTGCTTCTGCAGATATTCGCCCGCCGCCTCGCGCACGCTCTCGTCGTCGTCGACGACGATGATGTCCCCGGGCGGCGGCATGGAGGCGAGCATGGGGCGCCAATGTATCGCAAATATGTCGGCGGAGGAGGGGCGGAGATACGCTTCGGAAATTCGGGGGATAAGGCGTGGCCCCAAGGCCTGCGTGAGATCTGCTTTCCGACTCCCTCCCCATCGAGGGGGAGGAGTCAAGGGAGCGCCCGGAAAGGAACGGTTCGCATGATCTGGAAAGCCCATCGCGCCGCCCTCGCGATTGCCTGCGCGGTGCTGGCCGCCGCCACCGCCCGTGCCGAGGCGCCGCCGCCGCTTACGCCGGCGGCGGCGGCCGACATCTTCCGCCAGGCGCGGGAGCTATGCGGGGCGGATCGTGGGCGCCTCTGGGGCCGCTCGCTCTGCGGGCCGATCATGCTGGTCGATCCGCGCGACCGCCGCATCGTCGCCAACCAGAGGGATGCGGGCGGCATCCTCCGGCCCGAGGGCGGGGTATTCACCGGGCGGCTGCCGGCCTCGGAGAATATCTCCAATACGGCGACGCCATGGTCCGGCACCTTCTGGACCGAGATCGCCTGGCCTCTGCCCTCCGATCCACGGGCGCGGGGCCTGCTCATCGCCCATGAATTGTTCCACCGCATCCAGCCGCGGCTCGGCCTGCCGACGCTTCGCGGCGGCGACAATCGCCATCTCGACACGCTCGAAGGCCGCACTCTGCTCCAGCTCGAATGGCGCGCGCTCGCGGCGGCGCTGAAGGCGTCCGACGCGGCGGGCCGCACGCGGGCGCTCGCCGACGCCTTGCTGTTCCGGGCCGAGCGCTACCGGCTCTTCCCGTCGGCCGCCGCCGAGGAGGAGGCGCTGGAGCTGAACGAAGGGCTCGCCGAATATACCGGCGTCCGCGCCGGCGTCGCGACCGGTCCGGACCGGACCAGGGCCGCGCTTGCCGACCTTGCCGCCCATCGAGGCGACGACAGCTTCGTCCGCTCTTTCGCTTATGCGACCGGGCCGGCTTATGGGCTGCTGCTCGACCGTTACGCGCCGGGTTGGCGGCTGAGGATCGCGAAGCAGCCGCGCTTCGACCTGTTGCTGGCCGGGGCGGCGAGGCTGCGTGTGCCGGCCCCGTCGGCCGAAATCGTCGCCGCGCGCGCCGCTGCTTATGGCGGGCCGGCGCTGCGGGCGGCGGAAGCCAAGCGCGACGCGCGGCGCCGGGTCGCGCTCGCTTGCTATCGGGCGAAGTTCGTCGAAGGACCGGTGGTCGCGATCGCGCTCACGCACATGAACATCCAGTTCGATCCGCGCAATTTGCAGCCGCTCGACGATCGCGGGACCATCTATCCCAACGCCCGGATCACCGACGATTGGGGCGTGCTGGAGACGGAGAACGGCGCCCTGCTCAGCCCGAAATGGGACGAGGTGACGCTCGGCGGGCCGGCGACGGCCGAGGGCGGCACGATCAAGGGCGACGGCTGGACGATCGCGCTGAAGCCCGGCTGGAGCGCCGCGCCGGGGCCGCGCCCGGGCGACCTCGTCCTGAAGGGGCCGGCGGGATGAGGCGGCTCCTCGCTTTGGCGGCGGCCGCAGCAATGGCATGTTCGGCGGCATCGGCGGCGGCACGCGGGCCGTTCGATCCCACCGCCGACCCGGCCTTCGACCTCGCCCGCGCCCGCGCGGTTGCCGAGCGCACCCATCGCAACCTGCTGCTCGATGTCGGCGGCAATTGGTGCGTCTGGTGCCTGGTGCTCGACCGGGCGCTGCGCGACGACCCGGCGCTGAAGCGGCAGCTCGCGGCGGATTATGTGACCGTTCACGTCAATGTCAGCCCGGACAATCCCAATATGGGCTTCATGGCGCGCTTTCCGGCGGCGACCGGCTATCCCTTCCTGATCGTCCTCTCGCCCGACGGAACGAAAATTCTCCGCGCCCAGGACGGCCTTGCCTTCCAGAAAGGCAGGACGCCGCGGGAGGGCTACGACCATGGCTCGATCGCCGGCTTCCTCGCGCGCTGGCGGCCCTGAATCGAGGGCGGTTTCGGATTGCGGCCCAAGGCGATTATAGGGGCGCCGTGACTCGGTTTCTCCTGCTCCTCCTGCTCGCCTTCGCCTCGCCCGCCTTGGCGCAATTGCCGCCGGGGCAGAAGGCGATGGCCGTCCGGCTCGTCGCCGAGACCGACCATCCCGCGCCGGGGAGCCGCGTCTCGCTGGCCCTGGTGATGAGCCCGAAGCCCGGCTGGCACGGTTACTGGCAGAATCCGGGCGATGCCGGCGCGCCGACGCGGATCGCCTGGACCTTGCCGGCGGGCGCCACGGCCGGGCCGCTGCGCTATCCGGTGCCGCAACGGCTGCTGATCGCGGGGCTGATGAACTATGTCTATGAAGGGCCCTATGCCGAGCTGACCGATGTCGCCATCCCCGCCGGCCTCGCGCCGGGGACGCGACTGCCGATCAGCGCCAGGGTCGATTATCTCGTCTGCACCGATCGCATCTGCGTGCCCGAAAGCGCCGAAGTGTCGGCCGGCTTGACGGTCGGCGCGGGCGGCGCGGAGCGGCGGGCGGAGTTCGACCGCTATCGAATGGCACTGCCCAAGCCGCTCGGCGCCGATGCCCGTTTCCAGCTTGCCGGCGGCAAGCTCCGGATCGCGGTGCCGATCCCGGCCGCGACCCCGGTCGGCGCGCCTTATTTCTACCCTTTGACCGAGGATGCGGCCCGTTATTCGGCGCCGCAGAGCATGTCGCGGAGCGGCGACACGTTGATCGTCGAGACCGTAGCGGGCGATGCGAAGCCGCAGGCGGTCGATGGCGTGCTCAGCATCGCGTCCGGGCAGGGGCTCGCCTTCAGGGCGGTGCCGGGGCCGGTGCCGCCAGCCGGCACGCCGATCGAGGCGGCGTCGGGCGAAAGCGGGCCAGCGGCGCCGTCGCTCGCTGTCGCGTTGCTCGGCGCCTTGCTCGGCGGGCTATTGCTCAACGTCATGCCCTGCGTCTTTCCGATCCTCAGCCTCAAGGCCCTGAGCCTCGCCCGCGCCGGCGGCGACGAGAAAGCGGCGCGGCGCGAGGCGGTGGCTTATGCTTTGGGCGTGATCGTCGTCTGTCTCGGCCTCGGCGCGATCCTGCTTGCGCTGAGGGCCGGCGGATCGGCGGCGGGATGGGCCTTCCAGCTCCAGGATCCGCGCGTCATCCTGCTCCTCTTCCTGCTGGTGACCGCGATCGCGCTCAACCTCGCCGGCCTGTTCGAGCTTCCAGCCTTCGGCGGCGGCGAGGCGCTGGCGGGGCAGGGGGGTGCCGCCGGCGCCTTCTGGACGGGCGCGCTCGCAGCCTTCGTCGCGACGCCCTGCACCGGGCCGTTCATGGCGACCGCGCTCGGCGCCGCCTTGCTGCTTCCGGGCGCGCTCGGCCTTGCCGTGTTCGGCGGGCTCGGGCTCGGGCTCGCTCTGCCCTTTCTCTTGCTCGGCTTCGTGCCGCCGCTGCGCCGGCGGCTGCCCAGGCCCGGGGCGTGGATGAACACGCTCCGGCGCATCCTCTCCATCCCGATGTTCCTGACCGCCCTGTGGCTCGCCTGGCTGCTCAGCCGGCTGTCGGGGAGCGAAGGGCTGGCGCTCGGCCTCCTCGCCGCCCTGGTCGTCGCGGCCTTCTGCTGGTGGGCGGGACGGCGTCAGACCTGGCTGCCCAGCCTCGCCGCCATCGCCGCGGCGGCGGCCGTCGCCCTGGTCATCCTCCCCAATACCGGTCCCGTCGCGGCCGAGACCGGCGGCATGCTCAAGGCCGAGACGTTCAGCGAGGCGAAGCTGGCGTCGCTGCGGGCCGAGGGGCGGCCGGTCTTCGTCTATTTCACCGCCGACTGGTGCCTCACCTGCAAGGTCAACGAGAAAGCGGTGCTCGAGCGCGAGGAGGTAGCGCGCGCCTTCGCCAGACACCACGTCGCGGTCCTGGTCGGCGACTGGACCCGCGGCGATCCCGATATCGGCCGCTTCATCGAGAAGCAGGGGCGGTCCGGGGTGCCGCTCTATCTCTGGTACGCGCCCGGCAAGGGGGCGGAAATCTTGCCGCAGATTCTGACGGTGGGCGCGGTGGCGGGGTTGGCCGCCTGAAATCCTCACCTGCGAGTGCAGGAGAGGATCTAACGCTCAGTGGCGCCTGGGCACCGAATCGCTGCAAGTGAACAAGGTGCCGTCCGGCTTGTAATGGGGCGCGAACGCCCAGCTGTCCTTGATCGGGATCGCGACATATTCGACCCCGTCGATGTAGACGAGCTGTCGCGCCTGCGCCGACAGGACAGCGGCTTCATGCGTTCCGGCCATGACGCATCCGCCGAGCAACAGCGGTGCGGAGGCCAATGCGAGGGAGGCGAGGCGCTTCATATTTCCCTTTCCGGCCACCCCCGCCGCAACGCTGCGGCCGCGCGGCTGAACGGGCCCTGAAGCCGTTTCGGAACCGGATCAGTTGGGCCAGGCCCGTACGCCGCCGATCCAGGTTTCGAGCACCTTGGTGTTGCGTATGTCCTGCGCGCTCGCGCCGGCGAAGATGTCGCGGTCGATCAGGACGAAATCGGCATAATGGCCCTTTTCGAGGCTGCCGAGCCGGTCCTCGGCGAAGCCGGCATAGGCCGCGCCGGTGGTGAAGGCGGCGAGCGCCTGCTCCAGCGTCAGTTTCTGCTCGGGCATCCAGCCGCCGGGCGGCTGGCCCTGGGCGTCCTCGCGGCTGATCGCGGCGGCGAGGCCGGGGAAGGGATTGGGCGATTCGACCGGGAAATCGGAGCCGAAGGCGAGGGGCACGCCCTCGTCCAGCATCGTCTTCCAGGCATAGGAGCCCCGGAGCCGGTCCATGCCGAGCCGCGCCTCGGCCATCCGCCAGTCGGAGGTCTCGTGGGTCGGCTGCATCGAAGCAACGATCCCGTGCTGCGCGAATCTGGGGAGGTCGGCGGGATCGACGATCTGGGCATGCTCGATCCGCCAGCGCCGGTCGCCTTTGTAGGTTTCGGACAATTCGTCGATCGCGCCGAGGATCTGGGCGTTGGCGGCGTCGCCGATCGCGTGGACGGCGATCTGGAAATGGTCCATCGCGGCCCGGCTCATCAGATTGCGGATCTCGGCGTCGGAATGGAAGGGAAGGCCGCTCTGGCCCGGCGCGTCCCTGTAGGGCGCCTTCAGCCAGGCGCCGCGCGAGCCGAGCGCCCCGTCGGCGAAGAATTTGACGCCGACCATGCGCAGGCGGTCGCCGTAGAGCCAGGGCGTCGGCCCGGTGCCGGCGACGGCGAGGATCGTCTCGAGCCCGTAGCCGTAGGAGATGATCCGGACCTTGAGCGTCCCCGCATCGCCGGCGCGACGCATCGTCAGCCAGTCGTCAATGCTTTCCGCCATGTCGCAGGCGCCGATCAGGCCGTAGGAGAGCATGATCTGCTGCGCCTTCTGGAAGGCCTCGTCGCGGATTCGCGGCAGGGGCGGCGGGATGATCCGGGTGATGAGGTCCTTGGCGGCGTCGACGAAGATCCCGGTCGGCCGCCCGGCCTCCGTCTCGATCCGGCCGCCGGAGGGGGAGGGGGTGCGCGGCCCGACCTTGGCCTCGCGCATCGCCGCGCTGTTCGCCCAGCCGGCATGGCCGTCGACCCGCTCGAGCCAGACCGGCCGGTCGGAGACGATTGCGTCGATGTCGGCGGCGGTGGGAAAGCGGCCGCCCCAATTCTCCTGGTTCCAGCCGCGCCCGATGATCCAGCGCGGCGTCGGATGGGCGGCGGCGAAGGCGGCGATCCGCGCCTGCGCCTCGGCGACGCTGCGCGTTCCGGTGAGGTCGAGCTCGAGCGCGCCGAGGCCCAGTTCCATGACATGGCCGTGGGCATCGATCAGGCCGGGGAGCAGGGTGCGCCCCTTGCCGTCGAAGCGGTAGCGGGTCCGGTCGGGCTTGCGATCGCCTTTCTGGTAGAGCTGGACGACCTTGCCGTCGTCGCCGACCAGCATGGCGGCGAAGCGGACGAGATGGCCGTGCGCGTCGAGCGTATAGCCATTGACATTGTCGACCAGGACGTCGGCGAAGGCGGCGCTCGTCCAGGACAGGAGGACGAGCAGGGCGAGAAGCTTTTTCAGGGACATGGCAGGGGCGAATAAGGCCTGTTTCGCCCCCGCGCCAGATGGCGCAGAGCAACCCTTTCGCTTGGCGGAGAGGATGAGCCGCCACCAAGGTTTCGTCCGGGGGACGAAACCAGGCGGCTCATGGTGAGGGGTCGGGCGTTCGAGGCTAAATCTCAGACGCCGAACCCCTCACCCCACCCCCCTCCCCGCCGGGGAGGGGGAGTCTTGGCTCCCATGCAAAAGACGCAACGCAAAAAGCATGCTGCGCTGAATCTCGATCCGTCCTAGACGCGCCGCATGGCCAGCCCCGCGACCCGGAACGACCCGCCTCTCACCCTCGCCGACGTCGAGGCCGCGGCGGCGCGGATCGAGGGGGCGGTGGTGCGAACGCCCACCCATTTCAGCCGCACCCTCTCGCTTCTGACCGGCGCGAAGATCTGGGTGAAGTTCGAGAACCTCCAGTTCACCGCCGCCTACAAGGAGCGGGGCGCGCTCAACAAGTTGCTGCTGATGGACCCGGCGGTCCGCGCCCGCGGGATCATCGCCGCCTCGGCCGGCAACCATGCCCAGGCGGTCGCCTATCACGGCGCGCGGCTCGGCGTTCCGGTGACGATCGTGATGCCGCGCTCGACGCCCAGCATCAAGGTGATGCAGACCGAGAGCCACGGCGCCGAAATCGTCCTCCACGCCGAATCGTTCGACGAGGCCTATCAGGAGGCGCTTCGGCTGGCCGACGAGCGCGGTCTCACCTTCGTCCATCCGTTCGAGGATCCGGAGATCATGGCCGGCCAGGGGACGGTGGCGCTGGAGCTGCTCGCCGACGCGCCGGAGATCGACACGTTGATCGTCCCGATCGGCGGCGGCGGCCTCATCTCCGGAATCGCGACGGCGGCCAAGGCACTCCGGCCGGACATCGTCGTCTTCGGAGTCCAGGCCGAGCTCTATCCCAGCATGTACGGCCGAATCACCGGCCGAGACGTGACCTCGGCCGGCGACACGATCGCCGAGGGGATCGCGGTCAAGAAGCCGGCGGACCTCACCGCCTCGATCATAAGCCGGCTGGTCGACGAGATATTGCTCGTCTCGGAAACCGAGCTGGAGACCGCGGTCGGCCTCTATCTCCAGATCGAGAAGACGGTTGCCGAAGGGGCGGGGGCCGCCGGGCTCGCCGCCCTGCTCGCCCATCGCGCGCGGTTCGAGGGGCGCAAGGTCGGGCTCGTCCTTACCGGCGGCAATATCGACACGCGCCTGCTCGCGACCGTCCTGCTGCGCGACCTCTACCGGTCCGGCCGGATGTCGCGGCTCAGGATCCAGCTCCAGGACCGGCCGGGGGCGCTTTATTCGGTGGTGCGGCTGTTCGGGCGGCACGACGTGAACATATTGGAGATCGCCCATCAGCGCGTCTTCACCGCGCTTCCGGCCAAGGATGCCTTCATCGACATCGACTGCGAGGCGCGCGATGCAGGCCATCTCGAGGCCCTCGTCGCCGACCTCCGGCGCGAAGGGTTCAGCGCCCATCCGGTAGAGATTCGCTGAACCTCTGTCCCGGCGCGGAACGGAGCGCCGGTTAACCCCGATTTCGCGTCCGGCCGCTCTTTTCAAGGCGGCGCCGAGGCCGCATAAAGACTCCGGCAACCACGCCCCTCAACCTCGCGGAGTCCCGTTGAGCGCACCGTTCCGCTTTCCCCGCTTCTTCGTGACGAGCCCCGCGCCGTGCCCCTATCTGCCGGGCAAGACGGAGCGGAAGGTGTTCACGGAGCTGTCGGGCCAGCATTCGAGCGACCTCAACGACGCGCTCGGCCGAATCGGATTCCGCCGCAGCCAGGCCGTCGCCTACCGGCCGAGCTGCATCGACTGCGCAGCCTGCGTCTCGGTCCGGGTCGTGACCGACGAGTTCCAGCCCTCGGGCACGCAGCGGCGGGTGCTGAAGCGCCATTCGGGGCTCGACGTCACCGCCTGCAAGCCCTGGGCGACCGAGGAGCAATATGCGCTGCTCCGCCGCTATCTGAAGCGGCGCCACCCGGACGGCGGCATGGTCGGCATGGACGAGAGCGATTTCGCCGACATGATCGAGCAGAGCCCGGTCAAGACCTATGTCGTCGAATATCGCGAGCCCGCCGAGAACGGCCGCCCGGGCAAGCTCGTCGGCGCGTGCCTGACCGACCAGCAGGGCGACGGCCTGTCGATGATCTACAGCTTCTTCGAGCCCGACGATCCGGCCCGGTCGGGCCTCGGCACCTATATCATCCTCGACCATATCGTCCGCGCGGCGCGGGCTGGCCTTCCCTATGTCTATCTCGGCTATTGGGTCGAGAACAGCCGGCGCATGGCCTACAAGGCGCGCTTCCGCCCGCTCGAGCGGCTCGGGCCGCACGGCTGGCAGCGCTTCGACCCGGACCAGCGCGAGCTCCCGCTGGGGCGGTGAGACCAGGGACCCCTCTCCCCTCCAAGGGAGAGGAGGTGTTGGCTGAGCGTCACCCCCCTAAACCTTCGCAACCGCGCCTTAATCCTTCTTCCTTATGCCTGCCGTCCGATGGGGCGGGCAACAGCTTTTCTGACGCGCGTGATCGACGCGGGCGAGGCGGAGAGTCGCGCCGGCCGCGCCCTGCTCGAGGAACGCTATCGGGCGCTCCAGCGGCAGATTCCGCTTCTCTATCTCGTCGCCCTCACCAATTTCGTCGGGCTGCAGGTCGCGACCGGCGGCCGCATCGCCTATCTCTACAGCCCCGAGACGCTGCTCGTGACGCTCGTCTGCCTGCGGCTCGTCTATTGGGTACGGGCGCGGGGCCGCCGACTCGCGCCGGAAAAGATCCTGGTCGAGCTGACCAAGACCTGGGTCTACGCTCTGGTGATCAGCGTCGGCTTCTGCGCCTGGTCGCTCTATCTGCTCCAGATCGTGCACCGTTCCTATGACGATTACGTCATCTTCTTCGGAAGCTTCGCCGCGCTCGGCTGCGCCTATGGAATCACCGCTTATCCCGCCGCCGCGCGCCTGCCACTGATCTTCCTCGGCCTGCCGCTCGCCCTGCGGTTGATCCTGTTCCGCGACGCCGCCCATGTCGGCCTCGGAATCAGCCTCGTCATGATCATCCTGCTGATCGTGCGGCTGCTCGGAGTCCATAATCGCGGCTTCCGGGCGATCGTCGAATCCCGAACCGACATTGCCGAGCAGCGCGAGCGCGCCCGCCAGGCCGAGCGGCTCGCCAAGGCGGAGAAGGCCAAGGCGAAAAGGATCGCCGACACCGACCCGCTGACCGGTCTCGCCAACCGCCGGGCGTTCCTGCGCCATCTGACCCGCCGCGCCACCGCGCTCGGCCGGCGCGGCGGCGGCTTCGCGCTCGCCCTGGTCGATCTCGACGGGTTCAAGCCGATCAACGACACGTTCGGCCACGCGACCGGCGACGTCGTCCTCGCCGAGGTCGGAGTCCGGCTCGGCATCGCCTCGGGCGGCGGCGCCCTCGTCGCGCGGACGGGCGGCGACGAATTCGCCTTGCTCTATCCCAATGTGCGCGACGGCGGAGTCGCCGCCGCGGCGGGCGCAGCGATCTGCGCCGCACTGCAGGAGCCGTTCGTCGTCGACGGCCGCGAATTCCGCCTCTCCGGCTGCTGCGGCATCACCCTGCTCGCCCATGGCGACTGCCAGGTCGAGCAGGCCCTGATCCGCGCCGACACCGCCCTTTACCGCGCCAAGCAAAGCGGCCGTTCCGGAGTCGTCATCTTCTCCCGGGAGATGGACGAGATGCACCGCCGCCGGAAGCAGATCGAGAAAGCGCTCCGCCTCCCCGAGGTGCAGGATTCGATCGCTTTGGTCTTCCAGCCGATCCGCGACCTCGCAAGCGGCGAGCTTCGCGCCTTCGAGGCGCTTGCGCGCTGGGACCATGACGAGCTCGGGCGGGTGCCGCCCGACCTGTTCGTTCCGATCGCCGAGCAGATCAACGTGATCGGCGCGATCAGCGAGAAGCTGCTCGCCAAGGCGGCGCGCGAGGCGCGGAGCTGGGCGGGGAGCATCCGCCTGTCGTTCAACGTCAGCGCGGTCCAGCTTTGCACCGCCGGCTCGTCCGAGCGGCTCCTCTCGGTGCTCGGCGCGGAGGGGCTCGAGCCGTCGCGCCTCCAGATCGAGGTGACCGAGACCGCCTTGCTCGCCGATTTCGAGGCGGCGCGGCGCAACCTCCACGCCTTGCGGGCGGCCGGGGCGCGGATCGTGCTCGACGATTTCGGCGCCGGCCACGCCTCCATCTCCTATCTGCGCGAGATGCAGTTCGACGGGATCAAGCTCGACGGGACCCTGGTCTGCTCGGTGCTCGATTCGCTGCGCGGCCGGCGCCTTTTGAAAGGCGTGCTCGACCTTTGCGCCTCGATGGGCCTGCCCTGCGTCGCCGAGCATATCGAAAGCCCCGACCAGCTCGCTTTGCTGCGCGAGCTCGGCTGCCGCGAGGGCCAGGGCTTCTTCCTGTCGCCCCCGCTCACCGCCGCCGCCGCGGCCGCTCTGGCGGCGCCGCAGATCGCCCGCATCGGCAGCGGCGCGCGGGAGATTCGCGCCTCCGCGGCCTGAGAAGCCTCATGGCGCGACATCCCCGGCTTTCTCGGCGATGGGACGCGCATAGCGAACCAGCGAGAGCAGGAACTTGCCGGGCTCTTCCGATTCCGGCTCATGGGCGGAGTGCTCGAACCAGACGAAATGCTTTTCCGGCGCCTTGATCGTCATGAACCATTCGTGGGCGACGTCGGAATTGACCGTCCGGTCGTGGCGGCCTTCGAGGAGGATGATCGGAACCTTGAAGTCGATTTCATGGCTCAGATCGGTGTTGTACACATCTTCCAGCAAATAATGTTCGGAGAAGTCGTTGCCGTCGAACACGTGCGGCTCTTCGGCATCGGTATAGTCCGGTGAAAGCCTCGCGGCATGGCTCTCGTCCTGCTGGTCGTGGCGATAGGCCATCACTCCGCCGAAGAAATCGCCCCATTTGTGGACGATCATCGCGTCCCTCAGGCCGATATGCGTGCCGGGCGCCGCATAGGGGGCAATGTGCCGGAGCTCCGAGATCGCCTGGCTATTGCCGGTCCGCTTCGCGGCCGCCATCGAATAGGCCCAGCTCCGCCGCTCGCTTTCCGGCATGTTCGTCATCTGGCCCGTGCCGATATAGGCGTAGAGCCATTCGGGATGGCGCCTGGCAAGCTCCAGCCCCAGGTAGCTGCCCCAGCTGTGGCCCCAGACGAAGATCTTCTTCTTGCCCAGATTCCTGCGCAGCCACGTGGTCATCTCCTCCGTGTCCTGCAGCAATCGGTCCCGCGTCATGGTGGGCGCCACGGCCTTGGGGTCGTTGATCATGTAGGTTTTGCCGGCGCCGCGCTGGTCCCACTCGACAATCGTGAAATATTCCTCCCAGCCGCGGGCGTACCACCAGTTCAGCGGCATCTCGACGTAACCGGGGCCGCCGTGAAGGACCAGCAGCACCGGGTTTCGGCGATCGTCGCCACGGATCGTGACCCACTGGTCGATGCCGCCGATGCGGATTCTCTGCGCCTTCTCGATTCCGTCGGGTGTCACGATTTTCCGCAGGTCCCGCACCACCTCCGTCGCCTCGGCGCGGTTGGTCGGCTTGGGCGGCGGGTCGGCCGCGCGAACGGGGAGGGCGCAATAGAGCGCGGCGCTCATCGCCAGCATCGCGGCTGTGATCGTTCTCATGAAAGCGCCTTCGATGATTTGAACCGGCCTTGCCAACGCGGCGTGACAATGACGGTTCATTCGTTCGGCACGCTCGGTCGGCGGCCCCGGGGATCGCGCGGCTTGCCCCGTTGAGCGCGGCAACCTCGGGCATGCAAAAAAACCGGCGCCCGCATTGCTGCGGACGCCGGTCCCGTTGCCCCGCTCTGGAAAAGGGGTCAGGCGACCTTGGCGGTCTCCAGATCCTCCGGGTCGCGCAGCACGTAGCCGCGGCCCCAGACGGTCTCGATATAATTGTCGCCGCCGCAGGCGAGGGAGAGCTTCTTGCGGAGCTTGCAGATGAAGACGTCGATGATCTTCAGCTCCGGCTCGTCCATGCCGCCGTAAAGATGGTTGAGGAACATTTCCTTGGTGAGCGTGGTGCCCTTGCGGAGCGAGAGCAGCTCCAGCATCGCATATTCCTTGCCGGTGAGGTGCACGCGGGCGCCGTCCACCTCGACCGTTTTGGCGTCGAGATTGACGGCGAGCTTGCCGGTGCGGATCACCGATTGCGAATGGCCCTTGGAGCGGCGCACGACCGCATGGATGCGGGCGACCAGCTCGTCGCGGTGGAATGGCTTGGTGACATAATCGTCGGCGCCGAAACCCAATGCCCGGACCTTCGAATCCATCTCGCTGATCCCGGAGAGGATGAGGACCGGGGTGCCGACCTTGGCGAGCCTGAGCTTCTTCAGCACGTCGTAACCGTGCATGTCGGGCAGGTTGAGGTCGAGAAGAATGATGTCGTAATCGTAAAGCTTGCCGAGGTCCAAGCCCTCTTCGCCGAGGTCGGTCGTGTAGACGTTGAAGCCTTCGCCGCTCAGCATCAATTCGATGCTTTTCGCGGTCGTCGGCTCGTCTTCGATCAGCAGAACACGCATGTCTGGGCCCCTCTTGCAGCGGCTCCCGAAGCCACGGCTTCGTTTACCTCTGTTGCCGTTCATTAACCATCGGAGGTGTGAAGGCAAAAGGTTAATTTCGAATTAAGCGAGGAATCACAACGAGTCGCGCCAATGTTGCATGGGCGCAACAGAAACCGCACAAAGACGGGATGGGTGAAGTAAGCGTCCTGTTCATCGATGCCGAGGCGCTGGTGATCGACAAGCCTGCGGGGCTTGCGGTGCATCCGGGGCCGCGCACCCGCGCGAGCCTTGAGGATCGTCTCGACGATCTGCGTTTCGGTTTCGCGCGCCGGCCGAGCCCCGTCCACCGGCTCGACCGGGACACGAGCGGCTGCCTCCTCCTCGCCCGCAATCCCAAGGCGCACAAGCGCTTCCAGCGGGCGTTCGAGGAGGGCAGGGTGGCCAAGACCTATGTCGCCATCCTCGAAGGCGAGATCGGCGCGGAGGAGGGCGCGATCGACATGAAGCTCGCCAAGGTGTCCACGCGCGAGCAGGGCTGGCGGATGGTGCCCGATCCGAACGGCGCGCCGTCGATGACGCGCTGGCGCCTTCTGGCGGTTCGGGATGGGCGGAGCGCAATCCTGTTCATGCCGGCGACCGGCCGCACCCACCAGCTCCGCGTCCATGCCGCCGCCGGCCTCGGCGCGCCGATCGCCGGCGATCCGGTCTATGGCGACGGCAACGGGCCGATGCTGCTCCATGCCGTGTCGCTGCGGCTTGAGCGGGAGGGGAAAAGACCGGTCGAGGCGCTGGCGCCGCTGCCCTTGTCCTTCGCCGAGGCGGGGTTCGGCGATGTCGGCTGAGCCTTTCGCGATTCCGGAGGAGGCGCTTGAGGAAAAGTTTCTCGCCTCGACCGGGCCCGGCGGCCAGAACGTCAACAAGGTCGCGACCGCGGTCCAGCTCCGCTGCGACGTCTTCAAGCTCGGCCTCGCGCCGCCCGTCTATCAACGGCTGAAAGCGCTTGCCGGCAGCCGGATGACCGAGGCTGGCGAGATCGTCATCACCGCCCGCACCCACCGCACCCAGGACGCGAACCGCGAAGAGGCGCGAGCGCGATTGGCCGATCTCGTCGCCCGCGCCCATGTCCGTCAGGCGAAGCGCGTCCGGACCAGGCCCAGCCGCGCCGCCAAGGCGAAGCGGGTCGATGAGAAGAAAGGACGCGGCGCCGTCAAGAAAGCGCGCGGCAAGGTGCAACTGGACTGAATATCCTGCCCGGGACGGGGAGGGGGACCAGCCGCAGGCTGGCAGAGGGGGGTCGGCACCAGGCACGACCCCCTCCACGGCGCGCCGCCCCCCGGAAATGGGGACGATCTGGCGCGGCTCACCGCGGCCGGCCGACCCGGTCGCTCAGATAATGGGCGCGCGCTTCCAGCTCGTCGCGCGCGGACTGGGGCATGCCCTGCCCGGCATAACGCTCGGCCTGTTCCGCGATCGCGTCGGCTTCGCGCCTCAGCGCGCGCGCTTCCCGTTTCGAGAGGATGCCGTTCGCGCGCTCGACATGGATCTGATCGTATATGCCGTGCAGCTCCCGGTCGAGGCCGGGGCCGCGCTGGCGGCCGTTGCCGATGAAGGGATTGGAAACCTCCACCGATCCGTAATTGTGCGGCTCGACGAACTGCGCGGCGGCCGGCGCTGCGGGGGCCAGGGCGACGAGCAAGCAGAAAGATGCGGCGAGGCGATTCATGAGCGACTCCTGCTAAACGGGTCGGCGACCGCCTGATTCATGACGCAGGCTTAACGTTGACGGAACGGCGCCTCTTTCGATCGCGTGTGGAAGGGCCATATTCTTGTCCTCCCCTCGATTTCGAGGGAAGGAGGACCGCAGGAAGTGCGGTGGAGGGGAATGGCGCGGCGCCCTCCCCCTCACCATGCTGCGCATGGTCCCCCTCCCCGGAAATCCGGGCGAGGATAAAGGAGACGCATGTACGACTTCAAAATCGAGGCCGCCGACAAGCCGGCCCTTTACCGCGAGCTGATCGCCGCCGCCGACGCGCTCACCGACGGCGAGCCGGACCCGATCGCCAATATGGCGAATGTCGCCGCCTTGCTGTGGGAGACGCTGCCGGACCTCAATTGGGCGGGCTTCTATCGTCATCTCGACGGCGGGCTCGTGCTTGGGCCGTTCCAGGGCCGGGTCGCCTGCATCCGCATCGCGATGGGCAAGGGCGTCTGCGGCGTCGCCGCGAAGACGCGCGAGCCGCAATGCGTCGAGGACGTCGCCGCCTTTCCCGGCCATATCGCCTGCGACAGCGCCTCCGCCTCGGAGCTGGTCGTGCCGATCCTGCTCGAAGACCGGCTGATCGGCGTCCTCGATCTCGACAGCCCGCATGTCGGACGCTTCGATCAGGAAGACGTCGCGGGCTGTCTCGAATTGGCACGGCGCCTGGCGGCCCGCTTCGCCTGAATAGCAAAAGCCCGCTTCGAGAGTTAAGGAAGTCCTAATGCCGCTCTCCAATGCGGAGAGTCGGCCGCGCTTTATCGAAGGGGAAAGCGACGATGAGACTTCTCGCGCTCGTTGCACTGACCGCCACCGCCGCCTGGTTCGCGCCGGCCGCCGCGCAGACGGTGCCGGATCCGGATCCTTCCTACGGCATGCCGCAGGGCCAGGACGCGCCGCCGCCGCCGCGCCGCCGCGCCGCCCCGCCCGCCGGGACGAGCTGGCAGGCGCCGCCGGACGGGATGCGCGGCCCGCCGCCCGGGGCAATGGAGCAAAGGCGCAATTTCGTTCTTCAGCGGATGGGCCCCGACCGCGACGAGCGCCATGTCGAGTTCCGCCGGATCGAGCGCGGCGGCACCGTGCCGCAGCGCTGGCGCGGCCCGGACGTCCAGGTCCGCAGCTGGCGGCAGTACGGCTTTCCCGAGCCGTTCGCCGGCGGCCGCTGGATCCGTTATTATGACGATGCGCTGCTGATCGACGGCGACGGCCGCGTCCATGACAGCCGGCCGGGCTGGGACTGGGGCCGTGAAGGCGCCGGCTGGGCCGACGACGATGACGGCGTTCCCGTCTATGTCGGCAATGGCGACTATCAGCCGCGCGGCCGCGACTATCAATGGGCCGAGCGCTACGATCGTGGCGAGATGGGCCCGGGTCCGCGCGTCCGCGAACGCGCCTATATGCAGGGCCCGCCGGGGCCGCCGATGGGCCCGCCGCCGCCCTGCATGCGCGGCTGCGCCGGCGGCTACGGCTACGGCTATGGCGCCACCATGGGCTACGGCCCGGTCCTGGTCACCGAGACGACGGTGACCGAGGCGCCGGTGGTCGAGCAGCGCACCTATGTCACCTATGAGACGGTGCGCGTTCGGGTGAAGCAT
>DASUHH010000013.1:0-3062 GCA_036273615.1 Allosphingosinicella sp. | reverse complement strand
GGGCCGCGCGTCCCTGAACGCCGGCGAAGGCGTCTATTCGGCGACCAGCTTCAGCAGCCGCCGCTCGATCGGCGCGAGGACCGGGCCAAGCTCATGGCCGCGGCGCAGGACAATCCCGCCCTCGCCGATCAGCGCCCACATGCCCTCGCGATTGCGCAGGCCCGGGCGTTTCTCGATCTTGTACTCGGGCCGCTCGGCGGTGCGGCGGAAGGCCCAGAAAGCGGCATGGTCGCGGCCGAGCTCGATCGCATAATCCCGCCACAGGCCGGAGGCGACCATGCGGCCGTAAAGGTCGGTGATCCGCATCAGCTCGACCCGGCTGAAGCCGATCTGGGGCGGCGACGATCGCGATTCCGGAAAAGGGTAGATTTCACCCATCAGGCGCGGCCGCGCTCCTTTCTCGCTTTGGGTGGGGTCCCGGCGGCATCGGCCTCGCGTTCCTGGATCAATTCGGCGACGCGCTTGCGAAGCTGCTCAAGCTCGCACTGGAGCAATTCCAGCTTCTGGGTCGCCGGATCGAAATTCTCCGAGCAGGGCGTGCCATAGGGCAGGAAGCGGCCGGCCGCGCTCTGCTCGGCGGCGACCAGGGTCGAGCGGGCGGGGATTCCGACCATCGTCGCGCCTTCCGGAACGTCGCGGGTCACCACCGCATTGGCGCCGATGCGGGCGCGCGGGCCGACCCTCACCGGCCCGAGCACCGCCGCGCCCGAGCCGATGATGACTCCGTCGCCGATCGTCGGATGGCGCTTGCCGGGGGCGCCGTCGGCCGGATTGGTGCCGCCCAAGGTGACATGCTGGTAGATGGTGACGTCGTCGCCGATCTCGGCCGTCTCGCCGATGACGACGAAGCCGTGATCGATGAAGAAATTGCGGCCGATGATCGCGCCGGGATGGATGTCGATTCCGGTCAGGAAGCGGGCGATATGGTTGATCAGGCGGGCGAGGAAGAAGAGCTCGCCCCGGAACAGCCAATGGGCGAAGCGATGGAAGCCCACGGCCCACAGGCCGGGATAGAGGAGGATCTCCCACCGCGTGCGGGGGGCGGGATCGCGCGCCTTCACGGAATCGAGATAAGCAACCAGGCCGTTCAGCATTGCCGCCCTTTTCCCACCGCTCGTTGCGCGAAGATAAGCAACGGCCCGGCAAATTGCCAGACGCGGGCTGAATTTTCGGTTGCGGCGTTGCGGCGCGTCAGCGGCGGCCGCGGCAGACCCTCACCGCCGCCTGCGCGCCCCTGGCGCCGGCGACCCATGAGATTTCGCAGCGGATCGTCGGCGGCGGCGCGAGGCGCGGCTCATCCTCGGCCGCGGCCGGCGTCGGATCGCGATACCAGTCATAGGGATAGCCGCGGTCGTAATCGTAGACGGCATGGCCGTTCTCGGCACGGGATTCGGCGGTGTCGGCGAAGAAGCCCTGGTCGCGAAGCGATTCCGGATCGTCGACCAGCCCGCCATCGCCATAGCCGATCAGGCCGATGCCGCGGCCGAAGCGATCGGCGAAGCAGCGGCGGCTCCTGACTCGGCAGGCGCCCCTGAGCAGAAGGTTGCGGCCGGCGAAAAAGGCGCGGCCGTGCGCGACGCCGTGCGCGCGGGCCGACGAAGCGGCGGCGAGCCCCGGGCGCTGGGCCATGGCGGGCATGGCCGCAAGCAGGGTGGCGGCGGCCGCGAAGCAGACCTTCTTGTTCATTGCTTTTCTCCTTTCGCCCATGCGGAGCCGAGACGCCGCTCCGCCTGCCGACAATGAAGCGCGAGCGGATTTTCTCCCCCGCCGCCGCGCTTGTCGAGCGCCCATCCATCGGACTAGGGCAGGCGACCCAAAAGGGGACGGACAGGCCGCAAGGCCGCGACAGAAGGAAGAGACCGAAATGAAGCTCGACAGCTCGATCGCCGCCGTGGTCACCGGCGCCGCCTCCGGCCTCGGCGAAGCCACTGCCCGCGCGCTCGCCGCGCGCGGCGTCAAGGTCGCCGTCTTCGACCGCGATTCGGAGAAAGGGCAGCGGGTCGCCGCGGAGATTGGCGGACTCTTCGCCGAGGTCGACGTCACCTCCGACGAAGCGGTCGCCGCCGGCTTCGAGAAAGCGCGCGCGGCGCACGGACAGGAGCGGATCTGCGTCAATTGCGCCGGAGTCGCCAACGCCGCCAAGACGGTCGGCCGCGACAAGGAGACGGGCGTGCCCAAAATCTATCCGATGATCCAGTTCGAGCTCGCCATCCGAATCAATCTGATCGGCAGCTTCCGGGTTCTTTCGCAATCGGCCTTCGGCATGGTCTCGCTCGACCCGCTCGAGGATGGCGAGCGCGGTGTCATCGTCAACACCGCCTCGGTCGCGGCGCAGGACGGCCAGATCGGCCAGGCGGCTTACTCGGCCTCGAAAGGCGGCGTGCTCGCCATGGCGCTGCCGATCGCGCGCGACCTGATGAACGATGGAATCCGCGTGAACACGATTCTTCCCGGCGTGTTCAAGACGCCGATGGTCGCGATGATGCCGCCCAACGTCCAGGAGGCGCTGGCCGCCCAGGTCCCCTTCCCCAAGCGCCTCGGCCAGCCCGAGGAATATGCCCGCCTCGCTTTGTTCATCGCCGAAAATCCCTATCTCAACGGCGAGTCGATCCGCCTGGACGGCGCGATCCGGATGGCGCCGCGCTGAGCGGCCGACTGGCGGCACCCCCATTTTTGTTCACGAAGGCGCGAAGGGTCCGGCGTTTCCCGTGCCTTCGCGGCAAAGCCGCAACCTTTTCTTTTCTGCGTCTCTGCGCGAACGATCAACAGCCTCAATGCCGCCAACCATCAACGGCGGAGCGGTCGCGGAGTCCGTTTTGGTTTGCGCAGAGACGCAGAGAGTCCGCGGTTCCAGCGCCCTCCCGGCGAGGCCGTTTTCTTGCTTATCTTTCGCGCCTTCGCGCCTTTGCGCGAACCGATAACGGCTAGCAGGCTGTTGAAGAATTATCTCGGCGGGCGGTGAAGTCGGCTTCGTCGCCGCCATGGAAGCAGATTTGGCCTTGGAGAGTGCCGTCGGTCTGGAGTTCGGCCCACCCGTCGCCTTGGGCCTCGTCCATCTCTTC
>DASUHH010000012.1:0-32791 GCA_036273615.1 Allosphingosinicella sp. | reverse complement strand
CAACATGATCGAGCGCAGCATCGGCAAGCTCAAGCAACTCAGGCGCATCGCCACCCGCTACGACCGACGACCCGAAAACTACCTCGCCAGCCTACACGTCGCCTCGATCGCCTTCTGGTGCTGAATGTCGATTCAGCCTAGTCTCCCTCCCGGAGTAGGAGAGTGCGATGTCCGCGTTGAGACTTTGCGCCATGGCCGCGATCCTTGGCCTCGCCGCCTGCCATCCCGGCGGCCGGGACGAGGAAGGCGACAACCAGGCGACGACCAATCAGCCGGTATCCGCCGAAGGCAAGGCCAAGGCCGGCACGATCTCGGTCAAGGCGCCCGGCGTCGACATCTCGATCAGCGTTCCCAAGGAGCTGGCCGGCGACGCAAGGGCCGGCAAGGACAGCAAGGTCCTCTATCCGGGGGCGACGCTCGGCGGCGTTGCGATCGCCGCCGCCGGCAATGACAGCCAGGGCGGCGACACCGACGTCGAGATCCGATTCCAGACCGCCGATTCGCCGGCCAGGGTGGCCGCCTGGTATCGCGACCCGGCGCGCGCCGACGGCTTCAGGCTCACCTCCGAGACGCACAATGGCAACGACTATGTCTTCAACGGCATCGAGCGGCACGACCAGCATCCGTTCAAGGTGAGCTTCGGCCCCGATTCCGGCGGCGGCACCGAGGGGCGGCTGCACGTCCACCACAACGATTGAGGCATTGGTGCCGGCGCTCGCCGAGCCCGCCGAGGTGCGCGCCCATCTCGTCGCGGCGGCCCGCGCCGGCGTTGCCCTGACCTATTCGGAGCTGCTCGAGCGGCTCGGCTACACTTTCTCGCGGCCGAAGATGCGGGCGCTCTGCGCGATTCTCGGAACGGTCGACGAGGAGGCGGAGAGAAGCGGCGAGCCCGAGCTTGCGGTGCTGGTGGTGCGGCAGAGCGACGGCATACCGGGACAGGGGTGGTGGATTGCGCAGTCTGGAGGAGCCCGATCGCGTGACTATAAGGGCCCGTGGGAGGGACCGGAGGCGAAGCGCTTCATCGCCGCGGTCCAGGCGGAAACCTTTGCCTGGTGGCAGTCCCGAGGTGGGACGGAGAAGGGCGCGGTAAGCGATTAACCATATAAGCTCACCCATTGTTGCCCGCTCCTGCGGCATAAGGGGTCGATGATACCGGCCCGTCCGACCCCGCTGCTGCCCGCTCTGCTTTGCATCGCGCTTGCGCTTGCCGGCTGCGGCAGGGGCGGCGACCAGGCCAGCAATCTCGCAGCGCTCGACAACCAGCTCGTCGCCAACAACAACGATCCGGCGGTGACGAGCGCGCTCAACGACCAGATCCTCACCGACCGCAACCTCTCCAACCAGTCGAACCGCAACGCGGTGCGATCGACCGGCGGGCCGCCCCAGGCCCTCTACCCGGCCGATGCCCCCCAGCCCCCGGCGCCGCCCTGCGCCACGGTGCCGCTCGACAGCAATTTCGCCTGGGCGCAGCGCCTGCCGTCCGAATTCCCGCTCTATCCGGGCGCGAAGCTGACCGAGGCGGCCGGCACCGACGCCGCGCCGTGCCGGCTTCGGGCGGTCATCCTCGCCACCGCCGATTCCTCCGACCGGGTGCTCGATTTCTACCAGGCGCAGGCGGTCCATGCCGGCTACGATGTCGGCCGGCAGACGCGCGACGGCGACCGCATCCTCGCCGGCACCCATGGCGACCAGGCTTTCTATCTGATCGCGAGCCCGAGCGGGCAGGGCACCGAGATCTCCCTGATCGTCGACGGCTGAGGCTGGCGCCGGCGGGCGGCCGTCGCTACAGCCCCGCAATGCCCGCCTTCCTCCTCGTCATGCTCGGCGGCGCCGCCGGCGCCGGCCTTCGTTACGAGGTCGGGCGGCTGACCCTTCGCCATTTCGGTCCGGGCTTTCCCTGGGGCACGTTGACGGTGAACCTGGCCGGCGGGCTTGCCATGGGCCTGCTCGTCGGCGCGCTGACCGGCATCGGCATGACCAGCCGCCCGGCCTGGCTGCTGCTCGGGGTGGGCCTGCTCGGCGGCTTCACCACTTTCTCCTCTTTCTCCTTCGACATGTTCGCGATGATCGAGCGCGGCCAGGCCTGGCTCGCGATCGGCTATGCCTTCCTTTCCGTGCTCGGGGCGCTGCTTCTGTTCGTCGCCGGTTGGGGTTTCGCGCGGCTCTGGACATGATGGAGGCGCAGGTCCGTCAGTTCATCGTCGCGCCGGACGATGACGGCATCCGGCTCGACCGCTGGTTCAAGCGGCATCTGCCCGAGGCGAGCTTCAACCTCGTCTCGCGCTGGGCGCGGACCGGCCAGCTCCGCGTCGACGGCAGGCGCGCGGCGCCGGGCGACCGGCTCGAGGCCGGCCAGCAGATCCGCGTTCCCCCCGCCGAGCCGCCCGCCGACCCGCGCCCGAAGCCCGAGCGGCGGGCGCTGAGCGAGGACGAGATCGCCTTCGTCAACGAGATCGTCATCCACCGCGATCCCCAGGCGATCGTCGTCGACAAGCCGCCCGGCCTCGCGACGCAGGGCGGCACGAAGACGCGCACCCATCTCGACGGCCTGCTCGACGGCCTCGCCGACGAGGCCGGGCAGCGGCCCAAGCTCGTCCACCGGCTGGACAAGGATACGTCGGGCGTCCTCCTCCTCGCCCGCACCGCCCGCGCCGCGGCCTTCTTCTCCAGGGCTTTTTCGGGGCGGACGGCGCGCAAGGTCTATTGGGCGATCGTCGTCGGCGTGCCCGATATCAGGGACGGGATGATCGACCTGCCGCTCGCCAAGCAGCCGGGGACCGGCGGCGAGAAGATGCATGTCGACGAGGCTGAAGGGCAGGCGGCGCGGACGCGCTACCGGGTGATCGAGCGGGCGGGGAATCGCGCCGCCTGGGTCGAGCTCCAGCCGCTGACCGGCCGGACCCACCAGCTTCGAGTCCATATGGCGGCGATCGGCCATCCGATCCTCGGCGACGGCAAATATGGCGGGCAGGAGGCCTTCCTCACCGGCACGATCAGCCGCAAGCTCCACCTCCACGCCCGGCGCCTCAGGATCGACCATCCCGACGGCGGCCGGCTCGACGTCACCGCCGCGCTTCCGCCCCATTTCGCCGAGACGCTCGCAAGCCTCGGCTTCGACGAATCGGCGGGGGATCTGCCGCTCGACGCGCCGAAGCCGTCCGAAACGCCCGAGGGGAAGCGCCGCGCCGCCACCGCCGCCGCCCGCGACCGCCGCAAGCAACGCCGGGGCGAGCGGCGGAATCGGGGGCGGGGGTGAACCGCCTCGCAATCTTCGATTGCGACGGCACCCTCGTCGACAGCCAGGCGAATATCTGCCTTGCCATGGAGGAATGTTTCGTCCGCGCCGGGCTCGACGCGCCGCCGCGCGAGCGGACTCGGCGGGTGGTGGGGCTGAGCCTGGTCGAGGCGATGCGGGCGATGCTGCCGGAGGAGGCGGCGGACCGGCACCGCGCGCTCGCCGATGATTACAGGATCGTCTTCCAGGGCCTGCGCGGGCGCGGGCTGGTCGAGGAACCGCTTTACGACGGTATCGCCGATTTGCTCGATGCGCTGGAGGCGGACGGCTGGCTGCTCGCGATCGCCACCGGCAAGTCGGATCGCGGCCTCGATCTCTGCCTCGAACGGCACGGCCTCGCCGGCCGCTTCGTCTCGCTGCAGACGGCGGACCGGCACCCGTCCAAGCCGAACCCCGCGATGATCGCGCAGGCGCTCGCCGAGGCGGGCGCGGCGCCGGAGGCCGGCATGATGATCGGCGATACGAGCTACGACATGGAAATGGCCAGGGCGGCGGGCGTCCGCGCGATCGGCGCCGGCTGGGGCTATCATGACGAGCACGAGCTTCGCGCCGCCGGAGCGGATTGCGTCGCGCTTCAACCATCCCACATCATGACGCTGATCGAGGCTTTCGCATGACACCCCGGGACAATGACGATCTCTGGCGCAACCGGTTCATCATCGTGAATCTGGTGCGGATCGGCGGCGCGGCTCTGGCCCTGCTGGGCTGCGCCATCTGGTACACCGACTTGCTGATCCCGCAGGGCAGCACCGTCATCGGCCTGCCGCTGGCCCTGATCGGGCTGGTCGTCAGCTTCCAGGGGCCGATCTGGCTCTCCCGCCACTGGAAGCGCCAGGACGGGCGGTGAAGCGTTTCTATCGCGAGGCTTCGGCGGCGCCCGCCGAGGGCGGTTTCGCGATCCTGCTCGACGGAAGGCCGGTGAAGACGCCGGCGCGCAACCCGCTCCTCGTTCCGGCCGAGACGCTGGGTATGGCGATCGCGACCGAATGGAACGAGCAGGGCGAGGAGATCGACCCGCGCGCCATGCCGCTGACCGGCCTCGCCAACGCGGCGATCGACCGTGTCGCCCCCGATCCGGCCGTCTTCGCCGGCACCCTTGCCGCTTACGGGGAGAGCGACCTCCTCTGCTACCGCGCGGAAGGGCCGCCACCCCTGGTCCGGCGGCAGGAGGAAAGCTGGGACTGGCTGCTCGCCTGGGCGCGGCAACGCTACGACGTCGATTTCGAGACGGCGTGCGGGGTGATCCACCGGGCCCAGCCGGCCGAGACGGTCGACCGCCTCGCCCGTGCCGTCGCCGCGCGCGATCCGTTCCGGCTCGCCGCCTTGTCGCCGCTCGTCACCATTTCGGGCTCGCTCGTCATCGCGCTCGCGCTTGCGGAAGGCGCGATCGGTCCGGACTCGGCCTGGGCCGCCGCGACGCTCGACGAGGCCTGGCAGGCCGAGCAATGGGGCGCGGATTCGCTCGCCTTCCAGGCGCTGGAGGCGCGGCGGCGCGACTTCGGCGCCGCCTGCCTTTTCCTCACTCTTCTGCAGGCGCCGCCGCGATCGGCGCGGCCGTCGCCGCATGGGCGCGCGGCATGAACCAGCGCGCGACGACCAGGCCGGCGACGATCAGCGACACCGATTCGGCGATGAAGGCGTAGATCCAATAGCCCCAGCCGAAATGGTTGAAGATCGGCGCGCCGAGGAACTCCCAGACGGTGAATCCCAACGAGAAGAGCACCACCAGCCGCGCCGTGCCGGCAAAGCTTCGCCCACCGCCGCCGACCGCGGCGAGCCCGAAGGCGATGAGCAGGCCCGAGATCAGGGCCGTGACGAATCCGGGCAGGATCATCGACATGTCGTCGGGCGAGAATCCGGCCGTGTTGAACTGGACCGTGGCGATCGGGCCCTTGGCGTAGAGCACCGCGCCCTGCGCGCTGCGGTGGGCGGGGACGATATAGGCGCCGGTGCCGCTTTGGGTGAGGTTCTGCGCAAGCGCCGTCTGCACCGCCGCATTCTGCGCATCGCCGGCATTCTTGTAGGGAATGTCGCCGAGCGGCGTCGCCCAGAAGACATAGCCGATCACGAAGATGATGAGCCCCGCGACGAGCCCGCCGATGAAGGTGCGTGCCATCTGTCCCTCCCTGTTGCGCGCCATCCTACCCCAAATGCGCGGGGAGCGGAAATCAGCCGATCAGCTGCCGCACGAAATCGTGGAGGAAGACGCGCCTTGTCGCCTTCAGCCGCTCGGCCTTGAGGATGTTGTGGACCAGTTCGCGGCATTTCTCGGCGTCGTTGTTGATCAGCACATAATCATATTCGGCCCAGTGGCTGATCTCGGCGGTGGCGCGGTCCATGCGCTCGCGGATCACCTCCGCGCTGTCGGTGCCGCGCGCGGTCAGCCGCCGCTCGAGCTCGGTCATCGAAGGCGGCAGGATGAAGACTCGGACGATGTCGGGATCGACCTGCTTCAATTGCTGGGTGCCCTGCCAGTCGATGTCGAGCAGCACGTCGCGGCCGCCCTCGATCGTCTTCACAACCTCGGCCTTCAGCGTGCCGTAGCGATGGCCGAAGACATGGGCCCATTCGAGGAAGGCGCCCTCGGCGACCATCGCCTCGAACTCCGCCTCGCTGACGAAATGATAATCGAGCCCGTCCACCTCGCCCGTGCGGAGCGGCCGCGTCGTCGCCGAGACCGACATGGCGATTCCGTCGTCGCTTTCGAGCAGCATGCGCGCGATCGTCGACTTGCCGGCGCCGCTGGGGCTGGAGAGGACGTAGAGCAGCCCCCGCCGCTGGAACGCGCTTTTGATTTCCATGCGCGCTGATGGCTTGCCAGTCGCCCGCCCGTCAAGCACCGTAGATTGTGGTCTGCCTGACCGTCCTCGTATTCGCCTCGGCGCGGACGATCATGGTGGGCGGGGTGCTGCGGAAGGGCCGGATTGCAGTTGCGGCGGCGGCGATATTGGATCGCGAGAGGGGAAAGAAATGATTGGAATGATCGCTTTGGCGCTGATCGCGGCACCCGTCGCGCCAGCACCCGACCTGCCGCTGGACGAGATTGCCGGCGTGCGTCTGGATGAAACCGATGCGGCGGTCATGGACTATTTGCGACAATCGGGTCCGGTCGAACGGACACCGGAAGGCAATGGGGCTATCGCTATCAAGGCGGGAGATACGAATATCACGATTTGCGAGGGCCATGTCGTGCATGTCGATCGCAACGTCGGCACGAGCTTTCACGAATTCGCGCGATCTGCCGGGGTTTTTCTGAAAGTGCACGGCGCGCCCAATGCGCCGGACATATTCGCCATCGATGCCGCACGTCCGGCTTCGGATCCTCGCGGAGCCGCCAAGGTCTCCCTCAGCACCATTCGTCTCACATGGGCAAAGGCGCCCCATTTCATCCTGGGCCTTTCCGAGGTGAACGGTCGCATTACGGTCTTCATTGCCTTGAATGAGACGAGCCGATGTGAGGGTGTTGTGGGACCGAGCAGTTACGCCCCATGAGTCCGCTGAAATTCTCGAATGCGCCTCCGATCCCGCGCGCTTACTGGATCGCCGCCGTCGCCGTGCTCGCCGCCACCGCGGCGATCGAGCTTGCGATGGGCCGGCCGCCAATCTGCACCTGCGGCACGGTGCGTCTGTGGACCGGCGCGGTGCACGGCGCCGAGAACAGCCAGCAGGTCGCCGACTGGTACAGCCTCAGCCACGTCATCCACGGCTTCCTCTTCTACTGGATCGGCTGGCTGGTTCTCAGCCGCAACCCGCCCGGCGACCGGCTGCTCGCCGCGATCCTGACCGAGGCCGGATGGGAATTGCTCGAGAACAGCCCGATCGTCATCGCCCGCTATCGCCATGCGACGGCGGCGCTTGGCTATAGCGGCGATTCCATCCTCAACTCGGTCTCGGACATCTGCTTCATGCTGCTCGGCTTCGCGCTTGCGCGGCGGCTGCCGGTGTGGGCGACGGTGGCGCTCGCGATCTTCTTCGAATTGCTCGCGCTCGCGATCATCCGCGACAATCTGACGCTCAACGTGCTGATGCTGGTCGCCCCGAACGATATGATCCGGAACTGGCAAGGCGGAGTCTAGCCGCCGCCGGATCACATGATAGAATCGCGTTTGCCAAACGTGCGGAGGGTTGAATGAAGAAGCTCATTCTTGTCGCGGCGGCGATGGCCGCTCTGCCTTTTGCCGCCCATGCGAAGCCGGCGCCGGCGCGCTGCGTCGTCGCCAGCGCCGGCGAGAAGCCTTATTCCGGCCCGTGCAGCTTCCTCTCCGAAGGCAAGGGCTCGTTCGACATCGCGCCGGCCGGGCGGCGCGTCTTTTCCGGCGAAGTCACCGGCGTCACCGTCTCGGTGACCGGACCCGGCACGGCCGAGGTGAGCGGCCTCACCACGTCCGGCGTCGAATCGCGCTGGGGCATTGCGCACCGCTCGCGGCACGACCCCGCCTGCTGGGAGGGCGAGGATTTCCGGGTCTGCGTCTATCGATAGCTGCCGAGCGTCACCCGAAGCAGCACCGGCGTCCCGGTGAAATTGAGGCCATAATCGGTCTCGTCGCCGTTCCAGACCCGGCGCATGACCCAGCGGCCGGCCTCGTCGAACGTGCCTTCCTCGACGCGGACCATCGTCCCCGTCTCGCCCGGACCCGGCTTGTCGAGCGCGAAGCGGATGCGGGCGTCGGAGCCGGCGACGAGGAATTCGTCCGGCCCGAGCTGGACGACCACCGCGCCGCCGATCGGCTTGCCTTTGGCGGGGTTCGGGTCGCTCTTGATCCAGGTCCATTCGCGTTCGCCGAACTGCCAGAGCTCGAACTGGGCGGTGACCTTCCACCGGCCCATGACCTGGCTCCGGTCGGCGGCGTCGGCGCCCTTGGCGACGCCCCAGCCCGGATGCGTCGCGGCGATCCCGGCCCAGACGGAGGCGATCGGCGCGAACAGGGCGAATTTGGAGGCGAAGGCGTCGAGCGTCGCCTCGTCCAGTTCCTTGGCGCCGAGCGGATAGTTGGAATAGCCGGTCGCATCCATGCCGAACGGGGCATAGCCGATCGCGCCACGGCCGAGCGCTTCCCAGAAGAAGCGGGCATGGTCGATCGAATTGCCGGTCTCCGGCACCATCAGGGGATTGTCCGGCCGGTCGTAATCGGCAAGGATCGCGCTCACCTCGCGCTCGTCGCGATTGTAGATGTCGGGCGCGACCAGATCGATATGCGGCGCCGCCGCCCGCCAGATTTCGATCATGTTCCATTGCGGCCCGCCGCTCGGGGAAATGGAGGCGGCCTTGGCGTCGAACGGATTGCCGAGCGCCGAATTGCAATACATTGGGAGGTCCTTCACCGCCTTGCCGGCGGCGGCGATCTCGTCGGTATAGCGGGCCATATACCAGCTCGCGAAAGCCTGGTCGGCGAAATCGCCGAAGATTTCGGTCCATGTGCCGGGCTTCCTCCCCAGCTTGCGGATCAGCTCGGCCGGCACCGGCCCACGAAACAGCCGCTCCGCCTCCGGGCCGTGATCGCGGGCGAGGCCGTAGCTGCCGATCTCGTTCTCGACCTGGACCATGATGACCTGATTGTCGGGATCCACGTCGCGCAAATGGGTCATCAGGGCGACAAAGGCGCGCTTGTCGGCCTCCAGATTGGCGCGGCTGTGCGGCGAGAGGACATAATGAATCTTGCCGTCCGCGGTCAGCATGTGGGGGAAGCGTTTCGGGTCCATCTTCACCCAGGCCGGCGCATAATTGGGCCCGGTATTCTTCCAGGTGCCGAACCAGAGCAGGACCAGCCGGACATGATTGTCGCGCGCGCTCTTCAGCAGCGCATCGACCCAGGAGAAATCGAAGCGGCCCTCGACCGGCTCGACCTGCTCCCAGGCGACCGGGATTTCGAGCGTGTTGGCGTGGATGCGGTGGATGACCGGCCAGACCAGAGGAAGCATCGCCGGATAATTGCTCGAATTGTTCGCCTGCGCGCCGAGCATCAGGAATGGCCGTCCGTCGACGGTCAGCAGGTGGCGGCCGTTCGGCTCGGCAAGGATGCGGGGGAGGGGCGTCGCGGCGGCTGCCGGCGCCGCGACGATCAGCGCCGCCGCGGCGAGACATGCATATGCCCCCCGCATCCGCTCAGCGCCCAAGCATCTTCTCGGGCTTCACCATTCGATCGAACGTCTCCTCGTCGACCAGGCCGAGATCCAGCCCCGCTTCCTTCAGCGTCAGCCCTTTCCGATGGGCGTGCTTGGCGATCTTCGCGGCATTGTCGTAGCCGATCTCGGGCGCGAGCGCGGTCACCAGCATCAGCGAGCGGTTCATCAGCTCGGCGATCCGTCTTTCGTCCGGCTCCATCCCGTCCAGCGCCCGCGCGGTGAAGCTCTCGGCCCCGGTCGACAGCAGGTCGATCGAGCGCAGCACGTTGGCGATGATCAAAGGCTTGAAGACGTTGAGCTCGAGATGGCCCTGCAGGCCGCCGACCGTGACCGCGACATGGTTCCCCATCACCTGCGCGCCGACCATGGTCAGCATCTCGCATTGGGTCGGGTTGACCTTGCCCGGCATGATCGAGCTTCCCGGCTCGTTCTCCGGCAGCTTCAATTCGCCGAGGCCGCAGCGCGGGCCGGAGCCGAGCAGGCGGATGTCGTTGGCGATCTTGGTCAGCGAGACCGCGACGACGTTGAGCATTCCCGACAATTCGACCAAAGTGTCGTGGGACGCCAGCGCCTCGAACTTGTTGGGGGCGCTGCGGAACGGCAATTTGGTGAGCCGCGCGACCTCGGCCGCGAAGGCCTCGGCGAAGCCCTTGGGCGCGTTCAACCCGGTGCCGACGGCGGTTCCGCCCTGGGCGAGCTGGAGCAGGCGCGGCATCACCGCTCGGAGCCGCTCGATCCCGCTCTCGACCTGCGCCGCATAGCCCGAAAATTCCTGGCCCAATGTCAGCGGAGTCGCGTCCTGGAGATGGGTGCGGCCGATCTTGACGATCCCGTCCCAGGCCGACGCCTGCGCGGCAAGCCGGCGGTGGAGGCCCTGGAGCGCCGGGACCAGCCTGTGCTCGACCGCGCGCGCGGCGGCGATGTGCATCGCGGTCGGGAAGCTGTCGTTCGACGACTGGCCCTTGTTGACATGGTCGTTGGGGTGGACCGGGCTCTTGCCGCCGCGCGTTCCGGTCAGGATCTCGTTGGCGCGGCCGGCGATCACCTCGTTGGCGTTCATGTTCGACTGGGTGCCCGATCCCGTCTGCCAGATGACGAGCGGGAACTGGTCGTCGTGAGAACCCGAGGCGACCTCGCCGGCCGCCGCCTGGATCGCTTCGGCAAGCTCGGGATCGAGCCCGCCGTCCTTCGCATTCACCCGCGCCGCCGCCTGCTTGACGAAGCCCAGAGCGTGGACGACCTCGACCGGCATCTGCTCGCGCGGGCCGAAGGGGAAATTCCGGATCGAGCGCTGGGTCTGCGCGCCCCAATAGGAATCGGCGGGAACGTCGATCGGGCCGAAGCTGTCGGTTTCGGTGCGGCTGGACGTGACGGAAATCATGCCGCGCCCATAGCGCGGGGATCGAGGCGCGTCACCCCGGGCGAACGCACCCGTCATACCTGTTCATACATCTCATCCCGGCGGAGGCCGGGATCCCAGCGAGTGAGTGCGCCGACGCCTTTTCCGTCCTGGAAGCCCGGCTTTCGGCTCCGCCGAAGTTTATCCTGAGCGACGCCGCAGGCGGCGTCGAAGGGCCGGGGTGACGACATTATCTTGGACGCCGCGTCACTTCTTCCGCTTGAAATCCACCGACACCACGTTGGATCCGTCTTCGGCCGTCGCCGCGGCTGGCGCGTCGTTCTCCGCCGGCTCATGCTCCTGCGGCCCGGTCTCCTCGGCCTGGGCCTGGAACTGGAGCGCGAAATTGACCGCCGGGTCGACGAAGCCGGTGATCGCCGAGAAGGGGATGACGAGCCGCGCCGGCGCCTGGTTGAAGCTGAGACCGACCTCGAACCCGTCCTCGCTCACCTTCAAATCCCAGAAGCGGTTCTGGATGACGATCGTCATCTCGTCCGGAAAGCGCTCGGTGAGGTGCCTGGGGATCTCGACGCCGGCCGCGCCGGTCTTGAAGGTGATGTAGAAATGGTGCTCGCCCGGCAGCCGGCCGGTGCTCTCCACCTCGCCGAGGACTCGCCCGACGACGGCGCGAAGCGCCTCCTGGACGATCTCGTCATAGGGAATCAGGCTGTCTGGCGTGTCGCTTGGCATCGCCGCCCGTGGTAGCGCGGCAAAAAACGGGGTCAACCCGCTTGCTTGGCCATATTGAAGCTTTTGTTCGGGAGCGAGAAATGCCGATCGACGCCACTTTGCCTTATGACGAGTCCAACATCTTCGCCCGTATCCTGCGCGGCGAGATTCCGTGCAGGAAAGTCTATGAAGACGCGCACGCGCTCGCCTTCCACGACATCAATCCGCAGGCGCCGGTCCATATCCTGGTCGTTCCGAAGGGCGCCTACGTCTCGTGGGACGATTTCTCCGAACGCGCCTCCGACGAGGAGATTGCCGGCTTCGTCCGCGCCATCGGCCGGATCGCGCGCGACGAGGGGCTGGTCGCGCCCGGCTCCCGGCTGCTCGCCAATGTCGGCCGGAACAGCGGCCAGGAAGTGCCGCACCTCCACGTCCATTTGTTCGGCGGCCGCCCGCTGGGACCGATGCTGGCGCGCTGAGCCGCGCCCGCGAATTCGGTTGCGCGCCCGGCACGAGCCGCTAGGCTGCGCCGCCACAAAGAGAACAGCCCGGCACGGGCCTGAGTTTCGAAGGGGAGTGACATGATTTTCGGGCGCGTAAAGCCTCTCGACGCCATCCTCGCCACCGCCGAGAAGAACGGGTTGCAGCGGTCGCTCGGCCCGATCCAGCTGACCCTGCTCGGCGTCGGCGCGGTGATCGGTACCGGCATTTTCGTGCTCACCGCGGAAGCGGCGCAGAAGGCCGGCCCGGGGATGATGATCAGCTTCATTATCGCCGGCTTCGTCTGTGCGGTCGCCGCGCTCTGTTATGCCGAGCTTGCCTCGATGGTTCCGGTCGCGGGCTCCGCTTACACTTACACCTATGCGGTGGTCGGCGAGCTGTTCGCCTGGATGGTCGGCTGGGCGCTGATCCTCGAATATGCGATCGGCGCGTCGGCGGTCGCCGTGGGCTGGTCGGGCTATGCGGTCGGGCTGATCCGAAGCTGGGGAGTCGACTTTCCCGAAGCGTTGGCGGTCGGACCGAGTCAGGGAGGCGTCATCAATATCCTGGCCGTCGTGATTTCCCTGGCCGTTACGGCTCTGCTCATCCTCGGCACCAAGGAGAGCGCGCGCGTCAATGCGGCGCTCGTCGCCGTGAAGGTGGCCGCGCTCACCCTCTTCGTCATCCTCACCCTGCCGGTGCTGAACGGCGCGCATTTCCGGCCGTTCACACCAAATGGCTGGGGCACGATCGGCGTGGTCGGCGCGGCGTCGTCGATCTTCTTCGCCTATGTCGGCTTCGACGCCGTCTCCACCGCGGCGGAAGAGACGCGAAATCCGCAGCGCAACGTTCCGATCGGGCTGATCGGCTCGCTTCTGATCTGTACAATCTTCTACCTGCTGGTCTCGGCCGGCGCGACCGGAGCGATCGGCTCGCAACCGGTTCGGGGCATTGGCGGGGCAATCCTCGCGCCGGGCACGCCCGAGCTGGCGGCGCAATGCGCGAAGATCGTCGCCAGCGGCGCCAGTGAGCCGCTCGCCTGCAGCCACGAAGCGCTCGCGCATGTGCTGCGGTTGATCGGCTGGCAGCGGATCGGCGACCTGATCGGCATCGCGGCCTTCATCGCTTTGCCGTCGGTCGTGCTGATGATGATGTTCGGCCAGACCCGCATCTTCTTCGTGATGGCGCGCGACGGGCTGCTCCCGCCGAAGCTCGCTAGCGTCCATCCCCGCTTCCACACGCCGCACATCGTCACGGCTTTCACCGGGATCGGGGTCACGCTCGCAGCCGCCTTCCTGCCCGTCGGCAAGCTCGCCGATTATTCGAACTCGGGGACCCTGTTCGCCTTTGCGATGGTCGCGGTCTCGGTGATGGTGCTGCGCAGAACCGATCCCGGCCGCAGGCGTCCCTTCCGGACGCCGGTGGTCTGGCTGGTCGCGCCGATCGCCATTGCCGGCTGCGTCGCCCTCTATGTCTTCCTGCCGCTGGTCGCGATCCTGGTCCTGCCCGGTTGGGGTATCGTCGGTCTGCTGGTCTATTTCCTCTATAGCCGCGGCCGCAGCCATGTCGGCCGGGGCATCGTCGATGTGCCGGAGCCGGAGGCCTATGAGGGGATCGAGCCGCCGGTCCCGGGCACGCACTGATGCCTGCGGGCGGCGGGACAGGGTTTCCGCCGCCCCCGTTCGCGCCCGAGCGGCTCGACCATCTCCTCCTCATCGTCGACGATCTGGCGGCGGCGGAGCGTTTCTATTGCGGCGTGATCGGCTGCACGGTCGCCGCGCGGCTGCCGCGCCATGCCATGGTCGAGTTGCGCGCCGGCGAGTCCGCTCTGGACCTGGTCGATATTTCGGCCGCCGAGGGCGTCTGGGCCCGGCCCGTTCGCGAAGGCGGGCGCAATCTCGACCATTTCTGCCTCGCGACCGGGCCGTGGGACGAGCCCGCGATGCGCGACCATCTCGCGCGGCACGACGTCGCGATCGTCGAGGAAAGGCGGGAGGAGGGGCCGGACGGTGAGAGCCTGTCCTTCTACCTGCGCGACCCGACGGGGAACGTCGTCGAGCTGATGCGGCCGCCGCTCAGCCCAGCCGCGCCGCCACCAAAGCCTTGAGGTCCGCCTCCGGCCGCGCGCCATAGTGGGAGATGATCTCGGCGGCGGCGATCGCGCCCATGCGCAGACTGTCCTCCAGCGAGCGCCCCCGCGCCTGGCCGGTCAGGAAGCCGGCGGCGAACAGGTCGCCGGCGCCGGTCGTGTCGACGACATGGGCGACCGGCTCGGCGGGGACGTCGACCCGCCGCCCGCCCTCGACCGCCAATGCGCCATGCTCGCTGCAGGTGACGACGAGCAGGGGCACGCGCGCCGCCGCCGCTTCGACCGCGGCGTCGAGTTCGCTTTCCCCGGTCAGCGCCCGCACCTCCGCCGCGTTGGCGAAGAGGATGTCGACCCTCTTCTCGTCGATCAATGTCAGGAAGCCCTCGCGGTGGCGGTCGACGCAGAAGGTGTCGGAGAGGGTGAAGGCGACCTTTCGACCGGCCTCATGGGCGAGGTCGATCGCCTTCACCATCGCCTGGCGCGGCAGCTCCGGATCCCAGAGATAGCCTTCGAGATAGAGGATTCCCGCATCCCTGACCTGGCTCTCGTCGAGCGCCTCGACCGTCAGATTCTGCGCGGCGCCGAGGAAGGTGTTCATCGTCCGCTGCGCGTCGGGGGTCACCAGCACCAGGCAGCGCGCGGTCGGCGCTTCCGCCTGGGGCCGCCGCGGCGTCGTGAACTCGACCCCGACCGCTCCGATGTCGTGCGCATAGACGTCGCCCAATTCGTCGTCCGCGACCTGGCCGATGAAGCCGGCCTTGCCGCCGAGCATCGCGATCCCCGCCGCCGTATTGCCGGCCGAGCCGCCGCTCACCTCGCGGCCCGGGCCCATGCGCGCGTAGAGCCGGGTCGCCTCGTCGGCGTCGATCAGCCGCATCGATCCCTTGGCAAGCGCCTCGCGCGCGAGGAAATCGTCGTCGGCGGCGGCGATGACGTCGACGATGGCGTTGCCGATGCAAAGGATTTCGAGGCGCGTGTCGGTCACGAAGCAGGTCTTTCGCTGATTGGGGGGAGCTTTTGCCCTAGCCGCGGCTCCAGCGCCCGGTCAATCGGGACAGGCGCGGCGGGATGTTCCATAAGGGGGCCGTTCCGAATCGCGCCGCGCTGGCCTTCGCCGGCCGGTTGGGCGATCCGGGGCAAAAGGGGGCGTGCGCATGGGTGTCGGGACGAGGGCGATCGCATTGGGGCTGGTCCTGCTCGCCGCCGGCTGCGTCGCGCCCCAGTCGGAACGGCCGGCGCCGCCGGTCGTCCGCCGCGCCCAGCCTCCGCCTCCGCCCGCTTATCCGGTCACCGGGCTGGAGACGGTGATCGGCCGCACCGCCCGCTATCTCGAAGGCGAGTTCGGCCGGCCCGACCTCGACATCAGGGAGGGGAATGCGCGCAAGCTCCAATTTTCCGGCCCCGCCTGCGTGCTCGACACCTATCTCTATCCACCGCGCGGCGGCGGCGAGCCGATCGTCACCTATGTCGACGCCCGCCTCCCCGACGGCCGCGACCTCGACCGCGCGAGCTGCGTCGCCGCGCTGACGAAGGCGCGCTGAGCGAGCGTTGCCCTCAACTGAGTCTGCGCAGCGCCCATTCGGCCGCCTCCGCCACCACGGCATCCTCGTCTCGCGTCAGCTTCTCCAGCACCGGCGCCAGCTCCAACCGCCCGCTATTGCCCGCGGCGATGGCGGCGTTGCGGACCATGCGGCCCCGGCCGATCCGCTTGATCGGCGAGCCGGCGAACACCGCGCGGAATCCCGCATCGTCGAGGGCGAGCAGGTCGGCGAGCGAAGGCGCGGCGAGCTCGGCGCGGGGCAGGAAGGCCTTGTTGGCGCGCGCTGCGTCGGCGAAGCGGTTCCACGGGCAGACGGCAAGGCAATCGTCGCAGCCGTAGATTCGGTTGCCGATCGCCGCTCGAAACTCCTCCGGGATCGGCCCCTTATGCTCGATGGTGAGATAGGAGATGCAGCGCCGCGCATCGAGCCGGTAGGGCGCCGGAAAAGCGTCGGTCGGGCAGGCGGCGATGCAGGCGCCGCAGCTCCCGCAACGGGCCGGATGCGGCGCCGAAGGCTCCAGCTCGAGATCGGTGTAGATGGCGCCGAGGAACAGCCAGCTCCCATCGCGCCGGCTGACCAGATTGGTGTGCTTGCCCTGCCAGCCCAGCCCCGCCGCCTCGGCGAGCGGCTTCTCCATCACCGGCGCGGTGTCGACGAAGACCTTCAGGTCGCAACCTTGTCCTGAGCCTGTCGAAGGGGCCTGTCCTGAGCCTGTCGAAGGGGCTTCCGCGACCAGCCAGCGCGCCAGCGCCTTCAGCGCCTTCTTGACGAGGTCGTGATAGTCGGCGCCCTGGGCATAGACCGAGATCCGCCCGAGCTCCGGCCGCGCGGCGAGCGCCAGCGGATCGGCGGCGGGCGCATAGCTCATCCCAAGCGCGATCACCGACCGGACCTCGGGCCACAGGCCCGCGGGGGAGGCGCGGCGCTCGGCCGTCTCCTCCATCCACAGCATGTCGCCATGGGCGCCCGAGGCGAGCCATTCCCTGAGCCGCGCGCCGGCAAGCGGCGTCGCGTCGGCGCGCGCGATCCCGAACGCGCAAAAGCCGAGCGCTTCGGCCTTTTCCTTCAGGCGGTTGCGCAAGGAATGCTTGCCTTGGTTCATCGGCCCTCGCTACCACAGGGGCGCGCTTGAAGGGAAAGATCGTGACCGGCCTGGCGATTGAAGCAAAAGGATTGTTCAAGGCCTTCGACGGCAAGACCGCCGTGGACGGAATCGATCTCGCCGTCCCCGAAGGCACCATCTACGGCATTCTCGGCCCGAACGGCGCCGGCAAGACGACGATCCTGCGGATGCTGCTCGGCATCATCGATCCCGATTCGGGCAGCCGGTCCCTGCTCGGCTGCGACAGCCCGCTCGAGATCGCCAACCGGATCGGCTACCTTCCCGAGGAACGCGGCCTCTATCCCTCGATGAAGACGAAGGAAGCGGTCGCCTTCATGGGCGCCCTGCGCGGCCTGCCGCTCGACATCGGCCGCAAGCGCGCCGAAGGGCTGCTCCGCGACAACGGCCTCGGCGACTATGCCGACAAGCCGATCAAGACCCTGTCCAAGGGCATGGCCCAGACGGTGCAATTGTTCGGCACCATCATCCATCGGCCGAAGCTGATCGTCCTCGACGAGCCCTTTTCGGGCCTCGACGCGATCAACCAGGGCCGGCTGGAGGCTCTGATCCGCGACGAGGCGGCGGGGGGCGCGACGATCATCTTCTCGACCCATGTCATCGCCCATGCCGAGCGCCTGTGCGAGCGGATCGCGATCATCGCCGGCGGCGCCGTCAAGTTCGAGGGCGACGTCGACGAGGCCCGCTCGCGCCTGCGCCCTCAGGTCATCCTCAAGACAAGGGCCGCCGACGGGCCGTGGCGCTCGGCCCTGCCGCCCCTCGCCCGGCAGGAGGACGGCCTCTGGGTCTTCGAGCTTCCCAAAGGCGGCATCGAGCCCTTGCTTCGCGCCCTGCTCGACGGCGATGCCGGCATCGAGGAGCTGGCGATCGAGCGACCCGGCCTCCACGAAGCCTTCATCGCCATCGCCGGCGAGGAAGCGGCGCGCGAGATGCAGGCCTCGATCACGAACCTGGGAGAAGCGGCATGATGGGCAAGCTCCAGGGCGCGTGGGTGATCGGCCGCCGCGATTTCATGGCGACGGTGATGTCGCGCACCTTCATCATCTTCCTGATCTTTCCGGTGTTCATCATCGCCTTCTCGGTCGGCTTCGGAATCATGAGCGCCAAGAAGCAGCAGCAGGAGAATCATTCGACCGTCGCGGTGCTCGCCTCCGCTGCGGATTATGCGCCGCTCGCCGACGCGCGGGCGCGGCTGAAGCCGGCCTTCGAGGATTTTCGGCTGGTCGCGCTCGACCGCGTCGACCCGGAAGCCGACCAGGACCGGCAGGCGCGGGCCCTGCTCGCATCGCCGGACAAGCGGCTTGTCGGCGTGCTTGCCGGCGGGTTCGACGCGCCGCGCCTGACCGGCGCGTTCGACCGCGACGACCAGACGCCGCAGCAGGTCACCGCGATCCTCAACGACGCCCGCCTCCACCAGGGCGCGGCGGGGGCGGTGCCACCGGTCAGGCTCGGAGTCGTGAAGGTCGCGCCGTCCGAAGGCGCGCTCGCCGGCAAGCGCGCGGATACGGGGCGGATCGGCCAGTGGCTGCTGTTCATGGTGACGGTGATGCTCGCGGGCATGCTGCTCTCCAACATGGTCGAGGAGAAATCGAACAAGGTGATCGAGGTGCTCGCCGCCGCGATTCCGGTCGATTCGATCTTCCTCGGCAAGTTGGCGGCGATGCTGACCGTCTCGCTCACCGGGCTTGCCGTCTGGGTGACCGCCGGCGTGGTCGCCGCCAATTTGTGGCCGACGGGCGGAAGCACGCTTCCGGCGCCGGCTGTCGGCTGGCCGCTCTTCCTCGCGCTCGGCTTCGTCTATTTCGCGATGAACTATCTGCTGCTGGGGGCGCTCTTCCTCGGCATCGGCTCGCAGGCTTCGTCGGTGCGCGAGGTCCAGACCATCTCGATGCCGGTGACGATCGGCCAGGTCGTCATCTTCTTCGTCGCCACCATGGCGGCGACGCCGGTCAACGGGCCGCTCGGCATCGGCGTCGCGATCTTCCCGTTCAGCACGCCGATGATGATGATCTCGCGCGCGGCCCAGGCGCGCGAGCTCTGGCCGCATCTCGTCGCCTTGCTGTGGCTTGCCGCCTGGGTCTGGGTGATCATCCGCTTCGGCGCGGCCTTCTTCCGGAGCAACGTGCTGAAATCGGGCGGCGGCCCCGCCGCCGCCTTCGGCCTGCGCCGGAGGGCCTGAAGCGGTTTTCAGCCGGGTAAAGCCGCTCTATAAGTCCTTGTTGCCGCGTTGCTTTTTGCGAAAAGCCGGTACCCACCTTTTCGCGCAACGCTCTAGCCGTAAACCTCCTCGGCGGCGGCCTTGAGCGCCCGCATCGCCAGCCGCCACGGGCCGCCGGCATGGCTGATCCGGGCGACGCCCAATTCGCCGAGCCTGGCCGCGGAGGGGGCGCCGATCATGGTCATGATGTTGACGGGCAGCGGGCTCGCCCGGCAGGCGCGCTCGATCAGGGCCTCGCCGACCAGGCCGGGGAGGAAGAGGCCGCTCGCCCCGGCATCGGCATAAGCCTTGCCGCGCTCCAGCGCTTCGTCGACCGTCGCCTGATCGTGCGTCTCGCGCGGCGCCTTGAGGAAGATGTCGGTGCGGGCGTTGATGAAGAATAAGGGGCCGACCGCCGCCCGGATCGCGCGGATGCGCTCGGCCTGGAAGCCGATCGGGTGGAGGCCGTCGCCGTCCATCGCCTGGTCCTCGAAATTGCAGCCGACCGCGCCGGTGGCGGCGAGGCGGCCGACATTGCGGCCCGCCTGGTCTGGATCGGCGGCATAGGCGCCCTCGAAGTCGATCGTCACCGGCAGGTCGACCGCGGCGGCGATCCGCTCGGCATTGCCGAGCGCGAGGTCGATCGGAAGGGCTTCGCGATCGTCATAGCCGAACGCGCCCGCGACCGAGAAGCTGCCGGTCGCGATCGCCCTGGCGCCGGCCTCGGCGATCACCTTCGCGCTGCCCGGGTCCCAGGCATTGTAGAGGATCAAAGGGTCGCCGGGCTTGTGCAGGGCGGCGAAAAGCTCGGCTTTTTCGGATCGGGTCATTCTTCCCCTCCCGCTTGCGGGAGGGGATCGAGGCGAGGGCCTGTTACCCGATCCACCTCCGACATCCCCTCCCCTAACCCCTCCCGCAAGCGGGAGGGGAATGGATCAATGCACGAACCTTGCGACCACGTCGCGATAGCTTCGCGACACCTTCACCTGGCTTCCGCTCTCCAGAACCAGGAAGCATTCGCCGTTGGTGTGCGGCTTGACCTGCCTGACCTGGTCGAGATTGACGATGCAGGACCGGTGGACGCGCTGGAAGCGGCGCGGGTCGAGGCGCTTCTCCAGATCCTTCATCGTCTCGCGCAGGATGAGCGTGTTGTCGCCCGTATAGATGCACATATAGTCGCCGGCGGCGTCGATCTTCTCGATGCTGTCGACGTCGACGCGGAAGATCTGGCCGCGATCCTTGATGTTGATGAGCTTCTCGTAGCGGTTGGACAAAGGCGGCTCGTCGGCATTGGCCACCTGCTCGGCCGCCTCGGGCGCGACCTCGGCGAGCACCTCCTTGAGCTTGCCCGCTTCCTCGGCGCTCCTCTTCTCGGAAAGGCGCTGGCGCACCCGGTCGAGCGTGTCGGCGAGCCGGTCCTCCTCGACCGGCTTCATCAGATAGTCGACCGCCTGCGCCTCGAAGGCGCGGATCGCATGGTCGGTGTAGGCGGTGACGAAGACGAAGAGCGGCGGCTCGATCTCCATCAGCCCCTGGATCACCGAGAAGCCGTCGAATCCCGGCATCTGGATGTCGAGGAAGGCAAGGTCGGGCTTGTGGGTCTTGATCGCCCTGATCGCCTCGCGGCCGTTCGAGCAGGTATCGACGATCTCGACATCGTCATGCTTCTCGAGACGGAGCCTCAGGCCCTGGATGGCAAGCGGCTCGTCATCCACGAGAATCGTGCGGATGGTCATTTCGGCTCCTCGGCTACTTCAAGCTGGTAGGGAATTTCGATCGTAACGCTGAAGCCCCCCTGGTTGTTCGATTCAGTCTCGAAACGTTGGTCGGCGCCATAGGCTTGCGACAGACGGTCCCGGATGTTCGCCAGACCGACGCCGGTCGACTGCTGCGCCTTCACCCAATGGTCCTCCGAGCCCGGGCCGCTGTCGACGACCTCGATCACCACCTTGTCCCCCTGGCGGCGCGCGCTGATGTCGATGTCGGCGCCCTCTTCCTGCGGCGTCACCGCATATTTGATCGCATTTTCGACCAGGGGCTGGAGCAAAAGCGAGGGCAGGCGCGACTTGGCGGCGGCAGGATCGATGTCGAAGCGCGGGCGCAGGCGCTCCTCGAAGCGCATCTTCTCGATGTCGAGATAGAGCTTCAGCGTCTCCACCTCCTGCGCGATCGTCACCTGGGCGGTCGGCTCGTTGATCAACGTATAGCGCAGGAAGGAGGAGAGCCGGCTCAGCATCGCATTGGCCTGCTCGGTCTGCTTCAGGAGCACGAGCGTGGAGATGGAGTTCAATGTGTTGAACAGGAAGTGGGGGTTGAGCTGGTAGCGAAGCATAGCAAGCTGGGCGGCGCTCGCCTGATTCTCCAGCCGAAGCAGCCGGTCGCTCTGCTCCTCGAGCAGCAGATAATAATTGATCGAATAATAAAGGGCTGACCAGGCGACGAGCAGAGAGAAGGTAAGGATGATCGAGCTGAAGAATTGGAGACCCTCCGGCCGGAAGCCGATGCTGATGAAGGTCGCGAAGCTCCACGTCTCGATCGCCGAGAAGACCGCCGAGGCGAGCAGGACGAGCAGGATCGAGACCACCCAGGTGACGAGCGGCCGCACCCGGATCAGCCGGCGGTAGATGGCCGCCATCAGGAGGGTGATCGAGTAGCCGGTCGCGGTCAGCAGGCCGACATGGAGGAGGAAGCTCCACCCCATCGCATTGGCGATGCCGGTGAGGGTGCGCAGGCAGAAATAGCCGGCCCAGCCGGTCGATTGCAGGATCCAGAAGGCGCGGTTCTTGTCCTCGAAAAAGGGCTGCCGGCGAAGGCTGAAGGGCTTCCAGCCCTTGCCTTCGCGGCGCCGCGGCGGCGGCGATGCGGCCTGGATCGCGTTGGTCGACACTGTCATCCGCATTTAGGGTCCAAAGTCCCTCCCCGCAACGCGCGTGATCGCGGCGGCGCGACGGGTGCGTCCGGGGATCCTTCGGGCCATGAGCCGGCGAAGCGGGCTCAATGGGCCCCGGCGGCCGGAGCCGCGGCCGCGGGCGCGACGGCGGCGGTACGGGCGGGAAGGACCAGCATCGACCAGTCCGGCGCGTCGGCGACATAAGCGGCGACGTCCCTGCGCACCTCCTCGGGCGTCAGCGAGCGATAGTCGGAGAAGCGGGTGCGCGTCTGCTCGATCCGCTCCGGCCGGCGCGACCATTCCTGCAGCGCGCCGAGCCAATAGGCATTGGTATGCTGCGCCCGTTCGAGCCCGCTCAGCACCGGGTTCAGGGCACGGGCGAACTCGTCGGCGCCGGCGGGCCTGCGCGCCATGTCGGCGACGATCGCGCGGGCGGTGCGGAAGAACAGGTCGGTCCGCTCCGGCCGCACCTCGGCGCCGGCATAGAAGACGCCCCAGGCCGGGAAGTCCTGCGACGAGGTCGCGCCCGCCTCCGGCGTGTAGGTGGCGCCGTCGGCGTCGCGGAGCTGCTCGATCAGCCGCTCCTGGAGGATGTCGGCGGCGACGATGAGCCCGCGCTGGTCGCGAAACCCCTGCGTCCCGCCGAAGGTCGACCAGCCGAGCATCGCGAAGGCCTGGCCAGGATCGCCCTGGTGGGTGAAGGTTTCCGGATTCGGGTTCGGCTTCGGCGGCGAGACGGCGAGCGAGCCCGGCGGCATCGCCACCGGCGCGCGCCGCGGCAGCGCCGCTACCGTCTTCAGCATCGCCGCGACCGCATTGTCGAGACTGGTATCGCCGACGATCACCGCCTCGATCGGCCCGTCGGCGAGCAGAGGCTCGAAGAATTTGCGGAAATCGGCGGGCGTGATCCGCGCGATCTCGTCTCTGTCCTGGGGCGACCAGCGCAGGTCGCCGTCATGGGCGAAGAGCGGGAATTCGCGGCCGGCGCGGGCGGTGGCGGAAGCGAAGCCGAGGGCGTAATAATCGAGCGCGCTCGCCTTGACCCGCTCGATCACCGACGGATCCCAATGGGGCGCGACGATCTCGGTCGCGAGCAGGCGAAGCTCGTCGCCGAGCTGCGGCCCGTCGGTGCTCCCGGTCATCACCCAGGCCTCCTCGTCGGCGCCGAATCCGACGCTGAGCCGGCGCCCGGTGCGGAGCCGCTCGAGCCCGTCGAGGTCGAGCGGCCCGACTCCCATCTCGGCGAGCACCGGCGCCATCCAGGACAGGGAGCGGCGGTTGGCCGGAAGGCCGGAAAGGCCGGTTCCGAAGCGCAGCTCGACGCTGACCGAGCTCTTGTCGAAATCGGTCTGCTTGAAGACGAGGGTCGAGCCGTTGTCGAAGCGGACGATGGTGACGTCGAGATCGTCGATATGGCGGCGCGACGCTTCATGGCCGGGGTGGCCGGGATCGCCGAGCGGCGGCAGGTCGGCCATGCTCACCACCCGGTCGGCCGGCCGCTCCGACGGCGGCGCGCGCTCGGCGGCGGCGAGCGCCTCGTGAAGGCCGGTCACCGGCTGCGGCGCCAGCAGCACCATGCGCGGGCCGATGCCGTCGAACATCGCGCGCATCGCCGCCTCGACCGCGTCCGGAGTCATCCTGGGCGCGAGGCCGTCGAACAGCGAAAGCGCCTGGCGGGCGCCGGTGACGATGCTGTCGTCGTCCACCGCCTCGACGAACTGGGCGGCGCGCTGCTGCGAGCGGATGGTCGGGTCGGCGCTGAGGTTGGCGAGGGCGTTGGCGCGGATGCTGCGGAGCTCGCGGGCCAGCTCGGCGACGCTCGGCGGCGTCCGGCGGGCGTCGGCGACGATCGCGAAGGCATCGGCGAGCGCCTGCTGCCAACGGCCGTCGCGGGCGGTCACCTGCAGCTCGGTATAATCGGCAACATGGTTCGAGCGGCCGGCATGGGCCACGGCGCTGAGGAAGTCGGCGCCGGCCCGCGCCCTGGCTTCGAGCCTGCGGTTGAGGATGCGCGCGGCGATGGCGCGGGCGAAATCGATCTCGGCCGTCGCCTGGGTATGCGGCATCGCTTTGTAGGGCCGCACCCAGGCGAGGGTGGCGACATGCGGAGCGCCCGGATAAGCGAGCAGGGCGGTCGAATCCCTGACCGGCGCGATATGGCCGTAATCGGGCTCGGCCGGCGCCGGACCGGTGCCGCGCCAGCCGCCGAAATGATCGGCGATCAATTGCTCCATCATCGCCGGATCGGCGTCGCCGACCATGACCAAAGTCGCCCGTTCGGGCCGGTACCAGCGCTCGTAAAAGGCCTTGAGGCCGGCGGGGGTCGCGGCCCTGATCGTTGCCTCGGTGCCGATCGCGTCGCGGTCGGCGAAGGCGAGGCCGGCATAGAAGAGGCTGCGGGTGAGGTCGCCAAGCTCGACGTTGAGCTGGGTGCGCCGTCCATATTCGGAGAGGACGACGCCGCGCTCGAGCTCGACCTTTGCGGGATCGAAGGTCGCGGTATCGACCATCCCGTCGAGCAGATCGAGGCTGGTGTCGAGCGCGGCTCGGTCGGCATGGGGAAGGTCGAGCTGGAAGAAGGTCTGGGTTTCCTGGGTGAAGGCATTGGTGTCGGAGCCGAAGCCGGCGCCGAGCCGCTGCCAGGTCTCGCGCGCCTCGCGGTCGCCGGAGATTGCGGTGCCGCGAAACACCATATGCTCGACGAAATGGGCCCAGCCGCGCTCCTGGTCGGTCTCCATCAGCGAGCCGACGTCCATTCGAAGGCGAATCGAAACCTGCCCCGCCGGCATCGCATTGCGCCGCACGGCGTAGCGAAGCCCGTTCGGAAGCGTTCCGAAGACCCAGGCCGGATCGGGCTGGATGTCGGAACCGCGATAGAACCAGCCGCTGTCGCCGGCCGCGAACGCCGGCGCGGCAAGAAGGATCAGGAGGAGAAGAAGGCAATGTCGGAAAAGGGACATGTGTGGGTCTTATAATATCCTCCCCGGGACTGGGAGGGTGGTTCGTGCCAAGGCGCTGACCCCCCTCCACCGCAGCCTGGCGGCTGCGGTCCTCCTCCCCGTTCCGGGGAGGAACACCCTCGCGCGCTTGACTCTCGCTGAACGAGGGTAGAACATAAAAGGAACAAAAGAGTCGTTCCGCCATGCCCACCGCTTCCGCCCGCCCCGACCGGCTGGCCGCCCTTCGCGCGGAGGTGCGGGCGCTCGAGTCGCTGGGGGCGGCGCGGGGCGGCGAGATGCTGCCGTTCGAGGTCGAGGCGGTCGATGGCCGGCTCGCCGGCGGCGGCCTCGCCGTCGCCGCCTTGCACGAGGCGGCGGCCGACCGGCCGAGCCTCGCCGACGCGGCGGCCGCGACCCTGTTCGTCGCCGCCATCGCCGCGCGGCGGCCGGGGATGGTGCTCTGGGCGCTCGGCCGGCGCGACCTGTTCGCGCCGGGCTTGGCGGGTGCCGGCCTCGCGCCCGACCGGGTGCTTTATGCCGAATGCGGCGGTCCCGAGGATGTGCTTGCGGTGATGGAGGAGGGGCTGCGCCATGGCGGGCTCGCCGCCGTGGTCGGGGAAGTGGCGCGAGTCGCCATGGCCTCCACCCGCCGCCTCCAGCTCGCCGCCGAGGAGAGCGGGACGATGGCGCTGATGCTGAAAGGCTGGCGGCGGCCGGGGGAGGATCCGCTCGGCCTCCCCTCCGCCGCCGCGACCCGCTGGCGCATCGCCGCCGCGCCTTCGGCCGGATTGCCGGTGCCCGGCATCGGCCGCCCCCGCTGGCACATCGCCCTCGCCCGCCAACGCGGCGGCGAGCCCTATCATTGGATCATGGAGGGCCCCGATGCGCAGGGTCGCCTCGCTCTATTTGCCGAACCTTCCCACCGACCGGATCAAAGGCGCGCGGCCTGAAAATCCTCCCCGCTTTGCGGGGAGGGGGACCGCCGGAACGGCGGTGGAGAGGGCTTCGGGCCACGTGCCGAGCCCCCTCCACCATGCTGCGCATGTGTTGGAGCGGGATCATGTCCCCCGGACACGATCTTGGACTGCCGGGGGCAGTCCAAAGCTCCAACACCCTCCCCGTTCCGGGGAGGAGCAGGAAACCATTATCTCTCGCACCAGCCATTGGCGCCCGGGCGCGCGCTGGGCGCGGGAGCTGGGGCAATCGCGGCCCATGAGGAAGACGAAGGCCGCCCCCTCCACCCCCCTCGTCACCGCCCGCAAGATCGGCAACCGGCTGGAGATCGCCGCCGCTTGCCCGGCCGCGCGCGCGCTCGGCTTCCGGCCCGGCATGGCGCTCGCCACCGCCCGCGCCTTGTTCGCCGCGCTCGACGTTCGCGATGCCGATCCGGAAGGCGACGCGGCCTTCCTCACCCGCCTGGCGACGTTCGCCGCACGGCGCTGGACGCCGCGCGCCGCCTTGTCCGGCCCGGACGGGCTCTGGCTCGATCTCGACGGCGTCGCCCATCTGTTCGGCGGCGAACGAAGAATGTGCGAGCGCATCCTCCTTTTCTGCGCGCGTCTCGGCTTCGAGGCGCGGATCGCCGTCGCCGGCACGCCGGGTGCCGCTCACGCGCTCGCCCGCCATCGGGCCGAACCGATCCTCCTCTGCCCGGCCGGCGAGGAAGAGAGCGCCCTCGCGCCTCTCCCGCTCGCATCGCTCCGCCTCGACGAGGACATCATCGTCAATGCCCGCCGGCTCGGCCTCGAACGGATCGGCGACCTGGCCGCTCTGCCGCGCGGCCCGCTCCGCCGGCGTTTCGGCGACGCCTCCTTGCTCCGCCTCGACCAGGCGCTCGGCCGCGCCGCCGAGCCGTTCGACCCGATCGTCCCCGAAGAACCGCCTGATTCCCTGCTTCGCTTCGCCGAGCCGATCGCCACGCCCGAGGCGATCGCGCAGGCGCTCGGCCGGCTGATCGACGAGCTTGCCGGAACATTGTCCGAACGGGCCCTCGGCATCCGCCGCCTCGTCTTGCTCTGCGAACGGGTCGACGGCCTTGTCCTGCGCGAGGCGATCGGCACCGCCCGCCCAAGCCGCGATCGCGCCCATCTCGAACGCCTGCTCGGCGCGCGGATCGAACGTCTGGAGCCGGGCTTCGGGATCGATGCGATGCGGCTCGTCGCCGAGCGGGTCGAGCCGCTCGCGCCGGCCCAGCTTTCCGGCGCGCCGGCGCCGCCCGACCTCGCGCCGCTCGTCGACCGGCTCGCCGGCCGCCTCGGACCCCGCCGCCTGTTCCGTATGAGCGCGGTCGAAAGCGACATTCCCGAGCGCAGCGTCCGCCGAATCGGCCCCTTGGCGGCGGCGAAGGACTGGCCGCTTTGGCCGCGCCCCGTCCGCTTGCTCTCGCCGCCCGAGCCGGTCGAGAGGGTGATGGCGGTGCTTCCCGACCATCCGCCCGCCCGCTTCCTCTGGCGCGGCCGGATGCACCAGGTCCGCCGCGCCGACGGGCCCGAGCGGCTCTACGGCGAATGGTGGCGCGACGGCCGCGAAGCCGAGGCGGTGCGCGATTATTTCCAGGTCGAGGACGAGGAAGGCGGCCGCTTCTGGCTGTTCCGCAAGGGCGACGGCGAGGACCCCCGCACCGGCGATTTCAGCTGGCACCTCCAGGGGGTGTTCGGGTGAGCTATATCGAGCTCCAGGCCGCGACCCATTTCAGCTTCCTGCGCGGCGTTTCCAGCGCTGACGAGATGTTCGCGGCGGCGGCGCGGCTCGGTTATCCCGCGCTCGGCATTTGCGACCGCAACACATTGGGTGGGCTGGTGCGGTCCCTGGTCGCGGCCGAGACGACCGGATTGCGCCTGATCGCCGGCTGCCGGCTCGACCTGATCGACGGTGCCTCCCTGCTCGTCTGGCCCGAGGACCGCGCCGGCTGGTCGCGCCTCACCCGCCTCCTCACCGAGGGCAAGATGCGGGTCGATCCGAAGAAAGGCGAGAAGGGCCAATGCTTCCTCCATTGGGAGGATGTGGAGGCCTGGTCACAGGGCCTCGTCGCCGCCCTGCTTCCGGACGAGGCCGATCGGGTCGCCGAGACAGCGCTTGCCCAGATGGCCGATATTTTCGGGAAGCGCGCCCATCTCGCGCTCGGCCTTCGCCGCCGTCCGGGCGACGCCTTGCGGCTCCACGAACTCGACGCGCTCGCCCGCCGTTTCGGCATGCGCGGGCTCGCCGCCGGCGACATCCTCTACGATTCGCCGGACAAGCGCATGCTTCAGGACGTCGTCACCGCGATCCGCAACAAATGCACGATCGACGATCTCGGCTTCCGCCGCGAGCGCAATGCCGACCGCTTCCTGAGAAGGCCCGAGGAGATGGCGCGGCGCTTCCGCGACCATCCCGACGCGATCCGCGCGACCGCCGACATCGCCGAGCGCTGCACCTTCTCGCTGCGCGATTTGAGCTATCAATATCCCGACGAGATCGTGATGACCGGCCGCACCCCGCAGGAAGCGCTGGAACGGCTGACCCGGGCCAAGATCGCTGCGAAGATCCCGCCCGGCGCCGCGCCCGAACCCTATCGGGCGCTGCTCGAGAAGGAGCTCGGCCTCGTCGCCAAGTGGCGCTATGCGCCCTACTTCCTCACCGTCAATTCGATCGTCGCCTTCGCGCGCAGCCAGGAGATTCTCTGCCAGGGCCGCGGCTCGGCGGCCAATTCGATGATCTGCTTCGTGCTCGGAATCACCTCGATCGATCCGATCAAGCACCAATTGTTGTTCGAGCGCTTCCTCTCCGACAGCCGCAAGGAGCCGCCCGACATCGACGTCGATTTCGAGCATGAGCGGCGCGAGGAGGTGATCCAGTGGATCTACGAGACTTACGGCCACCGCCACGCGGCGCTGACCGCGGTGGTCAGCCGCTACCGCACCCGCGGCGCGGTGCGCGAGGTCGGCAAGGCGCTCGGCCTCTCCGAGGACACGCTCGGCGCGCTGGCGGGGCAGATCTGGGGCTGGTCGAACGACGGCGTTTCCGAACGCCATGTCGAGGAGCTCAACCTCGACCTTTCCGATCCGCGCCTGTCGTTGACGCTCGATCTGGCGAAGCAATTGATCGGGACACCGCGCCACCTCTCCCAGCATCCGGGCGGTTTCGTCCTCACCCGCGAGCGGCTCGACGATCTCGTTCCGATCGAGCCGGCGGCGATGGAGGATCGCCGCGTCATCGAATGGGAGAAAGACGATATCGAGGAATTGAGCTTCATGAAGGTCGACATACTCGGCGTCGGCATGCTCGGCTGCATGCGCCGCGCCTTCGACCTGCTCGACCGGCACAAAAGCGTGCGGCTGGGGCTCGATTCCCCGATCCTGCAGGAAGAAGACCCGATCGTCTTCGCGATGATCCGGAAGGCCGATACGATCGGCGTCTTCCAGATCGAGAGCCGCGCGCAGATGTCGATGCTGCCGCGGCTCAGGCCGAAGACCTTCTACGACATCGTCATCCAGGTCGCGATCGTCCGGCCCGGCCCGATCCAGGGCGACATGGTCCATCCCTATCTGCGGCGGCGGGAAGGGAAGGAGCTTGCGGAATATCCCAGGCCCGAGCTGAAGGAGGTGCTGGAGAAGACATTGGGCGTCCCGCTCTTCCAGGAGCAGGCGATGAAGGTGGCGATCGTCGGCGCCGGCTTCACGCCGGCCGAGGCCGACTCGCTCCGCCGCTCGATGGCGACGTTCAAGCATACGGGCGGGGTCAGCAAGTTCCGAGAGCCGATGATCGGCGGGATGATCGAGCGCGGCTATACGCGCGATTTCGCCGAGCGCACCTTCAAGCAGATCGAGGGGTTCGGAAGCTACGGCTTTCCAGAAAGCCATGCCGCGAGCTTCGCCAAGATCGCTTATGCTTCCTCCTGGATGAAATGCCATCATCCGGAGATTTTCTGCGCGGCTTTGCTCAACGCCCAGCCGATGGGCTTCTACCAGCCCGCCCAGATCGTCCAGGACGCGCAGAAGCACGGCGTCGAAGTGCGGCCGGTCTGCATCAACACGAGCGAATGGGATTGTACGTTGGAGGAACCAGATCCTCCCCGCTTTGCGGGGAGGGGGACCGCACGCAGTGCGGTGGAGGGGGTTCAGCACCTGGCACAGCCCCCCCTCCGCCTCGGACTGCGAATGACGGCGGGCCTTTCAAAGGAGGATGGGGAATCCATCCTCACCGCCCGCTCAACCGCCCCCTTCCGCTCGGTGGAGGACGTCTGGCACCGCGGCGGCGTCTCGCGCGCCGCATTGGAAAAGCTCGCCAACGCCGACGCCTTCCATTCGCTCGGGCTCGGCCGGCGGCAGGCGCTCTGGCAGGTAAGGGGGCTGCGCGAGAGGCCGCTGCCGCTCTTCGCCGCCGCGGGCCTGCTCGAAACCGCGCGCGAGCCGGCGGTGAAGCTGGTCCCGATGACCGGCGGCCGCGAGGTGGTCGAAGATTATGGCGCGGTGAAGCTCTCGCTTCGCGGCCATCCGATCTCCTTCCTGCGCGGCGAGCTCGACCGGCGCGGCATGAGCCGCTGCGGGGATCTCGTCCGGCTGAAGGACGGCGCAAGGGTGGAAGTGGCGGGGCTGGTCCTCATCCGGCAGAGGCCTGGCAAGGGCAACGTCACCTTCATCACGCTGGAGGACGAGACCGGGATCGCCAATGCGATCCTCTGGCAGCGCGTCTTCGAGTCCCACCGGCGGATCGTGATGGCGGCGCCGATGATCGGGGTCAAAGGCATCCTCCAGCGCGAAGGCGAGGTGATCCACATCGTCACCGACCGGCTGGAGGATTATACTTTCCTGCTCGATTCGGTCGGCGACCGGCAATTCCCGCACCGCCCGGGTCCCGCCGACGGCGCGACAAAGGGCGGTTCCGATCCGCGCGAACGGAAAAGGGCGCGCGACCTTCGCCACGCGCCCTTCCGCACGGAATCGACGGAGACCATCCGTGTCAAAAGCCGGAACTTTCACTAATGGGGGGCAACCCCCGCCTGGGTCAGAACTTCTGCTGGCGCTCGTAGAGCGACTTGTAATGCTGGATTCGCGTCACGCGCAGCCCGGGCATGCCGGAGCGGTCGACCGCGCGCTGCCAGCCTGCGAACTCCTCGAGGCTGAGCGAGTAACGCTCGCAGGCCTCGTCGACCGACAGCAGGCCGCCATTGACCGCGGCGACGACCTCGGCCTTGCGCCGCACCACCCAGCGCGACGTCGAGGGCGGCGGCAATGAAGCCAGGGTGAGCGGCTCCCCCAGGGGCCCGATCACCTGCGCCGGCCGGATTTTCTGATTCTCGATCATTCCCACCTCAAAACTGCAATCCACGATCGTCCTTGCTTCCGGGCGCTCCATTACGACGCCGTTTTGAAAGAAGGCTGAAATGCCAAGGTAAACGGCCTCTTCATTTCAGTTGACGGCTCCTTGACGCGCGAAGGCGGGGTTGAAGGAGCCGCGCAGGGCCGCCGCCGCCTGCCGCCATGCCGGGCCGCCCGAAAGCAGCTCGGCCAACGGATCTTCGGGGCAGGGGAGGACCTCGCCGATCGCCTGGGCCCGCGCCGCCGCGCTCGCCGCCTGCTGAAGGCTGAGCGTCGCGACCAGCACGCCGAAGTCGAGGCGCGCGGCCGAACGCGCGGCCAGCAAGGCCTCGGCGCGGCGGAAGAAACCCAGATCCATGGGACCCCTTTAACGCCAAGGGTCTAAGAGGCGGTTAAAGCGCCGGAAGGCTGGGATTTTTTCTCCGACGCGCCTATGGGGCCCCCATGTTCGAGGCCGATTTCCAGCTCTCCCGCCCCGCCGGCGAGGCGCGGATCGTCGTCGCCATGTCGGGCGGCGTCGACAGCTCGGTCGTGGCCGCGCTCGCCGCCCGCACCGGCGCCGAGGTGATCGGAATCACCCTCCAGCTCTACGATCATGGCGAAGCGGCCGGCCGTGCGAAGAGCTGCTGCGCCGGCCGCGACATATATGATGCGCGCGCGGTCGCCGAGAGGCTCGGCATCGCGCATTACGTTTTCGATTATGAAAGCCGCTTCCGCGACAGCGTGATCGAGCGCTTCGCCGACGAATATGCGCGCGGCCGCACCCCCATCCCCTGCATCTCGTGCAACCAGGGGGTGAAGTTCACCGATTTGCTGAGCCTCGCCCGCGACCTCGGCGCCGATTGCCTCGCCACCGGCCATTATGTGCGCCGCGTCGCCGGGCCGAACGGACCGGAGCTGCACCGCGCGGCCGACCCGGCGCGCGACCAGAGCTATTTCCTGTTCGCGACGACGCGCGAGCAGCTGGATTACCTGCGCTTCCCGCTCGGCGGCCTGCCCAAGCCGCTGGTCCGCGAGATCGCCGCCGATCTCGGCCTTCCGGTCGCGGCCAAGCCCGACAGCCAGGACATCTGCTTCGTCCCCAACGGCGATTATGCATCGGTGGTGAAGACGGTCCGGCCGGAGGCGGCGCGGCCGGGCGAGATCGTCCATCTCGATGGGCGCGTCCTCGGCCGCCACGACGGCCTCATCCATTTCACCGTCGGCCAGCGCCGCGGCCTCGATGTCGGCGGCCAGCCCGAGCCGCTCTACGTCGTCCGGCTCGAGCCGGAGGCGGGGCGGGTCGTCGCCGGCCCGAAAGCGGCGCTCGCCGTCCGCGCCGCGCGGCTCGCCGGGATCAACTGGCTCGGCGAGGAACGGTGCCAGGGCCTGAGCGCGAAGGTCCGCTCGATGGCGCGGCCGGCGCCGGCGGAGTTGATCGGCGACCTCGTTCGCTTCGGCCAGCCCGAATATGGCGTCGCCCCCGGCCAGGCGGCGGTGCTCTACGACGGCGGCCGCCTGCTCGGCGGCGGCTGGATCGAGGAGACGGTGCCGGCGGAGCTTGCGCCGGCTTGGGATTCCCTTCCATCCCCTCAAAGGGAGAGGGGGGGATTCGGGCGTCTAGGGTCCGGACCCTAGGTCGTATCGACATTCAGGGATTCCCCCAAGGGCTGATGTCTGATTCATAGATCTCCGTCGTTTCAGACGGAGGCAGCGATGGGGATCAAGCGGTATGAGGTTACGCACGAGCAGTGGGAGCGGATCGGCCCGA
>DASUHH010000011.1:0-61444 GCA_036273615.1 Allosphingosinicella sp. | reverse complement strand
TCCAGCCGCTCCATCAACTGCCGCTCGGAGCGCAGCCCATAAAAGGCCTGCAAAAGCATCGCCCGCAACAGCCGCTCCGGCGGGATCGAAGGCCGCCCAAGCCTTGGCGGATAAAGCCGCGCGAAATCCTCGCTCAACGACAACAGCGCCGAGTTGGCGATCTTACGGATCACCCGTAGCGGATGATCGCTCCGAACCCGCGCCTCCAGATCCACATAGGAGAAAAGCGACCCTGAGCAACTGTCGAACCCGCGCATCACACCCTCCCCGCCAGACAAGAGAGTGAATCACGAAACCCCTAAGTGCGCCACCACTTCTTCAACAGCCTGCTAGAGCGTTGCGCGAAAAGGTGGGTACCGGCTTTTCGCAATAAGCAACGCGACAACAAAGGGTTCTGGAGCGGGCTGTGATTCAATCCAATCACAGCCCGCTCTAGGCGAGCAGGGCCGTCAATTCCTCGAAATTGCGGGCGATATGACGAACGCCGAGGCGCCGCAGTCGCTCGGCGTGGTCGGGCGCACAATGGCGGCCGGCGACCAGGCCGATCACGGTGGCGCCCGAGGCCAGCGCGCCCTGCACGCCGATCGGCGAATCCTCGACGATCGCGGTCCGCTCTATGTGCACGCCGAGCGCTTCGGCGGCGTGGAGATAGAGGTCCGGCGCTGGCTTGCCGCGCGACACATGCTCGCGGCCGCTGAAGATCATCTCGCCGAACGCCTGCTCGAGGCCGAGATGGCGCAGATGCCGGCGGATCCAGCGGGACGTGCTCGACGAGGCGACCGCGCGCGGCAGGTCCGGCGGCAGGCCGCGGACGAAGGCGACCGCGCCCCTCACCTCCTCCAGCCCTTCGGCGAGCGCGCGCCGATCCTCCTCCGCCCGTGCCGCGTGGAAGCTCTCCGGAAGCGGGCCGCCGATCCAGCGCTCGATCGCCTCGTGGAAAGCCGGGCCGGCGAGGCCCATGAAATTGTCCATCGCCTCCTGAACCGAGGTCGGATGGCCGATCGCCGTCAGCCATTCGGCGATCTGCCGGTTGCCGGCATATTCGCTTTCCAGCAGCACGCCGTCGAAATCGAAGATCAGAGCCTCGAACCTCATTCGTCCCCCGGACGAATGACAGGACGTTCGAGGCTCTCGTCGAACCTCAGGAGCGCTCTCCGAACAGAGCGGTGCCGACGCGGACATGGGTGGCGCCGATCATCACCGCCGTCTCATAATCGCCTGACATGCCAATGCTGAGCCCGGCGACGTCATGACGCCGCGCGAGCTTGGCGAGCAAGGCGAAATAGGGCGCCGGCTCGACCTCGGCCGGGGGAATGCACATCAGCCCGGCGACGGGCAGGCCGGCATTGCGGGCCCGGTCGAGCAAAGCCGGCAACCCGGCGACCGGACAGCCGCCTTTCTGCGGCTCGTCGCCGATATTGACCTGGAGGAAGCAATCCGGCCGGCGATCGCGCCTGGCCATGGCCCCGGCGAGCGCCTCGACCAGGGATGGCCGGTCGACCGAATGGATCGCGTCGAACAGGGCGACGGCGTCCTCGGCCTTGTTCGATTGGAGCCGGCCGATCAGGTGGAGCGAGACGTCGGGCTGCCCGGCCTTGAGCGCCGGCCACTTGGCCTGCGCCTCCTGCACCCGATTCTCGCCGAAGACGCGCTGCCCCGCGTCGATCAGCGGCCGGATCGACTCGACGGGATGGGTCTTGGAGACGGCGACGAGGGTGACGCTCTCGGGCGGCCTTCCCGCCAGTCGCGCGGCCTTGTCGATCCGGGTCCGGACCTCGGCCAGTCGTTCCGCGGGTGATGCGCCGTCCATGGCGGCTGCTATAGGAAGCGCCATGCAGCGCCGCCAGCCTCTGCCGCGCCTCTGGCTGATGACCGACGAGCGGCAGGGGGACGGCCTCTGGGCGGCGCTCGGGCGGCTGCCGCGCGGCGCCGGCATCGTCTTTCGCCATCATGGCCTGCCGCAAGGGGAGCGCCGGCGGCTGTTCGCGCGGATCCGCAAGGTCGCCCGGCGCAAGGGGCTTTTGCTGGTCGGCGCCGGCGGCCGGCTTCCCGGCGCCGACGGGGTGCATCATGGGCGCGGGCGCGGCGGCCTGCGGACCGCGTCGGCGCACGATCGGGCGGAGCTGAAGGCGGCGGAGCGCGCCGGCGCCGCGCTCGTCTTCCTGTCTCCCGTCTTCCCGACCCGCTCCCATCCGGGCGCACGCACGCTCGGCCGCCTGCGTTTCGGCCTGATCGCACGCGACGCGCAAATCCCGGTGATCGCGCTCGGCGGCATGGATTCACGCCGCTGGCGCAGCCTCAGGCCGCTCGGCGCATACGGATGGGCGGGGATCGACGCCTGGAGCTAAGGTCTTGCGGCCTTAGAAGTGGAAGGCGGTGCCGATATAGACCGCTTCGCTGTCGCGGCGCTGATCGGTCAGCAATTCGAGCCGGTCGTGCTGGATCTTGTAGCGGACGCCGCCCGTCACATCGAGGTTGCGGGTCAGGCGGTAGGAGCCGCCGAGGCCGACCGTATAATTGCTGTCGTCGTTGAGCAGGAGGCGGGGCGTGTCGGGATCGGCACGGCTCGCCGCGGCTTCGAGGCGGGCGGTGAACCGGCTGAGCGAATAGCTGACGCCGAGCTGCGCCGCCTCGCGGCCGCCCGGAATCGTGCCGCCGCGGACATGATCGATGTCGCCCGACAGAGCGAAACGCTGCCAGCCGATCGACACTCCGAGATTGTAGACGGTCGGCGTGATCGCGGTGACCGCAAGCTGGGTCGGGGCGCTGACATGACGGACGGCTTCGGTGGTCGTCGCCGCGCGGGCGCGGACGGCGACGCGAACCGCCTTCTTGCCGCGGCCGAAGGCGATGGTGGCCGGGGTCAGGCGGAAGCTGCTCGGCTGCAGCCCGCGCCGCGCAAGCTCGGCGGCGAGGCGCGGATCGGTGACGGCCGGGGTGAAGCCGCCGGGCTCGATGACGATGTTCAGGCGCGGCTTGGGCAGCCGATTCTCGGTCGATGCGGCCATTGCGGGCGTCAGGACGAGCGACAGCGCTGCAAGCGCTGCGAATCCCGTTCCGGCGACGGCCCCGATTTTCATAACCCCATGCGACTCCCGTAACGGACGGGATGTAGTCCTTCGCCGCCCGTCAAACCAGCGATCCGCTTCAACAAAGGGCGAATCGTCCCGGCATGTTGCATCTTTTCCACAGCCCTTCTGTCGGGGGGATGAACGTTCCTCGCCTGAACCCGGGCGCGCCGACGCCGCGGCGTCCCGTCCAGAGACGGCTTGCCGCCCGCGCGCCGCCCTCTATAACGGCGGCGCCCCCTTTTCGTTTCCAAGGACAGAGTCTCTATGCTTCGCGCTGTTTCCCTCGGCCTCGTGATCGCCGGCGGCGTCTCCCTTTCGGCCTGCAGCGTCTTCCATCACGGCCTCGGCCGTGATTCGGCTGCGCGCGAGCGGCGCGCCGACATCGCCGCCTCCCAGGTGACGACGATCGGCGTCAACGCCTATCTGTGGCGCGCATCGCTCGACACCTTGTCCTTCGCGCCGATGGCGCAGGTGGATTCGAACGGCGGCGTCATCGTGACCGACTGGTACACCAATCCCAATTCGCCCAACGAACGGGTGAAGGTCACCGCCACCATCCTCGACCGCGACCTGCGCGCCGACGCATTGCGCGTCGCCGCCTCGCGCCAGGTGCTGACCAACGGCATCTGGATCGACGCGCCGGTCGCCGCGGCGACCGTGCAGCGGCTCGAGGACATCATCCTCACCCGCGCCCGCGACCTGCGCCGAACCGCCATCGCACGCTAGAGAAAGTTCCCCCATGGCAGAGCGCTTCAACCCGCTCGAGGCCGACGCGCACTGGCAGAGACTCTGGGAGGAACGGGGGACCTTCCACGCTTCCGACAGCAGCGGCCGTCCGCGCTCCTACGTCCTGGAGATGTTCCCCTATCCGTCGGGGCGCATCCATATGGGCCATGTCCGCAACTATACGATGGGGGACGTGCTCGCCCGCGCCCGGCGGATGAAAGGCTTCGAAATCCTTCACCCGATGGGCTGGGACGCCTTCGGAATGCCGGCCGAGAATGCGGCGATGGAGAAGAAGGTCCATCCCGGCGACTGGACCTGGTCGAACATCGACACGATGCGGGCGCAGCTCAAGCGGCTCGGCTTCGCGCTCGACTGGAGCCGCGAGCTCGCGACCTGCGATCCCTCTTATTATGGCCACGAGCAGGCCTTGTTCCTCGACCTGTTCGAGGCGGGCCTCGTCTATCGCAAGCAGAGCGAGGTCAATTGGGACCCGGTCGATATGACCGTGCTCGCCAACGAGCAGGTGATCGACGGCCGCGGCTGGCGCTCGGGCGCGCTCGTCGAGCGGCGGAAGCTCAGCCAATGGTTCCTCAAGATCACCGATTTCGCCGAGGAATTGCTCGACGGCCTGGCGACGCTCGACCAATGGCCCGACAAGGTCCGGCTGATGCAGGAGAATTGGATCGGCAAGAGCCAGGGGCTGCGCTTCCGCTTCGACCTCGAATCGCCGATCCTCGGTTTCCCGGGATTCGAGATATTCACGACCCGGCCCGACACGATCTTCGGCGCCAGCTTCGCAGCGCTCTCGCCCGACCATCCGATCGCCCTCGCTCTGGCCGGGCACGATCCCGCGCTCGCCGCCTTCATCGCCGAATGCAAGCAGGGCGGCACCACCGCCGCCGAGCTGGAGACGGCCGAGAAGAAGGGCTTCGATACCGGCCTCAGGGTCCGCCATCCGCTCGACGCGGGCGCGACCCTGCCGCTCTACGTCGCCAATTTCGTGCTGATGGATTACGGGACCGGAGCGATCATGGGCGTGCCCGGCCACGACCAGCGCGACCTGGATTTCGCGCGCAAATACGGCCTCGCCGTCACCCGCGTGGTCGCCCCGTCGCCCGAGGAAGCCGCGGAGCCGATCGGCGACGATGCCTATACCGGCCCCGGACGGCTGGTGAACAGCGCCTTCCTCGACGGCCTGACCGCCGAGGAAGCGATCCGCGCCGTCATCGCCCGCGCCGAGGCCGAGGGCTGGGGCGAGGGAACCACCGTCTGGCGGCTTCGCGACTGGGGCGTCTCGCGCCAGCGTTACTGGGGGACGCCGATCCCGATCGTCCATTGCGAGAGGTGCGGCGCCGTGCCGGTGCCGCGCGACCAGCTTCCGGTCGTGCTGCCCGAGGATGTCGGCTTCGAGATGCCCGGCAATCCGCTCGACCGCCATCCGACCTGGGCCGACGTCGACTGCCCGGGCTGCGGCGGGCCGGCGCGACGGGAGACCGACACGCTCGATACGTTCGTCGATTCCTCCTGGTATTTCATCCGCTTCGCCAGCCAGCCCAAGGACCGGCCGTTCGACCGCGCAGAGGCCGAACGCTGGCTTCCGGTCGGCCAATATATCGGCGGGGTCGAGCATGCGATCCTGCATCTGCTCTATGCCCGCTTCTGGACTCGGGCGCTGCGCCGGATCGGGCGGCTCGACATCGAGGAGCCGTTCAAGGGCCTCTTCACCCAGGGCATGGTCACCCACGAAACCTATTGCGGGCCCGACGGCCGCTGGCTGTCGCCCGACGAGGTCGAGCGGCGGGGCGGCAAGTTGGTCGTCGCCGCGACCGGCGAGCCGGTCGAGACGGGACGGACCGAGAAGATGTCCAAGTCGAAGCGCAACACGGTCGACCCGGAGCCGATCGTCGACCAGTATGGCGCCGACGCCGTGCGCTGGTTCATGCTCTCCGACAGCCCGCCCGAGCGCGACCTCGAATGGAGCGAGGCCGGAATCCAGGGGAGCTGGCGCTTCGTCCAGCGCGTCTGGCGGCTGGCCGCGGAAGAGGCCGAGCGCGGCTCTTCCTCCTGGCTCGGCGCGGAGAGCGGAACCGAGGGCGACAAGGCGCTGACCCGCAAATTGCACCGGACGATCGCCGCGGTCGGCGCCAATATCGAGAGCCTCGCCTTCAACAAGGCGGTCGCCAATCTCTACGAGCTCGCCACCGCGATCGAGAAGGCGCCGCCATCGCCCGCGCGCAGCGAAGCGGTCGAGGCGATGGTGCGGCTGGTCGCGCCGATGGCCCCGCATCTCGCCGAGCAGGCCTGGTCGGCGCTCGGCAAGGAAGGGCTGGTCGCCGACGCGTCCTGGCCGGAGGCGGATCCCGCTCTGCTGGTCGAGGACGAGGTGACGATCGCGGTCCAGGTCAACGGCAAGCTTCGCGACACGTTGAACGCCCCAAAAGGCGCGAGCCGGGAGGATCTCGAAGCGCTCGCCCTGGCCTCGGACAATGTCGTCCGCATCCTCGCCGGCAAGGCGCCGAAGAAGGTGATCGTCGTGCCCGACCGGCTGGTGAACCTCGTCGCATGAAGCGCGCCGTCCTCCTTGCGGCCCTGGCCTCGCTCGCCCTCTCCGGCTGCGGTCTCACCCCGCTCTACAGCGGCGGCGGTTCGGGACCGGTGGTGCAGACCCTCCATTCGGTCGAGGTCGCGCCGATCGACGGTCGCGCCGGCTGGCTGGTGCGGACCGCGCTCCAGGACCGGCTCGGCCATGACGAGAGCGGACCGAGCCGCTACCGGCTGGTCGTGCAGCTCGACGACAGCATCGTCGGCTTCGGCGTCCGCCAGGACGATTCGGAGACTCGCGAGCGGCGGACGCTTCGCGCGCGCTACCAGCTCGTCGAGAATGAGAAAGGGACGGTCGTCCTCGACGCCACCGCCGGGTCCGACGTCGGAATGGATGTGGTCTCCTCCGATTATGCCAATGTCGCGGCCGAGCAGACCGCGCTCGAGCGGCTGTCGCAGGAGTTGGCCAACCAGATCGTCACCCGGCTCGCTCTCTACGTGCGGCGCGGCGGCCCCGCGGTCTCGACCGCGGCGCCGCCGCCCGTACCGCCCGCCGGCGCGCGGTGAAGGCGAATCGCGGGCAGGTCGAACGCGCCCTCGCCGCACCCGCCGGCCATGCTTTCTTCCTCCTCCATGGGCCCGACGAATCGAGCTCGCGCGCGCTTGCAAGGCGGCTCGCCGCCGCCATGGGTGCCGAAGCGGAGCGGATCGAGCTTTCCGGCGCCGAGCTTCGTTCCGATCCCGCGCGGCTGGCCGACGAGGCGGCGTCCATCTCCCTGTTCGGCGGCGCGCGTTCCATCGTCGTCGAGCCCGCCGGGGACGAATGCGTCGCAGCGGTCGAGGCACTGCTCGAAACGCCCGCCGCGACCAATCCGGTCGTGCTGATCGCCGGCGCGCTGAAGCCGGCGTCGAAGCTGCTGAAGCTGGCGCTCGCTCATCCCTCGGTTCTGGCCTTCGCTTCCTATCCGCCCGAGGGGCAGGAGGCCGACCGGCTGGCGAGCGAGCTTGGGCGCGGCGTCGGCCTCGTCGTCCGGCCCGACGTGGCCCGCCGCCTCGCCGAGGCCTCGGGCGGCAATCGCGACATATTGGAGCAGGAGCTTCGCAAGCTTGCTCTCTACCTCGACGCCGCGCCGGAGCGGCCCCAGCCGCTCGAGCATGAGGCATTGGACGCGGTCGGCGCCGATGCCGGCGAGGCCGACCTCAGCCGGCTGGTCGAGAGCGTCGGCGACGGCAATGCCAAGGCGCTCCAGGAGGAGCTGCTGCGCCTGGAAAGCGAGGGCGTCGAGGGCATCCCGATCATCCGCGCGATGCTGCGGCGGATGAGCCTGCTCGCCCGCCTCCGCGCTGAGGTGGACAATGGTCAGAGCGTCGATGCAGTCATGGCGTCACAAGTCAAATCCTTGTTCTGGAAGGATAAAGCGCCGATCTCGAAGCAGGTCGGCCGCTGGCGCTCGGACCTGATCGCGCGCAGCATCGGCCGCCTGCTCGAGGCGGAGCGGCAGATGAAGACCTCGGGCGCGGTCGGCGCCGCGGCGGTCGACGAGGAGCTGTTCGCCATCTGCCGCCAGGCGGCGCGGCTGCGGTAAATAGCCCCTCCCCTTCAGGGGAGGGACTGGATCAGATCCGCTCGCCGCTGAGGCGCTGGCAGATCATGTCGAGCTGGTCGAGGCTCGAATAATGAAGCGAGACCGAGCCGCCGTCCGGCCGGTGGGTGATCCGCACGGAAAGGCCGAGCAGGTCGCCGAGCTGCCGCTCCAGCGCGTCGATATCGGCGCTCGCATTCTTGTAGCCGAGCCGCCCCTGCCGCTCGCGGCCGGGCTTGCCGAACTTGGCCCGTTTCTCGGTGTCGCGCACCGACAGGCCCCTGGCGACGACCTCCTGGGCTAGCCCCTCCGGATCGATGGCGGTGACGAGGGCGCGGGCATGGCCCATGCTGAGGTCGCCCAAGACCAGGAGCTTGCGCACGCTTTCGGGAAGATCGAGCAATCTCAAGAGGTTGGCGACATGGCTGCGCGACTTGCTGACGATCTTCGCCAACGCCTCCTGAGTATGGCCATATTCGCTGATCAGCCGCCGATAGGCTTCGGCCTCCTCGATCGCGTTCAGATCCTGGCGCTGGATATTTTCGAGCAGTGCGACTTCGAGCGTCTCGCCGTCGCTGAAGTCGCGGACGATCACCGGCACTTCGTGCAGCCGCGCTTTCTGCGCCGCGCGCCAGCGCCGCTCGCCGGCGACGATCTGGTAGCGATGGCCGTGGGGTCGGACGACGATGGGCTGGATGAGCCCGCGCGCCTCGATCGAGGCGGCGAGCTCGTCGAGCGCGGCTTCGTCGAAATGGCGGCGCGGCTGGTCGAGATGCGGCTCGATCGAGGAGACCGGCATCATCTGGACGCCGCCCCGGGCCGCCGCGCCGCCGGCGACCGGCGCCTCCTGGGCGACGTCGCCGAGCAGAGCGGAGAGGCCGCGGCCGAGACCGGACGGGCGGCGGCGGGCGGGGCCCTCGTCGCTCATGCCGCGGCCGCGCGCTTGGGAAGGCGGGCGATCAGCTCGCGGGCGAGCGCGATATAGGCCTCGGAGCCGGAGCAGCGATGGTCGTAGATGAGCGCCGGGATGCCGTGGCTCGGCGCTTCGGACAGGCGGACGTTGCGCGGGATCATCGTCTCGAACACGATTTTGCCGAGGCAGGCGCGGACGTCGTCCGCCACTTGCGACGACAGGTTGTTGCGGCGATCGTACATGGTCAGCGCAACCCCGAGGATCGACAGCTCCGGGTTGAAGCGCGCGCGGATCCTCTCAATGGTTTGAAGGAGCTGGCTGAGCCCTTCAAGCGCGAAGAATTCCGCCTGGAGCGGAACGAGGATCGACTGGGCGGCGACGAGCGCGTTGATCGTGAGCAGGCCGAGCGAGGGCGGGCAGTCGATCAGGCAGACGTCCCAGCGCCCGGGCGGGACGGCGGCGAGCGCCTTGTCGAGGCGGTGCGTGCGCTCGGCCAGATCGACCAACTCGATCTCGGCGCCGGAGAGATCGACCGTCGCCGGCACGAGGTCCAGCCGCGGCACCCGGGTCGTCACCACCGCCTCCTCGACGACGCTGTCGCCGGTCAGAAGGTCGTAGCTGGAGCGATCGCGCAGGGCCTGGCCGATGCCGAGCCCGGTCGACGCATTGCCCTGCGGGTCGAGATCGACGAGCAGGACCCGCCAGCCTGTCGCGGCGAGGGCCGTGGCGAGGTTGATCGCCGTCGTGGTCTTGCCGACCCCGCCTTTCTGGTTCGCGACGGCGATGCGGATCATCGGGCGCCTTTTCCTCTCTTCCGGGGCCGGACTCCCGCCGCGACGACGATCTGCGCGTCGGCGTCGGTGAGGCTCGGCTCGAGACGGAAATCACCCTGCCACGAAGATTGGACCGCTTCCAGTTCCGTCTTCGCGTTGCGGCCCTTCGGCAGGACCCAGAGCGTCTTATCGGTGGAAAAGCGGCTTCCGACGGCGAGCAGCCGCTCCAGCGGCGCGAAGGCGCGGGCGCTGATCACGTCGAACGGCCGTGCCGAAACGCTTTCGGCCTTGGCGCAAAGAATCGCGATTCGATCGGCGATCCCCATTCGATCCGCGGCGCGGCCAAGAAAGTCCGCCCGCAGCTTGCGCGCTTCCAACAATGTCATTTTCATGGGCGCGATCGCGGCGATCACCAGTCCCGGAAAGCCCGCGCCGGCGCCGAGATCGAGCCATGTTTCCGCCGCGGGCGGAGCGAAATGGAGGAGCTGGGCCGAATCGAGGACGTGGCGGCCCCAGACGTCTTCCAGCGAGGCTTTCGAGACGAGGTTCTGCCGATCATTTTCCCGCCGCACCAGGTCGACGAGGATTTCGAGCCGCTCCAATGTTTCACGTGGAACATCGAGCCGCTCCCGTGCTTCGGCCTCGTCCATCAGGCGGCCTTGCGGCGGGCATGGACCAATATGGCGGCCAAAGCGGCGGGCGTAACTCCGCGGACGCGTCCGGCGGCTCCCAGATTCGTCGGCCGGGCGGCGGAGAGTCGTTCGACCATCTCGGTCGAAAGGCCGGGGATCGCGGCATAATCGAAATCCTGCGGGATGCGGACGGCCTCGTCGGCGCGGAGACGGACGATCTCCGCCCGCTGGCGCGCCACATAGGGCGCGTAGCGATGATCCTCGACCGCTTCGTCGAGCAATGCGCCGGCATAAGCAGCGAGAAGCGGCTCCACGCGCACCAGCGCCGCGCCATCCAGCTCCGGAAAACGCAGCCATTCGGCGAGGCTGCGCTTCACTCCGTCGTCCCGCACCGCGATGCCGCTTTCAAGCAGGGCGGGAGCCGCCCGCGGCTCGGCGAGGATCTCCTCCAGCGCTGCCCTCCTGGCCTGCTTCCGGCGGAAATGGGCCTGCCGATCCGCCGAGACGCATCCGGCGGCGATCGCCTTCGGCGTCAGCCGCGCTTCGGCATTGTCGGCGCGAAGCCGCAGCCGGTATTCGGCGCGCGCGGTCAGCATCCGATAGGGCTCCGTCACCCCCTGCAAGGTCAGATCGTCGACCATCACGCCGATATAGGAATCGCCGCGGTCGAACAGGATCGGCGCCGCGCCCGACGCCCAGGCGGCGGCGTTCAGTCCGGCGACGAGACCCTGGGCGGCCGCTTCCTCATAGCCGGTCGTGCCGTTGATCTGGCCGGCGAGATAAAGGCCCTCGACGTCGCGAACGCCGAGCGTCGGCTCCAGGATGCGCGGATCGACATGGTCATATTCGACCGCATAGCCGGGCTGGAGGATCTCGGCGCGCTCCAGCCCCGGCATCGATCGGACCATGGCAAGCTGGACCTCCGCCGGCAGCGAGGTCGAGATGCCGTTGGGATAGATTGTGACGTCATCGAGGCCCTCGGGCTCCAGGAAGATCTGGTGCCCCTCCCGGTCGGCGAATCGGTGGACCTTGTCCTCGATCGACGGGCAGTAACGCGGGCCGATCCCCTCGATCGCGCCGGCGAAGAGCGGGGAGCGGTCGAGATTCGCGCGAATGACGTCATGCGTCCGTGCATTGGTGCGCGTGATCGCGCAGAAGAGCTGCGGCGCGGCGCGGCCGTCGCTTAGCGGCGACATCGTCCAGCATCGCGCGTCCGTCTCCTGCCGCTCGAGCGCAGCCCAGTCGATCGACCGTCCGTCGAGCCGCGGCGGCGTTCCGGTCTTGAGCCGCGACAAAGGCAGGCCGAGGGCACGGAGCTGCGCCGCGAGCGCCGTCGCCGCCCGCTCGCCTACGCGGCCGCCGGCGCAGCTCGTCATCCCGAAATGGAGCTTGCCGCCGAGGAAGGTGCCCGTCGCAAGCACGATCGCCCGCGCCCGAAGCATCCCGCCGTCCGCGAGGTCGAGCCCAGCGACGCGCCGTCCCTCCAGGCGCAATGCCGATGCTTCGCCCTCGACGATGGTGAGGCCGCTCTGCCCGTCGAGCAGGCGATGAATCGCCTCCCGGTAGCGGCGGCGGTCGGCCTGGACGCGCGGGCCGCGCACCGCGGCGCCCTTGCTCGCATTGAGCATGCGATAGTGGATGGCGGCATGATCGGCGGCGCGGGCGATAAGGCCGTCACAGGCGTCCACCTCGCGAACGATATGGCCCTTGCCGAGCCCGCCGATCGCCGGGTTGCAGGACATGGCGCCGATCTGCGCGCGCGCGAAGGAGACGAGCGCGACCGACGCACCCATGCGCGCGGCCGCCGACGCGGCCTCGCAGCCGGCATGGCCGCCGCCCACAATTGCGATATCGAAATCCCTGTTCACGGCGCCGCCTCTAGCTGTTCCACGTGGAACAGTCACTTGCCCAGGCAGAAACGGCCGAACAGAGCGTCGAGCATGTCGTCCACCCCGGCGCGGCCGGTGACTCGATCGAGCACCGCTCGCGCCTGGCGCAGGGCTTCGGCCTTCAGCAGAAGATCGCCGATCCGGGCGGCTTCGGCGAGGCACGCCTCGGCGGTGCCGATCGCGTCGCGGTGCCGGGCATTGAGAGCCGCTTCCCCCTCGTGCGGCAGCAAGGCGCGCGCACGGGCGATCAGGAGGGCGACGAGATCGTCCATTCCGGCGCCGGTCTCGGCCGATACCCGCACCTCGGCCGCCGAATCGGGCGGAGAGATATCGATCCTCGATTGGACCAGGAGCGCCTTCTGGGGGGCAGGGCAATCGTTCGGCCGCCCCAGCCACAGGATCAGGTCCGCCGCGTCGATGCTCGCGCGGGCGCGGCTGACGCCGATCCTCTCTATCTCGTCCTCGGTCTCGCGAAGGCCGGCCGTGTCGACCAGCAGGAACGGCGTGCCGCCGATTCCGGTCGGCGCTTCGACGACGTCGCGCGTGGTGCCGGCGATGGCGGATGTGATTGCCGCCTGTCGACCTGCTAACCAATTGAGAAGGCTTGACTTCCCAGAATTCGGCGGGCCTGCGATGACGACTCGCACGCCGTCGCGAAGCCGTTCCGCCGGCGGCGCGGCAAGGGCGCGCCGGACATCCGAAAGCAAGGCCTCCAGATCCTCCTGCCATCCGGGCGGAAGATCCTCGCCGACCTCGCCTTCGTCGGAAAAATCGAGCAAAGCCTCCAGCCGCGCCGCCGAAGCGAGCAGCCTCTCCTGCCAGTCCCGGATGCGGCGGCTGAGCATGCCGCCCGCCATGGCAAGGGCGCAGCGCCGCTGCGCCTCCGTCTCGGCCTCGAGCAGGTCGGCAAGCCCCTCGGCCTCGGCGAGATCGATGCGGCCATTCTCGAACGCCCGGCGGGTGAATTCGCCCGGCCGTGCCGGCCGCAGTCCCTCTTCGGTCGCCAGCACCTCCATCATCCGGGCCACCACCGCGCGCCCGCCGTGAAGATGAAGCTCGGCGACATCCTCGCCGGTCGCGCTGGCGGGACCCGGAAAGCGGACCACGAGCGCTCGGTCCAGCGTCTCGCCTTCCACGCTCAGCGCCGCCAGGGTGGCGACGCGCGGCTCGGGAAGCCTGCCCGCGAGCCGCTCGAGCGCGGCGTCGGCGCGCGGTCCGCTGATTCGGATCACGGCGATCGCTGCGGGCGGGCTTCCGGAGGACAGAGCGTAGATCGTGTCAGCCGTCACGACGCCCGCTCATGCCCTCGACCATCGTCTTCCACATCGCCATTCCAGCCTCGCTCATCGGCCCCCAGGCGCGCGCCGTCTCGGCGAAGCTTTCGGGCGTGACGCCGTCGCTCACCGCCTTCTGCATCCGCTCGACATAGGCCTGGTGGACCGGCGTCAAATCGGGAAGGCCGAGGAAGCGCCGCGCCTCTTCCGGCGTGCAATCGACATCGACCGTGACTTTCATGGCGCTCGTCTCCTCGGGGACCTAATCGCGTTGCGGACCGTCTCTATCTGTATAGAAGCGCGCCGCGAGACAAGGAGGAGCCCAATGCCAACGATCCGCATCGACACGCTCGACGGGGACGGCAGCTTCGACGCCTATGTGGCCGAGCCGTCCGGACCCCCTCGCGCCGCGATCGTCGTCATCCAGGAGATATTCGGCGTCAACGAGGGCATAAGGCGCAAATGCGATCATCTCGCCGGCAATGGCTATCTTGCCATCGCCCCCGATCTCTTCTGGCGGCTTCGGCCGCATGTCGAGCTCGATCCGGACGTGGAGGAGGAGTTCAGGGAAGCGCTCGACCTGATGGGCAGGTTCGACCAGGACAAGGGCGTCGAGGACATCGAGGCGACGATCCGCGCCGCCCGCGCGCGGCTCCCGGAGGGCGGCAAGGTCGGGGCGGTCGGCTATTGCCTCGGCGGCCGGCTCGCTTACATGACCGCGGCGCGGACCGACGTCGATGCCAGCGTCGGCTATTATGCGGTCGGCATTCCAAACCTGCTCGGCGAGAAGAATGCGATCGCGAAGCCGCTCGCCCTGCACATTGCCGGCGCCGATCATTTCGTGACGCCCGACCTGCAAAAGGCGATGCACGAGGGGCTGGACGACCATCCGCGCGTCACCCTGTGGGACTATCCCGGCCAGGATCACGGCTTCGCCGCCGAAATGGGCAAGAGGCGGAGCGAGGAAGCGGCGAAGCAGGCCGACGCGCGGACGGACGCGTTCTTCGCCGAGCATCTCGGGTGAAAGGCCCGTTCGCCTTCATCCTCCGCCGCACCGGCGGCCCGGAGGTGCTGGAAGCGGAGCCGATCGACCTACCGCGCCCCGGCCCGGGCAGGGTCGTCGTCCGGCACGAGGCGATCGGGCTCAACTTCATCGACACCTATCACCGTTCCGGCCTCTACAAGCTGCCGATGCCGACCGGCCTCGGCGGCGAGGCGGCGGGCGTGGTCGAGGCGGTCGGGGAAGGCGTCGCCGGGTTCGAGGAAGGCGACCGTGTCGGCTATTTCACGGGACCGCCCGGCGCCTATGCGACGCACCGCGAGGTCGATCCGGACCGGCTCGTGAAGCTCCCCGATTCGATCGACGCCGAAACCGCGGCCGCGACGATGCTCAAGGGCTGCACGGTCGAATATCTGGTCGAGCGCTGCGCGCGGGTGCAGGCGGGCGAATCGGCGCTCGTCCATGCCGCCGCCGGCGGGGTCGGATCGATCCTCGTGCCCTGGCTGAAGGCGATCGGCGCCCGGATCATCGCCCATAGCGGCGACAGCCGGAAGGCGGCGCTTGCGGCGGAGGCCGGCGCCGACGAATCGCTCTGCGTGCCGATGGACGATCTCGCCGCCGAGGTGCGGCGGCTGACCGCCGGCAAGGGCGTTCCAATCGTGTTCGACGGCGTCGGCAAGGCAAGCTGGCCCGCTTCCCTCGCCTCGACGGCACGGCGCGGCCTGCTCGTCACCTACGGCAATGCGTCGGGACCGGTGCCGCCCTTCACCGCGCTCGATCTGCTCAAGGCCGGGTCGATCTTCGTCACCCGGCCGACGCTCGGCGATTATTGCGCGACGCCCGGGGAGATGCGGGCCTCCGCCGCGCGGCTGTTCGAGATGATCGAAAAGGACAAGGTCACGGTCCGGATCGGCGCCCGTTTCCCGCTCGCCGACGCCGCCGAGGCGCATCGGGCGATTGAGTCGCGCCGCACCATTGGATCGACGATCCTCATCCCCTGATTCGGACTTTTCGGGGAGGTCGGCATGGCGGCAGCGACGGCGCTCGGGGGAGGATTGTGCACGGCATCCCGGCTGTTTCGCGCGCTGCTGGCCGCCGGCGCCTTGCTGCTGGCCGCCTCCTCGGCCGACGCGGCCGATGCCGGCGCCGTCCGTCTCCTTCGCCAGGCGATCGAAGCCCAGGGCGGCGAGCAGGCCCTTCGCGCCATCCGGACGGTGCAATGGAAGGCGCGGGGCTATCGCGACATGCTGGAGCAGTCGGAGCGGCCGGAAGGCCCCTATATCCCCGAATTCAGGACGGTTTCGGAGGTCCACGATTTCGGCGGCAACCGCTACCGGAGCGTCGTCGCGCTGACCGTCACCCCGGCATTCAAGGGAAATATGGGGCTGCTCGCCGACAGCGGCGCGGCGGTGCGGAGCACCATTTCCCCGACGGTAAGCTGGAATAGGGCGAAGTCAGGCCAGCAGGGCGGCGGTCGGGCCGAACTGATGCGCGCCTTCCCAGACCATCTTGAGCGCGACGTAGAGGATGACGACCAGGCCGGCCCAGGCGATCCAGTGGAAGCGCTGGACGAGGCGGGCGACGATGTTCGCGGCGAGCCCCATCAATGTCACCGACAAAGCGAGGCCGACGAAGAGGACGGCGGGGTGGTCGCGCGCCGCCGCGGCGACGGCGAGGACGTTGTCGAGGCTCATCGAGAGATCGGCGAAGGTCACCTGGATCGCCGCCTGGAGGAAGGTCTTGCTCGGCGGCGGCCCTTCGACCGCCGCGGTCTCCGGATCGTCGGCGACGAATTGGGGCTTGGGCCGCAGCTCCCGGAACATGTTGTAGGCGACCCAGAGGAGGAGCAGGCCGCCGGCGAGCAGCAGGCCGGTGATCTTGAGGAGCTGGGTCGCGACCAGGGCGAAGCCGACCAGGAAGACCAGGGCCATGCCGACCCCGAACATGATGACGCGCCGCCGGTCCTTGTCCGGCAGGCCTGACGTCAAGGTGCCAATGATGACGACATTGTCGCCGGCCATGGTGAGGTCGATCAGGATCACCTGACCGAGCGTCACCAGGCCTGCCGCGGTGAAGATGCTGCCGAAATCGAACATCGCGGCCGCCGGGGGTCCGTCCCTATTGATTCATCGAGGCGAAGAAATCCTCGTTGGACTTGGCGTCCTTCATCTTGTCGAGCAGGAACTGCATCGCGTCGACCGTGCCCATCTGCATGAGGATGCGGCGAAGCACCCACATTTTCGAAAGCGTCGCCTGGTCGACCAGCAATTCCTCCTTGCGGGTGCCGGACTTGCCGACGTCGAGCGACGGGAAGATGCGCTTGTCGGAGACCTTGCGGTCGAGCACGATCTCGGAATTGCCGGTGCCCTTGAACTCCTCGAAGATGACCTCGTCCATCTTGGAGCCGGTGTCGATCAGCGCCGTGGCGATGATCGAGAGCGATCCGCCTTCCTCGATGTTGCGCGCCGCGCCGAAGAAGCGCTTCGGCCGCTGCAGCGCGTTGGCGTCGACGCCGCCGGTCAGCACCTTGCCCGAGCTCGGCACCACCGTATTGTAGGCGCGGCCCAGACGGGTGATCGAATCGAGCAGGATGACGACGTCCTTCTTGTGCTCGACGAGACGCTTGGCTTTCTCGATCACCATCTCGGCGACCTGGACGTGGCGGCTTGCCGGCTCGTCGAAGGTCGAGGAGATGACCTCGCCCTTCACCGAGCGCTGCATGTCGGTCACCTCCTCCGGCCGCTCGTCGATCAGCAGCACGATCAGGAAGACCTCGGGATGGTTGTCGGTGATCGCGCGGGCGATGTTCTGGAGGAGCACCGTCTTGCCGGTGCGCGGCGGCGCGACGATCAAAGCGCGCTGGCCCTTGCCCTGCGGCGAGACGATGTCGATGACCCGCGCCGACTTGTCCTTGATCGTCGGGTCGAGCGAATCGAGGCTCAATTTCTCGTCGGGATAGAGCGGCGTCAGATTGTCGAAATTGACGCGGTGGCGAACCGCTTCGGGATTGTCGTAATTGACCGAGGTGAGGCGGGTCAGCGCGAAATAGCGCTCGCCGTCCTTCGGCCCGCGAATCTCGCCCTCGACCGTGTCGCCGGTGCGGAGGCCGAACTTGCGGACCTGGTTCGGCGCCACATAGATGTCGTCGGGCCCGGCGAGATAATTGGCCTCGGGCGAGCGAAGGAAGCCGAAGCCGTCGGGCAGGACCTCGATCGTTCCCTGCCCCATAATCTCCTGGCCGTTCTCGGCCTGGACCTTGAGGATGGAGAACATCAGCTCCTGCTTGCGCAGGGTCGAGGCGCCCTCGATTCCGAGCTCTTCGGCCATGTTGACCAGCTCGGCGGGTGATTTTTGTTTCAAGTCTTTGAGATGCATGAGATATTTTCTCGAATTGTAAGATGGTCGTCCGGCGCGCGGCTGGGACTTGGGGAATGCGGCTGGATTGCCCACGCGGGACGGCGGGCGAACGACGTCCCCGGCGTTATGCCGGAGGCGGAATCAAGTCAACAGGTCAGAAGGGGCGTACGATCACCAGGATGACGATGATGACGACGACGAGACCGGGAATCTCGTTCATCATCCGGAGCGACTTCTGGCTGACCGGCCGCTCGCCCCGCGCGAGCTTGCGGCCATAGCCGACCATCCAGCCATGATAGGCCGAGAGGCCGAGCACGAGCAGGAACTTGAGCTGGAACCAGCGCCAGATCCACGCCTGGGTGATCCACATCAGCGACAGGCCGAAGACCCAGACCAGGATCATGGACGGCGTGATGATGATGTTGCGCAGCTTGCGCTCGCGCTCGATCCACTTCTTCTCCTCGGCCGAGCCCGGCGCCGTCTCCTGGTGGTAGATGTAATAGCGCGGCAGCATGAACAGACCCGCGATCCAGAAGATCACGAAGATGATGTGTCCGGCCTTGATCCAGGCGTAGGTCAAGCTGAGCGCCGCCTGCAGGTCATAGATCACCGGCGCACCAGCTCAAGAAGCTGCTCGATATGGGCGATCGGCGTGTCGGGCAAAATGCCATGTCCCAGGTTGAAGATATGCGGGCGCCCCGCAAGCCTAGATAGGATGCGGACCACCGCGGTTTCAAGCGCCTCGCCGCCGGCGATGAGCGCGAGCGGGTCGAGATTGCCCTGGACCGGCATGTCGGCGGGCAGCGACGCGTCCGCCCAGGCGGGGTCGACCGTCTCGTCGAGGCCGATCGCGTCGATTCCGGTCTCGCGCGCATAAGCGGGGAGCTTGCCGCCCGCGCCCTTGGGAAAGCCGATCACCGGCACGTCGGGATGAAGCGCCTTGAGCCCGGCGACGATCCTCGCGGTCGGCGCGATCACCCAGCGCTCGAACTGGGCCGGGGAGAGGCTTCCGGCCCAGGAATCGAACAATTGCACCGCCTCGACGCCGGCGCGGATCTGGCCCGAAAGATAATCGATCGTCACCGCGGCGATGCGGTCGATGAGCGCCTGGAAGGCGGCCGGATCGCGATAGGCATAGCGGCGCGCCTCGGCCTGCTCGCGGCTCCCCCGGCCGGCGACCATATAGGTGGAGACGGTCCAGGGGCTGCCCGCGAAGCCGAGGAAGGTCGTCTCCGCCGGGAGCGAGGCCGCCACTTTCTCCACAGTCCGGTAGACGGGCTCCAGACGGGCCGAATCGGGGGTCAAAGCCGACAAGGCCGATTCGGCGAGCGGCGGCGCGAGGCGCGGACCCTCGCCGGCTTCGAAGCTGAGCTCCTGGCCGAGCGCGAACGGGATCATCAATATGTCGGAGAAGAGGATCGCGCCGTCGAAGCCGAAACGGCGGATCGGCTGGAGCGTCACCTCGGCGGCGGCATCGGGATCGGTGGCGAGCGCGAGGAAGCCGCCCGTGGTCGCCCGCAGCGCCCGATATTCGGGAAGGTAGCGCCCTGCCTGGCGCATCAGCCAAATCGGTGATTTTCCAGCCTTTTCCCCCTTTAGCACGGCGAGCAGAGGCTTGGTCGTGCCGGTCATCGGGATCGGGAGGGCTCCCTCTCTACTCTTATAAGAATCTTTATAAGAGAGATTGTTGAAGGTTGTTGGGCGTCTGGACGCGGGGTTTATTGGCTCCGCCCGATTTTGCAAACAGCTTGACTCCGAAGGATTCGCGCAAGCCCGCGGATTCGCGCATTCGATCCCCGCGATCCACAGGGCGGCCTTTGGAACTTTTTCACCTTTGCGAATCTGTGGACCGATTCCGCAATCGCGGGGGCAAATGCTTTGCTTGCAACCGTCCCGAGGCTTAAGCTAGCGATTTCCCCATGTTTATCCACAGGCCGAAGCGGCCCTCCTGATGTCGGATCCGCTCCACCTCCATTTGCTGTCGGACTCGACGGGGGAGACGCTGGAGCTGATCGCCAAGGCCTGCCTCGCCCAGTTCGACCATGTCGAGATGCTCCAGCATCTCTGGCCGATGGTTCGGTCCGAAGGGCATCTCGACCGGGTGCTCGACGATATCGAGCGGCGGCCGGGGCTCGTCCTCTATACGTTGGTGAACAGCAATATCCGCCGCGAGCTCGAGCAGAAGACGCGCCGGCGCGGCATCCACGCAGTCTCGGTGCTCGATCCGGTGACCCATGCCCTGTCCGCCGTTCTCGGCCAGGAAGCGAAGGGGAAACCGGGCCGGCAGCACGCGCTCGACGCCGCTTATTTCGCCCGTGTCGACGCGATCCAGTTCACCATCGCCCATGACGACGGCATCGGCGCCGAAAATTGGGAGGAAGCGGACATCATCCTTGCCGGAGTCTCGCGCACGTCGAAGACGCCGACCTCCATCTATCTCGCCAATCGCGGCTACAAGGTCTCGAACATCCCCCTCGTCCCGGAATCGCCGCCGCCAGCCAGCCTGTTCGCGCTGAAGCATCCTCTGGTCGTCGGCCTCACCACCAATCCCGACCGGCTCATCCAGATCCGCCGCAACCGCCTGCTGTCGCTCAACCAGGCGCCGGAGACCGATTATGTCGACCGCGAGGCGGTCAATGCCGAGCTCGCCTTCGCGCGGCGGATCTTTGCCGACAATGGCTGGCCGGTGATCGACGTGACCCGCCGCTCGATCGAGGAGACCGCCTTCGCGATCGTCAAGCTCTGCAACGAGCGGATCGACGCCGCTCGGCCCGCCGCCGGATGAGATTGCTGCTCGCCTCGAAGAGCGCGGCGCGCCGGGCGATGCTCACCGCCGCCGGCATCGCGTTCGAGCCGGTCGAGGCGGAGCTGGACGAGGAGGCGGCCAAGGCAGGCCTGCAAAGCGCCGGCTTCGACGCGGTCGGAGTCGCCGAGGAATTAGCGCAGCTCAAGGCGCTCAGCGTCACCGCGGGCGACGGCGATCTCGTCCTCGGCTGCGACCAGGTGCTGGAGCGCGCCGACGGCAGCCTGCTCAACAAGCCCGCCTCGCGCGAGGATTTGCGACAGCAGCTGAGGAGCCTCGGCGGCGCCACCCACAAGCTCCATTCCGCCGCGACGATCTGCGAGAATGGCGAGGCTGTATGGTTCGGGTTCGAGACGGCTTTGATGACGATGCGGCCGCTCGGCGATTCGTTCCTCGATTCCTATCTCGACCGGGAATGGGAGCATGTCCGCTGGAGCGTCGGCGGCTACCGGATCGAGGGGCCGGGCGTGCAGCTCTTCGAGCGGATCGAGGGCAGCCATTTCGCCATTCTCGGCCTGCCGCTCCTGCCTCTGCTCGCCTATCTGCGCGAGCGCGGCCTGGCGCCGAGCTGATGGGCATTCCCTATGCCGAGGTGATCGGCGACCCGGTCGCCCATTCCAAATCGCCGCCGATCCACAAATTCTGGCTCGGGAAATTGGGCATGGAGGGTGATTACCGCCGGTGCCGGGTGCAGCCGGGCGCGCTTCGATCCTATCTCGCCGAACGATGGCTCGATCCGGACTGGCGCGGCTGCAACGTCACCATGCCGTTCAAGGCGGAAATCGCGCCCTTGCTGGACGCCGTGGACCCGGCCGCCCGGCGGATCGGCGCGGTCAACACGGTGGTTCGCCAGGAGGTCCGCCTCGCGGGCATGAACACCGACTGGATCGGGCTCCATCTGGCGCTTGGCGATCATGGCGCCGGCGGGCGCGACGTGGTGCTGATCGGCGCCGGCGGCGCGGCCCGGGCGGCGCTTGAGGAATTGCGGCAGGAGGCGCCACGCTCGCTCGTCGTCATGAATCGCGATCCCGCCAAGGCTGCCGGCCTGCTCGCCGATTTCGGGATCGACGGCGAAGCGATGCCGCTCGGAACGCCGCCGCCCGCCGATCTGCTGATCAATGCGAGCGCGCTCGGCATGGAGGATCATCCGGCGCTCGACCTCGATCTCGGCAATCTGCGGGCCGACGCGGCCGTTCTCGACATGGTCTATCACCCGCTCGACACCCTTTTGCTGGCGCGGGCGCGGGCGCGGGGCCTGATTGCGATCGACGGGTTGCGGATGCTCGTCGGCCAGGCGGCGATGGCCTTCCAATATTTCTTCAAGGCGCCGCCGCCGAAGCCCTATGACGACCCCGAGCTTCGCGAATTGCTGACGCGATGATCCGGCTCGGCCTCACCGGCTCGATCGGCATGGGCAAGTCGACCGTCGCGGCGATGTTCGCCGAGGAGGGTGTGCCCTTGTTCGACGCCGACGCTGCCGTGCATCGGCTGCAGGGTCCGGAAGGCGCGCTCGTCGCGGCGATCGAGGCGGAATTTCCCGGAACGACCGGGCCGGGAGGAGTCGACCGGACCGCTTTGGCCGAACGGGTGCTCGGCGCGCCGGAGAGGCTTCGGCGGCTGGAGGCGCTCGTCCATCCGGCGGTCGCGCGGGAGCGGGAGGCGTTCCTTGCCGCGCACGCCGGGGCGCCCCTGATCGTGCTCGACATCCCGCTCCTCTTCGAGACGGGCGGCGCGGGCCAGGCCGACAAGGTCGTGGTCGTCTCGGCTTCCGCCGAGGTCCAGCGCAGGCGCGTGCTCGCCCGGCCGGGGATGGATGCGGAAAAAATGGACCATATTCTCGCCCGCCAGATGCCGGACTCGGAAAAGAGGGCGCGCGCCGATTTCGTCATCCCGACGGACGGTTCCTTCGAAGAAACAAGGGCTTCGGTTCGCCGCATCATCGCTTGCCTGTCCGGCGCCGCCGATTCATAGTCGCGCGATGCGCGAGATCGTGTTCGATACCGAGACCACCGGTCTCAGCCCCCTGACCGGGGACAGGATGGTCGAGATCGGCTGCGTCGAGCTGTGGAACCGGGTCGAGACCGGCCGCACCTTCCATGCCTATTTCAACCCCGAACGGTCGATGCCGGCCGGGGCCGAGGCGGTACACGGCCTCTCCGATGCTTTCCTGGCGGACAAGCCGCTCTTCCACGAGCGGGTGGAGGAATTGCTCGAATTCCTCGGCGAATGCCCGCTCGTCGCCCACAATGCCGGTTTCGATTTCGGCTTCCTCAACAACGAGCTTGGCCTGTGCGCCCGTCCGTTCGTCTGCACGACCCGGATGGTCGACACGCTCGCTCTTGCGCGGGCGCGCCATCCGGGCGCCAAGCACAGCCTCGACGCGCTCTGCACCCGCTACGGGATCGACCGCAGCCTCCGGGTCAAGCATGGCGCATTGATCGACGCCCAGCTTCTCGCCGCCTGCTATGTCGAGCTGACCGGCGGGCGCCAGATCGGCCTCGGCCTCGCCGACATCGTCGCCGAGCCGATCGAGACGGTCGCGGTCATGGCGACCGAGACCGAGGTCGCGACCATCGTCGCGGAGGTTCGCCCGCCGCGGCCGCACGCGCCGACCGAGGAGGAATTGGCGGCCCATGCCCGCTTCCTCGCGACGATCGAGGATCCGATCTGGAACCGGTTGGCCGGTTGACGCGTCGCTGCGGGCAAGCCTAACCCGCGCCCCCGCATCCACGGAGAAGCTCATGGACATCAGGGTTTCCGGCCATCAGGTCGATACCGGCGACGCGCTTCGAGCCCATGCCGATTCGCGCCTTCGAGCCGCCGACCATAAATATTCGGCGCGGCTCGTTTCGGTCCAGGTCACCTTCGGCAAGGGGCCGCACGATCACCGCTTCACCTGCGAAGTGGTGGCGCATGCGCCGCAGGGACTGGTGATGAAGGCCACCGACCGCGCCGCCGACGCCCATGCCGCCTTCGACGCGGCGGCGGAGAAGGTCGAGAAGCAGATGCGCCGGCACATGCGCAAGGTGAAGGACCGGCGCGCCGACGGCGCCGACGAATTCGCCCTTGCGGAGGATGAAGGCGCGCGACGAGGCGAGAAGGCGGCGAGCCCGGACGAGGCCTGAATCGCGCCGGCGGCTGGCGAAGCCGCCGCCGAGCGCCTATCTGGACATTCTCTTTTCCCGCGGGGGTCCGGGGCCGTTCTCGCCCGGAGACACATGAACGATCTTTCCGACATCCTGACGGTCGACGCGATCGACGAGCATCTGGCGGCCGCCAACAAGAAGGGGCTGTTCCAGCAGCTCGGCCTCGCCGTCGCCCGGCGCACCGGCCTTCCGGCCAAGACGATCGTCGCCTGCCTCGGCGAGCGCGAGAAAGTGGGCTCGACCGGCTTCGGCGGCGGAGTCGCCATCCCCCATTGCAAGATCGAGGGGCTCGACCGGCTGGTCGGTCATTTCGTCCGGCTCGCGACTCCGATCGATTTCCAGTCGGTCGACGGCCTTCCGGTCGATCTCGTCTTCATGATCCTCTCGCCGCCCGACGCCGGCGCCGAGCATCTGAAGGCGCTTGCCGGCGTCAGCCGGGCGCTTCGCGACCGCAATCTCGCCGCCAAGCTCCGCGGCGCCCGCTCGCGCGACGCCATCTTCGCGCTTCTGGCCGGCGTCGAAAGCGTCCATGCCGCCTGAGGGCGAGACCGCCGCCGCCCCGTTCGCGGGCGAAGCCGCCCATTACCGCGCCCTCGAATCGCTCTACCGCTCCGCGCCGGTCAACCGGCTGTTCGACTCGCGGATCGAGATCGTCGGCCCGGGCTTCGCGCGGATCCGGTTCCGGGTCGAGAAAGGCCTGTTCCACGCCGCCGGTGCCGCCCACGGCACGCTCTATTTCAAGATGATGGACGATGCGGCTTTCTATGCCTGCAACAGCCTCGTCACCGACCGCTTCCTCCTGACCACCGCCTTCAACCTGCTCTTCACCCGGCCGCTGCGCGGCGGCGAGGTGGTCGCCGAGGGCCGCTGGGCGAGCGGGAAACGCCGGGTGCTGGTCGGCGAGGCGCGGCTGATCGACGCCGACGGCGAGGAAGCGGGCCGCGGCACCGGGACGTTCATGCGCTCGCATATCAAGCTGGCGGGGCTCGCCGGATATCGCGCGGACGGCGCATGACCGCCCGGCTGGCCAGCTCGGTGCTCGCCGGCGCCCTGCTGCGCCGGGCCGAGGCCGAAGGTGGTTTCGGCGCCGTTCTGGCCAAGGGCGATGCCACCGCCGGCGCGATCCTCGTCATCCTGCTCGAAAAGGGCGGAAATCCGCGCTTTTTCGAGCGGGTTCTGCAGGCGGACGGCCGTTATTCCTGGGTCTCGTCGCCGAATCAGGCGTCGGCTCCGCCCGAAAAGGTTCCGGACTTCATCGCGCGGCGGCGGCGATTCGACCCCGATCTGTGGGTCCTGGAACTGGATATCCCGTCAGCCGAACGCTTCGCCGATGAAATGAACGCCGTCGGTTGACCCCCCGCGCCGGGGTCCGTAGCCGCCGCCTCATTCTTGCCAGAGCGGGGACGGCCCAGCCCGATGTAGGGGGAGGGAACCGTACGCGAGACGGAAGGCGGTCCGGATGCCTCGAGCGCATCCGCTTCGGACTGAGCCGGCCGCATTGATGCGATTTTGAATGAAATTTACGACCGGCGCCGGCGGCGTTGCCGCGGCCATGCTCTTTCTGTTGCTTGGAACCTTCGACGCCACGCCCTCGCGCGCCAGGCAGATGGATGTTCCCGCCTCGCCCGCGCAGGCCATGCCGGCCACTCCGGTCGAAGCGCCCGCAACCGTCGTACCGGCGGCCATCCCTCTCTCCCGGACCGTCCCCCAGCCCGCCGTCGAGACGGTCGCGCCAACCGACGAACCGGCGATCGACAAGGCCGAGGAGGATTGCCTCGCCACCGCAATCTATTTCGAGGCCAAGGGCGAGCCGCGCCGCGGCCAGGTCGCGGTCGCTCAGGTGGTCGTCAACCGCACCCGTTCGGGCCGCTTCCCCTCATCCGTCTGCGGCGTCGTGCGGCAGAAGGGCCAATTCTCCTTCGTCCATCACGGACGCCTTCCAGCCGTATCCCGAAGCTCCGCCGCCTGGCGCGAAGCCGACGGCATCGCCCGCAAGGTGCTCGACGGCAGCGCCGAGCGCGTCGCGGAGCATGCGCTCTTCTTCCACGCCCGCGGCGTCTCCGCCGGCTGGCATGCCGTTCGTGTCGCGCAGATCGGCAACCAGATCTTCTACCGCTGAGCCTTTCCGCCGTTCTGCTTTTATTCTAGGGTCCGGGCATGGCTTCCGCCCCGAGTCCCGCGCCCGATCTCTGCTTCGCCGACGCGCCGCCCGTCGCGCGGGACGTGGCGCGGGGCGTGACCCGGCTCTTCTTCCACCAGGACCAGTTCGGCATTTGCGAAGTGCCGCTGCCGAACGGCCGGCGGGCGGACATGATGGCGATCGATTCGGCCGGGCTGATCACGATCGTGGAGATCAAGGTGTCGCGCGCCGACCTGATGGGTGACGGCAAGTGGCGCGACTATCTCGACTATTGCGACCGTTTCTTCTGGGCGGTGCCGGCGGGATTCGACCTGCGGCCGTTCGAGGACGACGATTTCCATCCCCATCTTTGCGGCCTGATCGTCGCCGATCGCTACGACGCCGCGATGATTCGCGAGGCGCCGCTCCGCAAGCTCGCGCCAGCCCGGCGCAAGGCCGAGACCCTGCGCTTCGCCCGCCGCGCCGCGCGCCGGCTGGTCGGCGATCTCGATCCGGCGCTGGCCGGTTTCGCTTAAGGCCTGGGGGCGCCGCCCGCTTTCGCTTCGAGCATCCGCACGATCGGCACGGCATGGCTGTCCTGCCGCGCATAATCGAGTGCGGAATAGCCGGCGGCATGGTCGGTCTTGTTGGGATTGGCGCCATGGGCGAGCAGCAGCCGCACCATCGGAACGTCGCGATGCTGGACGGCGAGGATCAGGGGAGTCTCGCCGCGATTGTTGCCGAGATCGACGGCGGCGCCGCGGGAGAGCAATAATTCGGCGCCGTCGGTCCAGCCGATCTGTGCGCAGAGGCTGAGCGGGGTCTCGCCCCTTCCGTTCTGCATGTCGGTCCGGGCGCCCTTGGAGAGGAGGAAGGAGAGCCAGGTCGTGTCGTGGTTTCGGGTGACGATGTGGAGCGCGGTGTCGCCGGACGCATCGCGGCTGTCGATCACCGTCGTGCCGGGCTTGTTGAGCAGCGCGGTGACCTTGTCGCCGTCATGATCCTTGACGGCCTTGAGGAAATTATAGCCGTCGGAATAATTTTGCGCCGCCGCAGGCGCCGCGATCGTCACAGCCAGTGCCGCCATCGCGATGCGGCCGAAAGATTTGCCCACCTCGTTCACCCCAGTTGGACTTGATCCCAGGCCCATAGCAAAGCATGGCTGAGGCTGCCATGAACGAAAGCGTCAAGCCGCTGACTTTCCTGCTTTCGCTGCTGCTGGTCGTACCGGCGGTTTCGTGCGGCCCGTCCGGGCCCCCTCCGCTCCAGGATGCGGCGATCGGCGGGTCCTTCACCCTCACCGACCAGAACGACCATGTCGTCCGCGACACGGATTTCGCCGGCAAATATCGGATCGTCTATTTCGGCTATACCCATTGCCCCGACGTCTGCCCGACCGATCTCGCGACGATCGCCCAGGCCCTCAAATCGTTCGGTGAGAGCGATCCCGCCCGCGCCGCCCGGATCGCGCCGATCTTCATCACCGTCGATCCGCAGCGCGACACGCCGGCGGAGATGAAGAATTATCTCGCCGCCTTCAGCCCGCGCCTGATCGGCCTGACCGGGACGCCGGCCCAGATCGCCGACGTCGAGAAGAAGTTCGTCGTCTATGCGCGCAAGGGCGACGTCCAGCCGGGCGGCGGCTATGCGATGGACCATAGCCGCCAGATCGTCCTTCAGGGGACGAAGGGCGAGCCGCTCGCTCTGCTCCCCGACGACGAAGGGCCGAAGGCGATGGCGGCCGAGCTCGCCCGGTGGGTCAAGTGACCGCGGACGGCCGCTTCTGGGAACAGGATCTGGCCGCGCTCGATCGCGCCCAATGGGAGGCGCTCTGCGACGGCTGCGGCAAATGCTGCCTTCACAAGCTCGAGGATGCCGATACCGGCGACATCCATCCGACCAACGTCGCCTGCAAATTGCTCGACCGCGAGACCGGCCGCTGCACCCATTATCGCGGCCGCCGCGCCTTCGTTCCCGACTGCATCCGGCTCACCGAAAGCAATGTCGACCGGTTCGACTGGCTTCCGGCGACCTGTGCCTACCGGCTTCGCGCCGCCGGCAAGCCATTGCCCGAATGGCATTATCTGATCTGCGGCGACCGCGAGGCGGTCCACCGCGCCGGCCAGTCGGTGCGCGGCTGGACGGTCGCGGAAGACGAAGCCGGCGACCTCGAATGGCATCTGATCGGCCGTGACCTCTGAGCTCCGTTTCGCGAGCGGGGACATGGAAGCGGCGCTGAAGCTTGTCGTATCGCCGCGCGCGCGGACGATGCGGCTGCGGGTCGACCGGCGCAGCGGGGCGGTCGTGCTGACCATCCCGAAGCGCGCGTCGCGGCGCAAGGCGCTCGAATGGGCGGCCGGCCATCGTCACTGGGTCGAGGCGCAGCTGGCCCGGATCCAGCCCGCGACCGGCCTTTGCGACGGCGCCGAATTGCCGCTCTACGGCATGCCGCACCGCGTCCGCTGGAGCGAATCCGCGTCGCGGGTGCCGCGCCTGGAAGGGGACATGCTGATCGTCGGCGGCCCGATCGACAATATCGAGGCCCGCCTCCTGCGCTGGCTTCGCCGTCATGCCGCCGACATCCTCTCGCGCGAGACTCGCGAATTCGGCGCCAAGGCGGGCGTCGGCATCGGCCGGGTCGGCGTCGGCGATCCGGTGTCGCGCTGGGGGAGCTGCTCGTCGTCCGGCGCGATCCGCTACAGCTGGCGGCTGATCCTCGCTCCCGACTGGGTGCGCCGTGCCACGGTGGCCCATGAGGTGGCGCACCGAATCCACATGAATCACGGGCCGCAATTCCACGCCCTGGTCGAGCGCCTGCTCGGCGCCGACCCGAAGACCGCGCGTCTATGGCTGCGGCGCCATGGGGCGGCGCTCCACGCTATCGCCCGTCTCTGAGGACCGGTCGGGCGGCCGCGGGCGCCGCGGCCGGTCGCGTCCGATCGCCCGGTCGAGCCACTGCTGGTCGAGCCGCTGGTTCGGCGGCGGGCCGTTCCCGTCCATCTCGTCGGCGCGCGGCGGCGGCGCCGGTCCGCGCTGGGGCGCCGGCGCCGGCTGGTCGGCAAGCGGCCCCTGCGGCTGAGGCTGCTGGTCGGGCGGGAGCGGATTGCCGTTCTCGTCGACGAACTGGCCGTTGTCGGGGCCGCCGAACCAAGCCTCGTTGTCCGGCTCCTCCTGCCAGTCGGGCACCTTCACCTGGACGTCGAAATTCTCGACCGGCCGGTTGGCGACCGCGCGGATCATGAAATCGTGGAAGGCGCGGGCCGGCGCCCGGCCGCCCTGGAGCCCCGGCACAGGCTTCGAATCGTCGCGGCCCATCCAGATGCCGGTGGTGAGGCCGCTCGAGAAGCCGAGGAACCAGCCGTCCTTGTTCAAGGTGGTCGTGCCGGTCTTGCCGGCGACCGGCCGGCCGATCTGGGCGGCGCGGCCGGTGCCGGAGAGCACCGCCGTCTGCATGAGGTCGGTCATCTCGGCCGCGACCCAGGGCGAGACCAGGACCCGCGAATCGGGTGCCTGGTGCTGATAGACCAATTCGCCTTTGGCGGTGGTCACCCGCTTGATCCCATAAGGCACGACGGCGACGCCCTTGTTCGCGATCACCGCATAGGCGCGGGTCATGTCGATCAGCCGCACCTCGGAGCTGCCGAGCGTGATCGCCGGGTTGCTGCCGATCTTCGAGGTGATTCCGAGCCGCTGGGCCATGTCGGAGACGGTGCCGTAGCCGACCTCCTGGCCGAGCCGCGCCGAAACCGTGTTGATCGATTCGGCGAAGGCCTGGCGAAGGCCGATCGTCGGCGGGAGCACATGGCCTTCGTTGCGCGGGCTCCAGCCGCCCAGCGAGAAAGCGGTCTCGACCATGTCGTCCGGCTTGTGGCCGGCCTCGAGCGCGGAGAGATAGACGAACAATTTGAACGAGGAGCCGGGCTGGCGCTGCGCCTCGGTCGCGCGGTTGTAGATCGAGTTCACATAATCCTTGCCGCCGACCATCGCCCGCACCGCCCCGTCGCGCTCGATCGCGACGAGCGCGCCCTGCGCGCCGTCGGGCGCGTCGGCGTTGATCACCTGGTCGGCGAGCTTCTGCATGTTCGGATCGAGCGTCGTCCAGACGTCGATCGGCTGCCCCTGAACGTCGATCAGCGTGTCGAGCTGCGACAATACCCAATCGGTGAAGTAGCGGACGCTGTTCTGCTTCTGGACGGGCGCGACCTGGACGTTGGCGGGTTGCGCCTGCGCCGCCTGCTCGGGGGTGATCGCGCCATTCTCGCGCATGACCTGGATGACGACGGCGGCCCGGGCCTTGGCCGCGTCGACGTCGGCGGTCGGCGAATAATTGGACGGCGCCTTGAGCAGGCCGGCGATGATCGCCGCCTCCGGCAGGGTCAGGGTCCGCGCCGAATGGCCGAAGAAGCGGCGCGACGCCGCGTCGATGCCATAGGCGCCGCCGCCGAAATATTCGCGGTTGAGATAGAGTTCGAGGATCTGGTCCTTGGTGAAGCGCCGCTCGAGCGCGAGCGCGAGGATGCCCTCGCGGATCTTGCGCGCGAAGGTGCGCCGGTTGGTGAGGAAGATGTTGCGGGCGAGCTGCTGGGTGATGGTCGAGCCGCCCTGCGTCCAATGGCCCTTGGTCGCGCGCACGTCGAGCGCGCGCAGGATGCCGATCGGGTCGACTCCGATATGGTGGCGGAAGCGCTTGTCCTCCACCGACACGATCGCGTCCTTCATGACCTGCGGGATCTGGTCGTAGGGCAGCCAATCGCCGATGATCGGGCCGACCGAGACGATCACGGAACCGTCGGCGGCATGGATCTGGACCTGCTGGCCGAGATGGGCGCGGCTCTGCAGCTCGTCGAACTTGGGAAGCTGGGTCATCGCCACCGCGACCGCGACGACGACCGCGATCACGCCGACGATGAGGCCGTAAAGCCCGATCTTCAAGATGGTGACGAGCGTCCGCTTGAACGGCGAGCGGGAGGAAACTTTGCTGGGCATCGACGCGGCAGCCTAAGGCCAGACGAGTCGCGCCACAAGCGCAGCTTCGGTGCAGAAAAGGTGATGCCGCCATGCTTTCGAGGCGCAGCGTCCCGCGGATCGGGCGGAGGCCCTAACCGTCCTTGCGCGGCTCGAAGTCCAGCGAGGCGCTGTTGATGCAGTAGCGAAGCCCGGTCGGGCCCGGCCCGTCGGGAAAGACATGGCCGAGATGGCCGTCGCACTTCGCGCAGCGCAATTCGACCCGGCGCATGCCGTGGCTCGAATCGCTATGCTCGGCGATCGTGTCGCTCGCCGGGCGGGTGAAGCTCGGCCAGCCGCTGCCGCTGTCATATTTGGAATCGCTGTCGAACAGCAAAGCCCCGCACCCGGCGCAGCGATATTCCCCTTCCTCATGATTGTGGACGTAGCGGCCGGTGAACGGCGCTTCCGTCCCCGCTTCCCGAAGCACATGATATTGCTCGGGCGTCAGCCGCCGGCGCCATTCCTGCTCCGGAACGTCCAGCCGCTCCTTGTCCTCCCTTTCGGCCATGGCCGCACCATCCTCCACGGGTCCCCAATTCGTCCGCGGGCTCGTTCCCAGGCGAGCCGCGCCGCATCATCAGGTAGACCGGCAGCCCGCTCGCCATCAAGGCCGGAGCCCATATCGCCGGTTTCCAGCCGTCACCATAGACCGCCGAGCCGGAATAGATAAGGCCGGGAAGGCAGGCTGCGATCGGCAGGGCGGCGCCCTCGAGCGGCCCGCTGCGCCGCACCCGCAAGGCGGCGAGCGCGCAGACGAAACAGACGGCCCGGGTCGGGACTGTCAGATCGAGGCGAGGCGCACGATCAGGCTCACCATCAAGGCGGAGACGCCCGCGCCGATCATGTTGCCGAGGAGGAGGGCGAGGCGGCCTTCGCCTGCGCGTAGCGCGTCGCCCAATCCTCCGCGCCCCGGTTCGATTGCTTGAGGACCGCCGGCACCGGCACCTGCGCTCCGGGAATCAACGCCACGCCGAGATAGTCGGCGACCTGCCGCGCCGCCTCGTCCGGCCTCTCGACCACATCCTCGTACCAGAGCCGCAGCGGGTCGATGCCGCGCTCGCGGAACATCTTCTCCCAGCCGGCCGCCTGCACCGCGATCCCGCGCGCCGCCATGTCGAGCGCCTCCTCGGAGTAGGAAGGCGGCGCCGTCAGGTCCTTTTCCTGCTCCTGCCGCCAGACGCCCGACAGATTGGCGCGGGCATAAGAGACGATGTGCGCGGTCCGGTCGCGCCGGTCGAGATAGACGATCCGTCCGGGCCGAAGGCTCGCCAGAAGAGCGGGATTGGACTGGCCGAGGCCCTGGAGCTGGATCGGGAAGATCTTGAATCCGAACACGCCGTTGGGCGACGTGCGGCGGTGGAGAAGCGACTTCCAGAGCCGGTCCTGATTCTCGGCCGAATGGCTGGCGAAGAAATAGGGGCCGGTCGGGTCGAAGTTCAGATATTCGAGCGGCGCGCCGAGGCAGCCCGTCCGCCAGAGCAGATGGCCGAGATAGGTGCTGCCCGTCCGCGGGACCGAAGCGAGCATGTAGACGATGTCCGGCGCCTCTTCGCGAAGCGGGAAATCGAACTTGCCTTCATAGCCGGTTTCGACGTCGAGGAGCATGAACCGGGGCGTGCCGTGGATCGGGCGGCCATGCAAGGGTGGCGGTGAGGGTTTCTGGAAGTCGTCTGGCACGACTTTTTGGGGGCGTATTCGGATTGTCTTTGCCAGCCCAGGATCGTTGCACGATCCTGGCACGTCCGTGGGACGATCTCCAAAAACGTCCCCCGGACGTTTTTCCTGGAGCGCACCCGCAAAGCCATCCCCCGGATGGCTTTGTTTTCGGGCGCGTGGTGCGGTCGAGAAGACTCGAACTTCCACGGCCTTTCGGCCACAGCGACCTCAACGCTGCGCGTCTACCAGTTCCGCCACGACCGCACGTGATTGCCGCCGGACGATGGACCGGCGCTGGCAGGAGCGGGGCCTCTAGCAAAGGGCCTCCGGGGGTGCAACCCGGACTCGCCGGCTCCTAATAAAGGAACATCGGCATGCCTTCGACGCGCATCAGCTTGGCGCGATAGGAGGCGGCGTCGTAGAGGCCGGAAATGTCCACGCTCTTGCGGCCCTTGAGCAGGGTGTCGGCGGGAACATGGTCGTAATTGCCGCCGATCAAGGCCACCATCCGCGCCTTCTCGCCGCGCTGGAGCAATTGCACGGCGAGCGCGCCGAAGGCGAGGCCGACCATCCGGTCCATCGCATCGGGCTCGCCGGCGCGCATCAGATAGGCCAGCTCCTGGATGACGACGCCGCTTCCGATCCTCTCGGTGATCGCACGGCCGAGCCGCTGCCCGGCGCCGATGTCGAGCCGCTGGCTGGCGGGCTTGGACAATTCGGAATCGCCGTTGCGTTCGCCCTTGATCGTCGCCCCTTCCGAAATGACGCACATCGCGTAGCGCGCCGGGTTCGAAGCCTTGTCCTCGGCAAGCAGGGGCAGCAATATGTCGAGATCGGCCGGAAGCTCGGCGATCACCGTCCGGTCGACCTGGGCGAGGAAGCCGGCGAGCAGGGCCGTCTCGCCGCTCCGCCGGCCGAACAGTTCGACCACGCCGATCCGTTCGTGGCTCTCGACCGTGGTGCGAAGCGCGTTGATCGCCTCGACCGAGCGGCTGACCGCGGTCGAGAAACCGATGCAATAGTCGGTCCCGTAAACGTCATTGTCCATCGTCTTGGGGATGGAGATGACCGGCACGCCCTGCGCGGCGAGGTGGGCGGAGAAGCGCAACGTCCCGTCGCCGCCGAGCGTGACCATCGCATCGACGCCGAGCCGGTTCAGCACGTCGAGCACCCGCGACGTCTCGTCGCCGGCCGTCAGCGTGCGCGGATCGAGCCGCGAGGTGTGGAGGATGGTGCCGCCGAGCCGGTCGAGGCCGCGAACGCCTTCGCGGGTCAGCGGCAGGCTGTTGGCGGCGACGCTGCCCGGATCGTCGGGATCGATGGCGAGCACGCCCTCCCAGCCGCGGCGGAAGCCGATCGCGCTCCAGCCGAGATCGTCGGCGGAAAGGGTGATCGAGCGGATGCAGGGGTTGAGCCCCGGCACGTCGCCACCACCGGTCAGGATGCCGATCCGCAAATCCTATTCTCCGCTCAGAAGGTCTTGCCGAAGGCGAGATGGACGCGCTTGGCATCCTTGGGCAGGTCGACCTCGGAGCTGTTGAAGATCGCATTCTGGTGGGGCTGGAGCTCCGACACGGGCGGTGAGATCGCCCAGGAATAGAGAGTGCGGCCGGCCGCATCCTGCAATTCGGCGCGAATCTGCGGCACCGGCTGCACGCTGTCGGTCGGGTTGACGATCTGGCCGGTGACGGTGAGCAATTCGTTGCCGCTGCCGAGCGTGCCGCGCTCCGCCCGTTCCTTCTCGATGCGCAGCGGCGATGCGCCCGAACGGATCGTCACGAAGCTGCCGCCGAAGCGGGGCACACCGAACCAGGCGATCGCCGCCGTCGCCGCAAGCATCAGGACGGCGGCGACCAGGGCACTCATGGTCCACATCCTGGCCGGATTGCGCCGCGGCCGGAAGGGCGGCTCGTGGACGAAGGCGTCGTAATTTTCCGACGGCGCGCCGCCGATCAGATCGGCCGCGCTCGGCCGCGCCGCCGTGGCGGGCGGCGAGGGCGGCACCCGCGCGGCGGGCGGCGGCACCGGGAGCGGCGGCGGCGACATTGGCGGCGGAGCCGTTGTCGGGGGCGCGTAGGAAGCGGGCGGCTGGTGCCAGCTATGGCGGCAGGCGGCGCAACGAACCTGCCGCCCGGTCGGCCCGATCGCGCTGTCCGGCACGACGTAACGCGTCTTGCAGGCTGGACAGCTGAGGATCATTCGTGAGCGGCCCCCGACACGTTACTCGGACCCGAACCGATGCACAGTTAACCGTCGCCACGCAAGCAAATGCGCACTTTTTGGGTAGTTTACGTTACGCTCCCGGGCATGCGATGGGAACCAGGGGGCACAGGAGCGGAGGCGGTTCTGAGAGCGGCGGAGACCATCGTCCAGTTCGACAATGTCGGCCTGCGCTACGGGACCGGCGCCGAGACCCTGTCCGACCTCAGCTTCTCGCTGCGGCAGGGGGGGTTCTACTTCCTCACCGGACCGTCCGGTGCCGGCAAGACCTCGCTCCTGAAATTGCTCTACCTCGCCCAGCGGCCGAGCCGCGGTCTCATCCGCCTGTTCGGCGAGGATATCGTCACCATGCCGCGCCGGCGGCTGCCCGGCTTCCGGCGGCGGATCGGCGTCGTCTTCCAGGATTTCCGCCTCGTCACCCACCTGTCCGCCTTCGACAATGTCGCCCTGCCGCTGCGGGTGGCCGGGGTCGAGGAGAAGGACTTGAAGGCGCCGGTCAAGGAGATGCTCGCCTGGGTCGGCCTCGGCCACCGGGCGACGGCGCGGCCGGCGACCCTCTCGGGCGGGGAGCAGCAGCGCGTCGCCATCGCCCGGGCTGTGATCGCCCGGCCCGACATCCTCGTCGCCGACGAGCCGACCGGAAACGTCGATCCGGAAATGGCGAAGCGCCTCCTCCATCTGTTCGATTCCCTGAACGGGCTCGGAACGACGGTGGTGGTCGCGACCCACGATCTCCACCTCATCTCCAGCATCGGCCGTTCCGAGATGCTGCGGCTCGATCGCGGCCAGTTGCTCGATCCGACCGGCGCGCTCCGCAATCCGCCGCGCCGGACCGACGCGTGAAGGCCGTCGGCCGCAAGCTTGGCGCCGCCGACCGGCGGCTGCTCCCGGAGGGCCGGCTTGCGGGGCCGATGCCCTGGGTGATCGCGATCATGATGTTCCTGACCGTGCTCGCCGCCGCCGCCGGGCTCGGCCTCGGAAGCGCCGCCGCGGGCCTCAACGCCGCCGTCGGCGACCGCGTCACCGTCCAGATCATGGATCCCAATCCGGACGTTCGCGAGGCCGATGCCGCCCGCGCCGCCGATCTGCTCCGGCACATGAATGGCGTCCGCAAGGTCCGCCGCCTGACGCCGGCCGAGATCAACCGCCTGCTCGAACCGTGGCTCGGTGCCGGCGGCGCCGGCTCGGACCTGCCGATCCCGGCGATGATCGACGTCGATCTCGGGCCCGGCGGCGGCGCGCGGGTCGGCGACGTGCGGGACGCGCTCGCCCGGGCGGTGCCGACGGCGCGGCTCGACCGCAACAGCGACTGGCTCGGGCCGCTCGGACGCCTCATCTCCTCGCTGCAATGGCTTGCCGCCGCCCTCGTGCTGATGATGATCGCAGCCACTTCGGCGACCGTCGTCCTCGCCGCCCGGGCGGCGCTCGACACCCATCGCGGCACGATCGAGGTGCTCCACCTGATGGGCGCGACCGACGTCCAGGTGGCGCGCCTGTTCCAGCGGCGGATCGCGCTCGACGCCGCGTTCGGCGGCGGCATCGGCCTGATCGGAGCGGCCCTGGTGATGCTGCTGATCGGGGCGCGGGTCGCGGCCCTGGGCTCGGACCTGATCGGATCGGCCGCGCTTCCGCCCGGCGCGTGGCTGCTGCTCATCGCCTTGCCGGTTCTCGGCATCCTGCTGTCGATGCTGGTGGCGCGCTGGACCATCCTTCGTGCGTTGGGGAGGATGTTGTGATCACGCGCATCCTCGCCGCTTTCCTTCTGCTCTATCTGCTCGGCTACGCCTTGTTCGCCGGCCTGCTGCCGCGGCCGGCGGACGACCGGCCGACCGATGCGATCGTCGTCCTCACCGGCGGCGCCAACCGGATGGAGCGCGGGCTCGACCTGCTCGGGCGCCACAAGGCGAAAAGGATGCTCGTCTCGGGCGTCGACCGGGCGGTCCATCCGGCCGATCTCGCCGCCCATTATCCGGGGAGCGCGCCGCTCTTCGCCTGCTGCATCGATCTCGGCCACGAGGCGGTCGACACCCGCTCCAACGCCCAGGAAGTGGCGCAATGGCTGAAGCGCCGGCATCTCGGCAGCGTCCGCCTCGTCACCACCGACTGGCACATGCCGCGCGCCAGGTTCGAGCTGTCGCGCCAGCTCGGCGGGTCGGTGCCGATCCTCGAGGATGCGGTCGAGAGCAATCCGAGCGTCGAGCAGCTCTTCATGGAATATAACAAATATCTGCTTCGCCGGGCGGCCGTGATCGTCGGGATCTGATGGCGGCGCTTCGTTCGCTCCTCTTCCTTCTGGTCTTCTACGGCGGCACGTTGCTGTTCGTCGCGGCGGCCTTGCTGTCGCTGCCGTTCGGCCGTGCCGCCCTGCGCTCGGTCGCCAATGGCTGGGCGCGCTTCCACAGCCACTGCGCGCGCCGCATCCTCGGCATCGGAGTCCGGGTCGAGGGACCGGTGCCGGAGAGCGGCGTCCTGATCGCCGCCAAGCATGAATCGATGTTCGAGACGATGGAGATGGCCGTCCTCTTCCGCGATCCCGCGGTGGTGATGAAGCGCGAGCTGGCGCGGATCCCGATCTGGGGCTGGCTCGCGCAAAGATACGGCATGATCCCCATCGACCGCGAGGGCGGCGCGGGGGCGCTTCGCCGCCTGCTCAAGCTGGCGGGCGAGACTGCGGCCCAAGGCCGGGTCATCGTCATCTTCCCCGAAGGAACGCGCGTGCCGCACGGCGAGGCGCCGCCGCTCCAGCCGGGCTTCGCCGGCCTCTATCGCGCGCTCGGCCGGCCGATCGTTCCGCTCGCGCTCGACAGCGGCCGGTTCTGGGGCCGGCACCTGCTCGGCAAGAGGCCGGGCATCGTCACCTTCCGCTTCGGTGAACCGATCCCGCCCGGCCTCCCGCGCCGCGAGGCCGAGGCGCGGGTGCACGAAGCGATCAACGCGCTTCAGGCCTGATCGGAGAACCAGCGGACCATGCTGCCGTGCGGATGGCCGCCGGCGAGCAGGCGGTCCTCCCCATCGGGCCAGGCGCGGAGGCGCAACTCGAAATGGTCCGGGCCAGCTTCGTAGCGCAGCCAGGCGAGCGGCGATTCTTCGGTCGCGCCGGCGCCGGCCTCTTCGAGCCGCCGCACGATTCGCGCCTGCGTCTCTGCCACGAAATAATCGAAGGCGACGGTGTGGAAGACGATTCGCGTGACGCCGGACCTCGCCGGCTCCGCCAGCCGGGCATCGAGCCAGTCCGCCGCGTCGCCTTTGTCCACGCGCGGCGGATCGGCGGCGGCGATGGCGAGCGCCGCTTTCAGCCGGGCGAGCCGCTCCTGCTGGTCGGCCCAGACATAAGCGAGCAGCCGCTCGGAATCGCGGCGCGGGTCGAGCGGGTTGAGATCGACGCCGCGCCGGCCGGCGATCGTCACCAGCGCCTCGGGCGGGGGCGGGCCTTCCCAGCGCGGGCGCAATTGCACCCGCGAGGCGGGATCGCCGGCGCTCCGGCCGCCGAGATCGTAGCCGTAGCGGTCCGCCAGCAGGTTGAGGCCGGCGCTGGCGCCGAGCTCGAGCAGGTCGATCGGCTGGGGAAAGCGGCGGGCAAGCGCCAGGAAGCCGGCCATCAGCAAGATCGAGCGGCCGACCTCGTTGGTCTGGGGCGGCCCGTCGAGCCAGGGGAGCAAGGCCGGATCGGCGAGCGCCGGTCGAAGCACCTCCCAGAGCGTCTCCGGATCGGGAACCGGATGGGGCGGATAGAGTGCGGCGAGCGCCGCTGCCCCGCCGCTCCGCACCAGGGCGTGGAGGCCGCCGCAGACGCGCAGCGACAAAGCATCCCTGATCGGATCGGCGCCTTCGGGCCAGCCGAGCACGCGGCGGCCCAATCCGGTCGAACGGTCGAGCCGCTCGCCGATCAGCCGGCAGAGCAGGCCGGTGAAAGGCGCGCCGGATCGGTCGCACCACCCGGCCTGGGTGGCGAAGGCGGCGCGGACCGCCGCTTCGCGCTCAGGCGCGCAGGCGCGCACCGGCCTTGGCGGCCGCCGCGACGATGCGGTCCGAGATCGCCTTCAATTCCTCGTCGGTGAAGCTCTTCTCGCCCGGCTGGAGCGTCACCTCGACCGCGAGCGACTTCTCGCCCGCCGCAACGCCCTCGCCGGTGAAGAGATCGAACAGCCGCACGGCGAGGATCGCCTGCCTGTCGGCGCCGCGGACGGCGCGCAGCAGGGTATCGGCGGGCGCGTCGGCGGGCAGGAGGAAGGCGAAATCGCGCGTCACCGCCTGCAGCGCCGGCGGCCGATAGGCTTCGCGCATGGGGCCCGAGGCGCGCTTCGCCGGCACCGCGTCGAGGAAGAGCTCGGCCGCGACGACCGGCCCGTCGAGATCGAAGGCCTTGAGCGTCGCCGGGTGCAATTCGCCGAACTCGGCCAGCGCATTCTTCGGCCCGAGGCAGAGCCGCCCCGAGCGGCCGGGATGATAGACGCCCGACGCGCCGCCGAGCGCCTGAAGATTTTCCACCCGTGCGCCGGCGGCGGCGAGAAGGGCGAGCGCTTCCGCCTTGGCATCGAAGGCGGCGAAGCGTTCGGCCTTGCCCGTTCGCCAGTCGCGCGGGCTGCGGTCGCCGGCGAGCACGAGGCCCAATGTCGGCCGCTCGGCGTCGGCGAGATAGCGCCGGCCGATCTCGAACAGCCGCACGGTCCCGGCGCCGCGGTCGAGATTGCGGCGGGCGGCGGCGAGCAGGCCCGGAAGCAAGGACGGCCGCATCGCCTTCATGTCCTCGCTGATCGGATTCTCGAGGATCCAGAAGCTGCCGCCGAACGGCGCGGCCTCGGCTTCCGAGACGAAGCTCCAGGTCACCGCCTCGTTGAGCCCGCGCGCGGCGGCGGTGCGGCGGACCTTGCGCTCCATCCTCTGCTCGGCGGTCGCGGTCGGCCGCGCAACGCCGGGCGCGCGGGGCAAAGGCGCCGCCGCGACCTGGTCGTAGCCGTGGATGCGGACGACCTCCTCGACGATGTCTGCGGAGCCGTCAACGTCGCGACGCCATGACGGCACCGTGACGCGCCAGGTCTCGCCCTCCTCGACGGCGAAGCCGAGCCGTTCGAGACTGTCCTTCTGCCGTGCCGCCGGAATCTCGACGCCGCCAAGCTCCAGCGCGCGCGCCGGGCGATAGGCGACGATCTTGTCGGGACGCGGCGGCGATCCGGCGCGGACGACCTCGGAAGCCTCGCCGCCCGCCAGGTCGAGCGCGAGCTGGGTCGCCAGTGCGAGGCCCGTGTCGAGGAAGGCGGGATCGACGCCGCGCTCGAAGCGGCTGCGCGCGTCGGACGCGAGGGCGAGCTTCTGGCCGGTCAGCGCGATCCGCTCCGGATCGAAAAAGGCGCATTCGATCAGGATATCGGTGGTCGTGTCGGTCACGCCCGATTCCTCGCCGCCCATGATGCCGCCGATATCGTGGACATGCTTGTCGTCGGCGATCACCGTCATGCTAGGGTCGAGCCGGTAGGAGCGGCCGTTCAGCGCCAGCACCTCCTCGCCGTCGCGGGCGCGGCGGGCGACGATCGCGCCCTCCAGCTTCGCGAGATCGTAGACGTGGAGCGGCCGGCCATGGCCAAGCATGATGAAGTTGGTCATGTCGACCAGGGCGCTGATCGGCCGCTGGCCGACCGCCTTCAGCCTCTGCTGCAGCCAGGCGGGCGAGGGGCCGCTGCGGACCCCGCGGATCACGCGGCCGTAGAAGGCCGGGCAGCCTTCGGGATCGTCGGTGCGGATCTCGATCGGGCAGGGGAAGGCGCCGGCGACGTCGCCAACCTCGATTGGCTTCAGCGTGCCGATCCCCGCGGCGGCGAGATCGCGGGCGATGCCGTGGACGCCCATGCAATCCTGCCGGTTGGGCGTGATCGCGACGTCGAAGACCGGGTCGTCGAGGCCCGCCCATAAGGCATAGGGCCTCCCGACCGGCGCATCCGCGGGCAGCTCGATGACGCCGCCATGCTCGTCGCCCAATTCCAGCTCGCGGATCGAGCACATCATGCCGCGGCTCTCGACGCCGCGGATCTCGGCGACCTTCAGCGTCATGTCGCTGCCGGGGACGTAGGTGCCCGGCGCGCCGAACACGCCGACCATGCCGGCATGCGCATTGGGCGCGCCGCAGACGACCTGGATCGCCTCGCCGGTGCCGGCATCGACGGTAAGGACCTGCAATTTGTCCGCCTGGGGGTGGCGCTCGGCCGTCAGCACCTTCGCGATGGTGAAGGGAGCGAGCTTCTCCGCCGGATTCTCGACGCCCTCGACCTCGAGCCCGATGCGGGTCAGCGTCTCGGCGATCTCGGCCGCCGAGGCGTCGGTCTCCAGATGCTCCTTCAGCCAGGAGAGGGTGAATTTCATATTCCCCCCTCCCGCAAACGGGAGGGGAGATTCTGTGCGATCCTCATGCCCCCACCCCTCCCGACAAGGTCGGCACGTCGAGCGCGGAGAAGCCGTAATGCTTCAGCCAGCGCAGATCGCCGTCGAAGAAGGCGCGCAGATCGTCCATCCCATATTTGAGCATCGCCAGCCGATCGATCCCGCAGCCGAAGGCGAAGCCCTGCCATTCGTCGGGGTCGAGCCCGCAGGCGGCCAGCACCCGCGGGTGGACCATTCCGGAGCCGAGCAGCTCCATCCACCCCTCGCTGCCGCCGAGGACGCGGCGTCCGTTCACCAAAGTATAGCCGACATCGACCTCGGCCGACGGCTCGGTGAACGGGAAATAGCTTGGCCGCAGCCGAAGCACGATGTCGTCCCGCTCGAAAAACGCCTTGAGGAAGGTCTCAAGCGTCCATTTGAGGTGGCCGAGATGGATGCCGCGGTCGATGACCAGCCCCTCGACCTGATGGAACATCGGCGTGTGGGTGGCGTCGCTGTCGGAACGGTAGGTGCGGCCCGGCGCGATGATGTAGAGGGGCGGCTGCTGCGCCTGCATCGTCCTGATCTGGACGGGAGACGTATGGGTCCGAAGCAGCATCCGCGCGATCTCGCGGCCGGCAAAGCCCGGATCGAGCGCCGCGTCCGCGTTCTGGCGGGGGAAATAGAAAGTGTCGTGCATCGCCCGCGCCGGGTGGCTTTCGGGGATGTTGAGCGCGGTGAAGTTGCGCCAATCGTCCTCGATCTCCGGCCCGGTGGCGACCGAGAAGCCGAGATCGGCGAAAATCTCGGCCAATTCGTCCATCACCTGGCTGACCGGATGGACGCTGCCCGGCGCCCCCGTTTCGACCGGCAGGGTCATGTCGAGCGTCTCGGTCGCGAGCCGGCCGTCGAGATCGGCCGACTCCAGCGCCGCCTTGCGCGCGACGATCGCCTCGGTCACGGCTTCGCGCAGACCGTGGATGCGCGGGCCCTCCACCTGCCGCTCGTCCGGCGTCATGCCGCCAAGCGACTTGAGCAGGGCCGTCACCGCGCCCTGCTTGCCAAGCACCGCCACCCGCTCCGCCTCCAGCGCGGGCAGGTCAGGCGCCGCTGCGATGCGAGCCAGCAAGTCCTCCTTCATCGTCTTGAGACTGTCGCTTGCCATGGCGGGCGCCGTAACCGAGATTCCAGCGCGTTTGAACCCCGGCTTCGGGAGAGTGGCAATGACCGTTGACCCAGCATGGCCCGAACTGACCACCCAACAGGACGGCCCCACCATAGCGGCGCTGCACCTGTTCAGCCAGGTTGCGGGGAAGATGGCGGTGGCCCTGCTGCCGTGGCGCAACCATAGCTGGCATCTGACCCTGCACGTCCATCCGCACGGTCTGCGCACCGAGCCGCTCTATGGCGCGGGCGCTCCGTTCGAGCTTGGCTTCGACCTGATGGACGGCATCTTCACCTGCGCGGACGAGGCGGGCGTGCGTTCGCTGCCGCTGCGGCCGATGAGCGTCGCGGACTTCCATGCCGGCGTGCTGGATCTGGTCCGCCGCCCGATCCGCATCCATCCGGTACCGAACGAGCTGGAGCCCGCAATCCCGTTCGCCGAGGATCGGCAGGTCCGCGCCTACGCGCCGGACAGCGCCCGCCGGCTGCTCGGCGCTGTGCTGAATGCGGACCGTGTCTTCCGCCTCTTCCGCTCCGCTTTCCTCGGCAAGGTCAGCCCGGTCCATTTCTTCTGGGGCAGCTTCGACCTCGCCGTCACCCGCTTCTCCGGCCGGCGGGCGCCGCGTCATCCGGGCGGCATCCCGAACCTTCCGGACGCCGTCACGCGGGAGGCCTACAGCCACGAAGTCTCGAGCGCCGGCTTCTGGCCGGGCGGCGCGGGCGGGCCGGGCGGCCCCTTCTTCTATTCCTACGCGTATCCGACACCGGACGGCTTTTCAGAGGCGAAAGTCGAACCGTCGGAGGCGCGCTTCGACCAAGGCCTCGGCGAGTTCGTGCTTGATTACGAGGCGGTGCGGCAAGCGTCCGATCCCGATGCCTGCCTGCTCGCCTTCCTCCGAAGCACCTACGAAACCGCCGCCAATCTCGCCGGTTGGGACCGGGCGGCGCTGGAATGCGGCATCGGCCGGCCCGGCATCCCGCGTAATGTGTAGGCAATAGAAACCGTTCGGGCTGGCCGCACACAAGAAAAGCCGCGGAGTCGTCCTCCGCGGCTCTCTAATCTCGTGCTTGAGCTCAGGCTCAGGCCGGAAGCGCGCTCCGGGCCTGGGCGACGATGCCCTTGAACGCATCGCCCTCGTGCATGGCGATGTCGGCCAGAACCTTGCGGTCGAGGTCGACGCCGGCCAGCTTCAGGCCGTGCATGAACTGGCCGTAGGTGAGGCCTTCGGCCCGCACCGCGGCGTTGATGCGCTGGATCCACAAGGCGCGGAAGCTGCGCTTCTTCACCTTCCGGTCGCGATAGGCGTACTGGCCTGCCTTCTCGACGGCCTGCTTGGCGATGCGGATCGTGTTCTTGCGGCGGCCGTAATAGCCCTTCGCCTGTTCCAGGATCCTCTTGTGGCGGGCCTTGGTGGTGGTCCCGCGCTTGACGCGTGCCATGTGCGGTTCCTCCTTATTTCAGGCCGTAGGGGGCCCAGGCCTTCACCCGCGCCGTATCGGCGTCGGCAAGCACCTCGGTCCCGCGATTCTGGCGGATATATTTGGCATTGTGGCTGATCAGCCGGTGGCGCTTGCCGGCCACCCCGTGCTTGATCTTGCCGGTGGCGGTGAGCTTGAAGCGTTTCTTGACGCCGCTCTTCGTCTTCAGCTTGGGCATTTTCGTCTCCTTGCGCGCCTGCGCGCGACGTTTGAGAACAGCCACGGCAGCCCTGATGGCCGGGCCGTTCGATTCTTCCGAAGGTGGAAGGAAGCGGCGCCTATAGAGGCGGGGGGGCGGAAAGGCAAGATTTCTAAGTCCTCCCTGCGCCGAAGGCGTGGGGAGGGGGACCGGGTAAAACCCGGTGGAGGGGCTTACCGACTCAGCAATGCCCCTCCACCACCTTTCAGGTGGTCCCCCTCCCCATCCGCTTCGCGGACAGGGAGGACTATAAGTGCGCTTCCGCACGCTCCCGCTTTGGCCTATGCGCGACTCATTCCCCGGGGGGCCGCTGCCGCGGCTGAGAGTCGGCGAGGACGCCGAGACCCGTCGAACCTGATCCGGCTGACACCGGCGTAGGGAGGGCGAAGCACCAGCCGGCCCCTCTCCGCCCGCACAGGAGAGATTTGAAATGGCCGCCGATAGTTTCATCCTGAGCAAAGTCGAAGGGCCCGCCCGCACCGAGCTTGCCGTCACCACCGGCCCGATCCGCGGCTCCCGCAAGATCCATGTCGGCCCATTGAAGGTCGCGATGCGCGAGATCGACCTCGAGCCTTCGTCCGGCGAGCCGCCGCTCCGCGTCTACGATTGCTCGGGGCCTTACACCGACCCCGCCGCCCGCATCGACATCATGGCCGGCCTTCCGGAGCTGCGCCGCGACTGGATTCGCGGCCGCGGCGACGTCGAGGAGGTCGCGGCGCGCGACGTGCGGCCGGAGGATAACGGCCAGCTCGGCCCCGACCGCTCCGGCGGCGTTCCGGGCTTCCCCGGAGTCCGCAAGCGCGTGCTGCGCGCCAGGCCCGGCGCCAATGTGAGCCAGATGCACTATGCCCGCCGCGGCATCGTCACGCCCGAGATGGAATATGTCGCAGTGCGCGAGAATCTCGGCCGCGAGCGGCTGGCCGAGGCGGCCGCGCGGGACGGCCAGGATTTCGGTGCCGCCATCCCGGATTATGTCACCCCCGAATTCGTCCGCGACGAGGTCGCCCGCGGCCGCGCGATCATCCCCTCCAACATCAACCACCCGGAGAGCGAGCCGATGGCGATCGGCCGCAATTTCCTGGTCAAGATCAACGCCAATATCGGCAACAGCGCCGTCGCCTCCGACGTCGCAGCCGAGGTCGACAAGATGGTCTGGTCGATCCGCTGGGGCGCCGACACGGTGATGGACCTCTCGACCGGCCGCAACATCCACGACACCCGCGAATGGATCATCCGCAACTCCCCCGTGCCGATCGGCACCGTCCCCATCTACCAGGCGCTGGAGAAGGTCGGCGGCGTCGCCGAGGATCTCAATTGGGACATCTACCGCGACACATTGATCGAGCAGGCCGAGCAGGGCGTCGACTATTTCACCATCCACGCCGGCGTCCGCCTGCCCTTCATCCCGATGACCGCCAGCCGAGTCACCGGCATCGTCAGCCGCGGCGGCTCGATCATGGCGAAATGGTGCCTCTCCCACCACAAGGAGAGCTTCCTCTACACGCGCTTCGAGGAGATTTGTGAGATCATGAAGGCGTACGACATCGCCTTCAGCCTCGGCGACGGCCTCCGCCCCGGCTCGATCGCCGACGCGAACGACGAAGCGCAGTTCGCCGAGCTGGCGACCCTCGGCGAGCTGACGCAGATCGCCTGGAAGCACGACGTCCAGGTGATGATCGAGGGCCCCGGCCACGTACCGATGCACAAGATCAAGGCGAACATGGACAAGCAGCTCGAAGCGTGCGGCGAGGCGCCCTTCTACACGCTTGGGCCGCTCACCACCGACATCGCGCCGGGCTACGACCATATCACCAGCGCGATCGGCGCGGCGATGATCGGCTGGTTCGGCACCGCGATGCTCTGCTACGTGACGCCCAAGGAACATCTCGGCCTGCCCGACCGCGACGACGTCAAGGTCGGCGTCGTCACCTACAAGCTCGCCGCCCACGCCGCCGACCTCGCCAAGGGCCACCCGGCGGCGAAGCTGCGCGACGATGCGCTGAGCCGGGCCCGCTTCGAATTCCGCTGGCGCGACCAGTTCAACCTCTCGCTCGATCCCGACACCGCCGAGCAATATCACGACCAGACCCTGCCGGCGGAAGGCGCGAAGACGGCCCATTTCTGCTCGATGTGCGGACCGAAATTCTGCTCGATGAAGATCACCCAGGAGGTCAGAGACTTCGCCCGCTCAAATCCTCCCCGGAACGGGGAGGGGGACCAGCTGCAAGCTGGTGGAGGGGGCCCCGAGGCCGAGCCGGCGCTTGCGGTCGAAACGGCCGAAGCGGGCATGGCGGAGATGAGCGAGAAATTCCGCGAGAAAGGTGGGGAAATCTACCTTTCAGCGGCGGAATAAGCACAACTCTTTACTCCGGGCAAAATGCGTTCCACATCATGACGTCTTGATGGGGAGAGGCATGGACGACACTGACGAAATCCTAGAGGCCGAGCTGGCGGAGCCTCTATCATCGGAGATTGACGACGAGAGGGCGTCTCGGCGCCCATCCAAAGATGAGGAGATTGAGGCGCAGTTTGGTGAGCAGCCATTTCGGGCGGTTTACCAAACCAACAACTTCTTCCTTCCGCAGATTAAGGATCTCATTGTCGATGGGGATGTCCTAAATATTCGTCCGGAATATCAGCGGCGGTTGAGATGGTCAGACACTCAGAAATCGCTCCTTATTGAATCCCTACTTCTGAATGTTCCGATTCCGCCGCTCTTTTTTTTTGAGAGTGACCTTGCTCGCTACGAGGTAATGGACGGACAGCAGCGATTAAACGCCATTAAAGAGTTTCTTAGCGGAGACTTTTCGCTTCGCGGACTAACTGTGCTCTCGGCCTTGAACGGCCGGCGCTATACAAAGCTTCCCCCCCGGATAAAGAGAAGTCTCGATCGAGCCTCAGTCCAAGCAATTGTCGTGTTACAGGAGTCTCAGACGAGCTTAAAGAAAGCCGGAAGCCACCGATTTTATGAGCTAAGACGATTCGTATTTGAGCGATTGAACACCGGTGGGCGAAGACTAAATGCTCAGGAAATTCGTAATGCTGTTTACGGATCGTTATTCAATAATCTGGTGATCGAACTTGCCAGAGGTAATACATTTACGCGAATTTGGGGAATACCGTCTTTCCAAGCGGCCGACCCAAATGAGTATTACGAAGACCCCGAGCGGCAGAAAAACAGTCTTTATCGGACTATGGGCGACTGCCAAATCGTGCTGCGTTTTTTTGCACTTCGGGATCCCAAGCATATTCAGGGATCGATACGCCGGATTCTCGACAATTGCATGGAACGAAATTTGGATTTGGACACCGAGCAATGCGCAGCGTTGGGTGCTGCATTTAACGAGAGACTCGAATTCCTAGACGTCCTTTTCGACGGAGCGCCGTTCGAAGCTGTCTTGTATGGCCGGAAGAGACCCCTAGTGTCCATATTTGACAGTATGATGGTAGCGGTTGATCGGCTCTGGGCGCGCAAGGACGAACTCACAGCCAAAAAGCGGAAAATCCTCAAGGCGTATGACGTTTTGCTGGCCAAGGAAGGCTCTACCGGCCGCCTTACTGGTTCTGCCAATACGGCGCAGGACATCAAAGATAGGATCGACCTGTTTGAGCACATGTTTATCGGTGAACTGGACTAAACCGTATGCAGGCTGATCTGGAAGGGCCGCTTGAGGATTTTTTTGGGCGGACCGCTCAGATACGGGCGGTGGTTCAGCTCGTCGACGTCGCTTCGAAGTCGGGGTCAATCCTTACGGAGGAGGGTCGGAAAGCGATCGAACAATGGGGCCTATCTGGACGATCAGGCATAGCAGCAAATTCGATGGCATGGGTATTCTTGGCCTCAAGCTTCGAAGAGTTTTATCGTGAAATGATTTCTCAGTCCGCGGCGCAGATCTTTAGTAACTTTCCCGGAATGGCGGACGAATTTCGTACTACTACTCGTGCTTCCTATTGGGACGTTTGCCTACAAAAACTGCGCTTTACACAGAGAATAACGACGAAAGGAAAGCCGGTTAGGATAGATAGTGAATTACTGTCTAAAGCGCGCGTGGTTATAGAGTCCGCGGCAAAAATGGTGATCGGTAACGACGCCGAGGGTGTCGATGAGAAGCTCGTCGCCTTTCACATGAATAACTTTAAGCCCCACGTGGTTGATGAAATTGGTCGACGTATTGGTGTTTCGTCCGTCATAAGGTCGGTAAGCGGGACGAGGGACATAAAAAATATTTTCCCTGGGAAAGTTAATGACGTGGAGATTCAGCTGCGAGCGGCCTTGACTGAGTTTTATGATATAAGGAATGAAATTGTCCATTCGCTGAGTTCGGCGGCGGGCCAAGGGCTTTCTAATGTGGAGACTCGCCTGAGCATGTTCGAAACGTTCGGACGGAGCATTAAGTCGGTCCTTCAGGGTCATTTGGCCACCCTCGACGCTCAAGCCGCGGCATAAGGCCGGGTACGTAATGCCGAATTTCAATCGTCCGGACGAAAATCAGGCCGCGTCCTCTCGGGCGCGGCCCGTTCCTTATCAGCAACCGCAATTCTTGCAGGTGCAGGGATTGCAGCGGCAGCCGCCGGTCTTGCAGGTGCACGCCGGCTTGGCGGTCTCGGTCTTCGTCATGGTCGTTCTCCCTGGCTTGCCTTGGGGCGAAGCACATCGGCTTCCGGCACAAAAAAGGGGCGCCCGATGCCGGACGCCCCTTCTCTCAGGCCGAAACGCGCCAGCTAGAAGCGCACGCCGATACCCGTGGCGACGTGGCGGCGCTGCAGGTTGATGCCTTCAAAGCGTCCGTAATCGGCATAGTTGATCTCGACCAGGCCATAGACGTTGCGGCTGAAATTGAGGTCGAGGCCAATCGCGCCCTGCACGCCGTCGGCGCTTGCCGAGCCGATGGCGCCGCCGCTCGAGGCGGTGAAGCGAATGCGGGCATAGCCGAGCTTGCCGTAGATCAGCACGCGCGGGCTGACGGCGATGCCGATGCGCCCGCCGGCGCCGAGATTCCCGCTTTCACGGATGCAGTCGGCTCCGTCGCACAGCTTGACGCTGGAAAATTCGTAGACGGCATAGGGGCCGGCGACGACCTTGCCACCGAGCTTCGCATCGAACCCGACCTCGCCGCCGTAGGAAATTGCGCTGTCGATCTTGAATACTTGGCCGCCTTCGCTGACGGTCGGAGTCTCCCAGCCGAGCCGTGCTTCGGCGCGGACGCCGTCGAAATGCGGGTTCGTGCCGGTGTCCTGCGCAGCGGCAATGCCGGGCACGCAGACAATGGCCGCGAACGCGACCAGATAGTGCTTCATATATTCCCCCGATTGGATGGTAAGTCAGGTGATAAGCCGTATCCATCGGACGATGGCCGGCACGGGCGGGGATAGGGACCGGCTCTTGACGCGTCCAGCATTTTCTAGGCTAAGCGGTTGAACAAGCCCGGGAAAGTCTGTTTGTGCAAACGCGTGGCGGCAATTCGCAGGTCCGAAAAGGCTCTGCGCCGGCATGGTTCGGCAGCCGCGCCACGGCTTCGATCTAGAGCGTTGCGCGAAAAGGTGGGTACCGGCTTTTCGCAATAAGCAACGCGACAACAAGGACTTATAGAGCGGCCTGCGATTCAAGTTAATCGCAGGCCGCTCTAGGCGCCATGCTCAGGAGGGCGCGGCGTTCGTCTCGCTCCGCGCGCCCAGCCGCAGCTCGCCTTCGTCGCCGCCGTTCCAGTAATGGAGCCGCTCGGCGCTCACCTTGATGAGGACGAGGCCGGGCGTGTCGACGCCCTGCTCAAACCAGCGGTCGAGGCCGCTCGTCCAATGGTCCTTGAACCGGCTTTTGTCGCGGATCAGCTCGGCGCGGCCTTCGATCGCGAGGAAGAAGGGGCGCAGGCCGAGCGCGCCCGCCTTGCCCTGGAAGCCGAGGCCGACCTGCGGATCGCGCGCGATGTCGGCGACAATGTGATGGTGTTCGCAGGAGAAGAAATAGGCGTCGCCGTCAAACTCGACCTCGCGATTGTTGCTCATCGGCCGGCCGGAAATGGCGCCGCTTTCGCTCCGCGTGGAGAATATGGTGAAATCCACGTCGCGCATCTTTCGGCAATGTCGGCAAGATTCATCTCGGCCATATGCGGGCTCCCGATCGAGGTTGGTGCCCGCGGAAAACGAAGCGGCGCGGCGGTGGTTCAGCCGCGGCGCCTGTTCCAGGCGCGACCCGGCCACGTCATTCGAGGCCGGGCGAGGCACCCGTCCATTCGTCCGTTCAATAATGGTAGCGGCATTGCGCCACTTCGAGCGCCTGCGCGTCGCCTTTTCCGGTCAAGCGGTAGACCAGCCGATGCTCGTGATTGATCCGGCGCGACCACCAGCCGGCGAGGTTTCCGGCGAGCGGCTCCGGCTTGCCAATGCCCCGGAACGGGTCCCGCATGCACTCCTTGAGCAACGCATTGAGCCGAGCCAGAATCTTCGGATCTTCGGCCTGCCAGTGGAGATACTGGTTCCACGCGCGCTCGGAAAAGACGAGCTTCACGGCTCGATCAGGTGCTGCTCGCCTCCTTCGCCAGCATCCAGCTCGGCGATGCTGGCCAGCAATTCACGCGCATTGGCGGGCGAGCGCAGCAGATAGAGCGTCTCTTCGATCGACGCCCATTCGCTTTCGGAGATCAGCACCGCGCCCTCGCCGCGCTGGCGGGTGATCGCGATCGGCGCCCGGTCGGCGACCGCCTGGTCGATCACCGACTTCAGATTCTCGCGCGCCTCGGAATAGCTGATCGCTTTCATGGCGCCGATATGGACAAAAGAATGTCCAATGTCAATCTTCGCTCCTCTCCATGGCGCCCATGTCACCTGAGACGCCTTCGTTTCGGCATGAGCGGGCGCCGAGGCGATGGACAGCGGACCCGGAGCCGGCATATCAGCGGCGTCGTCGCGCCGGAGCGTGCGCCGTCTCCAGTCCAGGGGGGATATCGTTGCCGACGGAAGATTCTGCCGCGCCCATCGGGCCAGACCTCGAAGAGCTCGAGCGGCTGCTGGTCGAATGCCCCGACATCGATGCGGCAATGCTGCTCGGCGAGCTCGACGGCTATCTCGCGGGCATTCTCGTCTCGCCGCGCCGGATCGCGGAGGATGAATGGCTGCCGGCCGTCTGGGGCGGTTCCCCCGCCGCTTTCCCCGACGATCCCGCGCGCTCGGCGCGGCTCAAGACGCTCGTCCTCGCCCGCAAGGCCGAAATCGCCGGCGAATTGCTGCGGGGCGATCTCGCCTATCGGCCGCTCTACGAGATCGATGCGCGCCACGATGAAGTGCTGTGGCAAATCTGGATCGAGGGCTTCGCGGCCGCGATGGCGCTCGGCGGGGAGGAGTGGGATTCGCTGCTGGAGACCGGCGACGAGGATCTCGGGGCGGCGTTCCTGGGCCTCATATTCTATGTCGTGATGGTGCGCGAGCGAAAGCTTCGCGGGCCGGACGAGGACGAGATGCGCAGCCGGGCGCCCGAGATGATTCCCTATCTCGTGGAGACCCTCTACCGGCGGCAGCACGGGCTGGATCGGGTCGTCATGTCCTCGCAACCGGTGCGCGCACTGCCCAAAGCGGGACTGCCCAAAGCGGGACTGCCCAAAGCGGGGCGGAACGACCCCTGCCCCTGCGGATCGGGCAGGAAGTTCAAGAAATGCTGCGGCGCCTGACCCGAGGCCGCCGTCGCTCGCGCTCCCAAGGTGCGTCCCTTCGCGCTACCCCGCCCGCGTCACCCTTATGATCTTCACCGGCGGCGCGATATTCTCGCTCGGCTTGCCGCCATAGAGCAATGTCGGCGCGGCGAGGATGCGGCGGACGACGTCCATTCCCTCGACCACCTGGCCGAAGGCGGCATAGCCCTTGTCCTCGGGCTTGCTGCCCTTATGGGCGTCGAGGCCGGGCTGGGCGCCGACGTCGATGGTGAAATCGCCCATCGCGGTGTCGGGGGTCGAATGGGCCATGGAGATGGTGCCGTCGCGGTGGCGGAGGCCGGTCTCGCTGGTCGGCTCGAGCCGGATCGGCGCCAGCATCAGCCGCGAATTCTGCGCGATCCCGCCCTGGATGAAGCCCTCCTTCGGCGCCCAGGCGTTGCGCGCCGTGCGGTAGAAAGCGGTGCCGTCGAAGCGATGGTCGTCGGCATAGCGGACGAAATTGGTGGTCGTGATCGGCGCATGCTTGTGGTCGAGCGCGACGACGATCGTGCCGGCGGACGTCTCGATCCGGACGCGGACGATGTCGGGCAGGTTCTTCGGCACCGGCGGGTCGGGCGAGCGCAAAGGCCAGGCGGCGGCTGTGGCGTTGGCGGCGTTGTCGTCGGCGGAGGGCGACGCATTCCGGCCGCAGGCGGCGAGCGCGAATGCCAGCAGGGCGGCGATGGCGAAGGTTCGAATCATGGCTCGGCTTGGGGCCCGGACCCTAGCGCATTTTCCAGCCGGATCGAAACGCGCGGCGATTGGGGAAATGCGGCCTCCATCGGTTGGTCGAGCCGAGGTTCGGCGTTATGGCGGCCATCCGGGCCGTGCGGGAAGCAGCGGACCGAAGCAACGGACGACGAAGGGAGAGGGCGGCATGCCCCAATCGCGAAAGCGCAGCCGCAAGAAAGCACCGGCCGCGGCGTCGGCGATGCCGGCCGAATTCGTCGATCTCGGCCAATTGCTCGCCCAGCTTGCCCGTGGGATCGGCGGCAAGACGGGCGCGGCGGCCGACGCGCTCGATCGGGCGCAGGAGATCGCGTTCGACGCGATGGAGGCGGAGGATCGCGCGACGCGGATCGCATTGGCGCGCAAGGCGCTTGCCGTCTCGCCCTTATGCTCCGACGGACATCTGATCCTGGCCCTGGAGGAAGAGGATCCGGAGCAGGCGCTCGCGCTCTGCCGGCGCGCGGTCGAGGCGGGCGCCGAGGCGCTGGGCAAAGCGGTCTTCGAGGAGGATGCCGGCCACTTCTGGGGCCTGATCGAGACTCGGCCCTATATGCGGGCGCGCTGCCAGCTCGCGATGCTGCTGTGGGATGCGGGCGAACAGGACGAGGCGATCGGCCATTATCGCGACATGCTGCGCCTCAATCCGAACGACAATCAGGGCATACGCTACCTGCTGGTCGACGCGCTGCTGGCGGCGGGCCGCGACGCGGAAGCGGGCGGCCTGCTGAACGATTATGGCAAGGAGGGTTCGGCGGCATGGACCTGGTCGGCGGCGCTGCTCGCCTACCGCCGCCACGGCAAGGGCGCGGAATCCCTCAAGGCGCTGCAAATCGCGCTCAAATCCAACAGGCATGTTCCCGACTATCTGCTCGGAAGGGTGCGGAGGCCCGAGATGCTGCCCGAATTCATCGGGATGGGCGACCGGAACGAGGCGGTGGCCTATGTCGAACGCGCCGACGCGGCCTGGGGGACGAAGGGTGCCAAGGACTGGCTTTCGGCCGTGCTCGCGCGCGGGCAGCCGCCCCGCGCCGGCCGCCCGGACGCGGCCGACGAACCGCTCGATCCCGATCGCATCGACGAAGCCGTGCTCGCCTTGCTCTATCTCGGCCGTCACGACGGCGACAGGGCGTGGAAAGGGTTCGACTGGGACGCCATGGACCGGCTTCACGAAAAGGGGCTGATCTCCAATCCGACCTCAAAGGCCAAATCGGTCGTCTTCACCGAGGAAGGCGCCGAGGCGGCGAAGGCGGCATGCCGGCGCCTCTTCTCGACCCGCTGACGGGGTCTTGGCTTGCCGGGCGGCTGATTCCCGCGACAGGCGTGATCGTCGAACTGCCGCAACGCCTTCGCGGCAAGCGCGTGTCGGAAGCTCGCGACGATCGCTTCTCCCCGGGACGCGTCCATCGCGCCGCGCCGTCGGGATAAAGCGAGGCCCCGCGTCTCCGGCGTGACGCCCGTCACGCTGCGGGCCGCGTGGAAGGGCCTATCCGGCGGTGGCGGAGGTGTCTCCGCATGACAGCAGGAGGTCCAAATGGCGCAGCTCAGTGAATCCAATCTTCGCGACATGCAGAACGCCGCAGCCCAGATTCTGGTCGGAGGCGGGGCCGCGGCGTTGACCGCGCAGGACGTCCCCGACGATATCAAGACCTTCTTCTGCGCCCACTGGGATGAGGTGAAGGCGCTGCTGCAATATATCGCGGACAAGGTCGGCGGGATCGCCGGCTGGGCGGTGCGTGCCATCATCGCGGCCGGCGATGTGCTGAAGGGAAGCATCTGCGGCTGAACCCGATGGCGGCCCTGGCTTTGGCTGGGGTCGCCGCTCGCCCTGGGTTATGGCGTGAGCCGATGACCCGTCCCGATCCGCATATCCTTCTCTTCTCCTACGGCACGCTCCAGCTGCCCGAGGTGCAGCGCGCCACTTACGGGCGGCTGCTGGCGGGGGAGCCTGACGTGCTGGTCGGCTATCGGCTGGAGCCGCTCATCATCTCCTCGCCCGAGGTGGTCGGGATCAGCGGGCTCGAGGTCCACACGATCGCGCGGCGGAGCGGCGATCCGGGCGATCGGGTGCCGGGCATGGTCTTCCGCCTCACCGCCGCCGAGCTCGCGGCGACCGATCGCTACGAGACCGACGCCTATGCGCGGATCGCGGCGGTGCTTGCGTCGGGCGCGCGGGCGTTCGTCTATGTCGGGCCGGATCTGCTTCCCAAAGATTCTGCGAGCACCTGATTGCCTTCTCCCCTTGTGGGATCGAAGCGGCAGGGCCGTCCCCGGGACGGCCCTGGCATTCGCCGCCTCGATGGTGGCTCAGAGAGCCGGATGAGGGGTGCGCGGCGGAGCCGCGCGCCGGACTTCGTCCGGCACCCCCACCCCAGCCCCTCCCCACAAGGGGGAGGGATCGACGCGGGCTAAATGACAGCTCAGTCGAACAGGCTCGAGACCGAGCTTTCGTCGGCGATCCGCTTGATCGCCTCGCCGAGCAAAGGGGCGATGGTGAGGAGGCGGACCTTGGAAGTGGCGGCGGCGGCTTCGCTCTGCTCGATCGAATCGGTGATCACCAATTCCTCGAGCGCGGATTTGTCGACGCGGGCGACGGCACCGCCCGACAGCACGCCGTGGGTGCAGTAGGCGACGGCGCCCTCCGCCCCCGCTTCCTTGAGCGCGGCGCCGGCATTGCAGAGCGTGCCGGCCGAATCGACGATGTCGTCGATCAATATGCAGAAGCGGCCGCCGACGTCGCCGATGATGTTCATCACCTCGGATTCGCCCGGCTTCTCGCGTCTTTTGTCGACGATGGCGAGCGGGGCGTTGTCGAGCCTCTTGGCGAGGGCGCGGGCGCGGACGACGCCGCCGACATCGGGCGAGACGACGGTGATCGGCCGGCCGGTGAAGCGCGCCTTGATGTCCTCCGCCATGACCGGCGCCGCATAGAGATTGTCGGTCGGGATGTCGAAGAAGCCTTGGATCTGCCCCGCATGGAGATCGACCGAGAGCACCCGGTTGGCGCCGGCGACGGTGATCAGGTTCGCGACCAATTTCGCCGAGATCGGCGTGCGCGGCCCCGGCTTCCGATCCTGCCGCGCATAGCCGAAATAGGGAAGGACGGCGGTGATCCTTTTGGCCGACGCGCGCCGCAGCGCGTCGATGCAGATCAGCAGCTCCATCAGATTGTCGTTGGCGGGATAGGAGGTGGACTGGACGACGAACACGTCCTCGCCGCGGACATTCTCGTTGATCTCGACGAACACCTCCTCGTCGGCGAAGCGGCGGACGCTGGTGTCGGTGACCGGCATTTCGAGATAGGCCGCGATGTCGCGGACCAGAGGCAGGTTCGAATTGCCCGCCATCAACTTCATCTCAGGCCCTCCTCGCGCATTGCGGCTTTCCTAGATTAGGCTAAGCGGATGGGGAAGGGGGCGGGCCATGCGCGGCGAGACGAGCTACACGGCGACGGCGGCCCAATCGATCGACGCCTCCTACGATCTCATGCTGTACCGGCTGCGCCGGCCCCGAGCCGCTCTGATCTTCGGCGGGGCGATCCTTTTCGTCGGCCTGTCCGGTGCCTGGGCATCCTGGAAAGGCGGCGACGGTCCGCAGGGCATCGCGGGCACGTTTCTCGTCGGCCTCGGTTTGGGCGCCATTTTCCTCTCCCTGTTCTTCGGTGCCTGCCTTCTCCTCATTCCCTGGCGCGTTCGCCGTCTCTTCCGCCAGATGAGAACGCGTGGAGGGCCGACCTGCTGGTCGTGGGATGAAGAGGGGATCGGCGCTTCTTCCGCCAACGGCAATGTGCGCTTCGCCTGGTCCGAGCTCTATCGGGTCCACCGGGGCCGCCGAACCTTCCTTCTCTTCATCAACGATCAGCGGAACATGATCCTGCCGCGCGAGGCGCTGGATGCGGCGCAGGAGCAAAGCCTGATGCAGGCGCTCTCCGCCCATGAGGTCCCCGGCGCCTGACGCTTGTTCCCATGCCGCGCAAGCCCTAGGCGGCAGCGCATGAACGTCGTCACCCGCTTCGCCCCCGCGCCGACGGGGCGGCTGCATGTCGGCAATATCCGCACCGCCGTGCACAATTGGCTGTGGGCGCGGAAGAATGGAGGGCGGTTCGTCCTCCGGCTCGACGATACCGATCGGGAGCGGTCGCGGGAGGATTTTGCCGTGGCGATCCGCGAGGATCTTGCCTGGCTCGGCCTCTCGCCGGACGAGGAGCATCGCCAGTCCGCCCGCTTCGAGCGCTACGACGCGGCGCTGGAGCGGCTGAAGGAGACGGGGCGGGTCTATCCGGCCTACGAGACGGCGCAGGAGCTGGAGCTCAAGCGCAAGGTGCTGCTCGGGCGCGGCAAGCCGCCGGTCTACGATCGCGCGGCGCTGAGCCTTTCCGACGCGGAGCGGACGCGGCTGGAGGCGGAGGGGCGGCGGCCGCACTGGCGCTTCAGGCTCGACCATGACCGGCCGATCCTGTGGGACGACCTGATCCGCGGTCCGCAGCATTTCGATCCCGCCCTGCTCTCCGATCCGGTGGTGCGGCGCGAAGATGGGAGCTGGCTCTACATGCTTCCGAGCAGCGTCGACGATATCGAGCTCGGAATCACCCACGTCCTGCGCGGCGAGGACCATGTCGCCAACACGGCGCTGCAGATCCAGATGTTCGAGGCGCTCGGCGCGCCGCCGCCCGCTTTCGCGCACGAGGCGCTGCTCGTCGGCTCCGAGGGCAAATTGTCGAAGCGCCTGGGCTCGCTCGGAGTCGAGGCGATGAAGGAGGCTGGGATCGAGCCGGCGGCTTTGGTCTCCAAGCTGGCGCGGATCGGCACCAGCCTGCCGGTCGAGCCGGCGACCTCCCCCGAGGCTTTGATCGAGAGCTTCGACTTTTCGACCTTCGGCCGCGCGCCGGCCCGCTTCGACCTGGACGAGCTGGCGGGCCTCAGCGCGAAGATCGTGCACCTCCTCCCTTATGAAGGGGTTCGCGATCGGCTGCCGGACGGGATGGGCGAAGAGGATTGGGTCGCGATCCGCCCGAACCTGCGCACGGTTTCCGAAGCGGCGGACTGGTGGCGGATCCTCCACGGCCATGTCGAAACCAGGGGGGCGGAGGAGGACCGGCCGGTGATCGCCGCCGCGCTGGACGCCGCCGGCGAGATCGACTGGTCGGCCGAGCCCTGGCGGCAGCTCGTCGCGCTGGTGAAGGAGCGGACCGGCCGCGGCGGCAAGGCGCTGTTCCTGCCGCTCCGCCGCGCGCTGACCGGCCGCGACAGCGGGCCCGAAATGGCGGCCCTGCTGCCTCTGATCGGCCGCGACGAAGCGATCGCCCGCCTGACCGCCGCGCTTTAAACCCCCTGCCTTTCCGGACCGGGAACAAAGGGGCTTTTCCTGCTTTACGATATATTGTAACAATATGGTATGAGATAACCTCTCATATCAGCCGAGTCGCCCAAGCGGCCGCAACAGGAGAGCAGCCATGACTGGAGCAGGTTTCTACCAACCGCGGCGTGTCAGCCCGATCGGAATGGCCACGGTCATTCTGCTTCATGGCGTGGCGCTCACCGCCTTGATGACGATGAAGATGGACATGCCCGGGAAGCGGACCTTCGGTCACATCGATATCTTCGACGTGCCGGAGCCTCCCCCGCCGCCACCGATCCCCCCTCCGCCTCCGCCTCCGCCGAGCTCGGCACATCTGCCGACCACGCATCTGACGATTCCCACTCAGATCGTCGACGTGATCCAGCATCCACCTTCCACTGTTACTCCTTTTCCTCCGCTTCCACCGATGGGAAATAACGGGACGGGGCCGACTCCGCTCCCGCCGGTTCCCCCGACCCCACCCCCTCCGCGCACGTTCGAGCCGGCGCGGGCGCATGCCAATCTCGGATCCTACGTCTCGGACATCGACTATCCGGACTCCGCGCGGCGCAACGACGAGCAGGGGACGACGCGCTTCCGCCTTGCGGTCGGCATTGACGGCCGGGTGACGGGCTGCACCGTGGTCGGGTCGAGCGGCTCCTCCGCGCTCGATTCCGCGACCTGCCGGCTGATGAAGAACCGCGCCCGCTTCACGCCGGCCCGCGATTCGAACGGCAACGCCACCACCGACAATGTCGCGAGCGCGATCCGCTGGGTCCTGCCGGAGGGCTGAAGGGGCTCCCGAAGGGTGGCGCGCGGGACGTGGGAAGCCTATCTGGAGTCCATGTCCTGGTTTCCCCGTCCCGCCGCCCCCAAGGCCCTGTGGGCCGACATGCGCGCCTTCGCCGCGCAGCGCAGCCGCTATCAATGGGGCGGGATGGCGGTCGCGATCGTCATGCCTCTGCTGATCGTCGCCGGCTTCCTCTATGACAGCAACCACAATGTGCAGCCGGCACCGCAGATCATCTATGTCGAGAGCTGGCCCGCCAACCGAACCGACGCCCAGATCATCGCCGACCAGAAACGCGACCAGGCCCAGCGCGAGGCGGCGATAAGGGAGCGGCAGCGGCAGTTCCGCAAGCTCGACAACGAAATGAAGCGGTACGGCTTTTGAACGCGGACGAGCGCTGGATTGGCGCGGCGGCGGCGCTCGGCGAGCGCGGCCGCGGCCGAACCGCGCCCAATCCCAATGTCGGCTGCGTGATCGTGAAGGACGGATGCGTCGCCGGCCGCGGCTGGACTCAGCCCGGAGGCCGCCCCCATGCCGAGCAGATGGCGCTCGCCGAGGCCGGAGCCGCGGCGGCAGGCGCCACGGCCTATGTGACGCTCGAGCCCTGCGCCCATGTCTCGGCGCGTGGCGGCGCCTGCGCGGACGCCCTGATCGAGGCCGGTGTAACGCGCGTGGTCGCGGCGCTTCGCGATCCCTGGCCCGAGGTCGACGGCCGCAGCTTCGAACGGCTGCGCGACGCGGGGATCGCGGTCGCCGTCGGACCCGGCGCGGCGGCGGCGGCGCGGTCGATGGCCGGCTTCCTCACCCGCCAGCAGCTCGGCCGGCCGTTCGTCACGCTGAAGCTGGCCCTGTCGCTCGACGGCCGCATCGCCTTGCCCTCGGGGGAGAGCCGCTGGATCACCGGCGAGGATGCGCGCGCCCACGCTCATGGCGAGCGGGCGCGGGCCGACATGATCCTGGTCGGCCGCGGCACCTATGAAGCGGACCAACCGAGGCTCGACGTGCGGCTGCCGGGGCTCGAGCAATGTTCGCCGCGGCGGGCGCTGCTGACCCGCGGCGAAGCGCCTGAAGGATGGGTGCCCCTCTCCGCGCCGGAGGAGGTGAGCGGGCTTCATGACGTCAACGACCTGCTGGTCGAAGGCGGCGCACAAACCGCGTCCGCCTTCATCGCCGCCGATCTCGTCGACCGATTGCTCCTCTATCGCGCGCCGATCCTGATCGGTGAAGGGCGGCCGGCGATCGGGGATATCGGGCTCGCTAGCCTTGCCGAAGCCCATGATCGCTGGCGGCTCGCCGAGTCGCGCGCGCTTGGAATCGACCGGCTGGACGTCTACGAGCGCGTCCGGAGCTGAAGGGCGATGTTCACGGGGATCATTAGCGACATCGGCCGCGTCGTCGCGGCGGAGGAAAGGGGCGATCTGCGCCTGCGCATCGCCTGCGGCTACGCCATGGAGGATGTCGATCTCGGCGCCTCGATCGCCTGCTCGGGCGTCTGCCTGACCGTCGTCGACAAGGGCGAAGACTGGTTCGCGGTCGACGTCTCCCGGGAGACGATCGCCCGAAGCGCGCCCGATCTCTGGAGCGAGGGCGCCCGGCTCAACCTCGAACGCTCGCTGCGGCTCGGCGACGAGCTTGGCGGCCATATCGTCACCGGCCATGTCGACGGGGTCGGCGCGGTGGTGTCGGCCGAGCCGAGCGGGGATTCGACGCGCGTGGTCGTCGCGGCGCCCGACGCCCTCGCGCCCTATATCGCGGAGAAGGGCTCGATCGCGCTCGACGGCGCCTCGCTGACGGTGAACGCGGTCGACGGCGCCCGTTTCGTGATCAACATCATCCCGCACACCGCCGCGCAGACGACGCTCGGCGCCCTCGCCCCCGGCCGCGGCGTCAATATCGAGATCGACATCCTCGCCCGCTATATCGGCCGGATGCTGGAGATGCGACGCTGATGGAGCGGGGCTTCCTCTCCTCGCCCGAGGAGCTGATCGACGAGGCGCGCAACGGGCGCATGTTCATCCTCGTCGACGACGAGGACCGGGAAAATGAGGGCGACCTCGTCATCCCCGCCCAGATGGCGACTCCCGACGCGATCAACTTCATGGCGACGCACGGGCGCGGCCTGATCTGCCTCGCGCTCGCCAGGCAGCGCGTCGAGCAGCTCGGGCTCGAATTGATGAGCCGCCACAACGGCACCCGCCACGAAACCGCCTTCACCATTTCGATCGAGGCGAAGGAAGGGGTGACGACCGGAATCTCCGCCGCCGACCGCGCCCGCACCGTCTCGGTCGCGATCGATGCGTCGAAGGGCCGCGAGGATATCGTGACGCCCGGCCATGTCTTCCCGCTCGTCGCGCGCGACGGCGGCGTGCTGATCCGCGCCGGCCATACCGAGGCGGCGGTCGACGTCGCCCGCCTCGCCGGCCTCAATCCGTCGGGCGTGATCTGCGAGATCATGCGCGAGGACGGGACGATGGCGCGGATGGACGACCTCATCGCCTTCGCCCAGCGCCACGGGCTCAAGGTCGGAACGATCCGCGACTTGATCGCCTATCGGCTGAAGAAGGACCATCTCGTCGAGCCGACCGCCGAGGCCGAGTTCGAGAGCGAATGGGGGGGCATGTGGACCGCCCGCTCCTTCCTCAACAAGGCGCTCCGAACCGAGCAGGTGGCGCTGATCAAGGGCCGGATCGATCCGTCGAAGCCGACATTGGTCCGAATGCACCAGCTCAGCCTGTTCTCCGACGCATTGGGCGAGGCCGGGCCGCGCGGGCGCCTGCTCGCCGGCGCGATGAAGATCATCGCCGAGGAAGGGGCGGGCGTGATCGTCGTGCTCAATCATCAGGCGCCGGACAGCTTCTCCTCGGCTCTCCGGATCCGCTCCGGCAAGGCTTCGGCGACGGACATGGACCAGCTTCGCGACTATGGCGGCGGCGCCCAGATCCTCTCCGCCCTCGGCATCCACGAAATGGTCCTGCTCACCAACACCCACCATATTCCGGTCGCGCT
>DASUHH010000010.1:0-40483 GCA_036273615.1 Allosphingosinicella sp. | reverse complement strand
GAGCCGGTGCGAACATCCCCTGGATGTTCGCAGCCATGCCGGGGGCATGGCGGCCGGCTCATGGCCGTCTCTCCGCCTCGCCGCTGCGCCGCAGGCGCAGTTTAGCCTGAGCGGCTGCTGCAAGCAGACAGCCGAAGGGCGATCCTGGCCATTGCCGGTAATGAGTCCGGACCCTAGCTTGTGCGGGCGGCTTCAAACAGATCCCGAATGCCCTGCTCCAGCAATCCGACGGCCCTCTCCAGGGCTCCGAGTTGCCCGGCCCGCACGATCGCGACGGACATGTGCAGGTCGAATGACGGAGGTCGCAACACCTGGACCGTGTCGCCGGAATTGTTCCTCGTGATGACGCTCGCCGGCATCAACCCGACTCCGTATCCCGACTGAACGAAGGCAAGCTGCAGATGCACGTTGTGGATCTCGGCGGCGATCGTCGGGGTGAAGCCGGCACGTTCCAGATGATCCACGAGGCTTGCCCGAAGGAAGCATCCAAAAGGATTGAGCACCCAGGGCGCATTGCCCAAGCTTCGCCAATTGCCGTCGAAATTGCCCGCGGCGCCCTGAACGATCTCGACGCGGTCCGTCGCGACGATGTTCGTCACAAGCGGCGCCGGCGCGGTTCTTCCGACGGGCAAGGCGACGACCGCCACGTCGAGCTCACCGGCGAGCAGCTGGCCGAACAACGCGCTTTTGCCTTCGCTCAGGATCCGCAGCCTGAGCTGAGGATATTTTTCCGACAGCGCCCGCGTGGGTTCGGTAAGCGGCCCCACCGCCAGCGGATGCGCGAGGCCGATGCGCAGGACGCCGTGAGGTTCGGCCTCGCTCGACGTAAGGGATTTCAGCGCCTCGGCCCGCTGCAGCAGATCTCGCGCCTGTTCGAGCACCCGCGCGCCGAGCCCGTTCAGGCGCGGCGGCTTGACCGAGCGGTCGAGCAACTCTGCGCCCAATGCATCCTCCAGCCTCTGCACCTGCCGGGTGATCGCCGATGGGGTCCGGCAGAGGCGATCGGCGGCGCCGGCTATGGAGCCGGCACGGGCAAATTCCACGAGGGCCGGCAAATCGTCGAACATGGAACCTCCTCAAGCACCCGCCCTCGCAACAAGCGGGCGTCGTGCGCGTGCTGCATGATTATAGTGCAGATAATGAACTTGTGGAAAGTTCTTTCTCGGCTACAAAAAATGGAATGTCCCGTTCGCCCTGAAGGTCGGCAAGCCAAAGACGATTATGATCGACCCTTTCGCCCAACCGGCCTGGGCCGAAGCCCATGGTGTATTCTCCGCGGACGTGGCCGCCGGACTTGCGCGCCTCGCCCGCTGGCTGCGGCGCCGCGTCAAGGCCAGGGACGAGATTCCGGCCGTCCCGCCGGGCGGAGGCCGTCGAAGCGATCGAGGCGAAAGCCTGGATTCGATGTCCTCGCCTGCCGACGTGGCGATCGCCGCCGAGCCCGCCACCGGCGCCGCCGCCCTCCATTGTCTTGGCGAATATTATCGGGAGCTCGGCGACCGCTTCGAGGGCGGCTTCGATCCCGAGCTCAGCATCGTCCCCGCGCTCGACGAATTCGCCCCGCCGCGCGGCATCTTCCTTGTCGCCCGGCTTCATGGGGAGCCGGTCGGCTGTGGGGGCCTCAAGCCGATCTCGGCCGATGCGGCCTATCTGAAGCGCATGTGGATCGCGCCGGACGCTCGTGGGCGCGGCCTCGCGCGCCGGCTGCTCGGCCTGCTCGAAGAGCAGGCAGGAATATTGGGCTATTCGGTGCTGCGCCTGGAGACGAACAGGACGCTGGTCGAAGCGCTGCGGCTCTATCGCTCGTCGGGCTATTGCGAGGTCCCGCCGTTCAACGATGAGCCTTACGCCCACCATTGGTTCGAAAAAACGCTGGATCGCGGCATCGACCGGCAGCCGCCGGAGCACACATCGCCGGCCGACGCCCGGCGAATCTCCGCGGAGACTGCCGGTTCGCTCGCACATGGCGGCGGGAGGCCGCGTCGGGATTGAGCCGCGCAGGACGTCCTGGTCCGCAACGACGAACCCTCTCACAAAAGGATTTATGCCATGAGAATTTTCGAAGGCCGTTGCCACTGCGGTCGCCTGAAGCTGGAATTCTCCACGGACCGGGACCCGCACAGCTTCGTGCCGCGCGAAGACGGCTGCGGCTTCTGCCGGCGCCATCGCGCGATGGCGATCGCCGATCCGGACGGAAGCTTGTGCGTCACTCTTCCCGCGGACCCGCCGAAGCCATATCGCTTCGGCCTGAACATCACCGATTTCCATGTTTGCGACCGCTGCGGTGTCTGGGTCGCGGCGACCTGGCGTGACGGCGATCGCCTGCGCGGCGTGATCAACGTGTCGGCGCTCGACGATCGAAGCCTTTTCGACGGCGCGCCCGTCGCCGTGGATTTCGATGGCGAGGACGTTCAGGCGCGCGAAGCGCGCCGTCGCATTGCCTGGACCCCGGCACGGATCGTGACTGCGAGGGATGAATGAGCGCGCCGGCCTTGCGCGGCCCCTTTCGGACGCCGCGATCGTGCTTCAACGGAATGATCATCATGAAAACAATGAATTTGTGTAATTTTCTGCCTTGGATACAAATTCGAGCATGGCCTTGGGCCGTCGGTGGAGAATGACATGCGAATTGGCTCGGTTTCGAAGCTCCTGCTGATGTCGATCGCGGGCGGCGCGGCCTCCTTGGCCGCCGGATCGGCGCATGCCGCGGAATCCGCACAGGTTGCGAACTGCCCCCGGACCGACCGGGTCGAGTTCGAAAAGATGACCTGGGTGGAAGTGCGGTGCGCGATCGCGGCGGGGAAGACGACCGCCCTCATCTACACCGGCGGCGTCGAGGAACGCGGCCCCCAGAATGCGAACGGCGGCCACAATTTCATCGCGCATGAGACGGTCGAAGCGATCGCGAGAAAGCTCGGCAATGCGATCTTCCTGCCGGTGCTGCCCTATACGCCGAACGATGCGGAATCGATTCCCGGCACCATCGGGATCACCAACGACCTGCTCGCCGCCATGCTCGAGCGCATCGCCCAGCAGGCGGCCCTCAACGGTTTCCGCAACATCATCATCATGGGCGATCATGGCGGCGGCCAGCCGGAGGTGTACGAGGCGCTCGCCAGGAAGCTCGACGGCAACCTGAGCGGCGGCGCCCGTGTCTTCTACTGCGACCAGGTCTATCGGCCCGCGAATGATGCGTTCGATCGCTATCTGGTGCAGCACGGCTACCCGCTCGGCCTCCACGCTTACCTGTTCGATACTTCGGAATTGCTGTATCTCGACAAGGACAACAGCTGGGTGCGCAAGGATCTCATCCCCTCCGCGGTGGGAGATCCGGTCGTCGGTCACACCGCCGGCGACGGCAAGGCGCAGTTCGGGCCGCACAGTCCGCAAAACGGAATCCTGGGCGACGCGCGCCGCTCGACGGCGGAGCTTGGGAAGATCGCATTCGACATGAAGGTCGATTTCGCGGTGAAGCAGATTCGCGGCCTCCTGCCATCCTCGTGATTTGCCCAGCCGCAAGCGCGGAGCAGCGCCGGATGAGACGCGCGCATAAGGATGAGCACGAAAGCCTCCGAGTCCTGCAGGCCGGCTGAGGGGCGCGCCTTGAAGAGCTGCGCGCGCCTTCCTGATCGCGCTCCGGCATATCCGATGTTGACGTCGATCTTCGCCTCTCGCGAGGTAGGCGGCCACGCTTTCTCGTCCTAAAAGGGGGGCGGATGCGTGGCCTCTCGATCCTCTCGCGCTTTTTCGGCCTGCTCTTGCTGTCGGGCGCGCTGGCGGTCCCGGCCGCGCGGGCCGCCGATCTCGCCATCGTCGGGGCGAAAATCTATCCAGCGCCGCGGGCGCGGCCGATCGCGCGCGGCACCGTGCTCATCCATGACGGCCGCATCGCCGCGGTCGGCCCGGCCGGGCGAATCAGGGTGCCGCGCGGGGCGACGATCGTCGACGGCAGGGGCGCCGTCGTCACCGCCGGCTTCTGGAACAGCCACGTCCACATCCTCACCCACAATCTGCTGCACGCCGAGACCCGGCCGGCCGCCGACCTGTCGCGCACGCTCACCGAAATGTTCAGCCGGTGGGGATTCACCACCGTTTTCGATCTCGCCTCGGTCGAGGACAATACGAACCTGATCCGGAGCCGCATCCGCCGCGGCGAGGTTTCAGGCCCGAACATCCTGACCGTCGGCGAGCCTTTCTATCCGCCGCACGGCGCGCCGGCTTACATCCGCCAGTTCCTGCGCGACGAGCATCTGCCCGCGCCCGAAGTGACATCGGTCCCGCAGGCGCTGGAACGCGAGCGCCGCCAGATCGCGGCGGGCGCGGATGGGGTGAAGCTGTTCACCGGCGCCATCGTCGGCGGCGACGTCGGCGTGTTGCCGATGGATGCGGGCCTCGCCACGGCGCTGGCGGAGCAGGCGCACCGGCTCGGCCGGCCGGTCTTCGCGCATCCTTCCAACGCGAAGGGCGTCGAAATCGCGCTGACGAGCGGCGTCGACATCCTCGCCCATGCCGCGCCGATGATGGGCGACTGGACGCCGGCCCTGGTCGCGCGGCTGCGCGCCCGCCGGATGGCGCTGATCCCGACCCTGAGCCTGTTCGAGGTCGAGGCGAAGAAGTTCGGCGAAAGCGCCGCGGACGAAGCCCGTGACGTCGCGACAGCGGTCCAGCAGGTCGGTCTCTACCATGCGGCCGGGGGCGAGATCCTGTTCGGCACCGACGTCGGCTATACCGACCTGTTCGACACCGACGAGGAATTCCGGCTGATGCGGCGCGCGGGCTTGGACTATCGCGCCATCCTCGCCTCGCTCACCGCCACGCCGGCGCGCCGCTTCGGCTATGGCGCGCGCAAGGGCCGCGTCGAGGCGGGCATGGACGCCGATCTCGTCCTGCTGAAGGGCGATCCCGCCGCCGACGTGATCGCCTTCGCCTGCGTGCTGACGACGATCCGCGGCGGCGCGATCATTTTCAGCCGCACCCGGCAGGCGGCGCGCTGCCTCGGGTCCGCACCCTAACCGGCCGGAGCCGAGGATGAAGAGCATCCGCGCATCGTTTCGCGATTACGAGGCCTGGCTCCGCCGGCGCCTCGGCGGCCGCTTCGTCGCGGCCGACCTCGCGCACAAGCATGAGGCGATGCGCGCCGATCTCTTCGATTTCCTGCGCGGCGCCTGCTGGCGCTGGGCGGAAAGCGCGCGCTCGGTCTGCCCCGAACTCGCCGCCGCGCCCGAAATCGCCTCGGTCGGCGATGCCCATGTCGAGAATTTCGGCTTGTGGCGCGACGGCGAGGGCCGGCTGGTCTGGGGCGTCAACGATTATGACGAGGCGGCGCCGACCCCCTGGCCTTTCGACCTCGTCCGGCTCGCGGCGAGCGCCCTGATCGCCTCGCCCCATCGCCACGAGGCGGCAGCGATCGGCGATGCGATCCTCCACGGCTATCGCCGCGGGCTCGAAGCCCCGCGTCCCTTCATCCTTCAGCAGAAGAGGCTCTGGCTGCGCGACCTGTTCGCCGCCCGGCGCAAGCTGCGCGAGGCCTTCTGGGCCGAATTGCTGTCGGCGCCGGGCGACCCCGACCCCGACCCTTCATTCGCCGCGGCACTGGTCGCGTCGCTTCCCGAAGCGGGGATCGAGGCCGGTTTCGCCCGCCGCCGGGCCGGGATCGGCAGCCTCGGCCGGCTCCGGCTCGTCGCCGCGGCCGCCCATTGGCGCGGCGGCCCGGTCGCGCGCGAGGCGAAGGCCGCCTTGCCCTCCTGCTGGGACCGGAAAGGCAGCGCCGGCGCCGGCTACGCTCTCGCCGCCGGCCGCTACCGCTCCCCCGATCCCTGGCTGCGAGTGACTGGCGGTGCCGTCGTCCGGCGGCTGGCGCCGGACAGCCGCAAGCTCTCCCTCCGGCACGAAAAGGACCCCGTCCGCCGCCGATTGCTCAAGGCGATGGGCCGCGACATCGCCGCCGTCCATGCTGCGGATGCGGCGCGCATCGCCACAATCCACGCCGATCTCGACCGGCACCCGCGCGGCTGGCTGGGCGATGCCGCGCAGGCCGTCGCCGAGGCGACCGAGCGCGACTGGAAGGACTGGCGCTGAGCCGCCCGGGCCTCTATCCGGCGCCCGGAACGCCCTGGAGCCAAGCATGATCTGGACCCTGCTCGCCGCTTTTGCCGCTGCCGCTGCGCCCGCCCATGCGGGGCACCGCCCGGTCGCGCATCTTCCGCCGGGCACGATCGTCACGCCGTCCGGAATCCGCATCCGGACGCTGAAGCCCGGGACCGGACCGACGCCCGGCCCCGACGATGCCGTTTTGATCGATTATGTCGGCCGCCTCGCCACCGGCAAGATCTTCGACCAGGCGCAGCATGCCGGGATGATGGTCTCGGGCACCGTCCCCGGCTTTGCCGAGGCGCTGCGGCATATGCGCAAGGGCGGCACCTATCGCGCCTGGATCCCGCCGCTTCTCGCCTACGGCGCGAAGGGCGCCGGCGACGGAACCATCCCGCCCAACGCGACGCTCGATTTCACCATCACCCTCGTCGACATCGGCAAGCCGACCGCGCCGCGGCCGCAATGAAGGGATGGTGAAGGAACGCTTCGTCCCGGCCCCCGTTCTCGGGGCCGATGAGCAACCTCCTCGACACGGTCGATCCCTCCCGCTTCGAGCCGCCTCCCGAGGCGGTTGATTTCTATGCCGACAGCTTGAGGCTGCTCAAGGAATCGGGAATCCCATTCCTTCTCTCCGGCACCTATGCGCTCGCCTGCTTCACCGGGATCAGCCGCCCGACCAAGGATCTCGACGTCTTCTGCAAGCCGAGCGACGCGCCGCGAATCCTCTCCTTCTTCAAGGCGAGAGGCTATGAGATCGAGATGGAGGACGAGCGCTGGATCGGGAAGGTCTGGCGCGGCGACAATTTCTTCGACGTCATCTTCAACATCTCCTCGGCCAGCATCCCGATCACCGACGCCTGGTTCCACGAAGTGTATGAGGCCCAGGTCTACGGCACGAATGTCAGGGTGACTCCGCCGACCCAGTTCATCCTCTCCAAGCTCTTCCTCCAGACCCGCTACCGTTATGACGGCGCCGACATCGTTCACGTCATCCTGATCAAGCATGACGAGATCGATTGGGAGTGGCTGCTCGGCTCGATGGAGCTCTATTGGGAGGTGCTGCTGATCAACGTCCTCAATTTCCGCTTCGTCTATCCGACCGAGCGCGATCTCATCCCGCGCTGGCTCTACGACGAACTGCTCACGCGCCTGAAGGCCCAGGACGAGATGCCGCCGGCCTCGATCAAGATCTGCCGCGGCCGACTGATCAGCCCGACCGATTATGTCGTCGACGTTTCCGAATGGGGCTTCGCCGACGTCGTCGGCAAGGGAGTGGACGAGAAGCATGAACGACCCCAGCCCCACTGAGGCGCTCACGCTCGCAGCCATAGGCGACCTCCACGTCACCGAGACCAGCCACAACCGCTATCGCGACATGTTCGTCGAGATTTCGGAGAAAGCGGACGTGCTGGCCCTGTGCGGCGACCTCACCAATTTCGGCAAGACGAGCGAGGCCGAGATCCTCGCCGAGGATCTGAAGCATTGCACGATCCCGATGGTCGGCGTGCTCGGCAACCACGATTATGAATGCGGCGTGCCCGACGAGGTCGCGAAGATATTCAGCGACGTCGGCGTTCGGATGCTCGGCGAGCAGGCGGTGATGATCGACGGCGTCGGCTTCGCCGGGGTCAAGGGCTTCGTCGGTGGGTTCGGCCGCGGCGAGCTCGGCCCGTTCGGCGAAAATGCGATCAAGGCCTTCGTCGACGAATCCCGCGAGGAGGCGCGCAAGCTCGAAAACGCCCTTCGCTCGCTCCGGACCGAGCGCGTCGTTGCGGTGCTCCATTATGCGCCGATTCCCGAGACGGCCGAGGGCGAGCCGCTCGAAATCTACCCCTTCCTCGGCTCGTCGCGCCTCGCCCATGCCGTCGACCGGTTCGACAATGTGAAGGCCGTGGTCCACGGCCACGCCCATCGCGGCCGCTACCGGGGCGCCACCCCGCGCGGCATCCCGGTCTACAATTGCGCGCAATACGTCCTGGAGCCCGCCTTCGGCCGGCCCTACGCCTTGCTCGAGATTTGACCGGGCATCGTTCTCCCCACGCCGTATCGGCCTATTTCTTCGCGGGGACAGCGGCCACGGCCGTCGAAACCTGCGTCGGCGTCTTCGGTACCGGCGGCGGCTCAAGCAAGGCGGCGGTCTCGATCGTGTCGAGCGCCTGGTGCGCGGCGACGTAGCGGCGCGCCTGCTCGATCCAGTCCCCGGCATTTTCGCGGCCGGGCAGGCGCAGCACTTCGGAGAGCGCGATCGCGACGTCGCCGGCGTCGAGCGCCGTCCTGGCGCGGCGCAGCCTGTCGCTCGGCATGGTCGACTGGGTTCCCTCGCGCCGGATCGTGATCAGGCCGCCAAGCTCGGTCTTCAGCGCCTGCCACCAGCTCTGCTCGGGTCCGCCGCCGCTCAGCTTGGGCGCGACGTCGTCGAAGCTGGTGCGAAGCTGCTGGAGCGTCACCGGCTGGCGGGCGGTGGTCAGCACGGTCGCGACCGCTTGCGGCTGGGAGCCGGCGAACCGGTCGCGAAGCATCGGCTCGATATAGCCGAGCTGGATGCCGCGATCGAGCGCGCGGCGGGCGGCGAAGGCGACGAGCAAAGCTTCGGCCCGGCCGGCATTGCCGACCGCGGCGCGCGACTGGACGTCGATCGTCGCCAGCCTCTGCTCGACGACGGCGAGGCGGCGGATCAGCTCGGGGTCGGTCAGCGGCGGCTGGATGTCGGAAGGGGCCTGCGGCGCCGCCGCCGGCGCGGGCTGGACGGTGACGACCGGCGCCGGCGCCTGGCGGGGCGGCGGGGTCTCGGGCACCACGCCGAGGAAGCGCGCGCCGGCATTCCAGTGGGCGAGGGTCCAGGCCATGATTGCGAGGCCGAGGAGGAAGGCGACCAATGTCAGGATCAGCGCCGCGAGCAGCGGCCGTCCCGGCTTCATCGCTTTGCCCGCCCGCTCATAGTCCATGCGCACCACCTGCTCCCGGCCTTCGGGCCGGTCTTTTGTGGCACAGCTTCGCCGCAAGCTCCAGCAAAGCCTCGTCGCGGGGCGCGGCGGCGACGGCAATCTCGGCCCATCCGCTCCCCGCCGCCGCCGCCGCGGCACGGCTGATCGCGGCGAGGGCGATGCCGCCCTTGTCCGGCGCCAAAGCCGCGAAGCGCGCCCCGGCGCGGGGCGAGTGGATGAGCGCCACCGGGCCGCGAAGCGCGCGCACCGCTTCGGGCAGTGCCTCGGCGGCCTCGGCGGCGTAGACCGTCCGGCTTTCGACGCGAAGGCCCGGCCAGACCAGGGCGACATGCTCGCGTCCGTGCAGGTGAAGGACCCGCGCTATTCCCGCCGCCGCCGCGGCCTGGACCAGAGCGGTGCCGTCGCTTGCTCCGGTCCGAACGTCGGCAAAGCCCGCCGCTCGCGCCGCCGCCGCCGTCGCAGCGCCGACGGCCCAGCAGGGAAGCGCGCGGAAATGCGACAGAGCCGGCCCCGCCTCGCGCGCCGCATTGGCGCTGGTCAGCAGCACGGCGTCGAACCCGGCGGGATCGGGCGGATCCCAGGCCAGCGGCCGGGTCGCGAAGAGCGGCGCGACCACCGGGTCCAGCCCCAGCGCCCGCGCCCGCGCCGCCGTCTCTTCCGCGCCCGGCTGCGGACGGAGGATGAGCAAAGGCCGGCTCATCCGGCGAACAGCATCCGCAGAGCGGGGCTGGCGCGGCCGAGCAATTCGGCGGCAAGCGCGCCCGGCCGTTCCTCCTCCTTCGCCACCGTATAGACGATCTCGCCCGCCTGGACCTCGCGTCCGTCGGGCGCGAGGATCTCGGCGCGCAGACGGATCCGGCCCCGGTCCATCTCGGCGAGCGCCGCCACCGCCGAACGGCAGGTGCCGCCGAGTCGCGCGAGGAGCCGCCGCTCGGCATCGACGCAGAGATGGGTGGGGCGATGGTCGATCGCGTGCATCAGGGTGCGGGTCCTGCGGTCGTCCGCCCGCGCCTCGATCCCGATCGCGCCTTGCGCCGGGGCCGGCAGGAGGTCGTCGAGGACGATTCCCTCGGCATGGCCAAGCCGCTCGAGCCCGGCCGAGGCGAGCAGGGTCGCGTCCGCCTCGCCGAGCTGGATCCTGCGCAGCCGCGTCTCGACATTGCCCCTCAGCGGCACGATGATGAGGTCCGGCCGCCGCGCCAGCAATTGCGCTTTCCGCCGCGGCGAGGAGGTGCCGACCCGCGCGCCCTGCGGCAAGGCCTGGATGCTCTCCGCCCCGATCAGCCTGTCGCTCGTGTCCGCGCGCGGCAGCATGGCCTCGATGACCAGCCCCGGCGGCCGGAACGTCTCGACGTCCTTCATCGAATGGACCGAGATATCCGTCAGGTCTTCGGCAAGCGCCCGGTCGAGCTCCTTCGTCCAAAGCGCCTTGCCGCCGAGCTCGGCCAGCGGCCGGTCGCGGACCATGTCGCCGGTGGTGGTGATCGGCACGATCTCGATCCGCTCCGGCCCCCAGCCATGGGCGTCGCGGAGCGCGGTCGCCACCAGCCGCGCCTGGGCGAGGGCGAGGGGAGAGCCGCGCGTGCCGATCCGGAGCGTCTGCATGTGCTTGTGCTAACCACTCCGGGGGTGGCAGGGAAGCGGCGATGAGCCTGATCCTCGGCATCGAAACCTCGTGCGACGAGACGGCGGCGGCCTTGGTGACCGGCGACCGCCGCATCCTCGCGCGCCGCGTGGCCGGGCAGGAAAGCGCCCACCGCCCCTATGGCGGAATCGTCCCCGAGATCGCCGCCCGCGCCCATGTCGAGATATTGCCCGACCTGATCGAGGCGGTTCTGCGCGAGGGAGGCGTCCGGCTGGCGGAGGTCGACGCCATGGCGGCAACCGCCGGGCCGGGCCTTATCGGCGGCGTGATGGTGGGGCTGGCGACGGCCAAGGGTCTCGCGCTTGCGGCGGGCAGGCCGCTCGTGGCGGTCAACCATCTCGAAGGCCATGCGCTGTCGCCGATGCTGACCGACCCGGACCTTGCTTTTCCCTATCTGCTGCTCCTCGTCTCGGGCGGCCATTGCCAGTTGCTGCTGGTCGAGGGACTCGGCCGCTATCGCCGCCTCGCCACCACGATCGACGACGCCGCGGGCGAGGCGTTCGACAAGATCGGAAAATTGCTCGGCCTCGGCTTTCCGGGCGGTCCGGCGGTCGAGCGGGCGGCGGAGAGCGGGGACAGGAAGGCCGTGCCGTTGCCGCGGCCGCTCGCCGGCTCGAACGAACCGCATTTCTCCTTCGCCGGCCTCAAGAGCGCGGTGCTTCGCGCCAGCGAGAGCGGCCGCTACCGCGCCGAGGATATCGCCGCTTCCTTCCAGCAGGCGGTGGTCGACTGCCTCGTCGATCGCACCGCCCGCGCGATCGGCAAGGCGCCGGAGGCGACCGCTCTGGTCGTCGCCGGCGGCGTCGCGGCCAATACCGGCATAAGGGCGGCGCTTTCCGGCCTCGCCGCCCGCAACGGCCTGCCTTTCGTCGCGCCGCCGCTCTGGCTCTGCACCGACAATGCGGCGATGATCGCCTGGGCCGGGACTCTGCGCTTCGACGCCGGGCTCACCGACGGCCTCGACGCGCCTGCGCGGGCGCGCTGGCCGCTCGACCCGGATGCCGAGCGCGTGCGCGGCGCCGGAGTGAAGGCATGAGGGTGGGCGTGATCGGCGGCGGCGCCTGGGGAACGGCGCTGGCCCAGGTCGCTGCCGAAGGCGGAGAGACCCTGCTCTGGGCGCGCGAGCCCGAGGTGATCGAGGCCGTGAACGCAAGCGGCGAGAACAAGCTCTTCCTTCCCGGCATTCGTCTCGATCCCGCCATCCGCGCGACCGGCGACCTGGACGCGCTCGCCGCCTGCGAGGCTTTGCTCGTCGTCACGCCCGCCCAGCATATGCGCGCGGTGCTTGGCGGGATGCCGCGCCTGACCATCCCCCTCATCCTCTGCGCCAAGGGGATGGAGGAACGGACGATGGAGCTGATGCACGAGGTCGCGCACGATGCGCAGCCCGATGCCCTGGTGGCAGTGCTGTCGGGCCCGACCTTCGCGCACGAAGTGGCCGCCCGCCTTCCCGCCGCCGTCACGCTCGCGGTCGAGGATCAAGCGGCCGGCGAGCGGCTGCGCGACCGGCTCGCCCGGCCCTGGTTCCGGCCCTATCTCAGTGATGACGTCATCGGCGCGGAGATTGGCGGCGCGGTCAAGAACGTGCTCGCCATCGCCTGCGGGGTCGTCGACGGCGCCGGGCTCGGCCAGAATGCGCGGGCGGCCCTGATCTCGCGCGGCTTCGCCGAGATGACCCGCTTCGGCCTCGCCCGCGGCGCCCGCGCCGGGACCCTGGCCGGCCTTTCGGGCCTCGGCGACCTCGTCCTCACCTGCTCCTCGACCAGCTCGCGCAATTTCAGCCTCGGCAGGGGCCTCGGCCAGGGCCGGGCGGCGGCGGAGTTGCTCGCCGACCGGCGCACCGTCGCCGAGGGCGCCTACACCGCCCCGGTCCTCGCCCGCGCCGCCGCCGAGGCCGGCGTGGACATGCCGATCGTCGATGCGGTCTGCGCCTTGCTGTCGGGCGAAGCCTCGGTGGATGACATCGTCGGCCGCCTGCTCGCCCGGCCGCTGCGCGACGAGCGCGGCTGATGCGCTGGGCCGCCCTGCTCCGCGGCGTCAATGTCGGCGGCAACCGCAAGCTGCCGATGGCGGATCTCAAGAGCTTCATCGAAGCGCTCGGCTTCCGGCGGGCACAGACCCTGCTCGCCTCGGGCAATGTCGTGTTCGACGCGGACGAGGAAGAGGGCGGCAGGCTGGAATCGTTGCTGGAGCGGGAGGCCGAGGTACGGCTCGGATTCCGGACCGATTTCCTGCTCCGCAATGGCGCGGAGATGGAGGCGGCGGTCGCGGCCAATCCCTTCGAAGATGCGGCCGCGGCCCGGCCGGGCACGATGGTGGTTATCTTCGCCCGCGCGCTTTATCCGGCCGATCTGCGGGATCGGATCGCCGCCATTTACGACGGGCCGGAACGGCTGGCCGTCGACGGGCGGCATCTCTACGTGGATTTCGTCGAAGGCCAGGGCCGCTCGAAGCTGCATCCGGCGCTGGCGAAGCTGAGACTTCCGAAGGCGGCGACCGCCCGCAACTGGAACACGGTGACGAAGCTCGCTTCGATGCTCGAGGGCTGAGCGCGCTTGCGCCCGCGCAAAGCCGGACGCGGATACGCCGGCAATTGTCTCCGGCTGGATCCCGGCTTTCGCCGGGACACGGAAGCGGCGCCCTCCGGGCACCGCTTCCTAGAAGTCCCGGCAGATCCCCTTATTCTCCCAGTCGCCATAGCGCGTCGGCTCGCGGCCTTTGGGCCCGCCAGTCTCCGCCTGCTCCGCCGCGACCGCTTCCGGCTCCGGCGCGGGTTCGCTCTTCGTCCAATGTCGGGGCGGTTTCAGATGGGGCGGGCGCTGGCCCATGGAAGCTCCGATTGAACAAGGCGCGTCTTGCCCCCACATTTCGGCCCTGGAGGGTGCCGACGCAAGATGAATGACCTGAGAACCCTGATGCTGCTGGCGGCGCTGACCGCCCTCTTCATGGCTCTCGGCTACATGCTCGGCGGGCCTGGCGGCGCGATCATCGCCTTGCTCCTCGCGGCCGGGATGAACCTCTTCACCTACTGGAATGCCGACCGGATCGTCCTTTCGATGCACGACGCGCACGAGGTCGGGCCGAACGACTGCCCCGTCCTCACCGGCATCGTCCGCCGGCTCTCCGCTCGCGCCGGGCTGCCGGTGCCGCGCGTCTATATCGTCGATTCGCCGCACCCCAACGCCTTTGCCACCGGCCGCGACCCGGATCATGCAGCGGTTGCAGCGACCACCGGGCTGCTCGCCTTGCTCGACCGGGAGGAGGTGGCTGCGGTGCTCGCCCATGAGCTCGGCCACGTCCGCAACCGCGACACCTTGATCATGACGATGACCGCGACGATCGCCGGCGCGATCGCGATGATCGCCAATTTCGGCTTCTTCTTCCGCGGCGGGAGCGGACGCGGCAATCCCCTTGCGCTGCTCGCGGCCTTGCTGGTCGCGCCGTTCGCGGCGATGATCGTCCAGCTCGCGATCAGCCGCACCCGCGAATATGGCGCCGACCGCGCCGGCGCGGAGATCAGCGGCAATCCGCGCGCGCTCGCCTCGGCGCTGCGAAAGCTCGACGCCGTCGCCGCGCGGGTCCCGAGCCCGGTGGCGATGCGCAATCCGGCCGCGGCCTCGCTCTACATCGTGCCCGGCACCGGCGGCGACAGCCTGTTCTCGACCCATCCCGATACCGCCAGCCGAATCGCCATCCTCGAGCGGATCGCGGCGCGCATGGACGCTCCCGCGCCGCGCGCCGTCCCCGCGAGCCGTCGCCGCGCCGCGAGCGCGCTCGATCCGCTGAGGCGGCGCGACTGAGCCGCGCCGAGCCCGCCGGCACCGCGGCGCGCGCCGCCGCCCTGCGCCTGCTCGACGCGGTGCTTTGCAAGGGCCTGCCGCTCGAAGCGGCGCTCGACGGCGCCGCCCGCGACCTCGATCGGCCCGACGACCGCGCCTTCGCCCACGCCATCGCCGCCGAGACTCTCCGCCGCCTCCCCGATCTCGACGCGCTGATCGACGGCGCGACCAGGAAGCGCCTGCCGGACGATGCCAAGGCCCGCTTCGCCCTCCGCATCGCACTGGTCCAGGCGCTGGCGATGGGAACGCCGCCCCACGCGGCGATCTCGACCGCGCTTCCGCTCGTCGACGGCGGGCCGCGGCGGCTGGTCCACGGCGTCTTCGGATCGCTGATGCGGCGCAAGGCGACCCTCCCCGACGTCCCGATTTTGCCCGAGACGATCGCAAGGCGCTGGCGCGACAATTGGGGCGATGACGTCATTGCCGCGGCGTCCCGCCTGCTGGCGGTTCCGCCGCCGCTCGACCTGTCCTTCCCGCCCGACGCCCCGCCGAAGCTGGAGGGGGTCAGCCTCATGCCGGGCCATCTCCGCCTGCCGGCCCGCACCGCTGTCTCCGGCCTTGCCGGATACCATGAAGGTCAGTGGTGGGTGCAGGACGTCGCCGCCTCGATTCCGGCCCGGCTGCTCGGAAAAGGCGAAGGCCGCACCGCGCTCGACCTCTGCGCCGCGCCGGGCGGGAAGACGATGCAGCTCGCAGCTTCCGGCTTCCGCGTCGCTGCCGTCGATGCTTCGGAAAGTCGTCTCGCACGACTTTCGGACAATCTCGCCCGCACCGGCCTCGCCGCCGACATCGTCCAGGCGGATATGCTCGTCTGGGCGCCGGCCGCGCCGGCCGATGCGATCCTGCTCGACGCGCCCTGCTCGGCGACCGGCATCTTCCGCCGCCACCCGGACGTGCTGCATCGCTTCCGCCCCAAAGCGCTCGCCGAGCTTGCTGAGGGGCAATCGCGGATGCTCGCCCGGGCGGCCGACTGGCTGAGGCCGGGCGGTGCCCTCGTTTATTCCGTCTGCTCGCTGGAGCCCGAGGAGGGCGAGCAGGCGGTGGAGCGCTTCCTCGCGGCGCGCCCCGATTATGCGCCCGATCCCGTCCGGCCGGGCGAGCTCGCCCCGCAAATCCCGCTCCGGAACGGCCGCGTTCGCCTGCTTCCAGGCACGTTCGGGGCCGAAGGCGGGGCCGATGGCTTTTTCGTCGCACGTTTCCGGCGATTAAGCGGGGGATAAGTCCGCCCCTTCCTTGCCCGCCGACTCGCGCAAGGTTAACCATCGGTTCGTGCAGCAGCCGGTCCGCATCGCGCCTTCCATCCTTTCCGCCGATTTCGCGCGGCTCGGCGAGGAGGTGCGCGCGGTCGACGCCGCCGGCGCCGACTGGATCCATGTCGACGTGATGGACGGCCATTTCGTGCCGAACATCACGATCGGGCCGGCGGTCGTTAAGGCGCTCCGCCCGCACACGGCGAAGCCGCTCGACGTCCATCTGATGATCTCGCCGGTCGATCCTTTCCTCGATGCCTTCGCCGAGGCCGGGGCCGACATCCTCACCGTCCATCCCGAGGCGGGGCCGCACCTTCACCGTACGGTCCAGCGGATCAAAGCGCTCGGCAAGCGCGCCGGCGTGTCGCTCAATCCCGCGACCCCGGCGAAGACGCTCGACTATGTGCTGGAGGATCTCGACCTCGTCCTGGTGATGAGCGTCAATCCCGGTTTCGGCGGCCAGAGCTTCATCGACAGCCAGCTCCGCAAGATCGAGGCGATCCGCAAGCGGATCGACGCCCTCGGCAAGGCGATCGACCTCGAGGTGGATGGCGGCATCGACGCCGCCACCGCCCCGCGCGCGATCGCCGCCGGCGCGGACGTGCTCGTCGCCGGCACCGCAACCTTCCGCGGCGGCCCCGAACGTTATGCGGAGAATATCCGGGGGCTGCGCGGATGACGCTCCTCGAGCGGATCGATCGACGCGCCGGCGAGGACCAGATCGAGCCCGGCAAGCGGCTGATCCGGATGGGCCCGAGCGGCGGCGCCTCGCTTGCCGAACGGATTTCATGGCGCCTTCATCGCCTCTCCTGGCGCACGCCTTTCCACAGCCTTCGCCTGCGCGGACGATTTCCGCTGAAGCTGCTCGCGGTGCCCAAGGATCCCGTGGCCGGCGACAAGGCGGCGGGCGAGGCGATCCTCCACGGCCGCTTCCTCCATCGCGGCGCGCCCTACGGGATCGAGGCCCTCGATTTTCGCGGCGGCGACCTGCCGCGCGATTTCCTCGACTATCTCCACAGCTTCGAATGGCTGCGCGACCTCGCCGCCGCCGCCACCCGCGAGCGCGCCTCCAAGCTCGCCGAGAAGGTGATGCACAAATGGCTCGCCGCCCATGCCGAGGCGCTGACCGAGCCGGCCTGGCGCGCCGACCTCTGGGGCCGCCGCATCCTCTTCTGGGCGGCCTATGCGCCCTACATATTGTCGAGCCGCGACATGATCTACCGGTCGCTGGTCCTGAATACGCTCGCCCGCGGCGCGCGCCATCTCGACAAGGTGGCGGACAAGGCGCCGCCGGGCCTCGCCCGAATCGCCGCCTGGTCCGGCGTGATCGCGGCGGCGCTCGTCGTCCAGGGCGGTCCGGTCCGGCTCGGCAAGGGCGAGGCCGGGCTGATCCGCGCGCTCGCCGATTCGGTCCATGACGATGGCGGGCTTGCCAGCCGCTCGCCCGACCAGCAGCTTGCCCTCGTCGAATTGCTGAGCCAGCTCCGCGCCGTCTATATCGCCGGCCAGCAGGAGGTTCCGGAGCCGGTCGCCGAGGCGCTCGCGGGATCGGTGGCGGCACTGCTCGCGATCACCTTGGGCGACGAAGCGCTGTCGAGCTGGCAGGGCGGCAATCCGGGATCGCGGCGCCGGCTCCACGCCGCGCTCGAAGGTTCGGGCGTCCGTGCGCGGCCGCTTCGGCAGGCGCGCGGCTGGGGCTATCAGAGGCTCGAATCGAAGAGCACGATCGTCGTGTTCGATGCCGCGCCGCCGCCGCCGAGCCGCGCTTTCTCCGGCGGCTGCGCTTCGACCCTCGCCTTCGAATTGTCGGACGGGCCGAGCCGGCTCGTCGTCAATTGCGGCGGCGTCGGCGATGCCGCCGACGCGCTGCCGCCGGACCTGGTCCAGGCGCTCCGCACCACCGCGGCCCATTCGACGCTGACGCTCGGCGACCGCAACTCGACCGCGATCCTCGACGACGGCAATCTCGGCAAGGGCGTCGGCCAGGTCGAGCTCGCCCGCGACGAGACCGCCGGCATCGGCGTCGCCGAGGCGAGCCATGACGGCTATGTCCGCCGCTACGGCCTCGTCCACCAGCGCCAGCTCACCCTCTCCGCCGACGGGCGCGAGCTTCGCGGCAACGACAATCTGATCGCCGAGGGCCGCCGCCGGAAAGGGCCGCCGGTGCCCTTCGCCGTCCGCTTCCATCTCGCGCCTTATGTCGAGGTCGCGACCACCGCCGACGGCCAGGGCGCCCTGCTGCGCGTTCGCGGCTCGACGGTCTGGCAATTCCGCTGCCGCGGCGGCAAGCTGTCGATCGAGGACAGCCTCTGGATCGACGGCGACGCCCAAGCCCACGAGACGCAGCAGCTCGTCATCGGCGGCGAGAGCCAGGCCGAGGGCGCCGCCATCGCCTGGATGTTCCGCCGCCCGAGCTGAGGAAAGAGGAGAAAACGTGCCCGATCAGGTGAAGATTCGCCGCGCCTTGCTGTCCGTGTCGGACAAGACCGGCCTTGCCGATCTCGCCCGTGTCCTTGCCCGGCATGGCGTGGAGCTGGTTTCGACCGGCGGCACCGCCAAAGCGATCCGCGAGGCTGGGCTTGAGGTTCGCGACGTCTCCGATCTCACCGGCTTTCCGGAGATGATGGACGGGCGGGTGAAGACGCTCCACCCCAGGGTCCATGGCGGCCTCCTCGCCGTGCGGGACGATCCCGCGCATACGGCGGCGATGGAGGCGCATGGGATCGGCGCGATCGATCTCGTCGTCGTCAACCTCTATCCCTTCGCCGCGACCGTCGCCCGCGGCGCCGGGCGCGGCGAGGTGATCGAGAATATCGATATCGGCGGCCCGTCGATGGTGCGCTCGGCGGCGAAGAACCATGAATATGTCGCGATCGTCACCGATCCGGCCGATTACGAGCCACTGGTCCGGACGCTCGACGAGAATGACGTCACGACGTCGCTGGGCTTCCGCAAATATCTGGCGGCCAAGGCCTTTTCCGCGACCGCGGTCTATGATTCGATGATCGCGCAATGGTTCGCCTTCGCCGACCAGGGCCAGTTCTTCCCGGACATGCTGCCGCTGACGATGAAGAAGGGGGGCGAGCTTCGTTACGGCGAGAATCCGCACCAGAAAGCGGCGCTCTACCTCCCGCTCGGGCCGCACGGCCGCGGCATCGCCCAGGCGGAGCAGGTCCAGGGCAAGGAACTCAGCTACAACAATTATAACGATGCCGACGCGGCGCTTGAACTGGTCGCCGAATATCGCGACGGCGGCCCTGCCTGCGTGATCGTCAAGCACGCCAATCCCTGCGGCGTCGCGGCCGGCGCGAGCCTCGTCGAGGCCTATGAGGCGGCTTTCGCCTGCGACAGCGTCTCGGCCTTCGGCGGAATCATCGCGGTCAACCGGGCGATCGACGCCGAAGCCGCCGAGGCGATGACTCGTATCTTCACCGAGGTCGTGATCGCGCCCGACGCGGACGCTGCGGCGCTGGCGATCTTCGCGCGCAAGAAGAATCTCCGCTTGCTGCTGACAGGGGAGCTGCCCGATCCGTCGCGGCCCGGCCTGACGTTCAAGACGATCACCGGCGGCACTCTCGTGCAGACCCGCGACAACGGCCGCATCACCCGCGACCAGCTCAAAATCGTCACCAGACGCCGCCCGACCGATCGGGAATTGTCGGACTGCCTCTTCGCCTGGACCGTCGCCAAGCACGTCAAGTCGAACGCGATCGTCTATGCGAAGGACGGCGCCACCGCCGGCATCGGCGCGGGGCAGATGAACCGGGTCGAATCCGCCCGCATCGCCGCCTGGAAGGCCAGGGATGCGGCCGAGCGCGCCGGCTGGGCGGAGCCGCGGACGATCGGCTCGGCGGTCGCGTCCGACGCTTATTTCCCCTTTGCCGACGGCCTGCTCGCCGCGGCCGAGGCCGGAGCGACGGCGGTGATCCAGCCGGGCGGCTCGATCCGGGACGAGGAGGTGATCGCTGCCGCCGACGAAGCGGGCCTGGCGATGGTCCTTACCGGGATGCGGCACTTCCGGCACTGATCGGCCCGGCGGCCATTTCCGGATCGGTGCCGATCGGCGGCGGCAGGGTCGGCTCGTCGACCTCGCCCTTGCGGATTCGGAACAGGGCGCGGTCCTCCTGGGTGAAGCCCTTCTTCCAGACGATCGCCCCGAAGGTGAACAGGATGGCGGGAATGCCGCCGGCGAGCTGCAGCCATTCCAGCCGGTGCGGCAGCAGGGTGAAGAGGAAGCCGATCACGGTCGCGCCGCCCGCCGCCCAGATGAGCGGCCAGCGCCACCCCTGGACCGGCGCGTCGAGCAATCGGCCGAGCAGCCGCGCCTTGAGGATCGAGGCGAGGCCGAGCGCAAGCATCAGCGCGAAGCCCGCGCCGGCCGCCTGATAGGCTTGCGGCCAGCGCATCGTCCGCATCGCCAGGATGATCGCGAGGGTCAGCAGCGCCTGGAACAGGATCATCAGCACCGAGATGACGAGGTTGCGGTGCCGCGCGACATAGACCAACGCCGCTTCCGAGACGACGGCGGTCGCCGCCACCGCCTCGGCGGCAAGGAGGAAGGCGAGCGCGCCGGTGCCGCCGACGAAGTTCGGGCCGACCAGCCCCATCACCGCCGGCCCCGGAATGCCGAGCGCAAGCGCGATCCCCGCCTGCGCCGCGATGATCCAGAAGCCGACCTGGCGAACCTGCCGCGCCACCGCCGGCCGGTCGCCCTCCGCGAGCTTCTGGGTGATGACCGGGCCGAGGATCGGATCGAAGCTCGTCTTCAGTTTCTGCGGAAGCGAGGCAACCTGCTGCGCGACATAATAGACGCCGACATAATAAGGATCGACGAACAGGCCGAGGATGGCGATGTCGAGACGACGCGAGCCCCATTCGATCGCGTCGGCGGCGGCGAGCGGAACGTTGCGGCGCGCGACCGCCATCAGTTGCGAGGGATGCGGCTTCCAGCCCGGCGGGCGGCCATAGCTTTTATAGAGCGGCCATAAGGAAGCGGCGAGGCCGGCGACGACCGAGATCACATAGGCGACGATCAGCCCGTCGCGCGAACGGCCGCCATCTTCCCACGGCCAGAAGAGCAGGCCGACGGCGGCGGCGATGCTGATCACCCACGGCTCGACGATCGCCCGCGCCCGCACCGTCGCGCCGACATTGTGCTGATAGGCGAGAGCGGCGAGCGCGATGTCCGCCCCGGCAATGCCGAAGATGACGAGGGGCAGCAGCATGTCGGCGCCGTGGATGCCGCCATGGGGGAACATCGCCTCGGGGAAGATGATGAGGATGGCGCTCGCCGCCGCCGAGGCGATGAAGGCCGCGACCATCGCGTCGAGCACGACGCAGACGTGCGGCTGGTCGGTGTTGCACAATTGCTGGGCGAGGCCGCGCTTGAGGCCGAGGGTGGCGATCTGCGCGGCGAATTCGATGACGATCACCGCATAAGCGAAGGCGCCGAGCGCCTGCGCGCCATAATAGCGGCCGGCGATGAACAGGAAGGGCAGGCGCGCCGCAAGCCGGATCAGGAAGCCGAGGAAGTTGGTGCGCCCGCCCTTCGCCAGTGCCGCGATGTCGTCGCCCGGCATCGGCGCGCGGGGACAGGCCTCCCTCAATGCGCGGCGCCCCAGTTCGGGCCGGTGCCGATCTCGACCCCAAGCGGGACGGTGAGGCTGATGGCGGGCTCGGCGGCACTTTCCATCACGTGCCGGATCACCGCAGAGGCGGGTTCGACCGCCTCCTCGGGCACCTCGAACACCAGCTCGTCATGGACCTGCATCAGCATCCGGACCGCGCCGAGCCCTTCCGCCTCGAGCGCCGGCCGCATCCGCGCCATCGCCCGCTTGATGATGTCCGCGCTGGTGCCCTGGATCGGGGCGTTGATCGCGGCGCGCTCCGCACCCTGCCGCTCGCCCTGATTCTTGGCGCGGATCGATGGGAAATGCGTCTTGCGGCCGAACAGGGTGGTGGTGAAGCCGGTCTCGCGCACCTTCTCAAGGGTAGCGGCGATATAATTGCCGATTCCGGGGAAGCGCTCGAAATAGCGGTCGATGATCATCTGCGCTTCCTCGGCGGTGACTCCGAGCCGGCCGGCAAGGCCCCAGCGCGAGATTCCGTAGAGGATGGCGAAGTTGATCGTCTTGGCGCTGGCGCGGGTGTCGCGGTCGACCGCGCCGAACAATTCCTGCGCGGTCATATTGTGGATGTCGGCGCCATCGGCGAAGGCGGCGCGGAGCTGCGGCACCTCGGCGATATGGGCGGCCAGCCGAAGCTCGATCTGGCTGTAGTCGGCCGAGAGCATGACGTAACCCGGCTCGGCGACGAAGGCGTCGCGGATGCGGCGGCCGATCTCGGTGCGGATCGGGATGTTCTGGAGATTGGGCTCGGTCGAGGAAAGCCGTCCGGTCTGCGCGCCCGACAGCGAGTAGGAGGTGTGGACCCGTCCCGTTTCCTTGTTGATCTGCTGCTGCAGCGCGTCGGTATAGGTGGATTTGAGCTTGGTGAGCTGGCGCCATTCGAGGACGAGGCTGGCGATCGGCACGCCCTCGCGCGACAGCCGCTCCAGCTCGTTGACGTCGGTCGACCAGGTGCCGGACTTGCCCTTGCGCCCGCCGGCCAGGCCCATCCGGTTGAACAAGATCTCGCCCAATTGCTGCGGGCTGCCGATGGTGAAGGTGCAGCCGGCCTCACCGCAGATCCTTTCCTCCAGCGCGACGATCTGCCCGGAAAATTCGCGGCTCAATTTGTGGAGCTCGTCGCGGTCGACCTTGACGCCCTCGCGCTCCATCCGCGCGACGACGGGGACGAGCGGCCGGTCGACCATCTCGTAGACGCGCGCGACCCGTTCGTGCGGCATTCGGGTCCTGAACCGCATCCACAGGCGCAGGGTGACGTCGGCATCCTCGGCGGCATATTCGGTCGCGCGATCGAGCGGCACCTGGTTGAACTTGATCTGCTTCTGGCCGGTCCCGCACACCTCCTTGTAGCTGAGGCATTCATGGTCGAGATGCTTGCGGGCGAGATCGTCCATCGCATGGCTGTTGAGCCCGCCGGCGTCGAGGTTGAAGCTCATCACCAGGGAATCGTCGACCGGCGCGACGTCGATCCCGCGGCGGTCGAAGACGATCCAGTCGAACTTGAAATTGTGGCCGATCTTGAGGATCGCCGGATCCTCCAGCAAAGGCTTCAGCCGCGCCAGCGCCTCGGCCGCCGGGATCTGTTCGGGCCGCTCGGAGAGGAGATCATGGCCGCCATGTTCGAGCGGGATGTAGCAGGCCTTGCCGCAGTCGGTGGCGAGGCTGATCCCGACCAGCTTGGCGGTCACGCAGTCGAAGCCGTCCGTCTCCGTGTCGACGGCGACGAAGCCGTTGCGCTTCGCCTCGGCGATCCAGCGGTCGAGCGCGTCCAGTGACGTCACAATCTCGTAGGCGGTGCGGTCGATCTTCGGCTCCGGCCGCACGTCGCGCTGGCGCGGCTGCGGCGCCTGGGACGGGGCCTGCACCTGCGACTGGCCGGCGAGGCGGGCGATCAGGGACTTGAAGCCCTGCTCCTCCAGGAACTCGCGAAGCGGCTCGGGCGGAATGCCCTTCATCTCCAGCGCGTCGAGTGGTTCCGGCAGCGGCGAATCGCAGACCAGCCGCACCAATTCGCGCGAGAGCCGGGCATTGTCGGCATGCTCGATCAGATTCTGGCGAAGCTTCGGCTTGGCGATCTCTTCCGCATGGGCGAGGACGGCTTCGACGTCGCCATATTGCTGGATGAGCTGCGCCGCCGTCTTCGGGCCGACGCCCGGAACGCCGGGGACATTGTCGACGCTGTCGCCCATCAGCGCCAGCACGTCACCCAAACGCTCGGGCGGCACGCCGAACTTCTCGATCACATAGTCGCGGCCGATCCGGCGCTCGTTCATCGTGTCGTAGAGGTCGAGCCTGCCGTCCTCGACGAGCTGCATCAGATCCTTGTCGGAGGATACGATCGTCACCTTCCAGCCCGAATCGAGCGCGGCCTTGGAATAGCAGGCGATGATGTCGTCGGCCTCCAGGCCATCTTCCTCGATGCAGGGAAGCGAGAAAGCGCGGGTCGCGTCGCGGATCAACGGGAATTGGGGAACGAGATCCGGCGGCGGCGGCGGCCGGTTCGCCTTGTAATCGGGATACATCGTCTTGCGGAACGTCTGCTCCGAAGCGTCGAAGATGACGGCGAGATGGGTCGGCCCGTCGGTCTTGTGCAGGCTCTCGGCGAGCTTCCAGAGCATCGTCGTATAGCCATAGACGGCGCCGACGTTGAGCCCGTGGCGGTTGGTCAGCGGCGGCAGGCGATGATAAGCCCGGAAGATGTAGCTCGAGCCGTCGACCAGATAGAGGTGCGGAGAGGGCATGGAAAGGATTTAGCCAAAATGGGGGGTGAAACAACCGTCTTCACTTCCGACAGGGCTGCCTGAGGGGAACAAGCATGCATCCGGTCGACTTTCCCTTGCTCGGGTTGCTGCTGTTCGTCGCCTGCCTCGTGGCGATGATCACGCGCCGGCTGAAGCTGCCCTACAGCGCGGGACTGGTCGCGGCGGGGCTGGCTCTGGCGCTGTTGCCGACCGGCTTCGAGTTCACCCTGACGCCGCAGATGGTGTTCACCTTGTTCCTGCCGCCGCTTATCTTCGAGGCGGCGATCCAGATTCCCTGGAAGCCTTTCCGCCGCGAGCTGCCGCTCTTCCTCCTGCTGGTGACGATCGGGGTGCTGCTCGCCGCCGGCGTGGTCGCGGCCGGCATGCACTGGCTGATCGGCTGGTCGTGGCTCGGCGCCGCCTTCTTCGGAATCCTCGTCGCGGCGACCGATCCAGTCTCGGTCATCGCCTTGTTCAAGGATGTGCCGGTGCCGCCGCGCCTCCATTTGCTGGTCGAGGCCGAAAGCCTGCTCAACGACGGCGTCGCCGCGGTCGGCTTTGCCGTTCTGGCCGGAATCGCCGGCGGAGCCGGCGCGGCCGCTCCGGCGATCGGCGCGAAATTCCTGGTCGTCGCTTTGGGCGGGATCGCTGCCGGGGCGATCGTGACCCTCCCCTTGCTCGCCATCGCCGGGCGAACGACCGACCGGCTGGTCGAGATCACGCTGACGACGCTCGCCGCCTTCGGTTCCTTCCTGCTCGCCGAGCATTTCCACGTCTCGGGCGTGCTCGCCGGCCTCACCGCCGGGATGCTCGCCGGAAATGTCGGCTGGATTGGCTCGATCTCCGATTCGAACCGGCCGAACGTCCTTGCTTTCTGGGAATATGCCGCCTTCCTCGCCAATTCGATCATCTTCATCCTGATCGGGGCGGCCGAGGCCGGGACTCCGATCCTGCCCGTGCTCGAAGCGGCCGCCGTCGCCATCCTCCTCTGCCTGCTCGGCCGGGCGGCGACCGTCTATCCGGTCGCCGCCTTGTTCGGCCGCTCGAAGCTTCGCCTCGGCGGCGCCTATCAGCATGTCCTCTGGTGGGGCGGCCTGCGCGGCGCGCTTGCGCTTGCGCTTGCCTTGGCCCTCCCCGCCAATGTCGCCGAGCGCGGCCAGATCATCGCCGTCGCTTTCGCGGTCGTCGCTTTCTCGGTCTTCGTGCAGGGCCTGACGATGAAGCCTTTGGTGAAAAGGCTCGGGCTGATCGAGAATGGCCATCCATGACGGGTTCACGCCGACGGACTTATGGCCGGCCCATGCGATTCGCTCTCCTGCTCGCCCTCGCGACGCCCGCGCTGGCCATGCCCGCGGTGTCCGTTGCGGCCGCCCCGGCTTTCGCGCCGACCCGATTCACCGTGGAAGTGGTCGGCAGCGGGCCGGATGTGATCCTGATTCCCGGCCTCACCGCCTCGAAGGCGATCTGGCGGCCGACCGTCGCCGCATTGCCGGGCTATCGCTACCATCTGATCCAGGTGGCGGGCTTCTCCGGCGCGCCGGCGCGCGGCAACGCCAAAGGCGAGATCGTGGCGCCGCTCGCGGACGAGATCGCCCGCTATATCGAGGCCAACCATCTCGGCCGTCCGGCGATAATCGGCCATTCGATGGGTGGAACGCTCGCTCTGATGCTTGCGGAACGCCATCCGGACGACGTCGGCAAGGTGATGGTCGTCGACATGCTGCCCCAGCCGGCCGAATTGCTCGGCGCCAGCGCCAGCCAGATAAGGGGCCTCGCCGACACGCTGCAGAGCTGGAGCGGCACGGCGCTCGGCAAGAGCCTGATCGACTCCGCGATCGTCGCCTTCGGCAGCGACAGCGTCGAGAACCTGAAGAGCGATCCCGACGTCGTCGCCCGCGCGACGCACGAGCTCGCGCTGACCGATCTCAGGCCCGAGCTGCCGCGGATCAGGACGCCGATGACCGTCCTCTACGCTTCGCCCGATCCGATTCTCGATGCGACGGCCGACAGCATCTACCGCCGGGGCTATGCCGGGGACCCGGCGGCGCATCTCGTCCGGATCGACGGCAGCGGCCACATGATCATGGCCGACCAGCCCCGCCGGTTCGAGGCGGAGCTCAGGAAGTTCCTGGTCGGAAGCTAACCATCGTTGCGAGGAGCGCAGCGACGCGGCAATCCAGCCTGCGTCCGTGTCCCCCTGGAGCACTGGATTGCTTCGCTATGCTCGCAATGACGGCGCGTCCCTGGTCGTCCCGGTCCGGGTTTGGTCAGGAAACGATCGTATGACCCGTAATATCGACGCCATCGATCGCGATCGTGGCAAGCGGAGGATCCGCGTGGTCGCCCTTGATCCTGACCGTGACGGTGACTTGCCGCTGGTCGCGCAGCGGGTCGTCTTTCGGCGCTTCCCGTGGAAAGTCGGCCGCGACGCACAAATATCCGGTACGCCCGCGACACACCCCTATCTCGACGAACAAGATTTTAGCGGGCGACAAAGCGGCCAAATAAGCTCGGGGGTCCGAGCAGATTTGTGCCACCGCCGGCGCGGAATCTTCCGTGCAGCTTATCGTCCCCAATTCCCCCCTTTTCGCCAAGCGGATCGCCCGATCGAGCGCGCGGGCGGCAAGCGACGCATGCACGGCTCGGAAACCCCCTCCTTCCGTGGAGCCGCCGAAGAATGAAGCGATGTGCGGATCGGACCGCAGAACTGCGTCGGATCGGCCGCAGCGAGCCTCGTCGCGGGAGTCCCCGCCGTCATCTCGGTCCGAGGGGTGTCCGACGATCGCGTACACCGTCGACGTGTCGAGCCGCTGAACCCGGGATGGAGTATCCTCGGTGGGAGGATCCTTGCCGATAGGCTCGAACGACACCAGAAAGAGGTCGGCCTCGCAAATGCCCGCAAAGCCGGCCGAGCGCGGCCGCGACGCAAATGTGAGCCATCTCAGCCCCGGTGCCGCAAACGGACCGGATTCGCCGCTCGGCCGTTCAACTTCGGCAACGAGCCTACCGGCGGCTCCAAGCACCCGACGAGCGAGAATATCGAGGGGAAGTTCGCGCGCTTCCCTCAGTGTGATCCCTTCTGAAGTGGACCTCACCGGCGGAGCCGCGCTCGCAGCGACTGGGACAAGTGCGAGCCAAAGAATCGCGAGACTCTCGAAGAAGCGCGACCGCTTCAGTCGCTTTCGGTTCGCCCTGGCCGACGCGGCTCAGTCCCCCTCGCCGGGATCGGACGAAAAGTACTTGTCGTATTTGTCCGCCTCGCCCTTATGCTCGTCGGCATCCTCGGGGCTGTCCTTCTTGCGGGTGATGTTCGGCCATTCCGCCGAGTAGGTGGCGTTGACCTCGAGCCATTTCTCGAGCCCGCTTTCGGTGTCGGGAAGGATCGCCTCGGCCGGGCATTCGGGCTCGCAGACGCCGCAATCGATGCACTCGTTCGGGTTGATGACGAGCATGTTGTCGCCCTCGTAGAAGCAGTCGACCGGACACACCTCGACGCAATCCATATATTTGCAGCGGATGCAGGCTTCGGTGACGACATAGGTCATTGGCTTCTCCCCGAAGCATGATCCGGAAAAATGGGTACCGGCTTTCCGAACGAGATCATGCGCAACGAATGAACGGTCGAATTCCTAGTCGCCGCCGCCTTCGCTCGTCAATTGCCTCTCGGAAAGCTCGGAATAAGTCAGGCGCGCTTCGGCGGCCGGGCCGCGCCGGGGCGGCAGCGTTTCGATGCGGATCACCCGCACCCTGCCGCGCAGCGCAAAGCTCAGCACGTCACCGACATGGACCGGCGCATGGGCGCGGTCGACGACGCGGCCGTCGATCCGGATCCGTCCTTCCTCGGCGAGCTGCCGGGCGCGCGCGCGCGTCTTCACGATCCGCGCGAACCACAAATATTTGTCGAGACGGAGCGTCTCAGCCACGCTTGAGGCCGGCCAGAGCGGCGAAGGCGTGCGCGGAATCGGGCTTGGGCTCGCTCCGCCGCCGGCGGTCGGGGCCGCGCCAGACCCAGCCGGCCTCGCCCTGCGGCGTGCGGAAACCGAGGTCGCGCATCAGCCGCGCTACCGCCTGCGGCTGCAGGCCGAGCGAAATGGTGAGGGCCTCGTCGACCACTTTCTGCCCGGCGCCGCTCCGCGCCTCATGGGCGTGCCGCGCCAGCCGCTCGACCAGGTCGACGCGAAGCATCTGCGGTCCGAGCGTTCGATAGCCGAGCCGCTCGAGGTGCCGCCGTTCGCCATTGGGCGGCGCCGGCAGCACGACCGCCGATTCCGGAGGGAGTGGCGGCATGTCCTCGCCCGATGCGGCGGCGCGCAAGGCGGTGCGCCAGCGCCGCGCCTCGGGTTTCAGCACGTCGGGCATGAACAGGTCGAGCGCGCCGATGCGGACGCGCAATTTCGTGACCATCTTCCTCTGGTCGCGGGCGAGGCTCGCAAGCGGCCTGGCGACCGCTTCGCGCGCGACGATGCCGCCTTCGTCGACCAGCATTGCGAGGATCGACCGAACCGCCGGCGGCGATGCGGGATCGTGCGCGGCCATGCCGGCCTGTCGCAACGGCTCCAGCGCCTTTTCGACCTGGTGCCGGACCCAGAGCTTCAGCCGCGCGACCACTGCCTCGCGGCCGCGCTCGGACAGCCGGTCGAGGCGCCGGTCGATCAGGATTCGCGGCGACAGCAGGTTCTTGCCCGGCCCGAGCCGGGCCACCTCATGGCCGCGCCACAGCAAGGCGACCGGCGCGCCGGCCTCGGTGCGCAGGGCGAAATGCGCGTCGCTGTCGGCGACCAAAGCCGCCGCGCGCTTCTCATATTCGCCGCCGAGCCGCCGCTCGGCCGTCGCCAGCAGCATCTTGCGGTCGGCGTGGCGCGCGCTTGGATCGACCTCGAAGGCGAAGCCCTCCATCCGCCCGATCGGGAAGGAGCCGACCGTCACCTCGCCCCGCTCGTCGACGACGACCGGGAATTCGCCGGCGCCCTTGCGGCCGATGTCGCGCAGCAGCATCGACGTGCGCCGGTCGACGAAGCGCTGGGTAAGACGCTCGTGGAGCGCGTCGGAGAGCTTCTCTTCCACCTCGCGGGTCCGCTCGGCCATGGTCTCGGGATCGGCGAGCCAGTCGGCGCGATGGGCTATGTAAGCCCAGGTGCGGACGCCCGCGATCCGGTCGGCGAGCGTGTCGATGTCGCCCTGGACATTGTCGAGCTGCGCGACCTGCGCCGCATACCAGCCCTGCGGGATGCGGCCGTCGCCCTCGGTCAGGTGCAGGTAGAGGCGGGCGACGAGCCGCGCATGATGGTCGGGCCCGGTCTTGCGGAAGTCCGGAAGACCGCAGGCGGCCCAGAGCCGCTGGACCCGCTCGAACCCCATCGCGCGCGCTTTTACGTCCGGATCCTCGGCGAGCCGCTTCAGCACCGCGAGGTCGATCGCTTCCGGCGCTGCGCGCAGGCCCGGCGCGGTCGGCCGCCGCTCGAGCGACCGGATCAGGGCCTCGACGCTGCGGACATCGGGATCGCTCTCGCGCCAGAAGAGATGGTCGAGCGGCGCGAAGCGATGCTCCTCGATCGCTTCGATCTCCTCGGGCCGGAATTCGGCGGCGAGCTCGCCCTCCAGGGTCAGCACGCCGAACGTGCCGTCGCGCTGGTGGCGGCCGGCGCGGCCGGCGATCTGAGCCATCTCGGCCGGAGTCAGCCGCCGCCGCCTTTTGCCGTCGAACTTGGAGAGGCCGGCGAAGGCGACGTGGCTCACGTCCATGTTGAGCCCCATGCCGACCGCGTCGGTGGCGACGAGATAATCGACCTCGCCCGCCTGGTACATGGCGACCTGGGCGTTGCGGGTGCGGGGCGAAAGCGCGCCCATCACCACCGCCGCGCCGCCGCGAATCCGCCGCAGCATCTCGGCGACGGCGTAGACCTGCTCGGCCGAGAAGGCGACGATCGCCGAGCGCGGCGGCAGGCGCGAAAGCTTGGCGGGGCCGGCATAGGAAAGGGTCGAGAAACGCGGACGGCCGATAATCTCCGCCTTGGGGAGCAGGGCCCGCACCATCGGCGCCAGCGTCTCCGAGCCGAGGATCATCGTCTCCTCGCGCCCGCGCGCATGAAGCATTCGATCGGTGAAGACATGGCCGCGCTCGGGATCGGCGCCGAGCTGCGCCTCGTCGATCGCGGCGAAGGCGAGGTCGCGCTCCATCGGCCCTTCGGCCGGCCGGCCAGGCCGGCCGCCCAGGACAGGCCCTTCGACCTTGCTCAGGACAGGCATGGATTCCGCGGTGCAGAGGAACCAGCGCGCGTCCTTCGGCAGGATCTTCTCCTCGCCGGTGATGAGGGCGACGCGGCTCGCGCCCTTCAGCTTCACCACCCGGTCGTAGATTTCGCGCGCCAGCAGGCGGAGCGGGAAGCCGATCATCCCGCTCGAATGGCCGCACATCCTCTCGACGGCGAGGTGGGTCTTGCCCGTATTGGTCGGCCCGAGAATGGCCGTGAGGGACGACCGGGCGAAATCGCTCATGGGGAATAGATCGGATGTGCCGCGCGCGGTTGCAATGATCGGGGCCGCGGCAAGCGACGCGTTGCGGGAGCGCGGCGCAGACCCTAGGCTCCGCACATGGACGTCTACCTTCCGATCGCCGGGCTTTCGGTCAATGCCCTGGTCATCGTCGCCCTCGGCGGCGTGGTCGGGCTGCTGACCGGAATGATCGGAGTCGGCGGCGGCTTCCTGACCACGCCGATCCTGATCTTCTACGGCATCCCGCCGGCGGTCGCGGTCGCCTCGGCGACGACTCAGATCACCGGCACCAGCGTCTCGGGCATGCTCGCCCATCGCCGGCGCAAGGGCGTCGATTATCGGATGGGCGGCGTCATCATCGTCGGCGGCCTGCTCGGCGCGGTGGCCGGCGGCGCGATCTTCCGGTTGCTCCAGGATGTCGGCCAGATCGATACCGCCATCTCGCTCCTCTACGTCGTCCTGCTCGGCTCGATTGGCGTCATGATGGCAAAGGAGGCGGCGACCGCGCTCGACATCATCAAGACGAAGCCCGGCAGGAAGCCGCCCCGCCGCCACAACCCATTCATCGCCTCGCTGCCGATGCGCTGGCGCTTCTACCAGTCCGGCCTCTACATCTCGCCGCTGGCGCCGCTCATGCTCGGCTTCTGCGCGGGCATGCTGACCGTCCTGCTCGGCGTCGGCGGCGGTTTCGTCCTGGTGCCGGCGATGATCTATTTGCTCGGCATGTCGGCGCAGGTGGTGGTCGGCACCTCCCTGCTCCAGATCCTCGCCGTCACCGCCGCCACCACCCTGATCCACGCGACGACGACCAAGTCGGTCGACGTCGTGCTCGCCGCCTTGCTCCTGCTCGGCTCGGTGATCGGCGCCCAGGTCGGCGCCCGGCTCGCGCAGAAAGCCAAGCCCGAGCTGCTCCGCATGTTCCTCGCCATCATCATCCTTGGCGTCGCGTTCCGGATGGCGCTCGGCCTCGGCTGGCGGCCGGAGGAAATCTATACGATGGAATTGCTGTGAGGCGCGCCGGCCCGCTCCTGCTGCTCGCGGCCGCCTTGCCCCTGCTGGTCGGCGCGTCGAAGCCGCGGCTGGTCCCCGACGTCTCCGAAAGCAGGATCGAGATCCAATATTCGTTCACCGGCGTCGAATTGCTGCTGTTCGGCGCCATCCTCTATCCCGGCGGGCGGGTGCCGTCGGAACAGGCCGACATCGCGATCGTGGTCAAGGGCCCGCTCCAGCCGCTTCGAGTCCGCGAGAAGCAGAAGGTCGCCGGCATCTGGATGAACGTGGACAGCGCCCGCTTCCGCTCCGCCCCGTCCTTTTACGCCGTCGCCTCGTCGCGGCCGCTCTCGAAGCTGATCGACGAGCGGACCGCCGCCATTTACGAGCTCGGCCTCCAGAACCTCCAGCTTTCGCCCGGGCCCGGCCAGAGCGCCGACGTCCAGCGTCGCTTCGAGACCGGGTTCGTCGATCTCATGCAGCGCCATTCTCTCTATGTGGAGGATCCGCGGGGCGTGCAGATCACCGACGGAGTCCTCTACCGCGCCCGGGTCTTCATCCCCGCCCGCGTGCCGGTCGGCAATTACACGGCCGAAACCTTCCTCATCAAGGACGGGCGGGTGATGGCGGGCGCGGTGCGCGACATCCGGATCGAGAAAAGGGGCTTCGAGCGCTTCGTCGCGCGGGCCGCCCAGCGCTGGTCGCTCGCCTACGGCCTCGTCGCCGTCGGCCTCGCCCTTCTCTTCGGCTGGGCCGCGGCCGCCTTGTTCCGGCGGGCCTGACGCCAACCACTTGTCGCAAATCAGTTGTTTACCGGTCGCCCTTATAGCGGCTTTCCCGGATCAACAGGGACTGCGCCGCAGCATGACCGATATGATAAACTTCCAGGGCCTGCCCAAGGCTGCGGAAGAGGAGGAATTCGCGCCGACCATCCGTCCGGTCCTGCGCCAGGCCCCGAAGCGGGATCCGATCGGCCATGTCGTGCAGGTCGGCGGCGGCTCGGGCCGGGTGGAGCTCGAAGTGGCCCGGCTCACCGAGGTGTCGCGCGATCCCGATCCAAGCATCGCTCTGTCCGGCCAGGTCGGCGGCAACATCAAGATCGAGGCCGGCTCGCGCTGGCTGCTCGCCAACGTCCGGAGCCTGAGGCTCCACGAAGGCGAAGGCGGCCTCACCGTCGCCGAGATCGACTTCCTCGGCGAGGGCGAGGAGCAGGAGCAGACCGGCCGCCTGATCAACTTCCGCCGCGGCATCACCGGCTATCCGGCGCCCGGCGCCCGCGTCTTCCCGGTCTCCGCCGACGACATGAAGCAGATGTTCGCCGCCGACGAGCGCGCCCATATCGAGATCGGCACCGTCTATCCGACCCAGGACGTGCGCGGCGCCCTCTATGTCGACGCCCTGCTCGGCAAGCATTTCGCTCTGGTCGGCTCGACCGGCACCGGCAAATCCACGTCCGCGGCGCTCATCATGCACCGCATCTGCGAGCTCGCCCCCGAAGGCCATGTCGTGATGATCGACCCGCACGGCGAATATTCGGCGGCCTTCAAGGGCGTCGGCGAGCTGTTCAACGTCGAGAATCTCGCAATGCCTTATTGGCTGATGAACTTCGAGGAGCATTGCGAGGTCTTCGTCACGTCGAGCGGCGCCGAGCGGCAGCGCGACCAGGACATCCTCGCCAAATGCCTGCTCCAGGCCCGCGCCAAGAACCGCGCCGCCGACGGCATGACCAAGCTGACCGTCGATTCCCCGATTCCCTATGCCCTGTCGGACCTCACCGGCGCGATCGCCCACGAAATGGGCCTGCTCAACAAGGCGACCGACACCGCGCCCTTCATGCGCCTGAAGACCAAGATCGACGAATTGAAGGCCGATCCCCGCTATCATTTCATGTTCTCGGGCATGCTCGTCGCCGACAGCATGACCCAGTTCGTCTCGAAGATCTTCCGTCTGCCGGCCAGGGGCAAGCCGATCTCGATCGTCGACGTGTCGGGCGTGCCGTCGGACATCGTCTCGGTCGTGGTCGCCGTGCTGTCGCGGCTGGTTTTCGATTATGCGATCTGGTCGCGCAACGAGGTGCCGCGGCCAGTCCTCCTCGTCTGCGAGGAGGCGCACCGCTACATCCCGTCCGACAAGACCTCGACCGGCCAGGCCGTCCGCAAGATCCTCGAGCGGATCGCCAAGGAAGGCCGCAAATACGGCGTGTCGCTCGGCCTGATCACGCAGCGTCCGTCGGATCTCGCCGAGGGCGTGCTCTCGCAATGCGGAACGATCATCGCGATGCGCCTCAACAACGAGCGCGACCAGCATTTCGTGAAATCGGCGATGCCCGAAGGCGCGCGCGGCTTCCTCGACGTCATTCCGGCCTTGCGCAACCGCGAATGCATCGTCTGCGGCGAAGGCGTCTCGATCCCGATCCGGGTCGCCTTCGACGATCTCGAGCGCGACCGCCGGCCGGCCTCGTCCGACCCACTCTTCTCCGAGCTCTGGCGCCAGTCGGGCGAGGAGGAAGCGATGGTCGCCCGAGTCGTCCGCCGCTGGCGCAGCCAGGGACGCTGAGGCGGCGCCGCGCGTCACGGACGCGCTGGACAGAGAGGCGCGAACGGGCTGTAATCCGCCGAATCTGCTTTCGGGGGACTTCAATGCGCACACGCTCCATCTTTTGTGGCCTTGTCGGCGCGGGCCTCCTTGCCGCGGCCGCACCGCCGCAAGGCCACACCGTCTCTCCGGCCGGCATCAAGGCACAACTCGAGAGCGATCCGGCCATGGGCGAGACCTTCCAGGCGCTGAAGGACGATTATCCGGACGAATATGAACGGATGGTCCGCCTCATGGTCGAAGGAGTGGGTGCGAATCGCTCGGATGCGGAGATGCGACAGCTCGGCTTCGACGAGATGCGCCGCTTCGTCGGCTCGAAGCTCCCGGTGCTGGTCAGAGCGCCAAGCGCCGACCTTCGTGCCGTGGCGCTCGCTTATGCCGATGTGATCCACGTGCTGCAGCGGGATGATCAGGGGCTCTGCGCCCGCTTCGTCACGACCGGCATCCGTGCGAGCGATATTTTCTCGCCGGCCGCGATGAAAGCCCTGAGCCACGTCAACGCGCTGCAACTCCGCGCGATGCGACATGCGGAAACCTCGCCCGGGCCGGCGAGGGGACAGTTGCAGCAGGCCGACGCGGCCGCGTTCACGGCGGCGGTGGCACGGTCGAATCCGGCCGCGATGCCGCTCCTGCAGGACCAGGCGAAGCTGAATGCGTCGAGCGATGCGGACAAATGCGCGGTCGGCGTCGCCATCTACGACGCAATCTCGTCGCTGCCCGAGGATCAGGCCGCCGCCCTCGCCGCTGCCCTTGCCATCAATGCTCCCAAGGGAAGCTGAACGAGGGTGCGCCTGTTCTGGAGTGACCGGCAGCTGCTCCATGCGCCGGCGCAGGAGTTGCACAATGGCGGCTTCGTGCCGTTCGCCGAGCATGTCGGGCGTCCGAATTCGATCCTCGCCGCCATCGAGCCCACCGAAGCGCCGCGCGACCAAGGCGAAGCGCCGCTGCGCCGGGTCCATTCGGCCGATTATCTGGATTTTCTCAAAGGCGCGCATGCGGAATGGCGCGCGGCGGAGCGGTCCGGCGATGCGGCGGGCTATGTCTGGCCGGTGGTGCGGCGGCGGCCGCTGACGCTCGACCGGATCGACGCACGGCTCGGCCTCTATTCGATCGACGCCTCCACCCCCGTGGCGGAGGGGACGTGGGATTCGGCCTACTGGTCGTGCCAGACGGCGCTTGCGGCGTTCGATGCCGTGCGTGCGGGGGAACGCGCCGCCTTCGGCCTCTGCCGGCCGCCCGGCCACCATGCCGGCGCCGATTATATGGGCGGCTATTGCTATCTGAACGCCGCCGCCGTCGCCGCCGAAGCGGCGATCGCCGCCGGCCGGCGGCGTGTCGCCATCCTCGACATCGACTATCATCACGGCAACGGCACGCAGGACATCTTCTATGCGCGCGGCGACATATTGTTCGTCTCGATCCACGCCGATCCGGCGACCGACTATCCTTTCTATTGGGGCCATGAAGACGAGATTGGCGAGGGCGACGGCGAAGGCGCGACCCTGAACCTGCCGCTGCCGCGCGGCGCGGAGATTGCGGACTATATGCCGGCGCTGGAGACGGCGCTGGCGCGGATCGCGGGTTTCGCGCCGGATCTCCTCCTCTGCTCGTTCGGCGCGGACACGTTCGCCGGCGATCCGATCAGCTTCTTCCGGATCGAGACCGCCGACTATGCGGCGATCGCCCGCCGCATCGCCGCGCTCGGACTGCCGACCGTGGTGCTGATGGAGGGCGGCTATGCGGTCGACGCGCTGGGAACCAACGTCGCCGCTTTCCTCTCTGGATTCTGAAAGGTGCGGCGCGCCTCGGGATCGGCTAGAAAGCGCCATCGGTTGGAAGGCCATTGGTCGGAAGGTCCGTCATGAACAAGCTTTTCCTCGCTTGCTGCCTGTTCGCCGCCGCCTGCTCGTCCCGCGCGCCGGCGGCGGGCACCATCGCCTTCGACCGGCCCGAGACCAGGATCGACCAATTGCTGATCGTGACCAGCCCGGCCTTCGGCCATGACGGGCCGATTCCGCTCCGCTACACCGCTTATGGCGCGAACGAGATTCCGGGCCTGTCCTGGTCGGCCTTGCCCTCGGGCGCGAAGAGCCTCGCTTTGATCGTCGAGGATCCCGACGCCGGCTCGCCCCAGCCCTTCGTCCACTGGACGGTCTGGAACCTGCCGCCCGGGCCGGGCGCGATCCCGCAGGCGCTCGCCGCCGCGACCCAGGGCGCGAACGGGACCGGCAAGACCGGCTGGCACGGACCGCATCCGCCCGACGCCAAGCCGCATCATTATCATTTCGAATTGTTCGCGCTCGACGCGAAGCTCAACCTTCCCGCCGACGCCGATCGCGACAGGCTGGTGACGGCGATGAGCGGCCACGTCCTCGCCAAGGGCCAGCTCATCGGCATGTTCACCAAGCCCAGGGGGCATTGAGCCGGATGCCGAAGCTGCGGAGCGCCCCCGTGGCGGCGCTTGCGGCCATGCTCGGATTTGCGGGGCCCGCCTGGGCCTCTGCGTCCGATTTGTCGGGACGCTGGGCGGTCCATGCCGGCGGCCGCACGCTCGTGCTCATCGACGTCGCGCCGGACAAGGCCGCACCCGGAACCTGGGATATCGACTTCATCCGCCCCTCCGGCCTGTCGCTGACGTCGTCGCACATGGCCTCCGGCATGGCTGCGGGCGTCGAGCATCGCCGGATGCATTCGGTCGCGGTCTCGGGCGATGCGATGACGATCAAATATGCCCACCCCACGCCCGACCAGGTCGACGACGCCTATATCCTGGCGCCCGTCGCCGGCGGTTTCGCAACCTGGGGCTTCAAGAATGCGCCGTTCGAGCCGATCCTGCTCGTCCGCGCCCGTGCCGGCGAGACGGTCGAGGGCGGCTGGGACAAGGACCGCGACTATCCGCTCGACGAGCCCTGGCCGAGCAATGCGGAGATGACGCGTCTGTACGACGAGGATCAGGCCGCGCGGCAGAGCGATCATATCGACTGGACGATCGTCGGTCCGCAGGATGCGGCGCGGCGGGCGCGGACCAAGGCCCTGCTCGATGCCGGCGCGCTCCACAGCGCCGACGATTTTCTGCACGCGGCCTTCCTCTTCCAGCATGGCGACACGCCGCGGGATTATCTGCTCGCCCACGGCCTCGCGATCATCGCCGCCGCCAAGGGGCGGCGCGACGCGAGCTGGATCGCCGCCGCATCGCTCGACCGCTACCTCCAGTCGATCGGCCAGAAGCAGGTCTATGGTACGCAATATCAGCTGCGGCCCGGGCAGAAGGCGACTCAGGAGCCCTATGACCGCGGCATCATCTCCGACGCGATACGGATCGCGACCGGCGTTCCGACGCAGGCCGAGCAGGAACGGCAGCGGGCGCAATATGATGCGCCCGCGCCTGCCGCGCCGAAGCCTTAAAGCTTCTCGGTCAGCTCCGGGACGATCTTGAACAGGTCGCCGACCAGGCCGAGGTCGGCGATCTGGAAGATCGGCGCTTCCTCGTCCTTGTTGATGGCGACGATGAGCTTGCTATCCTTCATCCCCGCGAGATGCTGGATCGCGCCGGAAATGCCGATCGCGATATAGCATGAGGGGGCGACGATCTTGCCGGTCTGGCCGACCTGATAATCATTGGGGACGTAGCCCGCATCGACCGCCGCGCGGCTCGCGCCGACCGCGGCGCCCAATTTGTCGGCGAGCGGCTCGATATATTGATGGAAAGCCCCGGCCGAGCCGAGCGCCCGCCCGCCCGAGACGATGATCTTCGCGCTGGTCAGCTCGGGCCGCTCGGATTCGGCGATCTCGGCGCCGACGAAGGAGGAGAGGCCCTGGCCGCCGGGGCCGGAGACCGGCTCGACCGCCGCCGAGCCGCCCTCGCGCGCCGCTTTCTCGAAGGCGGTGCCGCGCACGGTCAGCACTTTCTTCGAGTCCGAGGATTTGACCGTCGCGATCGCATTGCCGGCATAGATTGGCCGGCGGAACGTGTCCGGCCCTTCGATGCCGATCACGTCGCTCACCTGCATGACGTCGAGCAAGGCGGCGACGCGCGGCGCGACATTCTTGCCGGTCGTGGTCGCGGCGGCGACGAAATAGTCGCAATGGTCCTTGACGATCTGGACCGCGAGCGGAGCCACATTCTCCGCCAGCCCATGGTCGTAGGCGGCATCGTCGGCGACATGGACCTTGGCGACGCCGGCGATCTTCGCGGCGGCATCGCCGACCGCGCCGACTTTGGAGCCCGCGACCAGGGCATGGACCTCGCCCAATTTCGCGGCGGCGGCGACGGCGGAGAGGGTGGCGTCCTTGATCTCGCCCCCTTCATGCTCGACCCAGACGAGAGCGATCATCCAACGACTCCTGCGCTGCGAAGACGGTCGATCAATTCGTCGACCGACTGGACCTTGATTCCGGCCTCGCGCTTCGGCGGCTCGCGGACCTCGATCGTCTGGAGGCGCGGCGCGGTGTCGACGCCGTAATCGGCGGGGCTCTTCTGCGCGAGCGGCTTCGACTTGGCCTTCATGATGTTGGGAAGGCTCGCATAGCGCGGCTCGTTGAGGCGGAGGTCGGTGGTGACGATCGCCGGCAGCTTGAGCTTCACCGTCTCGAGCCCGCCATCCACCTCGCGCGTGACCTTGACCTCCTCGCCCGCGACCTCGACCTTCGACGCGAAAGTGCCCTGGCCCCAGCCGAGCAGGGCCGCGAGCATCTGGCCGGTCTGGTTCGAATCGTCGTCGATCGCCTGCTTGCCGAGGATGACCATCCCCGGTTCCTCCTCCCTGGCGATGGCGGCGAGGATCTTCGCCACGGCCAGCGGCTCGACCGCATCGTCGGTCTGGACGAGGATCGCCCGGTCGGCGCCCATGGCGAGGGCGGTGCGAAGCGTCTCCTGCGCCTTGGCCGGGCCGATCGAGACCGCGACGATCTCGGTGGCTTGGCCTTTCTCCCTGAGCCGGATCGCCTCCTCGACAGCGATCTCGTCGAAGGGGTTCATGCTCATCTTGACGTTGGCGAGATCGACGCCCGTTCCGTCCGCCTTCACCCGCGGCTTCACGTTGAAATCGATCACCCGCTTCACGGGCACGAGAAGCTTCATTCGTTCACCCTCTCTCCTATCCCGTCATGCCAGCGAAGGCTGGCATCCCAGTGGGAACCCGCTCCGGGGCCCCAGCCTCCGCTGGGGCGACGTGCATCAAGCCGCGTCCTTGACGGCGGCGACGATCTTCCGTGCCGCGTCGCCGAGATCGTTGGCCGGAACGATGGCGAGGCCGCTGTCGGCGAGGATGCTTTTGCCCTCCTCGACATTGGTTCCTTCGAGCCGAACGACGAGCGGTACCTTCAGATCCACCTCGTGCGCCGCGGCGATGATGCCGTCGGCGATGATGTCGCAGCGCATGATGCCGCCGAAGATATTGACGAGAATCCCTTTCACCGCCGGGTCGGAGAGGATGATCTTGAACGCCGCCGTCACCTTCTCCTTCGAGGCGCCGCCGCCGACGTCGAGGAAATTGGCCGGCTCGGCGCCGTTGAGCTTGATGATGTCCATCGTCGCCATGGCGAGGCCGGCGCCATTGACCATGCAGCCGATATTGCCGTCGAGCTTGACGTAGGCGAGGTCGTGCCTGGAGGCCTCGACCTCCATCGGGTCCTCCTCGGTGACGTCGCGCAACTGCTCGAGGTCGGGATGGCGGAAGGCGGCGTTGGAATCGAAGCTCATCTTGGCGTCGAGCACGACCAGCTTTCCGTCCTTGGTCGCGACCAGGGGGTTGATCTCCAGCATCGCGCAATCGAGGCCGAGGAAGGCGTCGTAAAGCTGCTCCGCGAGCGCCTGCGCCTGCTTGTTGAGATCGCCCTCCAGCTCCAGCGCGAAGGCCAATTCGCGGCCGTGATGGGGCATGAAGCCCTGGGCCGGATCGATGAGGATGGTCGTGATCCGCTCGGGCGTGTCATGGGCGACGGCCTCGATGTCCATTCCGCCCTCGGTCGAGGCGACCATCGCGATCCGGCCCGAGCCGCGGTCGACGAGCAAAGCCAGATAATATTCCTTGGCGATGTCGACGCCGTCGGTGACATAGAGGCGGTTGACCTGCTTGCCGTCAGCCCCGGTCTGGACGGTGACGAGGGTGTTGCCGAGCATCTCGGCGGCATTGGCGCGGACCTCGTCGAGGCTTTTCGCAAGCCGCACGCCGCCCTTGGCGTCGGGGCCCAGTTCCTTGAACCGGCCCTTGCCGCGACCGCCCGCATGGATCTGCGCCTTGACGACGTAGAGCGGCCCGGGGAGC
>DASUHH010000009.1:0-22334 GCA_036273615.1 Allosphingosinicella sp. | reverse complement strand
GACCGGCTCGCGCGCGCCGGCCTGCCGCTCTTCGCCCAGCATGTCGATCCGATGGACACGGGCACGTTGATCGACATCTTCCGCGACGATCCGCGCGCCTCCCTGCTCGGCACCGACGCGCTTCGCGACGGCGTCGACGTGCCCGGCGAATCGCTCCGCCTCGTCGTCATGGAGGGTGTGCCCTGGCCGCGGCCGACCGTGCTCCACGCCGCCCGGCGGACGGTGGGCGGCGGCACGGCCCATGACGACCGGGTGGTGCGCGCGCGGCTCGCCCAGGCCTTCGGCCGGCTGATCCGCCGCGAAGGCGACCGCGGCATCTTCGTCCTGCTCTCGGCGGCGACGCCATCGCGGCTGCTCGACGCCTTCCCGCCCGGAGTCCCGATCCGGCGGCTGCCGCTCGACGAAGCGATCGCGCGCGCGCGTCTTTCCTCCGTCACGACTTTGGGGCATCAGGCGAGCCCCGCAAGCGCTGCTTCCGAGGCGGAATGAAGAGTCTGACGCTGCTGCGCCACGCCAAGTCGAGCTGGGACGACCCCGTCAGACGCGACTTCGACCGCCCGCTCAACCCGCGCGGCCGCCGCGCCGCGCGAACGGTCGGGCGGGAGATGCGAAGCCTCGGCCTCGCCTTCGACCGGGTGGTCGCCTCACCCGCGCGGCGCGTGGTCGAGACGATCGAAGAGGTCGCCTCGTCCTTCGGGCCGCTCGAGCCCGAGCAGGACCCTCGAATCTATCTTGCCTCCGTCGCGACCTTGCTCGCCCTGGTGCGCGAGACTCCGGATTCGGTCGCGCACCTGCTTCTGGTCGGCCACAATTCGGGGATCGAGGAACTGGCCTTGCTCCTCGCCGGCCGCGACGGTCCGCTGCGCGCCGAGGTGGAGATCAAATATCCGACCGGAAGCCTGGCCGAGATCGCGCTTCCGGCATCGCATTGGCGCGACGTCGATGCCGGGCAGGGGATGATCGTCCGCTTCATCCGCCCCCGCGATCTCGATCCGGAGCTCGGCCCCGAAGACGGAGATTAGGGCCCCGACCCTGGAGGGGTCCGATGGATAAGCGCCTATTGGGCGCTTTCCTCAAGCGCCTGGGCGAGGCTGCGGCGGATCGCACGCAGCGCTTCCAGGGGGAAGGCCGTCCCTTGCGCCGCCGGGCGCTCGGCCGCGGCGGGCTCCGCCGCCTGGGCCTCGTCGCCACCCCCGCCGCCGCCGGCGAGCAATTGCTGGACGCCGCGAATCGTATAGCCGTCCTGGTTCAGCAACTTGTGGATGCGATGGGCGAGCCGGACGTCGGCCGGGCGATAATAACGCCGGTTGCCGGCGCGCTGGAGCGGCTTCAATTGCGGAAAGCGCGTCTCCCAATAGCGCAATATATGCTGCGGCACGCCGAGATCGGCGGCGAGCTCGCCGATGGTGCGGAAGGCCTGATCGCTCTTGGCGGAGGGCTCGGCCACCGAAGGCGTCAGCCTTTCCGGGCGATCCGCTCGCGCATGATCTGGCTGGCGCGGAAGGTGAGCACGCGCCGCGGCGCGATCGGCACCTCGACGCCGGTCTTCGGATTGCGCCCGACCCGCTCGCCCTTGTCGCGCAGGATGAAGCTTCCGAAGCCGGAAATCTTCACATTCTGCCCGTCGGCGAGCGCGTGGCACATATGATGAAGGATGCGCTCGACGAGCCCCGCGGATTCGGCCCGCGACAGGCCGATTTCCCGGTGAACCACGTCTGCCAGATCCGCTCGTGTCAAAGTCCCGGCGTCGGTGCGCCTGATCGTACCCGCGTCGGCCATTTCGATGCTCCCTCCCCCCGAGGTAAGAGAAAACAATAGTATAGCTTTGCTCCGCTGGCAAATAGGCTTTGAGCCGAACCGGTTTTAGTAGCGGACGACCGCCGCGCCCCAGGTGAACCCGCCGCCCATCGCTTCGAGCACGATGAGGTCGCCCGGCTTGATGCGGCCGTCGCGAACCGCGACGTCGAGCGCGAGCGGAACCGAGGCGGCGGACGTGTTCGCATGCTGGTCGACGGTGACGATCACCCGATTCGGATCGAGGCCGAGCTTCTTCGCGGTCGCGTCGAGGATTCTCTTGTTCGCCTGGTGCGGCACGACCCAGTCGATCTCGCCGGCATCGTGGCCGGCGGCGGCGAGCACCTCGTTCAACACCTCGGCGAGGTTGACGACGGCGTGGCGAAACACCTCCCGGCCCTTCATTCGGAGCTTGCCGACCGTGCCGGTGGTCGAGACTCCGCCGTCGACATAGAGGAGGTGGTTGTGCCGCCCGTCGGCGTGGAGGCGGGTGGCGAGCACGCCCTGGTCCAGTTCCCCGGCGCCCTCGACATCCCGCGCCTGGAGGAGGATCGCGCCGGCGCCGTCGCCGAACAGGACGCAGGTCGCCCGGTCCTCCCAGTCGAGGATCCGGCTGAACGTCTCCGATCCGATGACGAGGGCGTAATCCGCCATCCCGCCCTTGAGCATGTTGTCGGCGACCGACAGGGCATAAAGGAAGCCCGTGCAGACGGCGGCGACGTCGAACGCGATGCAATCCTCTATGCCGAGCGCGGTCTGGACGCGGGTGGCCGATGCCGGGAAGGTCTGGTCCGGGGTCGCCGTCGCGAGGACGATCAAGCCGACCTTCTGAGCCGGCACGCCCGCCGCGGCGAGCGCCTTCACCGCCGCTTCGGTGGCGAGGGTCGCTGTGGTCTCGCCGTCGGCGGCGATGTGGCGCGCCTCGATCCCGGTCCGCTCGACGATCCATTCGTGGCTGGTCTCGACCCGCTCGGCCAGCTCGGCATTGGTGACGCGGCGCGGCGGCAGGGCCGAGCCCGTGCCGAGGATGATCGATCGGCGGGTCATTTTGCGGCGACCGTGTCCCGGTGCGCCGAGATATTGTCGAGATCCTGGATGATCTTGCGGGTGAGCTCCTCGCGCACCATCCGCGCCGCGACTCGGATCGCATTGGCGACGCCCTTTTCGGTGGCGCTGCCATGGCTCTTCACGATGAGGCCGTTGAGGCCGAGGAAGACCGCGCCATTATGATTGTTCGGATCGAGATGGTGGCGCAGCAATTCGGTGGCCGGCCGCGAGATCAGGAAGCCGATCTTCGAACGGAGCGAGCTTGAGAAAGCGCGGCGGAGCAGGTCGGTGACGAAGCGCGCCGTCCCCTCGAGCGACTTCAGCGCGATATTGCCGGAAAAGCCGTCGGTCACGACGACGTCGACGTCGCCGCGCGAAATCTTGTCGCTCTCGATGAAGCCGTCGAAGCTCATTCCGAGATAGTCCGCCTCGCGCAGGATGGCGGCGGCATCCCTCAATTCGTCCGTCCCCTTCAATTCCTCGGTGCCGATGTTGAGCAATTGCACGCGCGGCCGCTTCAGGTCGAGCACGACCCGGGCATAAGCCGCGCCCATCACCGCGAACTGGACGAGATTCTGCGCATCGCATTCGGTGTTCGCGCCGAGATCGAGCATGACGAGGTCGTTCTCGCCGAGCGTCGGAAGCAGGGCGGCAAGCGCCGGCCGGTCGATCCCGGGCATGGTCCGAAGCGCCAGCTTCGACATCGCCATCAGGGCACCGGTATTGCCGCCCGAGACCATGGCATGGGCGGCGCCCTCCTTCACGGCGGCGATGGCCTGGCCCATCGAGGTCGTCCTGGCGCGGCGGATCGCCTGGCTCGGGCGGTCCTCGGCGGCGATGACGTCGTCGCTATGGACGATCTCGCAGACGCCGCTCAGCACGTCGTGCGCGCTGAGCTCGGCGCGGATCGCCTTTTCATCGCCGAAGAGGAGGAAGGAGAGGTCGTCGCGCCTTTGGTAAGCGAGCGCGGCTCCGGCGATCATCAGCGCGGGCCCGACGTCGCCACCCATCGCGTCGATTGCGATCCGTGGCCCGCTGCCCACTCCTGAATTCTCCCAAGCCTTGGCGAGGCCTGCTCTTACGCCTCGATCGGGCGGATTTCACGCCCATTATAATGGCCGCAGGCGGTGCACAGATTGTGCGGCAGGTGAAGCTCGCCGCAATTCGGGCATTCCTGATAGTTGACCGGCTTCAGCGCGTGATGGCTGCGGCGCATGTTCCGCCGCGAGGGCGTGGTTTTTCTCTTGGGGACCGCCATTTTGGCACCTGTTTCTGTTGCGTGTTTGATGTGGCGAGCGCGGTGCCGATGGTCAACGGCCGGATCGGCCGCTGGCCAGGGCGGCCGGTGTGCCCGCTCTCTTCGAGCCGCGCCGCTATAGCGATTTCGGCCGCTGTTGCAAGCGCCCGAGGGCGGCGTAGAACGAGACGCCCAAGGAAGGAAAGAGCGCGATGATATTGCCGATGACGCTGACCATGGCGGCCGCCCTGACCCTGCTCAACATCTGGCTCGCCCGGCGGGTCGGGCAAATGCGGGTCGCCCACAAGGTCGCGCTTGGCGACGGCGGGGTCGAGCCGCTGATCGCGCGGATGCGGGCGCAGGCCAATTTCGTCGAATGGGCGCCTTTCTTCCTCATCCTCCTCGCGGGGATCGAGCTTGCGCGGGGCGAGCCGATCTGGGTCTGGGTGCTGGCGGCTCTGTTCGCCGTCGCGCGCATCCTCCACGCGCTCGGCATGGACCGGCCGCGGGGCAACAGATTGCGAATGATCGGGATGATCGGCAGCACCCTGATCATGCTTGCGCTCGCAATCTATGCGATCGTCATCGTCTATCGGGACCAGACGGAGCGGGTGCGGCCGGTGCCGCACATCACCTATATGGCGCGCGCGAGCACCTGATCGGCGACGAAGGGGTTGGAGCGGCGCTCGGCGCCGAAGGTGCTGACCGGGCCGTGGCCGGGGACGAAGGTCGTCTCCGCGCCGAGCGGCCAGAGCCGCCCGGTGATCGCGTCGATCAGATCCCGATGGTTGCCCATCGGGAAGTCGGTCCGCCCGATCGAGCCGCGGAAGAGGACGTCGCCGACGATCGCAAGCTTCGAGTCCGGATGGTGGAAGACGACATGGCCCGGCGTGTGGCCCGGGCAATGATAGACGTCGAGCACCAGCGCGCCGACACTCACCTGGTCGCCATTGACCAGCCAGCGGTCCGATTCGAACGGCTTGCCCGCGATGCCGTAATTGCGGCCGTCATCCTCCAGCCGGGCGATCCAGAAACGGTCCGCCTCATGCGGCCCCTCGATCTTCACGCCGAGCTCATCCGCAAGAATCTTGGCCGAACCGCAATGGTCGATATGGCCGTGGGTGAGGAGGATCTTCTCGACCTCCACCTTCTGCGCCTCGGCCGCCGCCTTCAGCCGGTCGAGATCGCCGCCCGGGTCGGTGAAGGCGCCCTTCATCGTCTTCGTGCACCAGATCAGGCAGCAATTCTGCTGGAGCGGCGTCACCGGGATGATGGCGGCGCGAAGCGGCGGCTCGGTCATGGCCGCGACATGGCGCCAGGCCCGCGAAGTTGCAACCGGCGGGAGCGCCATTAAGAGAGCCGCCATGGCCCTCACCCATCTCCAGCGGCTCGAAGCCGAGGCGATCCACATCCTTCGCGAAGGGGTGGCGGAGACCGAGCGGCCGGTCATGCTCTATTCGGCCGGCAAGGACAGCTCGGTCCTGCTCCACCTCGCCCGCAAGGCCTTCCACCCCGCGCCGCCGCCTTTTCCCCTGCTCCATGTCGACACGACCTGGAAGTTCCGGGCGATGTACGAATTGCGCGACCGCGCCGCGGCCGAGGCCGGCATGGAGCTGATCGTCCATCGCAACCCGGAGGCCGAGGCGCGCGGGATCAATCCGTTCGATCATGGCTCGTCGCTCCACACCCAGATGTGGAAGACGGACGGACTGAAGCAGGCGCTCGACCGGCACGGTTTCGACGCGGCCTTCGGCGGCGCGCGGCGCGACGAGGAGAGGGTGCGGGCGAAGGAGCGGATCTTCTCCTTCCGCTCGGCCGGCCATCGCTGGGACCCCAAGCGCCAGCGGCCGGAGCTGTGGCATCTCTACAATGCGCGCAAGGCCAAGGGGGAGAGCTTCCGCATCTTCCCCCTCTCCAACTGGACCGAGCTCGACGTCTGGACCTATGTCGAGGCGGAAGGGATCCTCGTTTCGGACCTCTATTTCGCCGCCCCGCGTCCGACGATCCTGCGCGACGGCACGATCCTGATGGTCGACGACGAGAGGCTGAAGCTGCGGCCGGGCGAGACGATCGAGCACAGGTCGGTCCGCTTCCGCACGCTCGGCTGCTATCCTCTTTCGGGCGCGGTCGAGAGCGAGGCGGCGACCATCCCCGCCCTGATCGCGGAAATGCGCCGCGACCGCATGTCCGAACGGCAGGGCCGCCTGATCGACCGCGATTCCGCCGCCTCGATGGAGCGTAAGAAGCGCGAGGGCTATTTCTGATGGTACGAAGTGCGTCCTGTTTCCTTCTTCGTCATTCCCGCGCAAGCGGGAATGACGAGAGGGGGCATTGATGGCTGAAAAGAGCCTCCTCCGCTTCATCACCTGCGGGTCTGTCGACGACGGCAAGTCGAGCCTGCTCGGCCGCCTGCTCTACGAGACCGGCTCGGCCTATGAGGACGAATTGGCCGCGGTCGGGGGCGATCTCTCCCGCCTCGTCGACGGGCTCGAGGCCGAGCGCGAGCAGGGGATCACGATCGACGTCGCCTACCGCTTCTTCGCGACCGACAAGCGCAAGTTCATCGTCGCCGACGCGCCCGGCCACGAGCAATATACGAGGAACCTCGTCACCGGCGCCTCGACCGCCGGCCTCGCTTTGGTCCTGCTCGACGCGCGCAAGGGCGTGTTGACCCAGACCCGCCGTCACGCCTTCCTCTGCCGGCTGCTCGGCGTCCGCAAGCTCGTCCTGGTCGTCAACAAGATGGACCTGATCGGCTACGACCAGGGCGCGTTCGATGGCTTCGTCGCCGATTTCCACGACGTCGCCGAGACCTTCGCCGCCATCCCGGTCTCCGCACTCGCCGGCGACAATGTGACGACGCGGTCGGAGCGGACGCCCTGGTATGACGGCCCTACGCTGCTGGAGCTGCTTGAGACGGCCGAGCCGGAGGAGAATGCGGACGCCGCCGCGCCCTTCCGCCTGCCGGTCCAGTCGGTGAGCCGGCCCGACCAGGATTTTCGCGGCTTTTCCGGCCTGATCGCCGCCGGCACGGTACGGCGCGGCGATCCGGTGCGGGTGGTCCCGGCCGAAACCCCGGCGAAGGTCGACCGAATCCTGATCGGCTTCGACGATGTCGATTCGGCTTCGGCCGGCCGGTCGGTCACCCTCACCTTCGACCGCGAGGTGGATTGCTCGCGCGGCGACGTCATCGCCGCCGAGCCGCTCCCCGAAATTGCCGACCAGTTCGAGGCGACCTTGATCTGGATGGCGCAGGAGGAACTGGTCCCCGGCCGCCAATATGCGCTGAAGCTCGGCACCCAGCATGCGCTGGCGACGATCCAGCCGCCCAAATATGAGGTGGACGTCGACAGCTTCGAGCATGTCGCGACGCGCTCGCTCGCCTTGAACGGGATCGGAGTCGCCGACCTCTGGACCGATCGCCCGCTCGTCTTCGCCCCTTATGAGGAGAATCGCGATCTCGGCGGCTTCATCCTGATCGACCGGCTGACCAACGACACGGTCGGTGCCGGCCTCATCCATTATGCGCTTCGCCGCTCGCAGAACCTCCACGCCCAGGAATTGGACGTGACCCGCGAGGCGCGGGCAGCGCTGAAGGGCCAGCAGCCGCGCCTGCTCTGGTTCACCGGCCTTTCGGGCGCCGGCAAGTCGACCATCGCCAACCTCGTCGAGAAGAAGCTGCACGCGCGCGGCCGCCACTCCTTCCTGCTCGACGGCGACAATGTCCGGCTCGGCCTCAACCGCGACCTCGGCTTCACCGATGCCGACCGCGCCGAGAATGTCCGCCGCGTCGGCGAGACGGCCAAGCTGATGCTCGATGCCGGGCTCATCGTCCTCGCCGCCTTCATCAGCCCGTTCCGCGCCGAGCGGCGCATGGTCCGCGAGATGCTGCCCGAGGGCGAGTTCGTCGAGATCTTCGTCGACGCGCCGCTCGACGTGGCCGAGGGCCGCGATCCCAAGGGCCTCTACCGCAAGGCGCGCGAGGGCCGGATCCCCAATTTCACCGGCATCGGGTCGCCGTACGAAGCACCCGAGACGCCGGAAATCCGCATCGACACGACGAGGATGAGCGCCGAGGAGGCCGCCGATTTGATCGTCAGGATGGTGGTCGGCGAAAGACCTTAGGCCGCGGCGCGGGTTCGGCGTTCGCTCAGCAGGGGCTGCAGCCACAGCGAATTGAGGTTCATCAGCGCGTGGAGGATCACCGGCGCCCAGATGGTGCCGCTCGCCAGATAGAGTCCCGCGAAGACGAAGCCGATCACGGTCGTCGCGGCGATGCCGACCCAGCCCTGGTAGAAATGGACGAGGCCGAAGATCAGCCCCGCCGCGACGAAGGCGAGGATCGCGCCGCCGCCGACCTCGACGATCAGCAATGGCAGCATCAGCCGGAAGAACAGCTCCTCGCCGAGCCCGGCATTGGTGCCGAGCAGGGCCGTCCATTTCCGCTCGTCGCGGCTGCGCGGAAGCAGCGGCGCGATGTCGCCCAGCAATTTCTGCGGGCGCGGGGTCGGGCGTCCGCGGAGCAACCGGGAGCGGAACGCCATGCCGATCGGGATTCCGACGAACAGCGCCCCAACCAGGCCGAGCACCAGGCCGAGACCGAAGCCGTCGGGCCCGTCGCTCAGCATCCTCGAAAGGCCCACGAACTCGGCGGGGAAATGGACGAGCGTGTCGAGCCGTCCAATCAGGAGCAGGACGGCAAAAGAGGCGCCCGAGAAGAGGAAAAAGGATTTGATCGTCCAGCGCCGGAAGGCGCGCTGGCGGTCCTCGGTCCGGGTCAGCGCCTTGAAGCGTTCATATTCCTTCCCGTCGTTGCGCACGAACCAGCCGAGCAGAGCGAGCACGGCGATGAGCAAAAAAGCCGGGATCAGCATTCGACGACGTTGACCGCGAGGCCGCCCTGCGCCGTCTCCTTGTAGCGCTCGTTCATGTCGAGGCCGGTCCTGCGCATCGTCTCGATCACCTGGTCGAGCGAGACGCGATGCGAGCCGTCGCCGACCAGCGCCAGCCGGCTCGCCTCGATCGCCTTGATCGCACCGACCGCGTTTCGCTCGATGCACGGCACCTGGACGAGGCCGCCGACCGGATCGCAGGTGAGGCCGAGATTATGCTCCATGCCGATCTCGGCGGCATTCTCGACCTGGTGGGGGGTCCCGCCGAGCGCTGCCGTGAGTCCCGCCGCCGCCATCGAGCAGGCGACCCCGACCTCGCCCTGGCAGCCGACCTCGGCACCGGAGATGGAGGCATTCTCCTTGAACAGGGAGCCGATCGCGGCGGCGGTGAGCAGGAAGGTCCGCACGCCCTCCTCCGACGCGCGCGGGGTGAAGCGCTGATAGTAGCGAAGGATCGCCGGAACGATCCCGGCGGCGCCGTTGGTCGGCGCGGTGACGACTCGCCCGCCGGCGGCATTCTCCTCATTGACCGCCAGCGCCCAGAGATTGACCCAGTCGATCACGGTCAGCGGATCGGAGAGGGTTCGCTCGGCTTTCTCCAGCAGCAGCTTGTGAAGCGCGGGGGCGCGCCGTTTCACCTTGAGGCCGCCGGGCAGGATCCCGTCCTGGCCGATGCCGCGGTCGATGCAGGCCGACATGGCGCCGGCGATCGCACCGAGGCGGCGGTCGATCTCCTCGTCCGCGAGATTGGCGCGCTCATTGGCAAGGGCGATGTCGGCGATCGAGAGCCGCTCGCGGTCGACGATCGCGAGCAATTGCTCGGACGAATGGAAATTATAGGGAATATCCCAGGCACCGTCGGGCGGCGCGTTGCGGGAGATCGCGGCTTCGTCGACCACGGCGCCGCCGCCGGTCGAATAATAGACGCCGCCGCCAACCGTCCCGCCTTCAGCGTCGAACCCAGTGAAGCGCATTCCGTTCGAATGATGGGGCAGCCGCTCGCGCTGGCGGAAATGAAGATCGCGCGCCTCGTCGAAGCCGATGTCGTGCCGGCCGCCGAGACGCAGCCGGCCCGTCTCGCGGATCGCCGCCACAACCTTCTCGGCCAGATCGGGGTCGATCCGGTCCGGCCGCTCGCCCGACAGGCCGAGCAGGATCGCCCGGTCGGTGGCATGGCCCTTGCCGGTCAGCGCGAGCGATCCGTAGAGGTCGACCTCGACCCGTGCGGTCCGCTCCAGCACCCCTTGCTCCGACAGAGTCTCGACAAAGCGGCAGGCGGCCGTCATCGGACCCATCGTATGCGAGCTGGACGGCCCGACGCCGATCTTGAAAAGGTCGAAAACGCTGCTGACCAAGACACAGACTCCTGACGCGCGAGATGGTCCCCGGCGGCCCTTCTGGCAAGCCGGAACGCCGTTCGTGCTGCTCGACGACGCCCGCGCGCCGGGCGCGAAGGCGCGGCTGTTCGCCGGGCCGGTCGACATCGTCGAGACTCGCGATCCCGAGGCGGTAACGTCCTGCCTCGAAACGCTGCGCGGCACGCGCTTCCACGCCGCCGGCTTCATCGCCTACGAAGCCGGCCTGGCGATCGAGCCGAAGCTTGCGCCGCTCCGCCGCGCGCCGGCCGAGGCCGATCCGCCCTTGCTCTGGTTCGGCCTGTTCGAGCGGAGCGAGGAGGTGGCGCCTTCCGACCTGCTTCCCGACCCCGCCGGGGCCTGGGCCGGGCGGCCGCGCCCGCTGGTTTCGCGCCGGGATTATGAAGCGAAGGTCGCGGAGGTTCGCGCCCATATCCTCGCCGGCGATGCCTATCAGGCCAATCTCACCTTCCCCGCCGAAGTGCGGACGGCAGGTGCCCCTCTCGCGCTCTATGCGGCGCTGCGGGCGCGGGCGCTGGCCGGCTGGGGCGGCATCGCCTGGACCGGCGCGCACTGGCTCCTCTCTTTCTCGCCCGAGCTCTTCTTCACCCTGGAGCAGGGCCGGCTGACGGCGCGGCCGATGAAGGGCACCGCCCCGCGCGCGGCCGATCCGGCATCGCTCCGCGACGATCCGAAGCAGCGCGCCGAGAATCTGATGATCGTCGACCTGCTCCGCAACGACCTCGCCCGAGTCTCGAAGCCGGGCAGCGTCGCCGTGCCCGCGCTGTTCGCGGTCGAAACCTATCCGACCATCCTCCAGATGACCTCGACCGTGACGTCCGAGCTGGCCGACGGCCTCGCCCCCGCCGACGTGCTGAAGGCGCTCTTCCCCTGCGGCTCGATCACCGGCGCGCCCAAGATCAGGGCGATGGAGATCATCGCCGGCCTCGAAAGCGGGGCGCGCGGCCCTTATACGGGCGCGATCGGCCGGCTTGCGCCGGATGGCGAAGCGGCGTTCAACGTCGCGATCCGAACGCTGGTGCTTCGGGACGGCGAGAACGTCGCCAGGCTCGGCCTCGGCTCGGGGATCGTCGCCGACAGCGTGCCGGCCGACGAATGGCGGGAATGCCTGGCGAAGGGAGAGTTCGTGGAGACCGGCCGGCCTTTCGACCTCATCGAGACGATGCGCTTCGATCCATCCGAAGGCATGGTCGATCTCGAGCGGCATCTCGCGCGGATGAAGCGCAGCGCCGAAGCGCTCGATTTCCGATTCGACCGTCATCATGCGCGGAACGAGCTGCAGGCTGCGACCTTCGGTCTCAAAGGGCCCCGCAAGCTCCGGCTTCGCCTTTCGCGCACCGGCGCGATCGCGATCGAGACGCGCCCGCTGGCCGCGATTCCGGAGGTGCCGGTGCCCGTCGCCGTCGCGCCGGTGCCGGTCCGCGGCGACGATTTCCGTCTCGCCCACAAGACCAGCGACCGCGCCTTCTACGACGACGCACGCCGCGCCGCCGGAACGTTCGAAATCCTGTTCCGCGATCCCGGTCTCTATCTGACCGAGGGCAGCTTCACCTCCCTCTTCGTCGAACGCGACGGCCTGCTGCTGACGCCGCCGCTGGAGCGCGGCCTCCTTCCCGGGATCCTGCGCGAGCGGCTGATCGACGAGGGCCGGGCGCGCGAGGCCGAGCTGAGGGTGGAAGATCTCTCCGACCCTTTCTATATCGGCAATGCCGTAAGGGGGCTCATCGCGGCGCGTTTGGCATGAGGTGATTCATGACGCTCGATCGGCGTGCTTTTATCGGAATCGGCGGACTCGGCGCGGCGGGCGCGCTCGCCGCTTTGTGGGGCGGCGGCTTTTCCCCCGCCGCGGCGGAGACCTTCAGGGTCAATCTGAGCGACGCCGAATGGCGCAAGAGGCTGACGCCCGCCCAATATGCGACGCTTCGCCACGCCGTCACCGAGCGGCCCGAATCGAGCCCGCTCGACCACGAGCATCGCAAGGGCATCTACCATTGCGCGGGCTGCGGGCTCGCCCTCTATTCCTCGGCGACCAAGTTCGACAGCGGCACCGGCTGGCCGAGCTTCTGGAAGCCTCTGCCCAATGCGGTCAGCACCAAATCCGACCATGAATTGGTGATGGAGCGGACCGAGGTCCATTGCCGGAGCTGCGGCGGCCATCTCGGCCATGTCTTCGACGACGGGCCGCCGCCCACCCATTTGCGCTATTGCATGAATGGAATCGCCTTGAGGTTCGTCCCGGCATGAAGACGCACATCCTCCTCCCGCTCCTCGGTCTCGCCGCCGCCTGCAGCCAGGCCGCCGCCGCGCCGCCGCCGCCATCGCCGAAGGTCGACGTCCCCGCCGCCGCCGGCCTCCAGACCGCCGTGTTCGCCGGCGGCTGCTTCTGGGGGATGGAGGGCGTGTTCGAGCATGTGAAGGGCGTTCGCTCCGCCGTCTCGGGCTATGCCGGCGGCAAGGCCAGCGACGCCGACTATGAGGATGTCAGCAGCGAGACGACCGGACACGCCGAATCGGTGAAGATCACCTACGATCCAAGGCAGGTCAGCTACGGCCAGCTGCTGCGCATCTTCTTCGCCGAGCACGATCCGACCGAGCTCGACCGCCAGGGTCCGGACCGGGGCACCAGCTACCGCTCCGCCATCTTCCCGCAAAATGCGGCGCAGCGGCGCGCGGCCACGGCCTATATCGCCCAGCTCGATGCCGCCCATGCCTTTCCGCACCCGGTCGTGACGAAGATCGAGAGCGGCGCCTTCTACCCGGCCGAGGATTACCACCAGGGCTTCCTGCGCAAGCATCCGGACCACCCCTATATCCGCATGTGGGACATGCCGAAGCTTGCGGATTTGAAGAGGCAGTTCCCGACTTTCTGGCGGGCCTGACCGCCTCTTCGTCATGCCGGACTTGATCCGGCATCCATCTTGCGGCCGTCGAGAATATAAGGTGGACCCCGGATCAAAGTCCGGGGCGACGGAGAGGGTTCAGGCCGCGATCGGGAATCGCAGCAGCCGATCCGCCACCGGCACAAGGGCTTCGGCGGGCGTGCCCACGGCGCGGACGATCTCGGGATGGGCGGCATCGAGGCCGCCGGTGAGGGCGCCGAAGGCGGGCAGGATCAGCTTGCGGCCGGTCGCGACGAAGCAGCGGCGCGAGACCAGGCGGCCGCGATGGGTGATGCGGAGCTTGGGATGGAAGTGGCCGGACAATTCCGGCCGTGTTTCGGCAGGATCGGCTTCGTGGCGGAGGATAAGGCCGTCTACCTCGGCTTCCTCGACGATCGTGCCGCCGCAATGGTCCGCGAGGCCGGGATCGTGGTTGCCGGTGATCCAGGTCCAGCGGGTCGAATCCGTGAGAGCCGCCAGCATCTCGCGCGCCCGCGCCGGTAGGCGGTCGCAGCCGAAGCGGTCGTGGAAGCTGTCGCCGAGGCACCAGATCTCTTCCGCCTGTGTGGTGACGGCAAGGGCGGTCAGGTCGGCCAATGTCGCGATCGTATCGTAGGGCGGAAGCATCTGCCCCAGCCGCGCGAACCAGCTCGCTTTCTCGAGGTGGAGGTCGGCGACCAGCAAGGCGCGCCTGGCAGGCCAGAACAAGGCCCCCTGCGGCAGCGCCATCAATTCGTGGCTACAGAACGAAAAGCGAACCATTGCCCCGCTATAAAGGTGCCGGAAGTGCGTTCAAGCCGATCCAAAAGAAAATGCCGGCGCCGCAGCGGGCGCCGGCATCCTTGTCATGAAGCCTGATCAGGCGTTTTCGCGCGTCTCGTCCCGCTGCGTCCGAGCCTCGGGCTGCGCCTCGCTCTCTACGGCGCGGCCGGCGGCGCCGTTGATCGAGATCTTGCGCGGCTTCATCGCGTCGGGGATCTCGCGGACCAGTTCGATGGCGAGCAGGCCGTCGCGCATCTCGGCATTCTCGACCCGCACGAAATCGGCAAGCTCGAAGCGGCGCTCGAAGGCGCGGGTGGCGATGCCCATATGGACGTAATTGCCGTCGCGCGCGCGATTCTCCGCCTTGCGGCCAGTGATCGTCAGCAGATTCTGCCGCGCCGTGATGTCGACGTCGCCGGGGGTGAAGCCGGCAACCGCGAGCGTGATCCGATAACGGTCGTCGCTCAGCTTCTCGATGTCGTAGGGCGGATAATTGTCCGCCTGGTCGCGGCCCGTATTTTCGAGGAACTCGAACAGGCGGTCGAAGCCGATCGTCGACCGGCGATAGGGGGTGAAGTCGAAATTTCTCATAATGTCCTCCGATGAGCAACAGGATGGGGAGGCTCCGCAGCCCGCGGCAGCCCCTCGTTCGCACAGGCCGGAAACCGCAAACAGGTCTTCCGACGCACCGAATCTAGGAGCAGCCGAGCGGCCTTCAAGAGGTCGGGGAGATCGCCTTTTCCCGCAGAATCTGCGCCAGCACGGCATCGAGCTGCTCGACCGTGAACGGCTTGCGCAACACCGGCACGGCGGGACCGAGCACCGCCTCGATCCGCTCGCTCTCGGCATAGCCGGTGACGAAGACGATCGGCAGGTCGGGGGCGATCTCGCGGGCGGCGCGGGCGGTGTCGGCGCCGTTCATGCCGGGCATCGCATAATCGATCAAAGCGAGGTCCGGGCGCCACGACCGGAGCTCGGCGACGGCGTCCTCGCCCGATTCGGCGGGGCGCACGTCATGGCCGAGGTCGCGCAGCGCTTCGGCGAGGAAGGAGCGGACATCCGAATCGTCGTCGACGACGAGGATCCGGGCCCGGGGGGCGGCCGGCACGGATGCCGCGCCGCCACGGGCCGCCTCGATCTCCGTTGCTTCGGGCGAGGCGGCGGGGAGCAATATCTCCACCGTCGTGCCCTGACCGACCTCGCTCCGGATGCGCAGGGTCCCGCCCGATTGCTGGGCGATTCCGTAGACCTGGGCGAGACCGAGGCCGGTGCCCTTGCCGAGCGGCTTGGTCGAGAAGAAGGGCTCGGCGGCGCGGGCGAGCACCTCCGCCTTCATGCCCTGGCCGGTGTCGCGCACCGCGATCCGCACATAAAGGCCCGCTTCATGGTCCGCCGCCGCATCCAAGGTCACCCGATCGGTCGCGATGGTGAGCGTTCCGCCGTCGGGCGTCGCGTCGCGGGCGTTGATGGCCAGGTTCAGGACCGCATTTTCGAGCTGGTTGGCGTCGCAAAGGCCGTGCCCCGCCTCCGGATCGAGCCGGGTCCTGATCCGGATCGCCCGGCCGATCGTGTGGCGGAGCAGGCTCTGCATATTCTCGATCACCCGGTTGACGTCGACCGGGGCCATGCTGATCCGCTGGATGCGCGAGAAAGCGAGCAACTGGCCGGTGAGCTTGGCGCCGCGGCGCGCCGATTCGAGCGCGGCCTCGGCGATCCGCCTCAGCCGCGGATCGTCGAGCTTCGCCATGATCAGTTCGAGCCCGCCCATGATCGGCGTCAGCAGATTGTTGAAATCGTGGGCGATGCCGCCGGTGAGCTGACCCACCGCCTCCATCTTCTGCGCCTGGCGCAAGGCCTCCTCGGCCCGCAGCCGCTCGCCGACCTCGGCCTGCAGCCGGTCGAGCGCCGCGCTGAGGTCGGCGGTCCGCTCCTCGACCCGCCCCTCGAGCAATTCGTTCATCTGGCGGAGCGCCGCTTCCGCCTGCTTCGATTCGGTCACGTCGATGGCGACTCCGATGAAGCCGACATGCTCGCCGTTCGGCCCCCAACGCGGCTGCGAGAGCGAACGCAGCCAGCGCCATTCGCCGTCGCCGCGCTGGAAGCGGCCTTCCAGGGCGAACAGGGCCAGGCCGGCTTCGCCGGCCAGGGATTCGGCCAGCATGCGCTCGCGATCCTCCTCATGGATGCGAATCCGCCAGTCGAAGTCGATCGCGTCCTCGTAGGGGATGCCGAGGAATTCGGCATAAGCGATGTTGACGAAGCCGCGCTTCCGGTCGAGCCGGGTCACCCACATCGGCACCGGCGCCGAATTGGCGATCAGCCGGAACCGTTCCTCGCTCTCGCGCAAGGCTTCCTCGGCGAGGTGGCGCTCGGTGACGTCATAGCCCTGGACGAAGATGCCGCCGACCTGGCCGGCCGCGCCGACGATCGGCTGGAACACGAAATCGAGCCGCCGCGCCTCGGCCGCCTCGCCAGGCGCGCGCTGCAGCCCGATCGCCATCGCGCGGCCGGTAAAGGCCTCGCCGCTGCGATAGACCTCGTCGAGCAATTCGAAGAAGCCCTGGCCCTCAAGCTCGGGCAAGGCCTCGCGCACCGGCCGTCCGATCAGGTCGCGATGGCCGACCAGCTGCAGATAGGCGGCGTTGGTCAGCTCGAAGACATGGTCGGGGCCGCGAAGCACGGCCATGAAGCCCGGCGCGTTGTGGAACAGGCGCCGCAGCCGCTCGGCCTCGGCGAGCCGCCGCCGCTCGGCGAGCACGGTATCCGTGGTCTCGACGCAGGCGCAGAACATGCCGGCGACCTGGCCGTCGTCGCCGCGCAAGGGGCTGTAGGAGAAGGTGAACCAGGTCTGCTCCGCATAGCCTTTGCGGGTCATGGTCAGCGGCAGATTGTCGCGATAGGTCGCTTCGCCGGCGAGCGCGCGGCGGGCGAGCGGCTCGACGTCGCTCCAGATCTCGGCCCATATGTCCTCGAAGGCATGGCCGAGCGCTGCGGGATGCTTGCCGCCGAGCACCTCGGCATAAGCGTCGTTGTAGAGGAAGCGAAGCTCCGGACCCCAGGCGATGAACATCGGGAATTTGGAGCTGAGCAGGATTCCGACGGCGGTCTTCAGCGCTTGCGGCCACTGGTCCGGGGGGCCGAGCGGCGAGCGCGACCAGTCGAAGCGGCGGATCCGCTCGCCCATCCCGCCACCCTCGGCGAGAAAGGACAGGTCGCGGGACAAAAAGGAGGGGTCGGGCGGAATCGACGACATTGGGCGGCAAAATGCTCCACGCGCTCGGCCCCCGCCGGCGGCAAGACTAGCGGCGCCGGGAGCGAAGGGGAAGCCTGCCCAATCCTGTGCGGAACCGGTGCCGCGGCGCGCGGCGCGGCGCGGCGGAGCGATCGATTCGGAGCTGGAAAAGGGGTCGCCGCGCCGGCGCTCGCCCGCACCGTGCGCGACGGCCGCCGGACGATGGCGCGCCGATCTTGGCTGTGCTAGCCAGAGGAAGCCGGATTCGGGGGAGAAGCGGGCGTGTCGTCATTCTGGTTCGGAAAATGGGCGGAGCAGGTTTCGGACCTGTTCGCGGGCGCGTTGTTGCCGTTCAATGCGACCGACGGCGATGCCGGCACCCAGGCCGCCTTCGCCCTGCTCCTGCAGCAGCCCGATCCGTTCGCGCCGGCGCCAGCGGCGGACGCCGCTTCGGCGGGCGGCGGGACCGGAACGGCGGAGACGGGCATTGCGGCCTTGACCGCAATCGCCGCCGACGCCGCCTCGACGCCGGAGCCGGCGCCGCCGCACATCCTGTCGATCTTCCCGGCCGGCCCGCTCGGCGACAACGAGTCCGATCCCTCGGTCGCCGCGGCGAGCTTCGTCACCAGCTCGGGCGAGCATATCGCCTTCATGTCCGACGATCCCGCCATGGGGATCGGCGGCGGCCTGTTCATCGACACCGACAACCGGACCATCCTCACCGACGGGGACCTCAACCAGATGTCGATCGGCGGTGGCCCCGACGACACGCTCGTCCTCGCCGGCGCCATGGGGGCGATGTCGCTCGCCGGCTACGGGGACATGTTCGAGCGCGTCCAGCTCATGGGCGGCACCGATTACGATTTGACGACGGTCGACGGGAATGTCGATGCCGGGCACCGGCTCACCGTCTCCGCCGACATGCTCGGCGCGGCCAACCATCTCGATTTCGACGGATCGGCCGAGACCGACGGAAGCTTCCAATTGTTCGGCGGCGCCGGCGACGATCATCTGATCGGCGGCCATGGCGCCGACATGATCTCCGGCGGCGCCGGCGCGGACATTTTGACCGGCGGCGGCGGCGCGGACACCTTCTTCTATCTGTCGCCCGCCGAATCGACCGGCGCGCATTACGACACGATCACCGACTTCACCTTCGGCGAGGATGTGATCGACCTGCCGGTGACGGTGACCGGGCTCGACGCGGCGGTGAATACGGGCACGCTGTCGCAGGACAGCTTCGATACCGACCTTGCCGCCGCGCTCGGCGCCAATGTGCTGGAGGCGGGCCACGCCCTCTTCTTCACGCCCGATTCGGGGTCGCTCGCCGGCCAGCATTTCCTGATCGTCGATGCGAATGGCGAGGCCGGCTACCAGGCCGGCCAGGATTATGTGATCCATATCAACACGCTGCCGCCGGCGGACTTCCACGGGACCGGTTTCCTGGTCTGACCTCCGACGGCGGAGGTCAGTCGACCCGCATCGCGATTTCCGCAAGGCTCTCAGCCTCGATCAGGATGGCATCGTCGGCGAGGCCGGTCGCGGTCGCCTCGCGGCCGACGATGACGAGGACCGGCACCGCCATCGGCGAGACGCGGTCGAGCCTCATATGGACCATCGTCCCCTGCGCCCGGTCGAGCAGGCGCGCGAGCCGGCCGACCTCGGTCAATTTGCCCTTCGCATCCTCCCAGGCGGCGCGGAGGAGGAGATGCTCGGGCTCGTAGCGCCTGAGCACGTCGTAGATGAGGTCGGTCGAGAAGGTGACCTGCCGCCCGGACTTGCGCTTGCCCGGATGGTGGCGCTCGACGAGGCCGCCGATCACCGCCACCTCGCGAAAGGCGCGCTTCAACAGGTTCGATCCCTGGACCCATTCGACGAACTCGTCCTCGAGCAGGTCGGGCGAAAGCAGGGATGCGGGGTCCTCGATCGGCTCCAGCGCGTAGCAGGCGAGCGCATAATCGTTCGAGACGAAGCCCAAAGGCTTCAGCCCCGCGCTCTCCATCCGCCGCGTGATCAGCATTCCGAGCGACTGGTGCGCGTTCCAGCCCTCGAAGCTGTAGACCAGCATGTAATGACGGTGCTCGTGCGGGAAGGTCTCGACCAGCAACTGGTCGGGGCGCGGCAGCATCGACCGATACGCCTGCACCTCCAGCCATTCGCGAACGTCGTCGGGGAAACGCGGCCATTGCGCGCGGTCCGAGAGGAAGCGGCGCACGCGCTCGGCGAGGTTGGTGGTCATCGCCATCCGCGTGCCCATATAGGTCGGGATCCGCGCCGATCTGGTCGTCGCCCGGACGAACAGGTCGGTGCCGTCGATCTTCTCGACCTCGAGCACCAGGCCGGCGAAGAAGAAGGTGTCGCCCGGCGCCAGGGTCGATCCGAAGCCCTCCTCGACCGTGCCGAGCTTGCGCCCGCGCCGGAAGCGGACGTCGAGCAGGGGCGCGTCGACGATGATTCCGGCGTTCATCCGGTGCTGCTGGATGAAGCGCGGGTGCGAGACGCGCCAGACACCGCCTTCGCGCGTCAGGCGGCGGAAGCGGTCATAGGCGCGCAGCGAATAGCCGCCGCTCTCGATATAAGCGAGCACCTGGCGGAACAGCTCTTCGGAGAGGCCGGCATAAGGCGCGGCGGAGCGAACCTCGTCGAGCATCTCCTCCTCGCGGAACGGCGCGGCGCAGGCGGCGGCCATGATGTGCTGGGCGAGGACGTCGACCGCGCCGGGGCGGAAGATGTCGGGGTCGAGCTCGTGCCGCTCGATCGCGTCGAGCGCGGCGCGCGCCTCCAGATATTCGAAGCGGTTGCCGGGGACGATCATCGCCTCGGACGGCTCGTCGAGCCGGTGGTTGGCGCGGCCGATCCGCTGGAGCAGGCGCGACGAGCCCTTGGGCGCGCCCATCTGGATGACGAGGTCGATATCGCCCCAGTCGACGCCGAGGTCGAGGCTTGCGGTGCAGACGAGGCCCCGCAGCCGCCCCGCAGCCATCGCCCCCTCGACCTTGCGCCGCGCCTCGACCGAGAGCGAGCCGTGATGGATTCCGATCGGAAGGCCCTTGTCGTTCACCGTCCAGAGATCCTGGAAGATCAATTCGGCCAGACTTCGCGTGTTGCAGAAGACGAGCGTCATCCTGTGCCGCTCGATCTCGCGGATCACATTCTGCGCCGCCCAGCGGCCGCTATGGCCGGACCAGGGGATTCGCTCGTCCTCGGGCAGCATGATCCCGACGTGGGGATCGGCGCCGGGATCGCCGACGACGAGATCCACCAATTCGGCATCGCCATGCGGCGCGAGCCAGCCTTGATAGGCTTCCGGATCGGCGACGGTCGCGGAGAGGGCGACCCGCCGCATCTGAGGCGCGAGCCGCTGCAGCCGCGCCAGCGACAAGGAGAGGAGGTCGCCGCGTTTGCCGCTGGCGAAAGCATGGACCTCGTCCACCACGACCGTCTTCAGCCCGGCGAAGAGCAAGGAACTGTCCTCATGGCTGAGCAGCAGGCTCAAGGATTCGGGCGTGGTCAGCAGGATCTGCGGCGGCCGAACGCGCTGGCGCGTCTTGCGGTCGGCGGGCGTGTCGCCGGTCCGGGTCTCGACCCGGATCGGCAGGTCCATCTCGCCAATCGGCGTCAGCAAATTGCGCTGGACGTCGACCGCGAGCGCCTTGAGCGGCGAGATATAGAGACTGTGGAGACCTTCCGTCGGCGCCTCGATGAGATCGACGATGGTCGGCAGGAAGCCGGCCAGCGTCTTGCCCGCCCCGGTCGGCGCGACCAGCAAGACGTTCCGTCCGGCGCGCGCGGCGTCGAGCATTTCGAGCTGATGGCGCCGCGGCGCCCATCCCTTGGCCGCGAACCAGCCGGCAATGACCGGCGGCAAACTTTCCATCGTCATTCCGGACTGCGCCGCGCCTCCTCGCCGCCTGTTTCGCCCTGATGCACGCTTGGCGGCCCCAAGCGCCTCGCCCATATAGTGCCGATGGCCCGTCTCGGTTCCTGGATCGAGCCTTTCCGCGAAGGCATCTACATAAAGCCGGCCGACGCCTGGGTCGATCCGTCGACGCCGAAGCCGCGCGCGCTCGTCACCCACGGCCATGGCGACCATGCGCGCGGCGGCCATGGCGAGGTCTGGGCGACTCCGGAGACGCTGGCGATCATGGAATGCCGCTACGGCCCGCAGGAGGGCGCGCGGCCCGTCGCCTATGGCGAGGCGATCCGGCTCGACCCTTCGACAGGCTCAGGACGGGTCCCTTCGACAGGCTCAGGACGGCGCCCTTCGACAGGCTCAGGACGGGGCCCTTCGACAGGCTCAGGACGGAGCGGCGTCGAAGTGACCTTCGTCCCAGCCGGCCACGTCCTCGGCTCCGCCCAGATCGTGCTCGAGCATGGAGGCGAGCGGGTCGTCGTCTCGGGCGACTACAAACGCCGCCCCGACCCCACCTGCCCGCCGTTCGAGCCGGTGCCCTGCGACATCTTCGTCACCGAGGCGACCTTCGGTCTCCCAGTCTTCCGCCATCCCGAGACCGGCTCCGAGATCGACCGTTTGCTCGGCCGTCTCCACGAAAATCCGGAGCGATGCGTCCTCGTCGGCGCCTATGCGCTCGGCAAGGCGCAACGGCTGATGATGGAGCTGCGCTGCCGCGGCCATGAGGCGCCGATCTACATCCACGGCGCGCTGCAGCGGCTCTGCGACCTCTATCGCGAGCAGGGCGTCGATCTTGGCGACGTCCGGCCGGCGACCGGCGCGTCGAAGGACGCGCTTCGCGGCCGGATCGTCGTCGCCCCGCCCGGCGCGCTCAACGACCGCTGGTCGCGGCGCCTGCCCGAGCCGATCACGGCAATGGCGTCGGGCTGGATGCGGATCCGCCAGCGCGCCCGCCAGCGCAATGTCGAGCTGCCGCTCATCATCTCCGACCATGCCGATTGGGACGAGCTGACGCGGACCATCGCCGAGCTGCAGCCGCGCGAGGTCTGGATCACCCACGGCCGCGAGGAGGCGCTGATGCACTGGTGCATGACCCACCAGATCAAGGCGCGGGAACTAAACCTGGTCGGCAGGGAGGACGAGGATGACTAGCGCTTTCCCGTCATCCCGGCGAAGGCCGGAATCTCAGTGAAGCACGAACA
>DASUHH010000008.1:0-9696 GCA_036273615.1 Allosphingosinicella sp. | reverse complement strand
CCGGCGAGCTGCAGGCGATCGACAATGGCGGCGGCAACTGGACGGTCTCGGCCGACGTCAACGGAGACGGCGTCGCCGACATGCAGATCATGGTCCACGTCACCGACGCACACCAGCTCGCGGGAACCGACTTCGTGCTCTGAGCGGCGGGGCATCGGAGGCGATATGGACGATGAACCTGATCCTGCCGCGGTGATCGAGGGCCTCCTGCGCTCCTCGACCCTGCCGGGGCTCGTCAGCCGTGTCCGCCCAATGAGCGACGATGAGCTTGCCTTGGACATCCTTGAAGGCTTGGATGCAGCCGGGCTTGAGGTTGTGGGGAAGGATCGATCCGACGCCTGAAGGCCTCCATGAATTCGGGGCATGATTCGGTGCGTAGATCGCTCGATCGATCGAATGCCGCCGGAATCAAGCCGTGCCCCCGCCGCGTGTCAGCGCCCGATTCCCGTCCGCACCACGGCCGGGGCGGGGCAGCCGCCGATGAAGCGGTCGACCGCGAGATATTCGGACGCGGGCGGCTCCTCGCCGAGGCGGCGGAGGCCGTGCGTCTTGGCGCCGTCCTTCGCATAAGTGACATGCGCGCCGCAGCGCGCCGGGGCGGCGGGCTCGGGGATGCGGACGACGGTGGGCGTGGCGGACGCGGCCAGGGTTGCGAGCAGGAACAGCATGTTACAGGCTCCCTTTTCTCCGGCGAATCATAGCATAAGAGGATGCGGATGGGGAGGCCGGCATTGCATCCGGGGAGGACGCCGGCGCCTTCCCGCGCTAGGGGGAGGAGCATGAGTCTTCGCCTTCCCTTTCTCGCCGCCACCCTGCTGCTCGGCTCGGCGGCGGTGCCGCCGCGCGGGCTCGATTCGGACACCGCCGCCTGGTGGCGGACGACGGCCTTCCTCTCCAGCGACGCGATGGAGGGGCGCGACACCGGCTCGGCCGGATTCGAGCGGGCGGCCCGCTATGTCGCGCAGCGTTTCGCCCGCGCCGGGCTGAAGCCCGCGGGCGACAACGGCACCTGGTTCCAGCGCGCGAATTTCAGCGAGGTGCGCGTCGACAAGGCCGGCACATCCTTCCGGATCGTGCGCGGCGACGGAAGCACCCGGTCGCTCGCTTTCCTCCACCAGATCAGCATCCGCCCGACCGACGCGCTGGCGCCGTCGCTCGACGCGCCGCTCGCCTTTCGCGGCACCTGCTCGCGCGCCGAGATGCACGATGTTCGCGGCAAGGTCGTCATCTGCTTCAACACCCGCCGCACCGCCGGCGAACGGGGCGCGGCGGCGGCCGCCGAGGGCGCGGCGGGGCTGATCGCGGTCGACAATCCCTATTTCACCGTCGAGCCGCCGCGCTGGCCGGTCGCTTATGCCCGCAGCGTCCGCATCGCCGGCGACGCGCCGCCGCGCGACGCGGCCTTGCCGATGATGCGGCTCAATGCCGATGCCTTCGCCGCGCTCATCCGCGGCTCCGGCCACGACGCGGCCGCGATCCTTCGCGCCGGCGGCAAGGACCAGCTCCTCCCGACCTTCGACGTTCCGGCGCGGCTGCGCGCGACCTTCCACGTGACGCGGGCCCATTATTCCTCGCCCAACGTCATCGGCCTCCTGCCCGGCACCGATCCGAAGCTCAGGAACGAGATCGTCCTGATCGGCGCCCATCTCGACGGCTACGGCCATGGCGAGCCGGTGAACGGCGACCGCCTCTACAACGGAACGCTCGACGATGCCGCTTATGTCGCGCTTCTGGCCCAGCTCGCCGACCGGCGCCACGGCCATGGCTATCGCCGCACCATCCTCTTCATCGCCTTTACCGGCGAGGAGAAGGGGCTGCTCGGCTCGACCTGGTTCGTCCGCCACCCGGTTGTGCCGCTCGCCAATGTGGCGGCGATGATCAACCTCGACCAGCTCCGACCGCTCTTCCCGCTCGACATCCTCACCATGCTGGCGGTGAACGACACGAGCCTGGGCCAGACGGCGCGGCAGGTGGCGGCGCCGATGGGAATCCGGATCCAGGCCGACCCCGAGCCCGAGCGCGGCCTGCTCCAGCGCGCCGACCATTGGCCGTTCCTGAAGGCGGGCGTACCGGCGACCGGCTTCATCTTCGGCTATGTGCCCGGCACCGACGCCGAGCGCCGCTACCGCCTCTGGTACCGCACCCGCTATCACAGCCCCGGCGACGACGTGACCCAGCCGATGGACTTCGCCGCGGCGGCGAAGTTCAACCTCTTCTTCTACCGCCTGGTCGATGCGGTGGCCGACGGCGAGCGGCGGCCTGCCTTCACGACGCCCAGGCGTCAGGGCCCCGGCGTTTATCTCCTGAAGACGAAGTAGCGCTGCTTGGCGACTTCCCAATCGAGGGGGGTTTGCATCGACATGATTCGGTACGGGAGCGAAAACGCTCGCTTGGCCGTTACCCCTCCGGGACGGTCGTGGCGAGGATGGGGAGAGAATGGATTATCAGGCTCTGCTCGAGGACGTAATCGCCGACGTCTCGGCTTATCGGGGGCAGGGGAATGTCGCGGCCTATATACCGGCGCTCGCCCGCGCCGATCCGGAGAAGCTCGGAATCGCGCTGGCGCTCGAGGACGGCTCCGCCTTCGCCGCCGGCGATGCCGAAGAGGGTTTCTCGATCCAGAGCATCTCCTACGTCTTCGCGCTCTCGCTCGCGCTCGACCACCAGAAGTCGGCGCTCTGGAACCATGTCGGCCGCGAGCCGTCGGGATCGCCGGTCAACACCATCTTCCAGCTCGAGATGGAACGGGGCAGGCCGCGCAATCCGCTGACCAGCGCCGGCGCCATCGTCGTCTGCGACCAGTTGATGGACGATGACGGCGCCGACGAGACGCTCGAGGAAATGCTCGATTTCCTGCGCCGGCGGTCGGGCGACGAGACGATCGCGATCGACGAGACGCTCGCAATGGCGGAATCGCAGGCCGGAGTCTTCAACCGCGGCCTTGCTTATTTCATCGCGGCCTTCGGCAACCTCCAGAATCCGGCCGACGAGGTGCTCTCGCTTTATTACCGGATCTGCTCGATCGCGATGAGCTGCCGCCAGCTCGCGCGCGCCGCCCTCTATTTCGCGTTCGACGGGCTCGATCCGGTGACCGGGAAGATGGCGACGATCGCATCGCGCGCGCGGCGGGTGAACGCGCTGATGCTGACCTCGGGCCATTACGACAATTCGGGCGACTTCGCCTTCCGCGTCGGCCTTCCGGGCAAGAGCGCGGTCAGCGGCGCCATCCTCGCGATCATCCCCGGCACCGGCGCTTTGTGCGTCTGGTCGCCCGGCCTCAACGCCGCCGGCACCTCTCTGGTCGGCGCGATGGCGCTGGAACGGCTGGTCGAGCGCACCGGCTGGTCGCTGTTCGGCCACGGAAGGATCGACGGCTGAAATTCCTCCCCGCTCGCGGGGAGGGGGACCGCCGGAACGGCGGTGGAGGGGGGTCGGAACCGGCACGAAAACGGATGCTCGGCACCTGGCTCTGCCCCCCCTCCACCAGCCTCCGGCTGGTCCCCCTCCCCGCGAGCGGGGAGGATGTGCGCGACTTTCTCCTTGGCCTCCGCCCCGGCGGGTCATAGACGCGGCGCAAAACATCCGGATGGGAGAGTCGCGCCGATGAAGAAAGCCCTTTTGCTCGCCACCGCTCTGGGATTGTCGGCGGCGCCGCTCGCCGCGCAGGAATCGCCGCGCCGTACCGAAACCACCCCGGTCGAGAATCAGCGGCCCGATGCCACCCGCACCGCCTCGCCGGACCGCGGCGTCATCTTCCAGCCGGAGAGCGTGTCGAGCGACGGCTTCGTCACCGTCGAGGGCCAGAGGATCGACTATCGCGCCATTGCCGGCACCTTGGTCGTCCACCCCAAGGGCTGGGACGATGCCGCCTGGCGCGCCCGCGCCGCCAACCCGCCGGGCGACCAGAGCAAGCCCGGCGCGCTCGGCGAGGAGGACAAGAACCCGCAGGCCGAAGCCTCGATGTTCTACGTCGCCTATTTCAAGAAGGGCGCGCCGTCGGCCGACCGGCCGATCACCTTCCTCTACAATGGCGGCCCCGGCTCCTCGACCGTCTGGCTGCACATGGGCGCCTTCGGCCCGCGCCGGATCGTTACTTCGGACCACGAGCATACGCCGGCCGCGCCCTACACGCTCGTCGACAATGCGTTCAGCCTCCTGGACGCGAGCGACCTCGTCTTCATCGACGCGCCCGGCACCGGCTTCAGCCGCATCGCCGGCAAGGACAAGGAGAAGGCCTTCTGGGGCGTCGACGAGGATGCCTATGCCTTCAGCCAGTTCATCCTTGGCTTCCTGTCCAAATATGGCCGCTGGAACTCGCCCAAATATCTGTTCGGCGAGAGCTATGGCACGCCGCGCTCGGCGGTGGTGGTGAACGAGCTCGAGACCCAGGACGACGTCGATTTCAACGGCGTGATGCTGCTCTCGCAGATCCTCAATTTCGACATCGACGCCGACGGTCCGGAGAACAATCCGGGCATCGACCAGGCCTATATCGCCGCGCTTCCCACCTATGCCGCGACCGCCTGGTACCATAACCGGCTGGGCGGCCCGCGGCCCGACAATCTCGAAGCCTTCCTGCACGAGGTCGAGCAGTTCGCGACCACCGATTATGCGATGGCGCTGGAGCAGGGGAGCGAGCTCGATCCCCAGCGCCGCCAGCAGATCGCCCAGCGCCTCGCCGGCTATACCGGCCTTCCGGTCGATTACATATTGAAGGCGAACCTCAGGATCAGCGGCGGCGAGTTCGAGAAGACTCTCCAGGATCCGGCGGGGCTGACGACGGGCCGGCTCGACACCCGCTTCTCCGGCCCGACCATGGACCCGCTCAGCAAGGAGGCGGATTACGATCCGCAATCGGCGGCGATCAGCTCGGCCTATGTCTCGGCGTTCAACGATTATGCGCGCAATCGCCTCGGCTATGGCGGCGAGACGACCTTCAAGCCGGAGGTCGACGTCTTCAAATATTGGGACTTCAAGCACCAGCTTCCCGGCCAGAACATCGCCTTCCCGGGCGCGACCAACGTCATGCCCGACATGGCGCAGGCGCTGAAATACAATCCCAATCTCAGGGTGATGGTGGCGGGCGGCTATTTCGATCTCGCGACGCCCTTCTACCAGGGCTGGTACGAGATGCATCACCTGCCGATCCCGCAGAATCTGCTCAACAATATCGAGTTCCATTATTATCCGTCGGGCCACATGGTCTATGCCAACGAGCAGTCGCTGAAGGGCCTGCACGACGATGCCGCCGCCTTCATCCGGCGGACCAGCAACGGCCGCTGAGCCGCCCGCCGCGGCGGCGGTGCGGCGGCGCATCCTCGCCGCCGGCGCCGCGCTTGCGGGGCTGGGCGTAATGCTCGGTGCGTTCGGCGCGCATGGGCTGAAGGACGTGCTCGACGCCGAGCGGCTCGGCTGGTGGCGGATCGGGGTGCAATATCAGGTCTGGCACGGGCTCGCCCTGGTCGCGCTCAGCGCGGCGCCGCTCGACCGGCCGAAGCTCCCGGCCTGGCTGCTCGGCGCCGGCGCCTGCGTCTTCTCCTTCAGCCTCTACGCGATGGCGCTCACCGACTTGCGCTGGCTCGGCGCGGTGACGCCGCTGGGCGGGCTGGCGATGATCGCGGGCTGGGCATTGGTCGTCTGGCGCGCCGTGAAGCGTTGAGAACGATCCGATCCCCGAGGGCCGGGCCATTTCGAAGGCCGCAAATGGTTCGCGATCTCCCGCATCCGCCTCGGTCGCCGCCGGTCGGCAACGTTCCACCAGCGGCCGTCGGAGGGGTCTTGCCGGGTGCGCGAAAGGCTTGCGCAACGGAACCAAGCGCAGCCGTGCGCGCTCGCTCCCCGTGCGGGGGAGCCCGAAAGCGAAGGCAGGATCATGAGCGAACTGGATCAGAAGGACCGCGATGAATTGAGCGATTCGAAATATGCCTTTCCCAAGGAGCGCAAGGAGCCGATCGAGGACGCGAAGCACGTCCGCGCGGCCATCGCCCGCTTCAACCAGGTCGAAGGCGTCAACGACGACGAGCGCGACGCCGCCTGGAAGCGCATCAAGGCGGCGGCGAAGAAATTCGGCGTCGAGGTGAACGAGAAGAGCTGGCGCGAGATCGGGAAGGATTGAGCCACCAGTATCCTCTCCCTTGGAGGGGAGAGGATACGAAGCCTTGGCGGCTTCGCCGCTTAGGCGAAGTTGGTGAGGGTGACACCGTAAGAGAATATTCTCACGCGCTGTCACCCTCACCCAACTCCGCTTTGGCTCCTTCGTCGCCAAGGCTTCGTAACCATGACTCGCCTGGTCTCGTCCCCCGGACGAGACCTTAGTGGCGGCTCATCCCATCCAAGGGAAAGGATGGCGGAGTTGCCCTTGTTGCAGCGCAGCACGGCCGCTATATCGCCGCGACATTTCCGCAAGAGTATCCGCAATGAGCCTCCGCAACGTGGCGATCATCGCCCACGTCGATCACGGCAAGACGACGCTCGTCGACCAGCTGTTCCGCCAGTCCGGCACCTTCCGCGACAACCAGCGCGTGGAGGAGAGGGCGCTGGATTCGAACGATCTGGAGAAGGAGCGCGGGATCACCATCCTCGCCAAATGCACGTCGGTCGAATGGCACGGCACGCGGATCAACATCGTCGACACGCCCGGCCACGCCGATTTCGGCGCCGAGGTGGAGCGCATCCTCTCCATGGTCGACGGCGTCATCCTCCTCGTCGACGCGGCCGAGGGGCCGATGCCGCAGACCAAGTTCGTGACCGGCAAGGCGCTCGCGCTCGGCCTCCGCCCGATCGTCGTCGTCAACAAGATCGACCGGCCCGATGCGCGTCCGGCCGAGGTTCTCGACGAGATATTCGAATTGTTCCTGTCATTGGACGCGAATGACGATCAGCTCGATTTCCCGACCCTCTATGCGAGCGGCCGCGCCGGCTATGCGGGGCTCTCCGACGATGTCCGCTCCGGCGACCTCGCCCCTCTGTTCGAGACGATCGTCAACCACGTGCCCGAGCCCGACGCCAATCCGGAAGGCTCCTTCCGGATGATCGCGACCCTGCTCGACCGCGACCCGTTCCTCGGCCGCATCCTCACCGGCCGGATCGAGAGCGGCCGGCTCGACGTCAACATGCCGATCAAGGCGCTCGACGTCGACGGCAAGATCGTCGAGGAAGGCCGCGCGACCAAGGTCTTCGCCTTTCGCGGCCTGGAACGGGTGCCGGTCGAGCGCGCCGAGGCGGGCGACATCATCGCCATTGCCGGGCTGACCAAAGCCACCGTCTCCAACACCATTGCCGAACCGGCCGTGACCCGCGCGATCGCCGCCCGGCCGATCGACCCGCCGACTTTGGCGATGAGCTTCGCGGTCAACGACAGCCCCTATGCCGGCCGCGACGGCGACAAGGTGCAGAGCCGCGTCATCCGCGACCGGCTGGAGCGCGAGGCGGAGGGCAATGTCGCGATCCGCATCACCGAGAGCGCCGACAAGGATGCCTATGAGGTGGCCGGCCGCGGCGAGCTCCAATTGGGCGTGCTGATCGAGACGATGCGGCGCGAGGGATTCGAGCTGTCGATCAGCCGCCCGCGCGTGCTGTTCCGCGAGGGCAGGAACGGGCGCGAGGAGCCCTATGAGACGGTGGTCGTCGACGTCGACGACGAGCATGCCGGAACCGTCGTCGAGAAGATGGCGCAGCGCAAGGGCGAGATGACCGACATGCGCCCGTCGGGCGGCGGCAAGACGCGGCTGACCTTCTCGGCGCCGTCGCGCGGCCTGATCGGCTATCATGGCGAGTTCCTGTCGGACACGCGCGGCACCGGCATCATGAACCGGCTGTTCGAGCGCTACGGGCCGTATAAGGGCCCGATCCAGGGCCGGCAGAACGGCGTCCTCATCTCGATGGAGCAGGGCGAGGCGGTCGCCTATGCGCTGAACGCGCTGGAGGTGCGCGGCACCCTGTTCATCTCGCCCGGAGAGAAGCTCTACGAGGGCATGATCATCGGCGAGAATGCCAAGCCCCAGGACCTCGAGGTCAATCCGCTGAAATCCAAGCAGCTCACCAACTTCCGCGCCTCCGGCCCCAAGGACGAATCGATCCGCCTCACCCCGCCGCGCCGGATGACGCTGGAGCAGGCGATCGCTTATATCGAGGATGACGAATTGGTCGAAGTGACGCCGAGGGCCATCCGCCTCCGCAAACGCCACCTCGACCCCCACGAACGCAAGCGGGCGTCGCGCAAGGCCGAGGCGGCCTGACCCCCATGTCCTCCCCGCGGCCGCAGGCCGGGGGGAGGGGGACCGCGTGAAACGCGGTGGAGGGGTGGACTGAGTCTGAGCACCTCACCGCCCCGCTTGGAGTGCGCCCCCACGGCCGAGGATGTCGCCGCGGTCTTTTCGTGAAGGCCAGCCGCCGCGCCGGCCTGGCGAGCAGCGATTGCATTATTCGGAGCGAACTGTCACCCTGCGACGATCCGGAGGGGCGGATGGGGCGATTGCGATATGTGATCGGAGGATTGGCCGCTGCCGGCGCGGCGGCCGTGACGAGCCTGTCCTCGGCACGTTCGTCGCTCCCGGCTGTAGGCAATCACGATTTTCCGACAATTTGCCATTGGATCGTGAGCGGCAACGATCCGCTTGCCGCGGCGTCCGCGATCGTAGCCGGCTTGGCGATGGGTTTTGCGTTCTGGCAGATATTGCAGCCTGCGCCGGCATCGACGCCCGAAGTCGAGCATATAGTGGCCGGCCATAGCGCCGCCGCGCGAAGAGACATGAACGATCTGTCCGGGCAGCTCCACCAGGAGGGACAAGCCTCCGAGGACCGCGACCGGCTGACGCACCGCCTTGTCAGCGGCGATCTCGCCGAACGGATGGAAACGGCGATCGAGCATGGAACGCTTTCGGACGAGCAATGCCGGCGGCTTTACGAGATGCTCAGGACCGCGGTTTCCGAAACGACGCAGGCGACGCCGGCGCAGGCCGAGGCCTATGCGGAAACGGCCTTGCGCCTGGCCCAATCCGACAATGCGGCCGATCGCGCGATCGCGGTCGCCGCCGTCGCGGGAAATCCGATCGACGCGGGCGACAGGCTCATGGCCGAGGTCGGCGCCGAGCAGCGACGCAACGCCGAAAGGGCACGCCAGGCGGCGCGCCTCTATGCACCGTTCACGCCCTCGAAGGCCCTCGCCGCTTACGAGACCGCCGTGGAGCTCGATCCGACCGACGCCTGGTCCTGGATCGAGCTCGGCCGCCTGCGGCTCCATTATGGGAGCAGGCTGGCCGAGGTTCGGAATTGTTTCTTGATCGCATTGCAGCATGTGGAATCCGAGCGCGACCGTATGGTCCTGCACAATGAGTTCGGCGACATTCTTCTGATAGAGGGTGAGTTACCTGAAGCGCGTGCAGAGTATGAAGCGGCGTTGGCAATTGACGAGAAGCTGGCGGCGCTGGAGCCGGGCAACACCGAAAGGCAGCGCGATCTGTCGGTGAGCCACAACAAGCTCGGTGATGTCGAGATGGCGGCGGGCAATCTGGGTGCGGCGCGGCGGCATTATGAAGAGGGGTTCGCGACCATCGAGAAGCTGGCAGCGCTGGAGCGGGGCAACACCGAATGGCAGCGCGACCTGTCGGTGAGCCACGACAGGCTCGGCGATACCGAGGTGGCGGCGGGCAATCTAGGCGCGGCGCGGCGGCATTATGAAAAGGGGCTCGCGATTCG
>DASUHH010000007.1:0-39120 GCA_036273615.1 Allosphingosinicella sp. | reverse complement strand
GGAGGCAGTCAGCTGCAGACGGTCTGCTGCCGAGGCGCTTTTCGCGGCCGACGAAGTGGGCACCGGTTCCGAGGCGGGTCCGACTTCGGGGTGCACGGGCAGCAGCAGTGGCGCCCTGGGCGGCTGGCTGAAGTTGAAGTCTTCGAGCAGGTTCCCGATTCCCGGAGCTTCTTCGCGAACGTCGGGGCTGATCTCGTCGGCGAGGATGACCCGGGCATAGTCATTCTCCCACAGCCTGCCGAATTCGAGCTTGAAGTCGATGAGGCGGATCTGGATCGCCGCGAACAGGCCGCAGAGGAAATCGTTCACCCTGACCGCCATGTCGGCGATGTCGTTCATCTCCTCCTGGCTCGCCCAGCCGAAGCAGGCGATATGCTCGTCGGCGATCATCGGATCGCCGAGCGCGTCGTCCTTGTAATAATATTCGATGATCGCGCGGGGGAGCGGCGTTCCCTCCTCGATTCCGAGGCGCTTGGAGAGGGTGCCGGCGGCGACGTTGCGCACCACCACCTCGATCGGGATGATCTCGACCTGGCGGATCAACTGCTCGCGCATGTTCAGCCGGCGGATGAAATGGGTCGGCACCCCGACCTGGCCGAGCAGGGTGAACAGATATTCGGAGATGCGGTTGTTGAGCACCCCCTTGCCGGAGATGGTGCCGCGCTTCTGGGCGTTGAACGCGGTCGCGTCGTCCTTGAAATATTGGATGAGCGTGCCCGGCTCGGGGCCTTCGTAGAGGATCTTGGCCTTGCCTTCGTAAATCTGGCGGCGGCGGGACATGGGCGAGGCTCCGGGCTCAAAACAGGCGCGCCCCGGACGCGGCGTCGCGAGTGCGAAGCGCGGGCGGGGCGGGGGCCGAGCCTATAGTGGAAGTGCAAGGGAGGCGCAATCGGAGCGCGCCCGCGCGCGCTCAGGCCGCGGCGGCTCGCCGCCGCGGGCGGGGCAGCCTCGGCCGCCAGCCGAGCCGGCGGAGCGCGAAAACCGCCAAGGCGAGGAACAGCAGCCAGGGAAGGATCGAGAGGAGGAGCCGGATCAATTTGGCGACGCTCGCGCTCACCACCTCGCCGGCATCGGCGAAGGCCTCGCGCACCGGCATCCAGGCGCTGTGCGTCACCGGCACGATCCCGTCATAGGCGATGTCGATCTTCGACATCGCCACCCGGCCGCGCATCTCGGCGAGCCAGGCGCGGGCGGCGTCCAATTCCTCCTCGGTCTGGGCATAGGCTTTCTCCGCCTCGACCAGTTCGCCGACCCGGCCGCCGCGGCTGCGCAGCAATTGCACCAGCCGGTCCGCGAGCGCCTCCTTGCCTCGGACCTTGGCCGCGGTGTCGACCAGCTGCCTGGAAAGATCCTCCGCCTCGATGCCGCGGCTGGAGACGCTGCCGCCCGAGCCGGCGGCGAGCGAATCGAGCCGGTCCTGGAAGGCCCGGGCGATCCGCGCCTCGACCAGCAGGCTCAATGCGCCGCGCGGCGCGGCGTCCTCGCCGGCGTCGCCGCTCATCGAGACGATCCGGCAGCGCGCCGGGCCGAGCCGGTCGCAAAGGCCGATCTGGCGGCGCTGCAGGCCGGCTATGGCGCCGGCGGCGGCGCGATAGCCGATCGTATAGGTGTAGGCGATCTGCGGAAGCGCCGCATCCGCGTCCTGGGCGTCCGGGTCCTCCGGCTTGTCCGGGGGCGGCGGCTCGCGCAACTGGATCGGGGCCGCCGGCTGCTCCACCTCGAACATTCGCAGGCCCTGCGCCCCCCGGTCGTGGCGGCCACAGGCGGCGGTGAAGAGCAGGCAGGCGATCAGCGGCAACCGGCGCATCGGCGTTCCTCCCGTTTGAGTAATCATATAACATATCATCTAAGAAGAAAAGCCCGACCGGTTTCGAACCATCGGAGCGGGAACGGTGCGAAAACGATCGCGCCATTGTAACTTTCCGCTCCCGCGAGCCTATCAGCTTTCTATGACGATCGCGGCCGGGGACTTTCATGCGCTCTACGAGCGTCACGCGCCGGCTCTGCGCCGGTTCGTTTCGTGCCTCGGCGCCGACCCTTCTTCGGCCGACGACATCGTCGCCGAGACGTTCACACGCGCCTGGACCGCGGCCGCGCCGATCCGGCCCGACTCGGTCAAGGCCTATCTGTTCACCATCGCCCGCAACCTCCATCGCCGCGCGGCGAAACGGGCGGTCGCCCATGTCGCGCTGCCCATGGACTGGGCGGACGAGGCGGTCTCCGCCGAACGCCATGCCGAGGGCCGTTCCGACCTGGCGGCGGTGCTCGCCGCGATGCGCGCTTTGCCCGAGGACGACCGCGCCGCCCTCCTCATGCGCGCGGCCGACCATATGCAATATGCGGAGATCGCCCGGATCCTCGGCCTCTCGGTCGCCAACGCCAGGGTCAGGGTCCATCGCGCGCGGCTGAAGCTGATGCGCGCGATCCTGCCCGATCCGGACCCGGAATGCGGGCCCGCTTTCTCCCCCATGGAAAGGAACAGCCGTGGCTGAACCGAGCACATTCCCCGAGACGATCGTGACCGAATCCGTGGTCCGCGACCTGCTGCCGCTCTATTTCGACGGGGAGGCGAGCGAGGATACGCGCGCCCTGGTCGAGGCCTGGTTCGCGGCCCGGCCGGATCTCGCGCTGGCGGCGGGCCGCGGCGAACGGGCGATCGAGGCTCTTGCCGGGCTGGACGGCCCGGCGCGCACCCCGGCCGAAGTCCGGGCCGAGCTCGAGCGAATCCGGCGCATGGTCCTGGTCCGCGAGGTGGCGCAGGGCCTTGCCGGCGCGCTGACCTTGCTGCCGCTGCTGGGGATCGCGCTCTACCTGCTGCTGCCGGGGACGATCCCGGTCGCGGTCCCCAATGCGCTGATCGCCCTTGTCGCCTGGTTCGTTCTTACGATCGCCTGCTGGGGCCTCTATATCAGGAGCCGGCGGCAATCGAGGTCGGATCTGCTCGACGGCCGATAGCGGGGGAGGAAGCGATGCTGACGGGATTGCTGATCGTCGCGACCCTGATCACGAAGCTCTTTCCCGAGACGCCGCTGGCACGCTCGCTCCATCGCGCGCTGATCGAATGGCCGCTCGCCCGGCTGGCCGCGATGGACCGCCGCCATGCCATCTTCGTCATGATCCTGGTCGGCCTGGTCTTTGGCGCCTCGGACCTGCTGGTCATGCTCGGGCCGGCCGACCTCATCCTCGGCTTCGCCTGGGACGTCTCGATCTATGCCGACACCTTGCTCGCCGCCGCGGCGCTGGCCGCCGTCGCGCGCAGCAGGATCGTGTGGCGTGCGCTGCTGGTCGACGCCCTGCGCCGCTCGAATCGTCCTCGCGCCCGCTCGCGGAGGACGCTGCGGCCGCGGCCGCTCGCGCCGAACGCCAATGATGCCGATGATGGGGACGGGCCGGCCTGGGCCTTGGCTTTGGCCGCTTAGACGCGCCGGGCCTGGCGGCCGCCGGCCCTATTGTCCCGCCGCTTCCTTGAGGCCGGGCACGAACTCGGCTCCGTAAACGACCTTGGCGGTCGACGCCTTCAGGGACGCGCCGATCGGCTCCGCGCGGCCGCCGAGGCAGCGGGCAAGGAAATTTTCCGCCACTGCATTGAAGGCGATAATATTCTGCGGCCGCGCGAAGCCGTGGCCCTCGTCCGGAAAGACGATGTAGGTCACCGGCACGTTCCTCGCCTTGAGCGCGTCGACGATCTGTTGCGACTGATTGATGTTGACGCGCGGATCGTTCGCTCCCTCGCCGATCAGGAGCGGCTTGGAGATGCGGTTCGCGCTGAACAGGGGTGAGCGCTCCCTTAGCATTTCCCGGCCTTGCGGAGTCGTCGGATCGCCCATCCTCTTGTGAATGAGCGCACGGTCGCTTTCCCAATAGGCGGGGATCGCCTTTTGAAACGCATTGAGGTCGGACGGTCCGACCACGTCGACTCCGCAGGCGAATTCGTCGGGCGTGAAGGCGAGCCCCGCCAGCGTCGCGTAGCCACCATAGGAAATGCCCATGATCGCCACCTTGCCGCGGGCGGTGACCCCGTTCGCGATCGCCCAGTCAACCGCGTCGATGAGGTCGTCCTGCATCTTGCCGCCCCATTGGAGGTAGCCGGCCGTGAGGAATTTCTTGCCGTAGCCGGTCGAGCCGCGGAAGTTCGGCTGGAGCACCGCATAGCCGCGATTGGCGAGCCATTGGGCCCAACCATTATAGCCGTAATAATCGCGCGCCCACGGGCCGCCATGGGGGCGGAGCACCATCGGCAGCGGCCGGACCGGTCGGCCGTGCGCGTCGGTCGGTGTCCCTGGAGGCAGCGTCAGGTAGGACACCATCGTCAGGCCGTCGCGCGTGCGGATCTCGACCGGCCGCATCGGTGCGAGCGGCGCGCCGCTGAGCTCCGGACTGGCGATGTAGAGCTGCGTCAGCGTCCTGGCCTTGCGGTCGTACAGCCAGGCCGAGACTGGCCCGGTGACCGGGTCGACGCCGAGGATCCACTTGTCCTCGGCATCGGTGCGGGAGAGGAATCCGAACTGCCCCGGCAGATTCGCCTTGAGAAAGGCGAAATCGGCCGCGACCGCCGGGTCGACCGGCACCCATTCGTGCTTAAGATAATTGACCGTATAGGCCTCGATCCGGCCGGTCCGCGGATTGGCTATGGCTCCGTCGACATCGGCCTTGCTATCCTCGCCGACGATCGTCTTGCGGCCGGTGGCGAGATCCTGGGCGATGAGGGCGGCGGTGTCGCGTCCGCGGCTGTCGATCCAGTAGAGCGTTTTGCCGTCAGCGGTGAAGCTGATCGGCATGGTCGTCTGGCTGTCTTCGAGACCGACCTGCTCGAAGGGCTGAGCCTCCACCTTGCCGCCCAAGACGCGGAAGTAATCGGTACCGCCTTCCGGTCCGGTTCGGGTTGCGATCCGCAGGTTGAGGCCGTCATCCGCCACGAACCCCGAATAGCCGCCCTGGTTTATCAGCACCGGAGTCAGCCTGCCGCTCGCGAAGTCGAGGCTGTAGACGTCGTGCCACTTCGGATCGCGGTTGTTGAGGCCGATCAGCATGTGGTCCTTGACGCGATCCGAGATGCCGATGATCTCGACCAATGTCTTGTCGAACGGCGTCAGCGACCGCTGCGTCCCCGAGGCGGCGTCCACGGCGTAGAGGTGGAAATTCTCGTCGCCGCCATGATCGTTGACGTAGAGCACTTGCCGGCTGTCGGGAGACCAGAAATAGAAAGGGATCGGGCGTGCCCGCTCGTCGGTCAGCGCGCGCGCCGCCTTCATGTCGTTCGCGGGCGCGACCCAGATGTTGAGCACTCCGTCGCGCGGCGCGATCCATCCAAGCCATTTGCCGTCGGGCGAGAGCGTGCCGTGGATGCGGCTCGGATTGCCGAACAATTTCTCCCGCGGGACCAGCGGCACGTGGGGATTCGCCGCAGCTTCAATGCCGGCCAGGAAAAAAGTTGCCGAAATGGCGGCAATCATCATTCTGGTCTTCATGGCCATCTCCCAAGCGGCCGGTGCGGACTCACCCGTTTCCGGAGAAATATCCTCCGTTTTCAAACATCGATAGGCAAGCCTATTCGCCGGTCAGGTGACCTTGCTCCGCACCGCGAAGCGCGGGTCGCGCCAGCGGCCGGTCTCGAGCATATCGCGCAGGGTCTCGACGGCCCGCCACAGGTCCTCGAAGCCGAGATAGAGCGGCGTGAGGCCGAAGCGGATCACGTCGGGCGCGCGGAAATCGCCGATCACATTCTCGGCGATCAGGGCCTGGCAGAGCGCGAAGGCGTGGGGATGGCGGAAGGAGATGTGGCTGCCGCGCTCTCCGGGCGCGCGCGGCGAGATGCAATCGAGGCCATGGCCGGCGCAGCGGTCCTCGACCAGGGCGATGAAGGAATCGAACAGCGCGATGGATTTCGCCCAGACGTCCTCCATGTCGATGCCGTCGAACGTGGCGACGCCGCTCTCCAGCGCCGCCAGGCTTAGGATCGGCGGCGTTCCGGCGAGAAAGCGGGCGATGCCGGGGGCGGGGACATAATCGTCGGTGAAGGCGAAGGGGGCGGCATGGCCCATCCAGCCGCGCAGGGGCGAGACCAGCCGCTCCTGGAGAGGCTCGGCGATGTAGAGGAAAGCCGGCGCGCCGGGGCCGCCGTTCAGATATTTATAGCCGCAGCCGACCGCAAGCTCGGCGCCGGCGCCGGCGAGATCGAGCGGCACCGCGCCGGCGCTGTGGCTGAGATCCCAGAGGGTCAGGGCCCCCGCCGCCTTCGCCTGTGCCGTCAGCGCCGCCATATCGTAGCGCGCGCCCGTCTTGTAATGGACATGGGTGAGGAGGAGCAGGTTGGTGTCCGCGCCAATCGCCTCCCCGATCGCCTCGCGCTCCACGATCTTCAGCGCGAGCCCGGCGAGCTCGGCCGCGCCGCTCGCGATGTGGAGGTCGGTATGGAAGTTGCCGCTCTCCGAAAGCAGGGTGCGGCGCCCGGGCGAGAGCTCGGCTGCGGCGACGATCAATTTGAACAGGTTCACCGAGACGCTGTCGGCGACGATCACCTCGTGCGGCTTCGCGCCGATCATCCGCGCGATCTTCGCACCGATCCGCTGCGGCGCCTCGATCCAGCCGCGGCTGTTCCAGCTCCGGATCAGCTGCGCGCCCCATTCCTCCTCGACCACCCTTTGCTGGTGCCCGATCGCGGCCCTGGGCAGGGCGCCGAGCGAATTGCCGTCGAGATAGACGAGCCCCTCGGGCAGCACGAAGCGGTCGCGGCAGGCGCGCAGGGGATCGGCCGCGTCGCGCGCGCGCGCTTCGTCCGGCGTCGGGCTCACCGGCCGAACGCCTGCTCGATCGCGGCGGCGGCCGCGGCCCAGGCGGCGCTTTCCGGAACGATCAGCTCGACATGGCCCGTGCGGTCGACCATCCGCACCTCGACCTTGTCGCCCGCCGCGCGCATCCGCGCCGCATAATCGGTCGCATAGGCGGCCGGGATGATCCGGTCCTCGCGGCCGTTGATCAGCAATTGCGGCATTCCGAGCGGTGCGAGGCGCGGCACCGACGTGTCGGCGAAGCGGCCGCCGGCGAGCTTCTCGATCACCTCGGTGCCGCAGCCGCTGCCGGGCGGCCGCGCCGCTTCCTCGAGATCGGGAAGGCCGCCGAGGCTGATCGCGAAATGGATCGGCAGCGGGTCACGGCTCCTGAGCGGGCTTGCGGCGGGAAGCCGGTGCCGGCCGGCGAGCCAGAGCGCGAGATGGCCGCCGGCGCTGTGGCCGATGGCGACGATCCGGCGCGTGTCGAGGCCGTGGCGCGGCGCATGGGCGCGGAGCGCGTCTGCGGCGGCGGCGGCGTCGCGGAAGGTGCCTGGATAGCCGCCGCCAGGCCGGTCGACGCCGCGATATTCGACGTTCCAGACGGCGATTCCGCGACGGCGCAGGTCGGCGGCGATCCAGTTCATGATCCGCCGGTCGGCGACGTCGCTCTGCCAGCAGCCGCCATGGATCATCAGCACGACCGGTCGCAGCGACGGGGCGATCGGCAGCCAGAGGTCGATGAGCTGGTTGACCTTGCGGCCGTAGCGAAGGGTGGAATCGGCCTCGGGCCGCGGCCGGCCGAGCAGGTCCGGCCAGGTCATCAGGCCGTCGGGGGCGGCGGGCGCGTCCATCCGCGCGGATTAGACGCGCCGCCGACGGAGGGCAAATGTGCGAAATGTCGGGCGGGCGCCGCGCGGAGGGGACTTCATCCCGCGGCGCCCGCCCGACGGGCCCAGGCTTCATTGGTCCGGCGTCAGGGTAAAGCTCTGCCGGCTGGAGCCTGGGCCATGGCGGGAGCTCAGCGCCCCAGCGTCAGGGTGATGGCCCTGCCCGCCGAAGCCTGGGCGGTCCGCTCGACCGCGCGGCGGACCTGCGGTTCGGCCGCGGCGATCGCGGCGTTGCGGCACCGGAACCCGTCGAGCCGCGCCGCCAGAACCTCCTCGCCGATTCCGATGCAGAGCCGGTCGGCGGCGGCCGCGACCCGCCGCTCGAGCTTCGCGACGCCGGCCGGGCTGCCGAGGTCGAGATCGGCATAGGACACACGCGCCGTCGGCGCATTGCCGTTGACGACGAGCTCCGCGGCGGAAACCGGGCTGGTCGCGACGATGGTGGCGCCGGTCACCGCGAGCGCCATGGCCGCGGCGAGGGCGGCGAACTTGAAGTCGGTCCTGGTCATTTCATTTCTCCCTATGATGTGCGTCAGCGGCTTCGGCGCTGCCAAGGCGCGTCGAACTGGATGGCGGTGAGCCGCCGGAAGGCGTGTCCGGTGGCGGCGAAGAGGCCGGCCAGGGCTTCAGACAAGGCATGGCCGTGCTCGGCCCAGTCACGGGCCTCCAAAGCATCGCGCATTTTATCACTCCTTTGATCGAGACGGCCGTTCGCGGCCCGTCCGCAGGCATGGAAATAGGAGGGAAGAGGCACTTTCGTCCAACGAAACGCTTGCATGAGGTGATAAGCCTGGCTTATCTATTACGCATGCGTCGCCTGCCTCCTCTCGCCGCCGTCAGGGTGTTCGAAGCGGCCGCCCGGCACGAGAATTTCACCCTCGCCGCCGCCGAGCTCGGAATGACCCAGGCGGCGGTCAGCTATCAGGTGCGATTGCTCGAGGAGCGGCTCGGAATGCCGCTCTTCCACCGCTCGAAGCGGCGGGTCGTCCTGACCGATGCCGGACGGCGGGTGGCGACGCCGGTCTCGGCAGCGCTCGACGGCATTGCCGAGGCCTTCTCCGGGCTGGTCGACGACGACGAGGCCGTGCTGTCGATCAACACCGCCCAGACCGTCGCCTCGACCTGGTTGGCGCCGCGGCTCGGCAGCTTCCAGCTCGAGCGGCCCGAGCTTGCGGTGCGGGTTTCGACCGACAATGCCCTGATCGATTTCGCCCGCGACGATGCCGATCTCGCCATCCGCATCGGTCACGGGCCGTGGCCGGGGCTTCGCCACCATTTCCTCTTCCGCCTCCACTTCACCCCGGTCTGCACGCCCGAATATCGCGACCGGCACGGCATCGAGACGCCCGAGGATCTGCTGCGCGTGCCGCGGCTGAGCCCCGAGGACGATTGGTGGAAGGTCTGGCTCGGCGAGGCCGGCCTTGCGGTGCCGGCTGAGCGCGCCGGCGGCATCCGGCTCGATTCGCAGGTGGCCGAGGCGCAGGCGGTCCATGCCGGTCACGGCATCGCCTTGATGACGCCCTTGTTCTGGCGCGCCGATCTCGCCTCCGGGCGGCTCGTCCAGCCTTTTCCACTGATCGCCAGCGACGGGCGGGCGCATTGGCTCCTCTATCCCGAGCACAAGCGCAACCGGGCGAAGATCCGCGCCTTCCGGGACTGGTTGCTGCGCGAGGTGGCGAAGGAGGCGGGCAACGCGCCCGCCACGATCTTCACGCCTCCTGACTGGCTTTCTTCGGCCCGAAACGACGGATCAGACCCCATAGCAGCAATGCAAGCAATGCCCACGGCGCCAGCGTGATCAGCGCGAACAGCATCCATTCGAGCGCGCCGATCACGTTGCCGAGCCCTTCGCTGAGCGAGCGGCGGAAGCCCGGCGCCATATCGCCGGCCTGGTAGGAGAAGGTCATCGGCGTCGTCGCGAGCGACGCCTCTCTCTCCGCCTTGGTCGCCTCGCTGGCCTGGAGCGCCTCGCGCGCCTGCTGCGCCTGCGCCTGGAGCTGGGTCCGCTCGCCGGCGCCGAGGCCGGGGCGGGCGAGCTGGGTCTCGATCTTCTTCAAGGTGTCGCCCTGCTGCGCCGCGTCGCGGCCGGCGGCGGCGATCGCACCATTCTGGTCCTCGCCCTTGATCTCGGCTTCGGCGAGCAGGCCGTCGGCATGGGTGACCGCCTCGATCCCCTGCTTGCCGAAGGCGCGGGCGAGCGTTGGATCGAGCCTGAAGTCGAGCTCTGCCTGCACGTCCTCGTCGCTGCCGCGATGGAAAGTCATGCCGGTGATCCGGCAATGGGCGAGGCCAAGCTTCTCGCAGGCCTGAGCATGCTCCTCCTGCACGGCACCGATGCGCTCGGCGGGGAGGCGGAAAGCGTAGCGATAGTTGAAGGCGACGCCCGGCGCGGCCGTCGGCCCGACGCCTGGGGCACCGCCGTTGGCGGACGCGTCCGCTGCTTGCCGCATATTCTGATCGGCCCGGCCGCAGGCCGCGAGGAGAACCAATCCGGCCAAGCCAAGAGTCTTGCGCATCCTTCCTCTCCTTTGGTTGATTCTGTTCTGTTATATTCTCTACTCCTATGGTAGAGAAAGGACAAGCCGGGGGGAATCGGATGTCCATTGGTCGCTGCTCGACACTCGCCGTTCTCGCGCTGCTCCCCTTCCTCAGCGATTGCGGGCCGCCGCTCGGCGTCTACCGGATCGACCGGGTGGATATCGTCGCTGCAAGCAGGCTGCTCGACATCGATCCCAGATGGGATCTCGAATCCCCGTCGCCTTTGTTGCGGATCGTCTTCACCTCGGACCAGGACGTCGAAACGGCGAGCGGCGGCACCGGCTCGGGTCTGTACCTATGGGGCGATTTTTGTCCCTTCGGCGACGGATCTCGCCTGCGGGTGGCCGGACCCTATTATGGCGATCGTTCGATCTTCCCGCCGGCCACGACGAAACGATTGCCGCGCGGAGTCCATGAAGTTTCGTCAGCGCCGAACCGCCATCCTCCGCGGGATCCGCGGACAGGGCGCTTCATCTATACGGGCTATCTCTTCCTGCGCGGCGCGGCCTATGATTTGACGCGCGATCATCGGGACATCTGCCTCGGGCTCAGCCATCCTGGCTATTATCTGACGCGCTCGCGATCGGACGTCTTCACCTTGCCTGCCGCCTCCGTCGCGGCCGCGATCGCGCGCGGCGTCGTGACGCCTCCGCCGCTCGGCGCGCGCTGAGAAGGATTTCCGGACGAAGAGCCCCTCGCATCGCCGGAATCGGGCTGCTATCGCAAGGCCATGGCCGACAGCTTGAACGACATCGATCCGATCCAGGACACGCCTTTCGATGAGGCGCTTTCCCAGCGCTATCTCGTCTATGCCCTCTCGACGATCACCGCCCGCTCGCTGCCGGACCTGCGCGACGGGCTGAAGCCGGTGCACCGGCGGCTGCTCTGGGCGATGCGGCTGTTGCGGCTCGATCCGGCCGCCGGTTACAAGAAATGCGCGCGCGTCGTCGGCGACACGATCGGCAAATATCATCCCCATGGCGACCAGTCGGTCTATGACGCGATGGTCCGGCTCGCCCAGGATTTCTCGCTTCGCTATCCGCTCGTCGACGGGCAGGGCAATTTCGGCAATATCGACGGCGATAACGCGGCCGCTTACCGTTACACCGAGGCCCGGCTGACCGCGGCCGCGATCGAATTGATGGCCGGGCTCGACGAAGGCACGGTCGATTTCCGTCCGACCTACAATGGTGAGGAGGAAGAGCCGGAAATCTTCCCCGGCCTGTTCCCGAACCTGCTCGCCAACGGCGCCAGCGGGATCGCGGTCGGCATGGCGACATCGATCCCGCCGCACAATGTTGCCGAGATTCTCGACGCGGCGATCCACCTTGTCGACCGCGAGAAGGCGACGACGGCCGAGCTGATGCAGTTCGTCCGCGGGCCCGATTTTCCGACCGGCGGTATCCTCGTCGATTCCGAGCAGGCGATCGCCGCCGCCTACGAGACCGGGCGCGGCGCCTTCCGCGTCCGGGCGCGCTGGACGACCGAGGACCAGGGCCGCGGCACCTGGGTGGCCGTGGTCACCGAGATTCCGTTCCAGGTGCCCAAGTCGAAGCTGATCGAGCAGATCGCGGCGCTCATCGCCGACAGGAAGCTGCCGATTCTCGCCGACATACGCGACGAATCCGACGCCGAGATCCGCATCGTGCTCGAGCCGCGTAGCCGCACCGTCGACCCGCGGACCTTGATGGAGAGCCTGTTCCGCCTCACCGATCTCGAGGTGCGGGTGTCGCTCAACATGAACGTGCTCGACGAGACCCGCACGCCCAAGGTGATGGGGCTGAAAGAAGTGCTGTCGGGCTGGATCGCCCACCAATTCACCGTCCTCGTCCGCCGCGCCCAGCACCGGATCGCGAAGATCGACGACCGGCTGGAGCTGCTCGAAGGCTATCTCGTCGCCTATCTGAACCTCGACCGGATCATCCGGATCATCCGCGAGGAGGACGACCCCAAGGCGGTGATGATCGCCGAATTCGCCCTCACCGACCGCCAGGCCGAGGCGATCCTCAACATGCGGCTGCGCGCGCTTCGCAAGCTCGAGGAGATCGAGATCAGGCGCGAGCGCGACAAGCTCATTGCCGAGCGCGAGGAGCTGGCGAAATTGGTCGAATCCACCGCGCGCCAGCGCACGAGGCTCAAGAAGGATCTGGCCGCGCTTCGCGAGCGCTACGGGCCGGAGACCGGGCTCGGCCGGCGCCGGACGCTCATCGAGGAGGCGGCGCCGACGCGCGAAATACCGCTCGAGGCGATGATCGAGCGCGAACCGATCACGGTGATCCTCTCCAGGCGCGGCTGGATCCGCGCGATGAAGGGCCATGTCGAGGCCACGAACGCGGAGGCGCTGAAGTTCAAGGAAGGCGACGAGATCGGCTTTCCGCTTCTCCACGCGCACACCACCGACAAATTGCTGCTCGCCTCGTCGGACGGACGCTTCTACACGCTTGCCGCCGACCGGCTTCCCGGCGGACGCGGCTTCGGCGAGCCGGTGAAGCTGACGGTCGACATCGAAGGCGAGGGCAATGTCGTTGCCCTGCTTCGTGCCGCCGCCGCCGAGAAACTGCTGCTGGCAAGCTCCGACGGCCGCGGCTTCGTCACCGCGACCGAGACGGTGATCGCCGAGACCCGCAAAGGCAAGCAGGTGGTGAATTTGCGCCCCGGGGCGAGCCTCAAGGTGGTGCGGCCGATCGGCGCGGAGGACGATTATGTCGCGGTGATCGGCGAGAATCGGAAGATGGTCGTCTATCCGCTCGCCGAGCTTCCGGAGATGGGCCGCGGCCAGGGCGTCCAGCTCCAGCGCTATCGCGACGGCGGCCTCTCCGACGCGGCCCCATTCCGCTTTGCCGAGGGCCTGAGCTGGGAGATGGGCGGCGAGAGCGGCCGGCGCCGCACCGAGACCGACCTCAATTCGTGGCGGACCGCGCGCGGCGCCGCCGGTCGGATGCCGCCGGTCGGATTTCCCCGCGACAACCGTTTCTGATCCAAGCCTTTTCCACCGGAAATTAACCCGCCGGCCCTAAGCTGCCGTCATGGACATGGCATCGGCGCCCTTGCGCGGAGACGCGCTGGACGACGCGCCCGTGGCATTGGCCGCGGGCCGGCGGCGGAGCCTGACCCCCCAGGAACGCGAGTTCAACCGCGCCCGCCAGGACTTTCTCGATGCCCTGCCGGTGGCGGCGGCGGTGATCCGCCTCGGCGAGGATGGCGAGCCGCTCGTCGACCTCACCAATGAAAGCTTTCGCGCGCTTGGCGGCCCCGGCACGTTCGATGCGGAGAAGGGGTTTCTCGCGGCAAGCGGGATCGTGCCGCGCGTCCGCGCCTTCCTGCTCGGCGAGGAGATGGCCTGCCAGTTCGAGGCGTCCGACGGCCTTCCCGCCGGCGGACGGAGCTTCGCGGTGCGGATGGTGCGATTGCCGGCGCTGCCGGTCTTCGGCCGCCGCATCTTCATCACCCTCCTCGACAAGACCGCCGAGGTCGAGACCGAGAAGAGCCTTCGCGCCGAGATGGTTCGCGATACCCTCACCGGCCTCCCCAACCGCACCGCCTTCAACGAGCAGGTCGAGTCGGCGCTCGAGGATCCCGCCTTCCAGCCCGGCGGCCATGCGGTTCTGGTCGTCGACATCATCCGCTTCAGCCGCGTCAACGAGTGCGTCGGCGCGCTTGCAGGCGACGAATTGCTGATCACCTTCGCCCGCCGCCTGGTCTCAACCCTGCGCGCGAACGATCTGCTGGCGCGGACCGGCGGCGACGAATTCGCGATCCTGCTGCGCCTCGACCGCGGGATCGAGGATGCGATGCAGGCGGCCGAGCGGATCCGCTCGGCTTTGTCGGAGCCCTTCCGCCTTTCGGAGCTGGAGATCCGCGTCGATTGCGCCGTCGGCTGCGCCTTGCTCAGCGGCGGCGAGGAATTGTCCGAGGAGGTGCTTCGCAACGCCCAGTTCGCGCTCAAGCGGGCGAAGAGCAGCGGCGCCATCCAGATTTACGAGCCCAACCAGGCGCGCGCCGCGCGCCGCCGCTTCAGCATCGAGACCGAGCTCAGGCGCGCGGTCGAGGCCGGCGGGCTCAAGCTCGCCATGCAGCCGATCGTCGATCTGACGAGCGGCGACATACCCGGTTTCGAGGCGCTCGCCCGCTGGAATCACCGGACGCGCGGACCGATCGCGCCGACCGAGTTCATCGGCGTCGCCGAGGAATCGGGCCTGATCGTCCCGCTCGGCCGCTGGGCGCTCGAACGCGCGCTGCAGACGTTGAGCGAATGGGACGCCAAGGCCGGGCATGCGCTGCCCGTCTCGGTCAGCGTCAATCTTTCGGCGATCCAGCTCGCGCGCGACGATGTTGCCGATTCCGTGTGCGAGTTGCTGGAACGGTTCGGCATGGCCGGCGAGCGGCTGACGCTCGAGCTGACCGAAAGCGCGATCGTCCAGGATCCGAAGCGCGCCGCCGAGGTGCTCGCCGCGCTGCAGAAATTGAACGTCAAGGTGGCGATGGACGATTTCGGCACCGGCTACACCTCGCTCGCTTACCTCCAGCGCCTGCCGATCGACGTTCTGAAGATCGACCAGAGCTTCGTTCGCGGAATGCTCGCCGACGCCGATTCGGTGGCGATCGTCCGCGCGATCGTCTCGCTCGCCCGGGCGCTCGGCATGGATACGACCGCGGAGGGGATCGATACTCCCGAGCTGGTGCCGGCCCTTCGCGAGCTTGGCTGCTCGCACGGCCAGGGCTTCCATTTCGCCCGCCCGCTCGAGCCGGCGGCGGCGCTCGATTACTGGCTTTCGCGCAACGCCTGAACGAGGCGCGTCTCGACGATCGCGTCGAAATCCGCGCCGCCGGGAAAGCCGGCTTCGATCCAGTCGCGTTCGATCGCCTGCATGGTCCGGGCGACCGCCGGCCCCGCTTCGAGGCCGCGCGCGATCAGCCGGCCGCCGCCGATCGGCAGCTTCGGCTTGTGCCAGCCGTCGAGCCGGCGCACCGACGCGGCGGCTTCGTCGATTTTCGTCTCGCCAAGCAGGAAGCGGTCGATCGCGCAGGCGAGGCCGACGCGATAGGCGAGTGCGGCCGGGGCAACCGCCGCCTCGTCGCGCTCGGCGATGCAGACGAGCCTTTGCCGGGCGGCGTTGGAGACCCTCAGCCGGGCGCCGATCGCGGCGGCGGCCTCGGGGTCCGTCGGCAGCAGGGCGCCGAAGCGCCGCAGCGGATCGGCGGCGATTCCGGCCGCATCCTCCCGTGCCGGCAGGCGGGCGAGGCGGGCGATTCCGTCCCTGCCGATCTCGGGCAGGACCGGCGCGAAAATGCCGCGCTCCAGCATCAGTGCGACGGTCGGCGCCGGATCGGGGAGACCGAGCAATTTCAGCAATTCGTCGGCGATCCGCTCGCGCGACAGCGCCATCAGATCGTTGGCGCGCGCGGCGCAGGCGGCGACGCCCTCCGCATCCGGCTCGCCTCGGCCGAAGCGGGCGTGGAAGCGGAAGAAGCGAAGGATGCGGAGATGGTCCTCGGCGATTCGGACGAGCGGATCGCCGATGAAGCGGACGCGGTGGACGGCGAGATCGTCGAGCCCGCCGAAATAATCGCATATGTCGAGGCTCGCCGGGTCCGCCGACAAGGCGTTGATCGTGAAGTCGCGCCGCGCCGCATCCTCGCGCCAATCGTCGGTGTAGGCGATGGTCGCGCGGCGGCCGTCTGTGGCGACGTCGCGCCGCAAGGTGGTGATCTCCACCGTCGACCGCGTGCCGATCAGCGCGCTGACCGTGCCGTGGGCGAGACCGGTCGGGATCGGCTTCAACCCCGCCTTGCGGATGCGCCGGATCACCTCCTCGGGGACGAGGCGGGTGGCGAGGTCGACGTCGCTGACCGGAAGCCCGAGCAGGGTATCGCGGATGCAGCCGCCGACGAAGCGGGTCGCGCCCGCCGCCGCGTCGAGCGCTGCGAGCAGCTTCGGCATCGCTTCGGCCGTCTGCCAGGGCGCGTCGGGCAGCTTCATGCCAGCTCCAGCCGCCGCGAGAGGTTGACGATCATCGCCGCGGTCGCGCCCCAGATCCGCCGTCCCTGCCATTCGATCTCGTAATAAGTGCGCAGGCGGCCCTGCCATTCGACGGTCCGCTCGACCTGGCGGGCGGGATCGAGCAGGAAATGGAGCGGCGCCTCGAACATGTCCGCAACCTCGCCCGGATGCGGGGCGAGCGGAAGGCCCGGCGGCAGCACGCCGACGACCGGAATCACCTCGAAGCCGGTGATGGTGCGGTAACGATCGGCGGTGCCGATCACCTCGACCCGGCCGGGCGGAAGGCCGATCTCCTCCTCCGCCTCGCGAAGCGCCGCGGCGATCGGGCCGTCGTCGCCAGGCTCGATCCGGCCGCCGGGGAAGCTGATCTGGCCGGGATGGCGGCGAAGGCTCTTCGGCCGCTGGGTGAGGATCACGGTCGGCTCGCGCCGGTCGACCACCGGCACCAGCACCGCCGCCGGCGTCGGAATGCCGCCTTCGTCGAGCGCGTCCCCGGGAAGGAGGGTCGGGGTACGGCTTCGGCCCCGCTCGAGCGCCGCGCGCAATGTCTCGGCGAGGCTCATGCGCCCGGCTCCAACGCGAAGAAGGCGCCGCCGCTCCACAGGCCCGGCGGCGCAGCGGCTTCGGCCAGCGCCAGCTCGGCCAATTCATAATAGACGCTGCGCGCGACCAATGCCTCCAGGCCGGCGCGGACGTGGAGGTAGGGACGGGGGCCGTCCGCGCCGCCGGCGAAGCGAAGCGCGTTGGCCGGGCCGGCGACGATCAGATCGCCGGTGTTGAGGCGGAAGGCGAGAATGCGGGCGCGGCCTTCGCCCTCGCTCTTCATCTCGACCGCGACGAACGGCGCGTCGTCGACCTGGATGGCGAGCTTCTCGGCCGGAGTCACCAGCACATGGGAATCGTCCGGCTCGCGCCGGAGGATCGTCGAGAAGAGCCGGACCATGGCCGGCCGGCCGATCGGGCTTCCTTCATGGTACCAGGTGCCGTCGCGGGCGATGCGCATCGCGCTGTCGCCGCAAAGGGTCGGATTCCAGCTCTCGACCGGCGGCAACGTCCTGGCCTCGGCGTGCCGCGCGATCTCGGCGAGCGAGAGGCCGGCAAGGTCCGGCGGAGGCGTCGGCGCGGGCATTGGACCGGGTTAGGCGACCGGGATGGCACCCCGCAAGCCTTGCCGCCTTCGCCGCCCATCCCTATCGCAGCCGCATGGCGCTCGAATTCGAAGGAGAGCGGACGGCGATCGTCACCGGCGGGGCGCGGCGCATCGGCCGGGAGATCTGCCGCGCCCTGGCCGAGGATGGCTGGCATCTGCTCATCCATTGCGGGCGCTCGGTGGACGAAGCCGAGCGGCTCGCCGGCGAATTGGGCAATGCCCGCATCGTCGCTGCCGATCTCGCCGATCCGTCGGCCGCCGGGACGATCGTCGCGGCGCTCGACGGGCTGCCGCCGGCGCGGCTGCTGGTCAACAATGCCTCGCGCTTCGTCCATGACGGCGCCGACGATTTCGACGTCGCTGGCTGGGACGCCCATCTCGACACCAATTTGCGCGCGCCCGCCTTGCTGTCCCAGGCTTTCGCCCGGCGGGCCGGCGACGCGGGCGGGCTGATCGTCAACCTGCTCGACGCCAAGCTCGCTTCGCCCAATCCCGATTTCTTCTCCTACACCGTCTCGAAGATCGGGCTGGCCGGACTGACCGAATTGCTCGCCCGCGCCTGGGCCGGGCGCGGCATCAGGGTGTGCGGGATCGCGCCGTCGGTCACCTTGGTCTCCGGACCGCAGACCCGCGAGAATTTCGACGCCGTTCACCGGCTGAACGCGCTCGGGCGCGGGGTCGATGTCGCTGAGGTCGTCGCCGCGCTCCGCTTCATCGTTGCGACGCCGACCCTGACCGGGCAGACGATCATGATCGATGCCGGCCAGCGCTTCCTCGGCCTGCCGCGCGACGTGCAATTCCTGGAGCGGGACGATGCCTGATTTTTGGGGAATGACGTGATGAAATTGGATGGGCTGGTGCCCGATCGTCTCGCGCCCAGGACGCGCAAGATCGTGCTCGAGGATTATTGCCTGTCCGCCGATATCGGCTTCCACGATTTCGAGGTCGGAGCCGCCCAGCGCCTGCTCGTCACCGTCGAAGTATGGGTCGACGAGGCCAGCTTCGCCGCCGTCGACGAGGTCGCTCATGCCTGGGATTATGATGTCCTGCGCACCGAGATCGGCGCCCTGGTCGCGGGCCGGCGCTTCAACCTCCAGGAGATGCTTGCGCGGGCGATTTACGACCTCGTCGCCGCCCGCCGCGGAGTCACCGCGCTCCGCGTCGCCACCCGCAAGCCCGACATCTATCCCGATTGCGCGGGCGTCGGAGTCGAGCTCGCTTCCTTTTAGCTCGATCCGCGCTCGCGTCCGCAGGCGCCGAGACCGTCGAGGACCAGCCGATAGTCGGCGCGAATCGCCGCGGCGTCCGCATCGCTCGTTCCTTCGGGCACGCTGTCCGCCGGCAGGCGCGCGGGCAGGAAGCAGGCGAGCCGGTACCAGAGGAGGGTGTCGCGCGCCGGCGGGGCGGCGGCGGCGTCGACGATCTCGCTCAACGCCACCGACCAGCGCGGCGTCTCGCCCGGGCGGCGCAGGATGCTGAGCGAGACCGGGCGGCCGTCGGCCGTCGTCAGGAAGATCTGCGTCTCGCCCTCGCCGGGCAGCGAGCCGGCGACATGGAAGGCGCGGCCGACTCCGGTGATGATCGGCGGCGGAGCGGGCGACAGCGCCTCGCGAAGGACGGCGCGCAGCCGCGCCTCGCCGTCGGGGCTCCAGGGGTGCCAGGCGTCGGGCGCGATCAGCCTGAGCTCGCCCGGGCGGCCCGGGACCGCGGCTGCGAAGATCAGGTCGTCGCTGCCCTTGGCGATTCGCGGCGGCTTGCCGCCGGGACCGGCGGGAAGGTCGACGACGAAAGCGATCCGCGCGGGAAGCGGCTGCGACGCGCGAATCAGCGCGACCATGTCCGCCTCGACATAGAAGCGGAAGAAGCCCGGCCGAACATCCGCGGCCTGCGCATCCTTCAGCCGGATCGCCTCGACGATTCGGACATGGGCCTCGACCGGCGCGGCCAGGGCGAGGTCGGCGGTGTCGGCATAGCCGAGCGCCGGCGGCGGTGGCGGCGATTCGCGCGGGGCCGCCGCGGCGGCTGCGATCAGGATTGCGATCCAGAAACTTTGCATCAGGGATCCCATTTGGAAAAAGCCATGAACGTCCCGTTTCCCATAGGCTTAGCGGGCTGAACGGAGAATTTCAGCCATAATGGGGGAAATGCCGCGATATCCACAGGAGGATTGCGTCCCTTTCGGCGACGCGATAGATGACCCAGCCTCAATCGGTGATACCTTGATACATCGATGGAGCCGGTCGGGCTGTGCTGCGTTTTCGCTCGGCCGAGCCCGGCCCGTATAATGAGAGAGGGAGTGTGGCTGACTAATGGCATTTGCTGACAAACCCCCGATGAGCAACAGCCGAATCGCGGCGATCGTCATCGTTGCGATTCTCCACGCGCTCCTCGGCTACGCATTTGTCACCGGCCTGGCCTATAATGTGGTCAAGAAGGTGGCGACGGACCTCAAGACGTTCAACGTCACCGAGCCCCCGCCGCCGGAGCAGAAGCCGCCGCCACCGCCGCCGCCTTCGCCCAACACGCCGCCGCCGCCGCAGATCGTCGCGCCGCCGGCCATCATCCGGACCAACGTGGCGCCCATCCAGATTCAGACCGCTCCGGTCGCGCCGCCGCCGCGGATCACGCTGACGGCACCGCCGGCACCGCCGCCGGCGCCACCGGCGCCGCCGCCGCCGCCGCGGATCGAGCCCGCGCGCGCCAAGGCGAACCTGCAGGGCTTGATCAGCTCGGAGGATTATCCGCCGTCCGCGCAGCGCGACAACGTGACCGGCACCGTCCGCGTCCGGCTCCAGATCGGCACGAACGGCCGCGTCAGCGGGTGCAGCGTCGTCGGATCGAGCGGCTCGGCCGCGCTCGACAGCGCTACCTGCCGCCTGCTGACCAGCCGCGCCCGCTTCACGCCGGCCCATGACAGCAGCGGCAATGCGGTTGCCGACACCTATATGGCTCCGCCGATCCGGTGGCAGCTGACCGACTGAGCCTTACGTCCGAACTTTGAACTGAGAGGAAGTTTGAATATGACCACCCCCGCAGCGCCGCATGGCGGCCAAAATGCCAATCTTTACGGTATCGGCCCGGCGCTCCACCAAGGAGGCCTGATCGCCCAGTGCACGTTCGGCATCCTCGTGATCATGTCGGCGGCGTCCTGGTACGTGCTGTTCGTCAAATTGTTCGAGCAGCAGAAGATCGTCCGCGAAGGCCGCCGAGTCCGCACCGCCTTCTGGCAGGCCGGCAATCTGCGCGACGGCGCCCAGAAGCTCGAACGCAACGGCGCCTATCGCCAGATCGTCGACGACGGCATCCTCGCGCTCGAGCAGCACGACAAGCTCACCGATCCGATCGACCAGCACGACTGGATCATGAACTCGCTCGCCCGCACCCAGGGCGCGATCGCCTCGCGGCTGAGCTCGGGCCTCGCCCTTCTCGCCACCGTCGGCTCGACGGCGCCGTTCGTCGGCCTGTTCGGCACCGTCGTCGGCATCTACAAGGCGCTGATCAACATCGGCATGGCGGGCCAGGCGTCGATCGACACCGTCGCCGGCCCGGTCGGCGAGTCGCTGATCATGACCGCGCTCGGCCTCGCCGTGGCGGTCCCGGCGGTGCTCTCCTACAATTGGCTGATGCGCCGCAACAAGGCGATCATCGAGGATCTCGCCCGCTTCGCCAACGACCTCCATGGCTATATGGTGTCGGGCGGCTCGGTGAAGCCTCAGGTCGTCGTCGCCGCGCCGCGCGGCGCCGCCCGTCCGGCAGCGCCGGCCGGCGCTCCCGCCGGCGCGCCGAAGAAGGTCTGAACGGAACAAGCGGGGGCGGGCCATCCCGCCTCCGCCACGCGATCACAGGTTGAATTGCCAGGATAGGATGTTCGAACCATGGCCATGAGTGTCGGCCCGAGCGAAGGCGGCGAAGATACCCCGATGTCCGACATCAACACGACGCCGCTCGTCGACGTCATGCTGGTGCTGCTCATCATCTTCCTCATCACCGTCCCGGTCGTGATCCATAATATCCCGGTCGTCTTGCCGAAGGTCCGCTACCAGCCGACCACGACCAAGCCGGAAAATGTCTCCCTCTCGGTCAAGGCCGCTCCGGACGGCACGTGCGAGGTTTACTGGAATCTCGAGAAGGTCGATTCGCACCAATTGCTCGACAAGGCGGTCACCAAGCTCAGGGCCGATATCAGGGCGCTCGGAGGGCCGATGAACGTCACCGAGGACAATATGCCTGAGGCGCATATCCGCGGCGACATCAACACGCCCTATAAATGCATCGGCGGAGCCATCTTCACGATGCAGCAGGCCGGCTTCGCCCGGGTCGGGTTCATTTCGGAGCCGCCGCCCCAGGGCGGTTCGCGGCTCGATTAGAATTCAGGAGTAGACGAAAATGGCAATGTCGATGTCGAGCGCCGAAGGCGAGCCGATGATGGACATCAATACGACGCCTTTGATCGACGTGATGCTGGTGCTTCTGATCATGTTCATCATCACCATCCCGATCCAGACGCACGCGGTGAAGCTCGACCTTCCGCAGAATACCAACAGCCCGCCGCCGCCGATCGAGCCGGTGAAGAACAAGGTGGTGATCACCGCCGCGGGCCAGGTGCTGTGGAACGGCACCCCGGTCGACCTCCTGACCCTGCGCCAATATCTCGATCTCAGCCAGCAGATGAACCCGATCCCCGAGCTCCACCTCCAGCCGGAGCCGACCGCCCGCTACGAGCTGGTCGACGAGGTGCTCGCCGTCACCAAGCGCGCCCATGTCGAGAAGATGGGCTTCGTCGGCAACGAGGCCTACGCCAACTTCTGACGGCGCAAGGTCTGAAATCCTCTCGGTTCAGGGCGGCCCTTCGGGGCCGCCTTTTTTGTCCTCCCCCCGGATTTCCGGGGGAGGATCTTATGCTGGAAACCTGTCCGTCACCTCGATCGGACCGACGATCGCGGCGTTGAAGGCCGGCAGCTCGTCGGCCGGAATCCAATATTCGCGGTGCGCGCGGCCACCGGCCTCCTGCGGGGCGTAACGATCGAGGAAGTCGCGCCGGACGCGAAAGCGGGTGACGAAGCCGGCGCCCGAGGCAGGCACGTTCCAGTCGCGCGCGATCTTGATCGCATAGTCGCGGCTGAGGACGGGGTAGAAGATCGGCTGGTCGGGCAGGCGCGGCGGGAAGGCGGTCATGCCGGTTTCCTCGATCATCCGAAGCTCCGCCGGCCCGACCGGCCGCCACAGGACGATCGTCTCTGCTTCGTCCGTCACGCCGCCAGCCCTTCGAATTGAAGCCGTGCCAGCCGGGCGTAGAGTCCGCCTTCGGCGTTGAGGCTGTCATGCGTTCCTTCCTCGACGATCCGGCCCTGGTCCATGACGATGATCCGGTCGGCGGCGCGGACGGTGGCGAGGCGGTGGGCGATGACGATCGTGGTGCGGTCCGCCATCAGCCGTTCGAGCGAGCTCTGCACCAGCCGCTCGGATTCCGCATCGAGCGCCGAGGTCGCCTCGTCGAGCAGGAGCAGAGGCGCGTCGCGAAGGATCGCCCGGGCGATGGCGAGGCGCTGGCGCTGGCCGCCGGAAAGACGGGCGCCGCCCTCGCCCATATAGGTGTCGAGCCCCCGCGGCAGCGCGCGCAGGAACTCGGCCGCGTTCGCCGCCTCGGCCGCCTGCCAGAGCGCGTCGTCGCCCGCCTCCCAGCATCCGTAGCGCAGATTGTCGCGCGCCGAGGCGGCGAAGATGATCGTCTCCTGCGGAACGACCGAGATACGGGCGCGGATCTCGGCGGGATCGGCGTCGGGCAGGGGAACGCCGTCGAGCAGGACCGCGCCGGCTTCGGGATCGTAGAAGCGGAGCGCGAGCTGGAACAGGGTCGACTTGCCGGCGCCCGAGGGGCCGACCACCGCCAAAGTCTCGCCCGGCCGCACCGCAAGCGAGAAATCGTGGAGCGCGCTCACCTCGCGCCGGGTCGGGTAGCGGAAGGTCACGGCCCGGAATTCGAGCGCGCCGCGCGCGGGCGCCGGCAGCGGCCGCGGATCGGCCGGCGCCTGGATCTCCGGCGCCTCGGCGAGCAGTTCGGCGACCCGTCCGGCGGCGCCGGCGGCGCGGAGCAGATCGCCATAGACTTCGGTCAGCGCCCCGAAGGCGCCGGCGATGAGGCCGCCGGTCAGAACGAAGGCGGCGATCGTGCCGCCGCTGATCCGCCCCGCCTGGACGTCGATTGCGCCCTGCCACATGACCAAAGTGATCGCGCCGAAGATGAGGCCGATCACCGCCGCGGTCATCAATGCGCGGATGGTGATGCGGCGCCGCGCCGTCTCGAACACGCGCTCGACCGCGGCGCGGAAGCGGCTCGCCTCGCGCGGTTCCTGGCCGAAGGCCTGGACGATCTTCATCGCGCCGAGCACCTCGTCGACCATCGCCCCGACGTCGGCGACCCGGTCCTGGGTCTGGCGCGAGATCGTGCGTACCTTGCGGCCGAGGAGGACGATCGGCATCACCACGATCGGGATTCCGATCAGGAGCATCGCGGTCAGCTTTGGCGCCAGCGCGAACAGATAGACGATCGCGCCGGTCCCCATCACCGCGTTGCGCAGCGCGACCGAGACGGTCGATCCGACGACCTGCTCGATGATCGCGGTGTCGGCGGTGAGGCGCGAGGCGATCTCGGACGGGCGGTTCTCCTCGAAGAAGGAGGGGGCGAGGCGCAGCAGGTTGCGCTGCACCGCCTGGCGGATGTCGGCGACCACCCGCTCGCCGAGCCAGGAGACGAAATAATAACGGAAGGCGGTGGCGACCGCCATGACCAGCACGATCAGCAGCAGCAGCTTGAACCAGCGGCCGATGTCGCCGCCATGGGCCGCGAAGCCACGGTCGATGATCAGGCGGAAGGCGGCGGGGATGGAGACGGTCGCGCCCGCCGCGACCAGCAGGGCGATCGACGCGCATGCGACATGGCCGCGATAGCGGGCGATGAACCGCCAGAGGATGACGAGGTTCGCCAGCCGGCGCGGCGCGGGCGGATCAGCAATCCCTGGTTCGGCCATGGCACGCGCCTAGCAAGGGGGCGGTTCGCGCTCAATGGCGGGACGCGGGTTCGGGACGTTATCCGGTTGACGGCCCCTCCGCCGGCCCCCATGCAAGGCCCCGAAATGCTCTATGACGCCTATGAGATGCAGCGTTCGCTGCTCGCCGGAGCCAGCACGCTCGCCAATATCGGCGCCGGCTGGCTCCAGAATCCCGCCAATCCCTTCGCCTACAGCCAGGCGGGGCCGATCGTCGCCTCGGCGCTCGACGTCTTCGCCCATGCCGCGGCGCCGCGCGGCAAGCCGCATTTCGGCCTCGACGAGACGATCGTCGACGGCCGGACGGTCGCGGTCCATGAAGAGATCGTGCTTCGCAGGCCCTTCGGCCAGCTCAAGCATTTCCGCCGCGAGGGCGTGAAGGGCGGCCCGAAGCTTCTGATCGTCGCGCCGATGTCGGGCCATTATGCGACCCTGCTTCGCGGCACGGTCGAGCGGATGCTGCCGCGCCACGACGTCTTCATCACCGACTGGCGCGACGCGAAATTGGTGCCGCTCGACGAGGGCCGGTTCGACCTCGACGATTATGTCGATTATCTGGTCGAATTCCTTGAGACGGTGGGCCCGGGCGCGCATATGCTCGCCGTCTGCCAGCCCGCAGTGCCCGCTTATGCCGCCGCCGCCCTGATGAGCGCCGACCGTCACCCCGCGCGGCCGCGGACGCTGACCATGATGGGCGGCCCGATCGACACGCGCCGGGCGCCGACCGCGGTCAACACGCTCGCCACCCAGCGGCCTTATGCCTGGTTCCAGCACAATGTGATCGCGACCGTGCCTTATTCCTATCCGGGGGCGGGGCGCGCGGTCTATCCGGGCTTCCTCCAGCTCGCCGGCTTCATGGCGATGAATCTGGGCGAGCATCTCATCAGCCATTGGGAGATGTTCAAGCATCTGGTCGACGGCGACGGCGAGGGCGCCGAGGCGACCAAGGCCTTTTACGACGAATATCGCTCGGTCTGCGACATGACCGCCGAATTCTACCTGCAGACGGTCGATGCCGTGTTCCAGCGCCACTTGCTGCCGAAGGGAAAGCTGACCCATCGCGGGCGCAGGGTCGATCCGGCGGCGATCGAGGACATTGCCCTGCTCGCGATCGAGGGGGAGCGGGACGACATTTCCGGAATCGGCCAGACGCGGGCGGCGCTTACCATCTCGACGGCGCTGCCGGCGAAGTTGAAGAAATACCATCTCGCCAGGGGCGTCGGCCATTACGGCATCTTCAACGGCAGCAAATGGCGCGACCGCATCGCGCCGGTGGTCGAGCAGTGGATCGCGGGGCATGGCGGCTGACGTGCCGTCGCCCCGGCGAAGGCCGGGGCCCCAGCGGGTGAAAGGCGCGGCGCCCCTGGCGACCTGAGATCCCGGCCTCCGCCGGGATGACGGATCATTTCGTCGCCCGCTTCGCCGTGACGAAATAGTCGAGCGACTTGTTGTCCGAGAGGTGGAAGCCGCGGGTCGGGGTCCAGGCGAGGCCGGTGACGTCGATCGTCTCCAGTCCCGCGTCCTGAAGCAGGGCGCAGAGCTCCTCGGGGGTCAGGAACTTCTCCCAATCGTGGGTACCTTTCGGAATCCGGCCTGTGCCCTCGCCGAGCACGATCATCATCAGCCGCGACAGCGAGGTGCGGTTGGGCGTCGAGAGGATGAGGAGACCGTCCTTCGCGAGCGCGCCAGCGAGGCCGTGGACGAAGTCGAGCGGGGCAGCGACATGCTCGATCACCTCCATCGAGGCGACGAGGTCGAAGGCCCCGTCCAGGGCCTCGACGCTGCCGACGCGATAGTCGATGTCGAGCCCCTGGCCGAGCGCATGGTCGCGCGCGGCGGCGATATTCTCCGGCGCGGCGTCGATGCCCGTCACCTGGGCGCCGAGCCGGGCGAGCGGCTCGGCGAGCAGCCCGGCGCCGCAGCCGATATCGGCGGCGCGGCGGCCTTCGAGCGGCTTCAGGCTGCATTCGTCGAGGCCCCAATGCTGGTCGATCCGGTCGCGCAGATAGGCGAGCCGCACCGGGTTCAATTTGTGGAGCATGGCGGATCGGCCCTTGGGGTCCCACCAATCGGCGGCGAGGCGGCCGAAATGCTCGGCCTGCAAGGGATCGATCGTGCCGGTTGCCGTGCCCATGCCGCCCCCCTATCAGGGCCGCCCGCCTTTCCCAACGCCGAAGCGCCCGCCATGGACCATTTCGACCTGCGAAACGGAATCCTCCATTGCGAGGACGTGCCGTTGCCGGAGATTGCGGCCGCGGTCGGAACGCCGGTCTATGTCTATTCGACCGCGACGATGCGGCGCCATGCCGCGGTGCTGCGGTCGGCGCTGGCGGCGCTCGACGATCCGCTCGTCGCTTATGCGGTGAAGGCCAATCCGAACGGCGCCGTGCTGGCGACGCTGGCGCGCGAGGGGCTCGGCGCGGATGTGGTCTCGGGCGGCGAATATCGCCGGGCGCGCGCCGCCGGAATCCCGCCCGGGAAGATCGTCTTTTCGGGCGTCGGCAAGACGGCGGACGAGATGGCGCTGGCGCTCGACGGCGGCCTCTACCAGTTCAACCTCGAATCGCTCGCCGAGGCGGAAACGCTGTCGGAGGTCGCCGCCGCGCGGGGCCGGGAGGCGCCGATCGGCTTTCGCATCAACCCCGACGTCGCCGCAGGCTCGCACGCCAAGATCTCAACCGGCGCGGCCGAGAACAAGTTCGGAATCGCGCTCGGCGAGGCGGTCGAGGCCTATGCCCGCGCCGCGGCTCTGCCCGGCTTGAAGGTTCAGGGCGTCGCCGTCCATATCGGCAGCCAGCTGACCGAGCTCGCGCCGCTGGAGACGGCCTTCGCCCGCGTTGGCGAGCTTGTCCGCGAATTGCGCGCGGCCGGGCATCGGATCGAGGTCGCCGATCTCGGCGGCGGGCTCGGCGTGCCCTACGATCCCGCGCTGAAGCCGCCGCCTTCGCCCGATGCCTATGGCGCGATGGTGGCGCGGATCGCCGGCGGCTGGGAGGCGCGCCTTGTCTTCGAGCCGGGGCGGCTGATCACCGGCAATGCCGGCATCCTGCTCACCCGCCTGATCCGGGTGAAGCCGGGCGCCCGCCATCCTTTCCTCGTCGTCGACGCGGCGATGAACGATCTGATGCGGCCCGCCCTCTACGACGCCTGGCACGCGATCGACGCGGTCGCGCCGCGCGGCGGGCGCATGGTCGCCAATGTCGTCGGCCCGGTCTGCGAGACCGGCGACACCTTCGCTCTGGCGCGCGAGATGGATGCGGCCGAGCCGGGCGACCTCCTCGTCTTCCGCACCGCCGGCGCCTATGCCGCCGCAATGTCGAGCAGCTATAACAGCCGCCCTTTGACGCCCGAGGTGCTGGTCGATGGCGCGCGCTGGGCGGTGGTGCGGCCGCGCCAGGATATCGAGGCGCTGATCGAGGGCGACCGCATGCCGCCCTGGATGTAGGAACCTTCATCCTCCCCGGGACGGGGAGGGGGACCAGCCGCAGGCTGGTGGAGGGGGGGTCGTGCCAGGTGCTGAACCCCCTCCACCGCCGTTCCGGCGGTCCCCCTCCCCGTTCCGGGGAGGAAAGGGGGTGCATTTGCATGACGATCCGCAGCCGCTAAGACGCCGGGCGATGGCCCGCATCGTCATGAAATTCGGCGGCACTTCGATGGCGGGCATCGAGCGCATCCGCCATGTCGCCCGGCTCGTGAAGCGCGAGGCGGAGGCGGGGCATCAGCTCGCAATCGTCGTCTCGGCCATGGCCGGCGAGACCGACCGCTTGATCCAGTTCTGCCGCGAAGCCTCCTCGCTCTACGATCCGCGCGAATATGACGTGGTCGTCGCCTCGGGCGAGCAGGTGACGAGCGGCCTTCTCGCCATCACCCTGCAGGGCATGGGCCTCAACGCCCGCTCCTATATGGGCTGGCAGCTTCCGATCCGCACCTCGGGCCATGCCGCCGCTTTGATCGAGGGGATCGACGCCGGCGTGCTCGAGCGCGTCTTCGCCGAGGGCGGGATCGCCGTCATCCCAGGCTTTCAGGGCGTCACCGCGCAGGGCGACGTCGCGACGCTCGGCCGCGGCGGCTCGGATACGTCGGCGGTCGCGCTTGCGGCGGCGCTCAAGGCGGACCGCTGCGACATCTATACCGACGTCGACGGCGTCTACACGACCGACCCGCGAATCGTGCCGCGCGCGCGCAAGCTCCCCGCCGTCACCTTCGAGGAGATGCTGGAGCTGGCCTCGGTCGGCGCCAAGGTGCTGCAGACGCGCTCGGTCGGCCTCGCCATGCGCGAGAAGATCCCGGTGCGCGTCCTCTCCTCCTTCGACGACCGGCCCGGCACAATGATCGTCGATGACGACCAGATCGAGGAATATCAGATGGAACGGCAAATCATCACCGGCATCGCCTATGACAAGAACGAGGCGCGGGTGACGCTGACCGGCGTCCCCGATCGGCCCGGTGCGGTCGCCGCGATCTTCACGCCGCTCGCCGAGGCGAATGTCAATGTCGACATGATCGTCCAGAGCGTGCCGCGCGCGGGGCAGAGCAGCGATCTCACCTTCACAGTCCCGACGGCGTCGCTCGCCCAGAGCCGGGACATCTTGGAGAAGGTGCGGGAGGCGGCCGGCTTCGACGAGATCCTGACCGACACCAATGTCGTCAAGGTGAGCGCGGTCGGGGTGGGGATGCGGAGCAATGCCGGGATCGCGGCGCGGATGTTCCAGGCGCTTGCCGGGCGCGGCATCAACATCCTCGCCATCACCACCTCGGAGATCAAGGTCTCGGTGCTGATCCCGGAGGAATATACCGAGCTGGCGGTGCGGGTGCTCCACACCACTTACGGGCTGGATGCGGAGGAGGGGGAATGAGCGCCGACACGATCGGCCACGACCGCCTCAGGCGCTTGATGAAGCGGGGGACGGACTTCCTCGGCTGCGAGATTGCGGTCCTTGGCGGCGCGATGAGCTGGATCTCGGAGCGGAACCTCGTTTCGGCCCTGTCCAATGCCGGCGCCTTCGGGGTGATCGCCTGCGGGGCGATGCCGCCGGACCTGCTCGACAATGAGATCGCCGAGACGAAGGCACGGACGGAGCGGCCGTTCGGCGTCAACCTCATCACCATGCACCCGCAGCTTTCGGAGCTGATCGACGTCTGCGCGCGCCATCAGGTCGGCCATGTCGTGCTCGCCGGCGGGCTGCCGCCGCCGGGCGCGATCGATCGGATCAAGGGCAATGGCGCCAAGCTCATCTGCTTCGCGCCGGCGCTGGCGCTGGCGAAGAAGCTGGTCCGCTCGGGCGTCGATGCTTTGGTGATCGAGGGGATGGAGGCGGGCGGCCATATCGGGCCGGTCTCGACCTCGGTCCTCGCCCAGGAGATATTGCCGCCGCTCTCGGCCGACATCCCGATCTTCGTCGCCGGCGGCATCGGCCATGGCGGGCTGATCGCCGGCTATCTGGAGATGGGCGCGGTCGGCGTCCAGCTCGGCACGCGCTTCGTCTGCGCGACCGAATGCATTGCCCATCCCGATTTCAAGAAGGCCTTCATCCGCGCCTCCGCGCGCGACGCGATCACCAGCGTCCAGATCGATCCGCGCCTGCCGGTCATCCCGGTCCGCGCCTTGAAGAACAGGGAGATGGAATCCTTCGCCGCCAAGCAGCGCGAGGTCGCCGACCTGCTCGACCGCGGCCAGGTCGAGATGGCCGAGGCCCAGCTCCAGATCGAGCATTATTGGGCCGGCGCGCTGCGGCGGGCGGTAATCGAGGGCGACGTCGAGAGCGGCTCGGTCATGGCCGGCCAGTCGGTCGGCATGGTCCGCGAGGAAGCGCCTGCGGCCGAGATATTGCGCCAGTTGGTCGACGAGGCCGCGCATGCGCTGGAGCGGCGATCGGCCCATGCGTGAGCACGGGCGAAGCATGTTGGAGGGGCTTCGTGCCGGGTGAGGAACCCCCTCCACCGCACTTCGTGCGGTCCCCCTCCCCGCGAGCGGGGAGGATAGAGAAATGAGGGAGGGGATGATGCTGGACAGACGGACGTTCCTGGCGGCGGGCGCGGCGGGAGGCGCCTTGCTCGCTTTCCCCGATCTCGTGTTCGCCGCGCCGGCGCCGGGGCGCTCGCCGCGGCTCGCCGCCCTGTTCGACGCCCTGTTCCAGGCGCAGCTTCGCCAGCGGCCGGAGCTTGCGACCCAGCTCGGGCTCGACAAGGGCGCCAATGCCGACCTTCGCGGCAAGCTCAGCGACCCGAGCCCCGCCGGGCGCGCCGCGCTCAAGGCGCGGACGCGGGCGGACATAGACCGCCTCCAGCAGATCGATTCCGCGCATCTCTCGCCCGCCGACCGGCTCGACTGGGAGACGATCCTCTACACCCGCCGCTCGGCCGCCGACGTCCAGCGCTTCGATTTCGGCGGCTTCGGCTACGGCCCGTCGCCTTATGTGGTGACCCAGCTCACCGGCGCCTACCAGTCCGTTCCCGATTTCCTCGACACCAAGCATCCGATCGAGACCAAAGCCGATGCCGAGGCCTATCTGGCGCGCCTTTCGGCCTTCGCGCGCAATGTCGACGTCGAGACGGCGCGGATGCGGCACGACGGCGGCATTGGCATCGTCCCGCCCGATTTCATCCTCGACACCGCGCTCGACCAGATGGTGAAGACGCGCGTCCCTTCGGCCGAGGCGATTGCGGTGCGCTCGATCGTCCGGCGGGCGGCGGCGAAGGGGCTCGGCGACTCCTACGGCCGCGACGCCGCGCGGATCTGGGATGCCGAAATCGCCCCCGCGCTCGACCGTCAGATCGCCGAGACGCGGGCGATGCGCGCCCACGCCGTGCACGATGCCGGCCTCTGGCGCCTGCCGCAGGGCGAGGCCTTTTACGAAGCCGCGCTCCACAACACGACCACGACGCGCCTCAGCCCCGGCGAAGTGCACAAATTCGGCCTCGACCAGGCACGCAATCTCGGCGCCCGGCTCGACGCCGAGCTTCGCCGCCAGGGCTTTGCCGGCGGCACGATCGGCCAGCGCATGGCCGCGCTCTACAAGGATCCGCGCCAGCTCTATCCGAACACCGACGCGGGCAAGGCCGAGGCGATTGCTTATTGCAACGGCCGGCTGGCGGCGATCCGCGGCCGGTTGCCGACCATGTTCGAACGCCTCCCGCCCTACAATTTCGAGGTCCGGCGGGTGCCGCCGCAGACCGAGGCGGGCGCCGCCTCGGCCTTCTCGCAGGGCCCCGCCCTCGACGGATCGCGGCCGGGCATCGTCTATTTCAACCTGCACGACAGCGCCGAATGGCCGAAATTCTGCCTTGCGACGACCATCTATCATGAGGGGCTGCCGGGCCATCAGCTCGAAGGCGGGCTGGCGCTCTCCAACACATCGCTGCCCTTGATCCGCAAAATCGGTTTCTTCTCCGGCTATGGCGAGGGCTGGGCGCTCTATGCCGAGCAGCTCGCCGACGAGATGGGCATGTACGAGGACGATCCGCTCGGGCGGCTCGGCTACCTGAAGTTCCAGCTCTTCCGCGCCAATCGCTGCGTCGTCGACACCGGCATCCATCATCTGCGCTGGAGCCGCGAGCAGGCGATCCGCCATTTCGTCGAGCAGGAAGGCGAGGCGCCCGGATTCGCGGCGCGCGAGGTCGAGCGTTATTGCGTCACGCCCGGCCAGGCCTGCAGCTACAAGCTCGGCCATTCGGTGTTCGTGGATTTGCGGGCCAAAGCGAAGGCGGCGCTTGGACCCCGTTTCGACATCAAGGCCTTCCATAGCGCGGTGCTGGGCACCGGCCGGGTACCGCTCGACATATTGCGCAGCCACGGCGAGGCCTGGATCGCGTCGCGGCGAGTGGCGGCCTGAGGCAATTGCACAAGGTGGGAAATCCCCGGCGTTGACACGGCAGGCGCGGACGCCTTAGCGGTCCACACCGGTCGAGCAGGCGACCTTCGGTCCGCGAGCAGGGTTGAACCCGCCTGATGTGAGCGTTTCGCTTCCCCTTCTTTCTGCCCGAAGCCGCGGACGCCGGGCCTGAGGAAAGAAGGTTCGTCATGCCCAAGGAATTGCCCGCGCGCGCCAGCCTGGAATGGCTGAAGAAGAGTGCCAAGCAGCAGCTCAAGTCGCGCCGTTCATCCGACCCCGCGGTGAAGCTCGCCGACGTCCAGCGCGATCTCGCGCGTGACCATGGCTTTGCGAGCTGGCGCAAGCTCAAGGCCCATGTCGAGCGAGGCGAGGCGGCCGTCCCGCCGTCCGAGGAGGAGGTCGCGTCCTTTCTCCGCGCCGTCGGGACGGGCGACATCGAAAGCGTGCGCGCCGCGCTCGCCCGCCGGCCCGACCTGGTCGACGCGACCGGTCCGCATCCCTTCTGGGGCGGGCGGCCGCAGGCGCTCCACGTCGCGGTCGAGATGAAAAGGCGCGAGCTGTTCGACCTTCTGCTCGACGCCGGCGCCGACGTGAACGGCCGCAACGACCAATATGATCATTGGTCGCCCTTGATGCTGACCTTCTCGCGCGACCTTCCCGAGATGCGCGCCGAATTGCTCGCCCGCGGCGCGCGCGTCGGGCTGGTCGACGCCTTGCTGATGGGGGACGATGCGCGCGTCGCCGGCCTGCTGCGGGAAGGCCTGCCCGCAATCCCCAATGACGGCTCGATCCTCGCCTTCGCGCGCACGCCGTTCGCGATCGACCGCCTGCTCGAGCTTGGGGCGCCGGCCGAGCTGAAGGACCGCTGGGGTTCGGCGCCGATCGACGTGATGAGCCGGCTCGGCGCCGAGGGCCGTCCGCTCGTCGCCCACATGATCCGGCGCGGCGTCTCCGCGTCTCCCGAAGACCATGCGCGGCTCGGCGACCGCGAGCGGTTGGAGGCGATGGTCGCCGAACGGCTCGCGCTCGCGCGGTCGGACGCGGTGCTGATGGCCGCGGTCGATTCGGGCGATTGCGGCCTGGTGGGCTGGCTGATCGGCCTCGGCGCCAATCCCAATGCCCGCGCGACCCGCCTCTCGCGCCAGACCGCGCTCCACTCGGCCGCCTGGAACGGCGATCTTGCCATGGCGCGATTGCTGGTCGAGGCCGGCGCCGACATCGATGCGCGCGACGGCGAGCATGATTCGACGCCGGCCGGCTGGGCGGAGACCTCGGTCACGATCACCAACAATGCGCGCTGCGCGGAGATGGCCGACTGGCTTCGGAGCCTGCCGGGCGGCGGCTGAGCATAAGGGAGCGGGCCGCGACCGATCCGATCGCGGCCCGCCCCAGTGTCGCCGGAGCTTGGGGCGCTCAGGCGGGGGAGGGGCTGAAGCGCCGCGCCTGGCTCATTCGGTAGATGGCCAGGACCGCCTGGAAGAGCCAGACCACCGCCGTCACCACGATCGCGATCTTGAGCGCGAGGTTGACGCTCGTCTGCAGCTCCGCCGCCTTGGCCGCGGGCATTCCGGTCGAGACCACGATCACCCATTGGCCGGCGCGGTAGAGGAGGGCGAGCAAGGCGAGGCCGCCGAGCGTCGTCAACGCCGCGAGAATCATCCGCAGGACCTGCCAGCGCGGCCGCAGCCATTGCACGAGATTGTGGACGAGGCGGGCGGCGATCAGCGCGAAGATCGGCCAATAGAGGTCGGTGAAGATCGGCGCCGGCTCGAGCCGGAAGCCGGGCCCGCCGGCCACGAAGGGAAGGCCAATGAGGCCGCTCCACCAGATCAGGAAGGCGATGCTGAGCGCGACCTCGATCGCGGATTCCCACGGCCCCGGCTGCTTGTCCCTGACCTCGGCGAGATTGCCCGGATCCCATTTGCGCAGATGCTCGGCGGGAAAGCCGGCCCGCTCGAGCACGACGAAGACGATCGTCACGATCGCGACGTTGATCAGCGCCGACACCCAGAAGCCCCCAATGGCCTGGCCGAACGCGCGCAACGGATCATAATTGTTGAACAGCAGATTGACCGCCGCGACGACGATGAAGATCGCGACGACGACCGCAAGCACGATCCGAAGCACCGACAGATAGAAAGGGAAGACGTCGGGCCCGATCAGATATTGCTGCTTCCAGTAGCGGGCGGCGACCACCCAGGGGTGGCCGAAATCGCGAAGCAGCGCCTTCGTCTCCTCCTCGTCCAGCGGCCGGCCGAGCAGCGCCTCGCGATCCTCGATCCGGCTTGCGATCAGATCGTGGAGCTCGGCGGATATGTCCGCGGCCCGGTCGCGGGGCAGGTTGCGCCGGATCGCGGCGACATAGCGGTCAACGAGGTTCATCATTGCCTTCCTTCATCAGCAGGCGATCGATCGAGGCGCCGATCGCGGACCATTCGGTGTGGAGACGGGCGAGGATCGCCTCGCCGTCGGCGGAAAGCCGGTAGAAGCGCTTGCTGCGCCCATCCTCGCGCCATTCGCTGGTCAGCAGGCCCTGGGTCTCCAGCCGGCGGAGCAGAGGATAGAGCGCGCCTTCCTCGATCGGCAGGCCGGCTTCCTCGAGCACGATGCGCAGGGTGTAGCCGTAGCGTTCCTCGCGAAGCGCCGCGAGCACGGCGAGGACGAGGGAGCCCCGGCGCAGCTCGACGCGCAACTTGTCGAAAAGATCGTCGTCGATAGGCATGCTGTGTGTCACATCCTGTGTTTCATACACTATATGACGCACAGTGTCTGCTCTGGCAAGCTTTTTTTGGCGGCGCGGAAGCCCGGTCTCCCTTGTTCTCCGGTGAAAGCCGGAATCCCGTTAGCGACTCAGCACTGAACCCCCGGCTTTCGCCGGCGAGCAGGTCAAAAGGAGACGGCGGATCGGCACCCTCGCCGCGACGCGCCATTGGAAGGGCCGGGCCTTTCTGTTAGCGGGCGCCATGCCCACCACCTCGGCCGCATCCGCACGCGAGATATTGACCGGGCTGCACGACGTGATGGCGTCGCGGGCGAGCGCCCAGGCCAAGCTCAACAAGGTGGTGAAGATCATCGCCGACGCGATGGCGAGCGAGGTGTGCTCGATCTACATCCTTCGCGACGGCGTGCTCGAGCTCTACGCGACGGTCGGCCTCAATCAGAGCGCGGTCCACGTCACCCGGCTTGCGCTCGGCGAGGGCCTGGTCGGGACGATCGCCCGCGACGTCGCCGTGCTCAACCTCGCCGAGGCGGTGAGCCATCCCGAATTCGCTTACCGGCCCGAAACCGGCGAGGAATTGTTCCACAGCTTCGCCGGAGTCCCGATCGTCCGTCGCGAGCGGGCGATCGGCGTGCTCTCGGTCCAGCATAGCGAGCCGCGCGCCTATGACGATGTCGAGATCGAGGCGCTGCAGACGGTGGCGATGGTGCTTTCGGAGCTGATCGCCAATGCCGGCCTCGCCGACCGCGCCGTCGCCGTCGCCGAATCGGCGCGCGACCAGGGCTCGGCCCGACTCCAGGGGCTCAAGATCGTCACCGGAATGGCGCAGGGCGTCGCCGTTTACCACCAGCCGCGAATCCTCATCGAGCATACGGTCGCCGAGGATATCGAGGCCGAGCGCCACCGAGTCTATTCCGCCTTCCGCAAGATGCGCGAGCAGATCGACAATATGGCGAGCCTCGCCGAGTTCGGCACCGCGGGCGAGCATCAGGAGGTGCTCGAGACCTACAAGATGTTCGCCTATGACGAGGGCTGGTCGCGCCGGATCAACGAGGCGATCGATTCCGGCCTCACCGCCGAGGCGGCGATCGAGCGGGTCCGCCAGCGCATGCAGATGCGGATGCGCGAGATCGACGATCCGTTGCTCCGCGACCGCATGCACGATCTCGACGATCTGTCGAACCGGCTGCTTCGGATCGTCTCCGGCCGGCTCGGCACGGCGGCACAGGTCGGCCTTGCCGGCGACGCGATCCTGATCGCGCGCAATCTCGGGCCGGCGGAATTGCTCGAATATGACCGGCGGCGATTGAAGGGCGTGATCCTGGAGGAAGGATCGCTGACCGCCCATGTCACCATCGTCGCCCGGGCGATGGGCGTTCCGATGCTCGGGCGAGTCCGCGACGTCCGCCAGGCGATCGGCGAAGGCGACGAGGTGCTGCTCGACGGCGGCGAGGGCGTCGTCTTCGTCCGGCCGACCCAGGCGATCGAGGATGCCTTCCGGGCGAAATTGCTGATCTCGCAGAAGAAGCGCGCCGAGTTCGCGGCGCTTCGCGACCTGCCGCCGGTGACGAAGGACGGAATGCGGATCGGCGTGATGATGAATGCGGGTCTTCGCGACGATGTCGCCGCCCTCGACATCGTCGGCGCGGACGGGATCGGCCTGTTCCGCACCGAGTTCCAGTTCCTCGTCTCGGCGACCCTGCCGCGCCGCGAAAGCCAGCAGCGGCTCTACAAATCGGTGCTCGACGCCGCCGGCGACAAGGAGGTGGTGTTCCGCACCGTCGACGTCGGCGGCGACAAGGCGCTTCCCTATCTCGACCTCGGCGACGGCGAGGCCGAGGAGAATCCGGCGATGGGCTGGCGGGCGCTTCGCCTCGCTCTCGACCGCGACGGGCTGATGAAGGCGCAGGCCCGCGCCTTGCTGGAGGCCGCGGCCGGGCGCGACCTCAACATCATGTTCCCGATGATCTCCGAACCCTGGGAGTTCGACGAGGCCAGGGCGCTCGTCGAGCAGCAGCGCGAATGGCTCGCCGGCCGGCGCAAATTGCTGCCGCTCTCGGTCCGCTACGGAGCGATGCTCGAAGTGCCGGCGCTCGCCGAGACGCTCGACCTCTTGCTGCCCAAGGTCGATTTCCTTTCGATCGGCACCAACGACCTCACCCAGTTCCTGTTCGCCGCCGACCGCGCCCATCCCAAGCTCGCCGAGCGCTACGACTGGCTGTCGCCGGCGATCCTGCGCTTCCTGCGCCGGGTGATCCGCCAGGCCGACGAGGCCGACGTGCGCGTCGGCGTCTGCGGCGAGATGGGTGGGCGGACTTTGGAGGCGATGGCGCTGATCGGCATCGGCGTCACCCGCTTCTCGATCACTCCGGCCGCGATCGGCCCGATCAAGGCGATGGTGCGCTCGCTCGACCGCTCCCTGCTCGTCCCGGCGGTCGAAGCGATGCTCGCGGCGCCGCCGGACAATCTGCGCGGCGCGTTGACGCGCTGGGCGGAAGAGAATGGAGTCTCGACCGGATAGAACGGATAAAAGGAACGCGCGGCAGAGGTTCGGTTGACAAGGGTGCGCCGCTCCGGCGACATGATCGAAATCAACCGAAATGGAAGGAACAGGACGTATTCGATGCCCGACATGGATGAGGATTCGACGTCCGGTCCGCCGACGATCGGCGATCGCCTTCGCGAAGCGCGCGAGGCGCGAGGCCTCAGTCTCGACGACGTGGCGCGGCAGACGCGGATTCCGATCCGTCATCTGGAGCATATCGAGCGCGAGGAATGGGATGCGCTTCCGGCGGTCACCTACAGCGTCGGCTTCGTCCGTTCCTACGGCAATGCGATAGGGCTGGACGGCCCGGCCCTGGGCGCGGAGCTGCGCGAGCAGCTCGGCGGCGCCCGCAGCACCGGCGCCCTGGTCACGGCTTATTACGAGCCTGCCGACCCGGCGCGGGTGCCGCCGCGCTGGATCGCCTGGACCGCCGCCTTGCTCGCCATGATCCTCGTCGTCGGCTATCTCGCCTGGCGCAGCCATGCGGTCGGCAATGGGGATGCGGTCGGCCCGCCGGCCGCCGAGGTGCCGCCGCCCACCGCCGCGCCCGCGGCCAGGCCGCAGGCCGCGCCCGTTTCGCAAGCGTCGGCGACCGGTCCCGTCACCCTCGCCGCGACCGAGGATGTGTGGGTGCGCGTGTCCGAGGCGGGCGGCGACAGGATCCTCTTCCAGGGGCTGATGAAGGCCGGCCAGAGCTGGCAGGTGCCGTCGACGGCGCAGGCGCCGGAGATCCGGACCGGCCGGCCCAACGTGCTCCGGATCAGCGTCGGCAACATGGCGATCCCGCCGCTCGGCCCGCCCGAGACGATGGTCAGGAACGTCAGCCTGCGGCCCGCCGACCTGGTCGCCCGGGCGCGAGGGGTGCCGCCGCCGTCGGCCGCGGCGGCTCCCGCACGCCGGCAAGCGCCCGCGCGGCGCCGCCCGCCGCCGGCGCCCGCGACGCCGCCCGCCGCTGTCCCGCCCGCGGCGACTTCCTCGCCGCCTTCGAATGGCGCCGTTCCACCCGCGCAATAATCTCTTCAACCGCGCGCCCGTCCGATCTACACTCGCCTCGCGGGGGAATGAGGAGGCGGGGAAAAGCATGCGTTTTCATCTGATTGGCCTGGCGCTCCTGGCCAGCGTCGCAATCCCGGCGGCGGCCCAGCGGCCCGAATCGGTCGACAAGCGGCTCGACCGGCTCGAGCAGGAATTGCGCGCGGTCCAGCGCCGCGTCTTCCCGGGCGCGAACGGGCCGGTCCTCGCCCCCGAAATGGAGCAGCAGCCCGTTGCCGCGCCGCCCGTGGGCGTGCCGGCGTCGAGCGCCGCCGCCGACATCAACGCCCGGCTCGATTCGATCGAGGCGCAGCTTCGCACCCTGACCGGCCAGGCCGAGCAGAATGCGAACCGGGAGCGGACGATCGAGGAAGGGCTCGCCGAGCTCCGCCGGACGACCGGGAGCCGCCTCGACTCGCTCGAGCATGCGGCTCAGGCCGCGGCCCAGGCGGCCGCCGCGCCGCCGCCCGCGCCGCCGCCTGCCGCCGCCCCGGTCCGCCAGGCGTCGCGCCGCGGCGCCGCGTCGCGGGCCGCCGAGCCGGCGCCGGCGGCGGCGGACGAATCCTCGTCCGCATCCGCCGCGACCGGCGATGCCGAGGC
>DASUHH010000006.1:0-2124 GCA_036273615.1 Allosphingosinicella sp. | reverse complement strand
CAACAACAGCAACAACAAGCACCACAGTCACAGCCCGGTCAGCCCAGCCAGTCCGGGCAACCGGCGCAGCCGAACGATTCCCAGAGCACTCCGGACGGTTCGCCCTCGGCGGACGGCAATTCTCCGGCGGCCTGAGCCGCCTGCCCACGGCATGGCCAGCGCCTACGATCTCGTCCTCATCGACGGCTCCTCGTACCTGTTTCGCGCCTTCCACGCACTGCCGCCGCTGTCCAATTCCGCGGGGCAGCCGACCGGGGCGATCCACGGCGTGCTGTCGATGCTGCTGAAGTTCCTGCGCGAGTACGAGACGCCGCACATCGCCGTGGTGTTCGACGCGGCGGGCCGCACCTTTCGCGATGAGCTGTTCGCCGAATACAAGGCGCATCGCGCGCCGATGCCCGATCAGCTGCGCCCGCAGATCGAGCCGCTGCTCGAGGCCGTCGAGGGGCTGGGACTGGTCGCCGCCGGCGCCGGCGCGCTCGCCGGAATCGCCTACACGATCCTGACCGGATCGCAGGTGCCGACCATCCGTTCGTGCATCGCCTCCCTGCTCGTGCTCGGCGCGCTCGCGCTCGGGCGCGAGGCGCTGACCTTGCGGCTGGTCGCGACCGGAGCGCTGATCATCCTCCTGCTCTGGCCGGATTCGCTAGTCGGTCCGAGCTTCCAGCTGAGCTTCGCCGCCATCGCCGCGATCGTCATCCTCCACGACCATCCGAGGGTCCGCGCCTTCGTCGCCCGGCGCGAGGAGGCCTTGCCGCTGCGGGTGCTTCGCGGCCTCGCCGGGCTGGTCCTGACCGGCCTGGTGGTCGAGGCGGCGCTGACCCCGATCGGCCTCTACCATTTCCACCGCGCCGGCCTCTACGGCACCTTCGCCAACATCGTCGCAATCCCGCTCACCACCTTCGTCATCATGCCGGCAGAGGCGCTCGCCTTGCTGTTCGACTCGCTCGGGCTCGGCGCCCCTTTCTGGTGGGTGACGGGATGGGCGATCCGCCTGCTCCTCGCCATCGCCCACGGCACCGGCGAGGCGCCGGGCGCGGTCGCCCTGCTCCCGGCCATGGCCGACGCCGCCTTCGCCTTGATGGTCGCGGGCGCCTTGTGGCTCGGCCTCTGGCGGACGAAATGGCGGCGCTGGGGCCTCGTCCCCTTCGCGATCGGCGCGATCTGGGCACTGTCCGCGCCGCGCCCCGACCTGCTCGTCACCGGCGACGGCCGCCACATGGCATTGCTCGAGCCCGACGGAAAGGTCGGCCTGCTGCGCACCCGCGCCGGCGATTATGTCCGCGGCGCCGTCGCCGTAAGCTTCGCGACCGACGACGACCTGCCCGATATCGACGACATGAAGGGCGCCGCCTGCTCGAAGGATTCCTGCTTCGTCACCCTGGAACGGGGCGGGCGGCCGTGGCGGATTCTGGCCCTGCGCACCAGGATCGGCTTCGATCCCGGCCCGCTCGACCGGGCCTGCGCCGCCGCCGACATCGTCGTCTCGGAAGCCTTCCTCCCGCCCGATTGCGCGCCGCGCTGGCTGAAGATCGACCAAGGCCTCCTGAGCCGCACCGGCGGCCTTTCCATCGGGCTCGGCCCGACGCCGGTCGTGAGGACGGTGGCGCAGGGGGTGGGCAGCCATCCCTGGAGCACCTATCTTGATCGTTCCGCCCGCCGAACGAGGAGGCATATATGGCCAGCGCCGCACCGATGATCGCCGCCGGCGTCGCCCGCGCCCGCCGCCGCCTGCTGCGCGCCTTTCGCGAGGCCGGGGCGACCGCGCCCGAGCGGGCGATCGGCTACACGCCGCAGAGCCGGTTCGAGGACCGTTATTTCGACGCCCTGGTCCGGTTCGGCGGGCTGGTCGCGACCGACAAGGGCACCTTCTGGCTCGACGAGACCAAGGTCGCCGAGCATAGCGCCCGCCGCCACAAGCGCGCCGCGATCATCCTCGGCGGCGTGCTTGCCGCCACCGCCGCGATGCTGGGGCTGACCCAGGTCTAGCAGGCTGTTGAAGAAGTGGTGGCGCACTTAGGGGTTTCGTGATTCACTCTCTTGTCTGGCGGGGAGGGTGTGATGCGCGGGTTCGACAGTTGCTCAGGGTCGCTTTTCTCCTATGTGGATCTGGAGGCGCGGGTT
>DASUHH010000005.1:0-8927 GCA_036273615.1 Allosphingosinicella sp. | reverse complement strand
TCTCGCTCCAACACCCTCCCCGTCCCGGGGAGGAGCAGGGCCCCTCCACCGCGCTACGCGCGGTCACCCGCCCCTCGAAAATCGCGGGGAGGACGGAAAGCTCACCCCATCCACCCCCCGGCCCCCGCCTCGGCCCGCTCCACCGCCTTGCGCCGCTCGCGCGGCGCCTCATAAGCGATGCACATCAGCCCGAAGGCGTCGGCCGCGTGCGAGGCCCAATTATGGTCCGGCCCAAGCCCGATATTCCTCTTGTCGTCGCGTTTCTCGGCATAGGCCGCGAGCGCCTTCAGCCCATCGCGGCACGTCTCCTCGTGGAACCAGATCGCCGGGAACAGCCGCCGCGCCGCCTCGATCCGCCGCATCGCCGCGCCCTTGCCCTGGTTGGGGATCGTCTCGACCGCGAAGCCGGCCTCGCGCAGATGGTCCTCGAAGCGGAGCGCCGTCACATTGTCCCGCCGCGCCCCGTCATGCGGAAGCACGCAGAGCGCCGAACCATGGCCGCGCGACCGCAGCCAGTCGCAATAATAAGAAAGCGGCTGCCCCTGCCCCTCGATATGGTCGAGCACCCTGATCTCGCGCCCGACGAACTGCGCCACCCAGATCGACGTCGCATCGCTCACCCCCAGATCCCAGAAGGCGCGCTTCGCCATCAGGGGATCGGGCGCGACCTGGCCGATCCGCCCCGCCGCCCGCGCCTCGGCGAGCGCGGCCGCATAATAAGCCCCGTCGACCGCGCTCACATAGGACCCGCCCCACACATGGGCGGCGCGCGCCGGATCGGCGGCATAATCATAATCCATCTCGGCCTGGAGCGGCGTTCCGGCGAACCAGGGATTGTCGCGCCAGCTCACCTCGCGCACCAGCGCATCGGGCGGCGGCGCCGCGCCCCGGAAGAAACGGTCGACCGGATCGTGCTCGAACTCCGGATTCCACGAGAACCACAATTCCGATCCCGGCTTGCGCATCGTCGGCCGGACGATGCGGAGCGAGCGTTCGGAGAAAGCCGATGCCTCCTCCCCCCAGAAGATGTCGGCCCCCTCCATCGACTTGATCGCGTCGGGATTGCGCCACAGGCCGATATAGGAAAAATGCGATCCGTTGCGGCCCTTGGTGACCTTGCTCTGGCAATCGAAATGCGCGTCGAGCCCGAGCGCGGAAATCTTGTCCTCGATCAATTGCTTGACGGAATCGCGAAGACTGTTCTGGATCTCTCGCGCGCAAACGATCCGCAAAGGCCGCGCGGCCGCCAGAATGACGAGCGCCGTCGCAAAGCTGTGCGACTTGGCCGACCCGCGGCCGCCATAAAAAGCCTTGTAGCGATGCGCCTCGAACAGCCCCCGAAACGCCCCCGGAATCTCGACCTCATCCAAGGGCGCCTCCAGACTCCCTCTCCCCGTCAGGGGAGAGGATGTGCCGCCTGGTTCGTCCCCCCGGACGAACCTTAGCGGCGGTACATGGTGAGGGGGATGTCGACGGCCAAGAACCGCCTCAAACGAACTTCACGATCACCCCATGCTCCACCGGCCCCCCGCCCTCGCCGGAGAGCTGGACCGGGATCAATTTGGGATAGATGCTCGACCAGAAGACGCTTTCGTTCTTCGCGTCCTCCCGCGCCCATTGGGCGAGCCGTTCATGCCCCCCAAGCGCCTCCGCCGCCCGCGCGATCGTCTCCTTGGCGGGCTGGAAAGCCGGCCCCGGCGCCGCGGCCTTCACCCGCGGCTTGCGCCCGGGATGCGCCCGCCCCTCGGCCGGCGCGTCCTCCCTGCTCTTCGTCATCTTGCTCCCTTTCGGGCCGATCCGCCCTTTTCCTCCCCGGGACGGGGAGGGGGTCCGGCCGAAGGCTGGTGGAGGGGGGTTCGAGACCCGCACGAGGCCCGTTGCCGCGGGTCCCCTCCTCCTCGGGGCGAGGACGGAGCCCCCTACTTCCCCTTCCCCACCGCCTTGTCGCACGTAAACCGCACGCCCTGATCGGCCGCGATCAAAGGATCGATATATTCGAGGAAGCTGTCGGCCACCGCGAGCACGGCAATATGATCCTTCGCCTTGTCGGTGACGAAGGCGGCGCAGGCGAGCGCGACCATGCGGTAGATCGCCTCGATATCGGGCGCGGCCGGCTCAGCCACGGCGGCCCCGCTCCGCGATGCGCCGCTCGGGCATGGGATAGGAACGCGACGCCCAGGCGGGCATCCAGAAGCCCGCGACCGAGCGTCCGTCGACCATTCCGATCGGCTCGGGCGCGGCCGGCGCCGCCGCCGCCGGCTCGCCGAACCCGCAAAGGCCGTCATCGTCGCTCATCGACGGTCTCCCGCACTGGCTGGCTGGTTGGGCTTGGCCGGCCAAAGGCGGGCCGCGATTTTATGCCGCCCGCAAACCTCGCCTCAGCGGTGACAAGCGCTCTTGGCGTTCGGAAGGTGCGTCGGGGGTGCGGGCGGCACCGCGCACGCGCGCAGGGAAGGGACGCGCGCGCGGCATGGGAAAGGAATGGTGGGATGAACGGAAGGCCGGAGCCGCCGCCGGGGGAGATTTTCCTCCAACCGGCCAGGCGCAACTCTAGCGAGTATGGCGTTCCTAGCAGGTCCGCGTTACGCTGTCAACCGCCTTTTCGCATAGCGACGCGGCGGCAACGCGGCGAGGGCGCGCGTTGTTCCGGGACGGGCGGCGGCCGGCCGCCCAGATGCCGCCGGCGCGGCTATTCGAAGGTTTGCTGCAGATCCTCGGCGGCGCCGGCCCGCTCGACCCTTTTATGATGCGCGCGAAGGCGCAGCGGGAGGACGATGCATCCGCCGACAACGTAAACAAGCCAGCCCAGCGGACCCGACAATGAGCCGGTGACCGCGATCAGGATGGCGCCGACCGTCCCCGCCACCACCGACAGGATGATGGCCTTGTCCGCTTCCTCCACGATCCGCGCGATGACGATCCATTCGAGCAGCCACGACAGGATGAGCACGAGAACGCAGGCACCCGCGATTCCCCCGAGCAGGACCGCCATTTTCCCCTCCCTCGCCCGCTTCCGAGCCCTGAACATTTGCCCCAAGCGGGCTCGTCCCGGCAGCCTTCCACGTCGGAAATCGTTGCGCAAGCGTGACGAGACCGTCGTGTAAGCCGGCGGAGCGCGCGCTCCGACCGCGCGCATCGCGCCCGGATCGGAGAGGCTTCAGCAACAGCGCGAAGGCGCCCCGATCATTTCCCGCGTCCGTCGCGGGACGTGCCGCCCGCCGCAAAGCCGTTGCGCGCCTCGCGCACCGCTTCGCCCTCCGAGACCAGAGGCCTCGCCGCGATCGCCGGATCGAGCCGACCCTTGCAGAGGAAGTCGGCGGCGGCCTCCCCGGCCGAGCCCGGGTCGATGCGCTGCGGCTCGGCCGTAAGCGAAACAGGCCGGCCAGACCCGCTTTTCGTATAGGGAATCACCTTGAGCTCCTGCGTCGTCCACGCGGCGCAATCGATCCGGAGCTGGAATCTCGCGTAGGAATGTTCGACGCCGTTTTCGTCGCGCACCGGCTTTGGCGATACCGCCAACATCCAATATTCCCGGATCGCATCGCCCCTTTCGATCGAGCTCTCGTCCAGGAAACCGGCCACTTCTTCATCCGCGTTGATGAGACGATAGGCGGGGTCGGACGGCGTGCTTCCCCAGCCTGTCGAAGCGAAGAATCGTCTCGCGAACCGCATCGCGTCCCCTTCGCTTTGCGGGCCGGTCATAACCGCGTCGGGATCCAGCTTCCCTTTGCAGACATAATCGGCCGCTGCTTCGGCGACCGATCCCGGCGGGATGGCCGAAGCGGCGCGACCGGGGATCCGCAATTCGGAGCCGCTCTTGGTCGCGATCGTCCCGACGAGGGCTTGCAGCGTCCACGCGGGGCAATCGACCCGCATGGGGAAATCGGCGTGAAGATATTCGGGCTCGCCGCCGCCGCCGGGCCTCGGCTGGGGCCACACCACCAGCAACGAAAAGTCCCGGCCTGTGCCGTCTTCCTTGATGGACTTTTCGTCGATGAACTGGACGTCGGCATCTTCCACCCCCAGCAAGCGGTAGCGGGGATCCCATTCGGCGGTCGATTGCGTCGAAGCGGCAAAGAAGCGCGCAGCGGAACGCACCGCATCCGCTTCGCGCACAAGATGCGCCGCAGCAGCCAGCGACCCCAGCTTGCCCTTGCAGACAAAGTTGGCATCCTCATCCAGGCCCGAGCCCGGCTTGATCGCCTTCGCCGAAGCCCCCGCGGGATCGAGGACCGGCTTTTCGGGACCACGCTTCGTGTACAACGTCAAAGAAAGAAATTTCACCGTCCATGCGGCGCAATCGACCCGGTCCAGGATTTTGGCGTAGAGGGCTTCGGAGTTGCCGTGCAGGCGCTGGGGCGCCTCGACCACCAAAATCGAGTAGATTCGGTTCGCGCCATCCTTCCTGACGGAACTCTCGTCGATGAACTGGAGGTCGCGATCACCATATCCGAGCAGGCGGTAGCGCGCCTCCGGCGGCGCGCTCGTTTGCGCCGAAGCCACCGAAGCCCCCAAGACAGTCACCGCAATCGCCAAAAACCACATTCTCATGCGTCCGCTCCCCCCCCCCCGCTTTGCGATGAAGCCTAGCTTAACCCCGCGAAAAGCGCGAGCCTTGCATCGCCCGCGACGCGCCCGGGGCCCCCACAATCCCGCGCCGATCACTTCCCTCCCGCGCGGCGCCGGTCCTTGCCCTTCGCGAAAAGCATGTTCGCGGCGCGGACCGCTTCCTCCACCGTGACCAGGGGAGTGCCGGCGATCTGCGGATCCACCTTGCCCTTGCAGAGATAGTCGGCGCCGATCTCCGCGACCGAGCCCCGATCGAGACGCTCGGGCGCCCTGCCAAGGATGATCGGCTTTTCCGGGCCGTCCTTCCTGTAGATGGTGACCGAAAGCAGGCTCGCCGTCCATGCTGCGCAATCGATCCGCGCCTGGTATCTGGCATAGGGGTGCTCGGTCCTGCCGTCATTGCCGAGCTTTGGCTTCGCCCACACCACCAGCAGCACATAGTCCCGGCTCGTGCCGTCCTTCGCGATCGAGCCCTGGTCGAGAAACTCGGCATCCTCGTCGTTCGCGCCGAGCAGCCGGTAGACGGGCCCGGGCGCGGCGCCCGCCGGAGCCGAAACCGCGAATGCGCCCATCGCCACGCGCACCGCTTCCGTCTCGCTCATCGGCCGCGCCTCCGCGGCGGCGGCGGCGCGCTTGCCGCTGCACGCATAATCCGCCGCGTCCGCCATCGGCGATCCCGGCTGGAGGGCGGCGGCCGGCTGGTGACCGACCACCCTCTGGTCGGTGCCGTCCTTCGCGTGGAAGATTGCGAACAGGCCCTTCTCCGTCCCGGCGGCGCAATCGACCCGGCTCCGGAAGGTGGCGTAGGGGAATTCGGCCCCGCTGTCGTCGGCCTCGGGGTGCGCGAACACGACCAGCAGCGAAAACTCCCGGTTCGTGCCATCCTTGACGATCGAGGCCTCGTCGATGAACTCGATGCCGAGATCGTCCACCCCCAGCGGCCGATAGGCGCCCTCCGTCGGCGCCCCCGCCTGCGCCAAAGCCGCCGGTCCCCACGCGGCGATCGCCGCGAGCGCGAAAATCCATGATTTCATGCGCCTGTTCCCCCTGTTCGAGGCGAAACGTAGCGCAAGCTTGGGATTGGGGCGAGCCGTGACGGCGAATAAGGAAAGGTCCGGCTCAAAACATGTCACGATGCATGACCTGTGCGCCACGACATGTTAACATTTTTAGGTTTTTGTAACACGTCATGGGTGATATGTTCGCAAAAGCCCATTTTGCGAACATGAGCCGCAATGACCCTCAAGCCCACTTATGCGATCCCCTGCCTCCCCCCGAACGCGGAGCTCGAAACCCCTTCGGTGCTGCGCGCCGCAGCGCGCGCGCACCGCCGCCTCGCCGAGCTCAAGGGCCGTGCCGGCGGCATCCCCAATCCGGCTATCCTGATCGACACGCTCTCCCTTCAGGAAGCAAAGGCGAGCTCGGAGATCGAGAATATCGTCACGACGCAGGACGAGCTGTTCCAGATCAGCCTGTTCCCCGAAAATCCAGCCTCTCCGGCCGCCAAGGAGGTGGCGCTCTACCGCGACGCGCTCCGGGTCGGCCACGATGCTTTATGCGCTCGGCAGGGGCTGCTCACCAACAACACCATCGTCCGGATGTTCCAGGTCCTGAAGCGCACGACGGGCGGGTATCGCGCGACGCCTGGAACCGCGTTGAAGAACGAAGCCAGCGGCAAGCTCGTCTATATCCCGCCGCAGGACGCCGAGGCGATCCGGAATCTGATGGGAAAGCTGGAGCGGTTCATCAACGAAGACGCGCCTGGCGGCCTCGATCCGCTCATCAAGATGGCCGTCATTCACCACCAGTTCGAAAGCATCCACCCTTTCCCCGACGGAAACGGGCGGATCGGCCGCATCGTCAACGTCCTCTATCTCGTGCGCGAGAAGCTGCTGGACATCCCGATCCTCTATCTCAGCCGCTACATCACCGCGAACAAGGGCGAATATTACCGGCTGCTCCAGGCCGTGCGCGAGACGGGCGATTGGGAGAGCTGGATCGTCTACATGCTCGAGGCGGTCGCCAGCACTTCGATCGACACGCTGCGCCTCATCGGCGACATCGAGGCGCTGATGCGGGACTATAAGAACGAACTGCGCACGAACCACAGGAAGATCTATTCCCAAGACCTGCTCAACACATTGTTCCGCTTCCCCTATACCCGCATCGAATTCCTCCAGCGGGAATTGGGCATTAGCCGGCAGACCGCCGCCCGCTATCTCGATCGGCTCACCGCCGGTGGGCTGCTCTCCAAGCATCGGGCCGGCCGGAGCAATTATTACGTCAACGATCCGCTTGTCGCGCTCTTCATCGAGAATGTGCCGGCGCCGCCGTGGCCGGTTCCGGAAGCGGTCGTCTCCACCGACAATTAGCTGCTCCGCGAGCTGAAAGAACCTTTCGGACGCGTCCTTTTTGGGAAGGCTTTCCAAGAACCTAATAACCCCGCCACATCGCGATCGCGCTCGCCACGAACCCCACGCAGGCCTTGGCATGCGCCTGCCGCTGGGCGCTGTTGCTGGCAAGCTTGCTTGCCGCGGCGCCGGCGGGCTCGTCGTGGCGGACGACCAATTCGAACACCTCCCACACCCAGGGCATGCCCAATCGCGCTTCATAGCCGGCGATCTCGGCATGGGCCTCGGCCTGCTCGAGCACGCGGTTGCGGTCGCCGCGGCCGCCGCCGACGCCGTCCCAGCGCGCGGTCAGCCGCCCCTGGGTGCCGAGCCGGGTCCACAGCGCGCGGCAATGGTCGATCGCGCGCCGCTGCGGCTCCTCGAAGCCGGGCCCGCCCTCGGCCAGCCAGCGGTCGACCACGGTCGGATACAGAACCCGCAGCACCTGATATTGCCGGTTGCGCCCGCCGCCGAGCTCGCCGCTGAGGTCGATCACCTGATCGGGCGCATAATCGCGGATTCGCTCCCCCGCGACGCGATGCTCGGGAATCCCCGAATCCACCGCGCGCAGGCGCAGGCGCTGCTCGGCCTCCGCCTGGAGCTGCGCCGCAGTCTTCACCTTGCGCCTGGTCCGCTTCGCCACGTCTTCAATCCTCCTGCCCTGCCGATTGCCCATCCCCGGATCGCCCGCCTGCCCCATGGCCGGTCTCCGGGCGCCGCAGCGCCGGCCGCAGCGCATCGGCGATCGCCCGCGCGCCACCGCCGCCCTCGCGCCGCCCCTCCCCGCTTGGCCAGCGCCGGAAATGGGCCTGGCGCAGCCTGTGCCAATCGTCGAAGGCCATGGTCTCGCGCGCCTGGTGGAGGGCGGCGAGCGACGCCCGCTCCTCCGCGCCCATCGTCCGCGGCGCGGCGCCGGCGGCGGGCGGCGCGGCGCCGAAGCGCTCGCTGCGCATCACCTTCTCATGCTCGCGCAGCACCCAGCCGCAAAAGGTCAGCCGCCAGTCGACATTGCGCCGCCCCGTGCGCCGCCAGTAACAGACGAAGGCCTCCCCCACCGCCTCATAGGAGGCGCGCGACCACAGAGCCGCGCAGGCGCGCGCCCTGTCGGTCAGGCTCTCGATCGCAGGCAATTGCCAGTCGTCCGGAAGGGCGTGCTTATTGGAAGCCCGCGCTGCCCTCGCCCCTTTGGGGGCGGAGGGGGGAATCCCTTCTTCCCCTTGTTCGATTCCTTGTTCCGTGTCGCGTCCGCGTCCCGCCGCCGTCCCGCCGGCCGTCCTGCGCGCCGTCTTCACGGCCCCTTCGTCCGCCTGGAATCGCCCGTAATTGCAGATGCTTATGATCAGCGATCCAGGCCCCTTCGCCGTCTCGACCATGGCCCGCGCGCGGAGTCGGCGAAGCAGTCGCTCGGCCCAGCCCTTGTCGCGGTCCATGGCGGCGGCGAAGTCGCGCACCGAAAGCGCGAGCTGCCCCCGCCCCAGCCGCACCAGCCGCCCCTTGTAGCGAAGCTCGACCGGCTGCCAGGCGGCGCGGCAGATCAGCCAGGCGAAGGCCATCGCCTCGGCATCGTTGCGGAACGCCGGGTGGCCGATCAGGCTGCGATGGACGCGGACATACCCCCCCGGCAGGCTCATCGGACGCCCCGCCCCCCGTCGGCGAGGATTTCGAGCCCCGCGATGTCCCACTCATTGTCCCGGCCTCGGTGCCCCCAATGAAGCTGCCGCGCCGGATAGGCATGGCGCGCGACCACCCCGTTTCGAACCGTGACGCGGACAAGCGCGTCGGGATCGACCGGACAAGCGCCGCCGGACCCGCCGCCACCACCGCGCGTGGCCGGTGCCGGCTCACGCGGCTGTGTGGCCCGTTTGAGCAGCTCGCCCAGGCCCGGCGCCGGCTCGCTCCCCGGTGGTCGCAGGGGACCGAGGCGCTTGCGCAGGATCGACTGCTGGACGACCGTCCAGAGGTTGGTCG
>DASUHH010000004.1:0-39968 GCA_036273615.1 Allosphingosinicella sp. | reverse complement strand
TCGGGCCGATCCGCTCCCACTGCTCGTGCGTAACCTCATACCGCTTGATCCCCATCGCTGCCTCCGTCTGAAACGACGGAGATCTATGAATCAGACATCAGCCCTTGGGGGAATCCCTGAATGTCGATACGACCTAGGGTCTGTACTCAATTCCCGCAACGAGCGTGATCGCCCGGGGAGGCGCGCAATGTAGAAGCACGGCGCAGGCCGTAGTCATCCTACGGACAAGCCGCGCGACGCCCAGTGCGCGCCTCTCCGGGCGACCGCGAAGCGGCGGGCGCCTTTTGGCCGGTGGCGGCGTCGCTCGTCGGGCGCGATGTGTCAGCATCGCGCCTCTCCTCGCTCCTATCCACCGGCCAAAATGCGCTCCGTCACGCCGCTGCGGGAACTGAGTACAGACCCTATCCGATTGTCGAGCGTCCGCCAAACGCTTGCGCATGGCGTTGCGCCGTGTCGGACGCTAAGCAATCGCGAATGCGCGCGCTCCGCCTTTTTCCGGTCCTGTCCCTCCCGCTGCTCGCCGGCGGCTGCCTGATGCTTCCGGTGGTCGAGGAGCATGTCTATTCGACCTGCCACGCCCTCGGCTCGAGCGACTGGGACGCGCATGTCGAGCGGATTCCCGACCATCACAACAGGCCGGTGCTGAAGCCGACCCTGCTCGTCTCCGGCAAGGTGATCGTGCCGAGCGGCGGCTATTCGGCGTCGCTCGACCTGGGGCCGGTCCAGAAGCTCGACGCCCCGGTCCAGCAGATCCTGATCCGCACCGATCCACCCGGCGGAAAGGAGCCGCAGGCGCCGGCGACGATCGACGTTCGCGGCCGATTCCCGGCGCTGAAGCGCTACGGCGCGGTGGTCATACGCTGCGGCGACGGCACGATGGCGATCATCAAGCCGGTGCCAAGGGAGAGTTAGGGTCCGGACCCTGGATCGGCGCGCTCTCACCCATAGGGCGCTTTATTTGAGGCTTGCCGCGAGCGCCGGCCAGATCACCAGCACGATCCCCACCAGGCTGGCGATCCAGACGCAGGAGCGCAGATAGCGGATGCCGAAGGCGTAGAGCGGCAGGTAGACGATTCGCGCCGCGATCCACAGCATCGCGCCATTGGCGGTGCCGCGCGTGCCGAGATGGGCGACCGAGACGATGATCGCCGCCGCGGCGAAGAGCGGGAAGGTCTCGTAGAAATTGGCCTGGGCCCGTTCGAGCCGGCCGACGACCGGATGTGGCGGCGGCAATGCCTCGTCGCGCGCGCCCATGTTCCATTTGAGGCCGTATTGGCGCGTGCGAACCTGCGCGGTGAGGAGGAGGTGGAGCAAGGCGAGGACGCAGCCCCAGGCGAGAATCGCGAGCTCGATGGTCATGACGTATTTGTCACGCATCCGTAACGTCCGCGCAAGCGATGATTCGACCCTTGCGTCCGATCGGCTTGCGCGCCTCTGCCGGCGGCGCGATAATCGTCGGATGAGCCGCGATCCGCGCGTCGACGCCTATATCGCCCGCCAGGCCGAGTTCGCCCGGCCGATCCTCGACCATCTGCGCGAGGCGGTCCACGCCGCCTGCCCCGAGGCGGAGGAGGCGATCAAATGGAGCATGCCGAGCTTCCTCTACAAGGGGAAGATCCTGGCCAATATGGCGGCGTTCAAGGCGCATGCGGCCTTCGGCTTCTGGCGGGCGGGCGAGGTGCTTGGGCAAACCGGCGCCGAGCGCGACGCGATGGGCCAGTTCGGCCGCCTGACCGCGATCGCCCAGCTTCCCCCGCCCGAGGAGTTGCGCGCCTTGATCCGCAAGGCCGCGGCATCGATCGATTCGGGCCCCGCCCCCGCCAGGCCGAAAAAGCCGCCCAGGCCCGATCTGGGGGCGCCCGACGACCTGCGCGCCGCGCTCGACGCCGCGCCCAGGGCGGCGGCGACCTTCGATTCCTTCCCGCCGAGCTGCCGGCGCGACTATGTCGAATGGGTGGTCGAGGCCAAGCGCCCGGAAACGCGGGCGAAACGCGTCGCCCAGGCGGTGGAATGGATGGCGGAAGGCAAGAAAAGGCACTGGAAATACGAGAATTGCTGACAGGAATTTAATCATCCCGGACGCGTCCGGGCAGGGCCATCTTTAACAATCCATCAAAACTCTGCGCGTAGGGAACGCTTCGAGCGGAGCATTCCAGGACCTCATGTACCACGCGCCAGTATCCCAGGATCCTGACCAGCAGGATGGCGAGCCGGTGGAGTTCGTCGAAGCCGGCGTCGATGCCGACGTCGGCAGCCGCCAGCTTCGCGAAGCCCATCTCCAGAACGAGCAGATCGAGGCGCGCACCCTGTTCGCGCCATTCTTCGCGATCACGTCGATCGGCTCGGCTCTGCTCATCGCCTGGTCGCTGCTCCACCACCAATCGCCTCTGCTGATCGCGGGCTGGCTCGCCGCGGTGATCAGCGCCAACTGGATCAACTACAAGACCATCGTCGACGAGGGCTCGTCCGCAGGCGGCCGCTCGGCCCGCCGCCGCGCGCTCCTCCGCCCGGTCGCCGAGACCCTGGGCCTCGCCGCCATCTGGGCGTCGCTCCCGACCTGGTCCTTCCAGCACCAGCCGCACGAGACCCAGATCGTCATCGTCGCCGCGATGGCGGCGATGATCATCGCGGCGATCGCGCTCGCCGCCATTCCGGCCGCGGCCTATGCCTGGATCGCTGCGATCACCGCCTCGCTCTGCGCCGCTTATTATCTCGGTGCCGGAATCATCGAGCCGATCATGGCGCTGACCATCGCCGGAGTCGCCGCCGTCTCGATCTTCGGCATGGCCCGGCTCACCCGCTGGACCTATGCCCAGCTCGGCAGCATCGCCTCGGCCAAGGCGCGGGCCGAATCGGTCCTGCTCCTGCTCAAGGAATATGAGCATCGCGGGGTCGGCTGGCTGTGGCAGGTCGATGCCGAGAATCGCGTCGTCTACATCTCCTCGCGAATGACCTCCCTGCTCGGCCGTTCGGCCAACCAGCTGATGGGCCATTCGCTTCCGGCGACGCTCGGCGGCAACAGCCAGCTCGGCCGCACCCTCCTCGCCCGCCAGCCCTTCGCCAATTTGGAGATGGAGCTGAAGACGCGGCGCGGCACACGCTGGATCAGCCTTGCCGGCGACCCGATCATCGACATGGCGGGCCAGTTCCAGGGCTTCCGCGGCGTCGGCTCCGACATCACCGAGGTGCGGCGGACGCAGGAAAGGCTGACCAACCTCGCCAATATGGACGTGCTGTCGGGCCTTCCGAACCGCGGCCGGGTCCGCCAGCTTCTCGGCGAATCGCTCTCGACCGCGCAGTCGAGCAATGTGCCCTGCGCGATCATGTTCCTCGACCTCGACGGGTTCAAGCCGGTCAACGACACGTTCGGCCACCCCAAGGGCGACGCGGTGCTGAAGAGCGTGTCGCAGCGGCTGGTGCGCGAGGTCAGCGATTCGGGCCATGTCGGGCGGATGGGCGGCGACGAGTTCGCGATCGTCATCCGCGACGGCCAGAGCCGCAAGAAAGTCCAGCATCTCGCCGAGCGGATCATCGGCGCGGTCGCCGAGCCCTATCATATCGACAAGGCGGAGATCCGGATCGGCGTCTCGATCGGCTGCGCCTTCGGCCCGATCGACGGCCAGAGCGTCGACGACCTCATCCAGAAGGCCGACCTCGCGCTCTACCAGGCCAAGGCGCAGGGCCGCGGCACCTGCTGCTATTTCTCGGCCGACATGCAGAACGAGGCGGAGGACCGGCTGCGGCTCGAGCAGGATCTGCGCCAGGCGATCCAATTGAAGCAGTTCCGGCTCGACTATCAGCCGCTGATCAACGCGACCGACCAGAGCCTGATGGGCTTCGAGGCCCTGATCCGCTGGCACCACCCGACCCGCGGCATGGTGTCGCCGATCCATTTCATCCCGCTCGCCGAGGAGACCGGGCTGATCATGGATCTCGGCGACTGGGTGATCGACGAGGCCTGCCGCGCCGCATCGGTCTGGCCGGACTATATCAGCGTCGCGCTCAACCTGTCGGCCAAGCAATTGATCATGCCGGCGCTTCCGAACACGGTCAGCGAGGCGCTCTCCAAATATCGGCTGAAGGCGAACCGGCTGGAGCTGGAGGTCACCGAATCGGTGTTCCTCGGCGACAGCCAATGCTCGGTCGACGTGCTGAAGCGGTTGCGCTCGCTTGGCGTCGGCATCGCGCTCGACGATTTCGGGACGGGCTATTCCTCGCTCGGCTATCTGAACAAGGCCGTGTTCCACAAATTGAAGATCGACGGCAGCTTCGTTCGCGAGGCCGCGAACAATCGCGAGACGGTGGCGATCATCCAGTCGATCGTCAGCCTCGCCAAGAGCTTCCGGATGACGGTGACCGCGGAAGGCGTCGAGACCGCCGACGATTTCACCCGGATGCGCGACCTCGGCGTCCAGCAGATCCAGGGCTATCTGTTCGGCCGCCCGATGAGCTTCGAGCGCGCCACCGAACTGATCCACGGGACGCAAACCCGCCTCACCGCCTGATTGGAGCGGCGGTGGAAGCGGGCTAAGGGGGGCGATGCGCCGCCGGCTCGCTCTCGCCGCTTTGCTGCTCGCCGCCGCCTGCCGGCGCGAGGCCCCTCCCCCGCCGCCGCGGGAGCAAGCCGCCCCCGCCCCGCTGGCCCAGCCGGCCGCTGCGCGGCAAGAGACCCAGGCCACGCAAGGCGACATGGCCGACGCCGCCGGCGCCGCCGACCTGCTCCGCCATTATTATGCCCTGATCGAGGCCGGCCGTTATGCCGAGGCGTGGAAGCTGCGCGGCAACGGCCGCGACGTCGACGAGACCCAATTCGCCGCCCATTTCAGATCCTATGAAAGCTATCACAGCCAGGTCGGCGCCCCGAGCCGGCCGGTCGCGTCCCAGGGCTGGATCTGGGTCGAGGTCCCGGTCATGACCACCGGCCGCCTCCGCGGCGGCAAGCCCTTGGGCAGCGCCGGCAGCATCACCCTCCGCCGGCCTCGCCCGGGCATCAAGGCTCCGGCAAAGGAGCGCGGCTGGCGTATCTATACCGGCTGAGCATCCGTTCCCGGGATTGCTCTCGGAGACTTCTTGCTACCGACCTAGCCTCCTGAATTTCAGGACCTCGTCGATATAGATCGTTGCAGGGGGCGATTTGCCCTGATCCCACACGAATTTACCCGTCGCAACCACTTCCATCCTTCGAAGAGAAAGATCGTTCATATCCCCATATAATGCGGTCATGAACGCTGTTTGTTGGTGATAAAATTCCTGGGGAAGAACAAATGAGAACGGAATTCTTTCACAATCCGGATCAATAAGAGCTGAGTGCTCATAAAGATCCGTTATTATCACCCCTCTAAACTTCACGAATGAGCCGCTTGAGGACGCCCCCCTTTTATAGAGATCGCAGAGGCTTTTCCCGCGATCGACTCGCCCAAGATTATGGGGCGCGGAACCTATTAAAAGCGTGAAAGCCGCAACGGCGATCAACCTCAGCATAGCCCGCCCAACTCACACCAAACGGCACCGAGCCGTTCTGAAGGCTCCTGTCGCCAGATACCGCGCTGCGTCACGTGGTGAAATGTGCGGGACGGGGGTGAGCCAAACCAGATAATGGCTACAGGCTACGGTCCCCCGAGACAAGGTTTGCTTTTACGGGCGGCTCCGGGGTGATCAGCCATTCTCCGACTGGGCTGAAGCCTCGGACCCCCTTGCGCGACCGGAGCCATTGCCGCAATTCGCGCGTTGATGTAATGTTGTTTTATAACATCCTGTCGATGGACAAAGGAGAGGAACGATGATGAGACCGCGCCGCATTGCTTTCGCGTCCGCCCCCGACCAGCCGATCGCAACGGTGAACACGACGCCGCTGATCGACGTCATGCTGGTCCTGCTCATCATGTTCATCATCACCATGCCGCTCGCCACCCACGCGGTGAAGATCGACCTGCCGCAGAACGGGCCGGCGCCGAAGCACGAGCCGAAGGTCCACCGGATCGATCTCGACGCCGCCGGCCGCACCTTGTGGGACGGCGCGCCGGTGGGATCGGGGGAGCTCCACCGCCGGCTCGACGCCTTCCGCGCCGCGCGCGACGACGGGCTGCTCGAGCTTCGCTCCGACGGCGCCGCGCGCTATGACGATTTCGACCGCCTGCTCGCGACGATCAAGCGGAGCGGGATCGAGCGTCTTGCGTTTGTCGGCAATGAACGGTTCGCGGGCTCGGCGGGCCGCTGATGGGGAAGAGAGATGCTGCGACGAATGACACCGGCCCTGGGCGTGCTCCTGCTCTTCGCCGGCTGCGGGGGTTCGGCCCCGCAAAACACCGTCCATATCAAGATGGCGAACACTTATTCGGACCAGCTCGCCGCGATGACCCCGCTCTACCGCAATCTCGGCCTGTGGCGGGCGATCCGCGACGCGCCCGAGCGCTGCAAGAAGGTCGATGCCGGCGCCTTCCAGCAGGAGTATAAGGACATGGCCCTGTGGACGGCGCATTGCACCGACACCGGCCAGTGGATGGTGTTCATCGCCCCCAATGGCGACGTCCAGGTGCGTGCCTGCGCCGACGCGGCGACCCTTCAGCTCCCCGCCTGCAAGCCGCTCCCGGCGGCGGAGGCCGAGCCCGCCGCGAAGGCGCCGGCGAAGAAAGGCTGACGCCGCGCTGGCGGACGGACGTCTTTGCCTCTAGAATTCGCGCGCGAAGAAGGAGGCCGCAATGTCCGACACGCTGACTTTCTATACCAACCCGATGTCGCGCGGGCGCATCGTCCGCTGGATGCTGGAGGAGGTCGGCCAACCCTATGAGACGACGATCGTCGATTATGAAAGCGGCATGAAGGGGCCGGACTATCTCGCGATCAACCCGATGGGGAAGGTGCCGGCGATCAAGCATGGCGACACGGTGGTGACCGAGGGCGCGGCGATCTGCGCCTATCTCGCCGACGCCTTCCCCGAAGCGGGCCTCGCGCCGCCGCCGGGCGACCGCAAGCGGGGGACCTATTATCGCTGGCTGTTCTTCGGCGCCGGGCCGGTCGAATCGGCGGCGATGGGCAAGGCGCTCGGCCTGCTCGCGCCCGCCGACAAGAGCCGGATGGCCGGCTACGGCACCTATGAGGACGTGATGAACGCGCTCGAGCAGGCCGTGTCCGGCGGGCCCTATCTCTGCGGCGATCGCTTCACCGCGGCCGACGTCTATCTCGGATCGCAGATCGGCTGGGGCATGCAGTTCGGAACGGTCGAGAAGAGGCCGGCCTTCGAGACCTATTTCGCAGGGATCGTCAATCGCCCCGCCGCAATCCGCGCCCGCGAGATCGACGACGCGCTGACCCCTCCCAATATGCGCCCGCCGGCGCCGCAACCGGCGTGAATGTTTCCCGGCGAAGGCCGGGATCCAGGTCTGAGGCACGACCGGGCCCCCGCTTTCGCCGGGAGCATGAGGCGGGTTTCGTATCGCTTCCCGGCTGAGGCCGGGATCCAGGGCCGACTCCCGACCGGACCCCGGCCTGCGCCGGGGAACGAGGGGGGTTCGGCACGCTCTAATCCATATGCCTCAGGCCGGTGCGCAGATAGTCCCAGCCGGTGATCAAAGTGAGGATCGCGGCGGCCCACAGGCTGGCGATTCCGAAGGCGTGGACCCAGGCCCATTGCGGCAGCGCGCCGCCGAGGATGAGCGCGCCGAGCGAGACGAGCTGGAAGGCGGTCTTCCACTTGGCGAGCCGGCTGACCGGAACCGACACCTGCAGCCCGGCGAGGAACTCGCGAAGGCCCGAGACGGCGATCTCGCGGATCAGGATGATCAAGGCCGCGACGACGTGGATGCCCGGGATGACGTGGACGAAGACCAGCATCAGGATCACCGACGCGACCATGATCTTGTCGGCGATCGGATCGAGGAAGATGCCGAGCCGCGACACCGCGCCGCGCGCGCGGGCGACATAGCCGTCGAAATAATCGGTGATGCCCATCAGGCAGTAGAGCGCGAAGGCAAGCGCATAGCCGAACCAGCCTCTCCCCGGCCACAGCATCAGCACCAGCAGGGGCACCGCGACGATCCGCGAAAGGGTGAGGATGTTCGGCAGCGTCAGCATCGGCTGCCGGGTCCCTTACCGTCTCGCATTGGTCCTGTGGAGTGCGGATCAGCGTTTGCGTTGAAACAATTAGCCGTTATGACCCGGCTCCGCATGCTTCGACCTGTCACGATTGCGGACGCCTGACGCGTGCACGATTCCATGCATCTGATGCGGGAGCGCCGCTTCGTCCCGCTCTTCGCCACCCAGTTCCTCAACGCGTTCAACGACAATCTGTTCAAGAACGCCGTCGTCCTGTTCGTCGTCTACCGGCTCTATAACGACCAGCGCGCCGAGACCTGGTTCAGCGCGATCGCGACCGGCCTGTTCATCCTGCCCTTCGTCCTGCTCTCGGCCCTTTCGGGCCAGCTCGCCGACGCGGTCGACAAGGCGCGGCTCATCCGAATCATCAAGGCATGCGAGATCGCGATCATGACGGTCGGCGGGGGCGGCCTGGTGCTCGCCGCGCGCGGAATCGCAGTCGGCGTCCTCGCAATGCCGATGATGCTGCTCGCGGTGCTTGCGATGGGCGTCCACTCGACCTTCTTCGGCCCGATCAAATATGCGATCCTGCCCCAGCATCTCGAGCATGAGGAGGTGCTCGGCGGTACCGGCCTGGTCGAGGCCGGCACCTATATCGCCGTGCTCGGCGGCACGTTGCTCGCCGGCGTCATCCCGGTCGAATCGGCGGCGGCGGCCGCCGTCTCGATCGCGATCGCCGGCTATGCGACCGGGCGGCGGGTGCCGCCGGCGCCGCCGCTCGAAAGCGGCCACCGGATCGACCTCAACGTCGTCCGCTCATCGGTGCGCCTGGTCAATGCGACCCTGCACATTCCGCGCCTGTTCCTCGCCATCGTCGCGATCAGCTTCTTCTGGACGATCGGCGCGGTGCTGTTCATCGAATTCCCGCCTCTGGTGAAGAACGTGCTGACCGCCGCCCAGCCGGTCGCGAGCCTGTTCATCGCCATCTTCTCGGTCGGGATCGCGATCGGATCGGTGGCGGTCAACCGCCTGCTCAAGGGCGAGGTCTCGGCGCGCTATTCGATGCCGTCGGTGCTGGTGATGGGAATCTTCATCCTCGCCTTCCACATCTGCTGCCTGAAATGGGAACCCGAGGCCGCCGGCCATTATTATGGCGTGCGCGCCTTCCTCACCCAGCCGCGGGCGATCCCGATCCTCGTCTCGCTGTTCGGAATCTCGATCTCGGGCGGCATGTTCGTCGTTCCGCTCTACGCCTTTTTGACGACGACCGTGCGCAAGGCGGAGGCGGCGCGCACCGTCGCCGCCAACAATATCGTCAACTCGCTGGCGATGGTGGTCGGGTCGGTGATCGCGATCGGGCTCACCATCATCGGCGTCTCAGCGACCAACCAGCTCACCCTCGCCGCGCTCATGTGCCTGATCTCCGCCTGGCTCGCCTGGAAGCTGCACAAGGCCTGCGACGACGTGGTCTGCGTCGACCACACCGGTCTGCCGCCGACGGTGTGATATCCTCCCCGGGACGGGGAGGGGGACCGCGCGCAGCGCGGTGGAGGGGGGTCCGAGACTCGCACCACCCCCCCTCCACCAGCCTGTGGCCGGTCCCCCTCCCATGAACCGGCCCGCCATGCCCCCGGCATGGCTGAGGACTGCCGGGATGAGCAGGTGCAGATTGCCCGCAATCCGCAATCGTGCCCGGGGGGCACGATGGACCTGCTCATTCCTCACCGGTTCATCGGGGAGGATCTAGGCCAACAAGGTCCCGAAGAAGATCAGGCCGCCGATAAAGGCGGTGAGGAACAGGCGCAGATCCTCGTTGGACGCGGCCGCCGTCTCGACGGCGGCGCCGATCGCGGCGAAGCTCGCCGGGCCGGAGCGGGCGGGGGCGCGGGCGATGAGCGGCGCGAGTCGGTTCATGCACCGCGGTTAACGGCCTCTTCACCATCGCATCAAGCCGGAGAGCCCGCACTTTGCGCCGCTGTCCCGCCGCGGGACCGATTTCCCGATCGGGATGACGGCGGCAGGCATCCCCGCCATCGACTGTCAAATGGCGGCGGCCTTCATTATGCTGAGCGGCTTCGGATGAAACACGCGGCCGTCCTCCCTTTCCTGTTCGCTCCGGCCTTCGAAGGCCGCCCGGCTGAGGACAGGGGGTGAATCATGCCGTTGCAGCGGCGTCATAGGCTCCTCTTCCTGGCCGGTCTGGTGGCGAGCATGATCGCGGCGGTCCTGGCCGATGAGGGCTTTGGGGATGAACAATCGCGCGAGAGAGCCGAGGCGATGACCGGCGGCAATGTCGCGCGCGGCAAGCTTGCCTTCGCCCGCTACGGCTGCGGCGGCTGCCACAGGCTGAGCGGGATCGCGCGGGCCCATGGCGGCGTCGGGCCGCCGCTCGACGGCGTCGGCGCCCGCGCGATCGTCGCCGGCAAGCTGGAGAACAGGCCCGGCAATCTCGAACGATGGATCGAGAATCCGCAAAAGGTGACGCCGGGCACCGCCATGCCCAATCTCGGCGTCACGCCCGCCGACGCGCGCGACCTCGCCGCCTTCCTCTATACCAGGACCTGATCCGCTTCCTCGCCGCTTCAGAAAGCGGTGACGCGCGCCTCGAAGGTCAGCGTTTCGCCGTCCCGCTCGACCCGCAGCATCCTGCGCGCGCCGGGGGCGCCGTGCAGCATCGCAAAGACGGTGCCGAGGCTCGCACCCGTCAGCGGCCGCCCGTCGATCGCGATCAGGCGGTCGCCCGGCCGGATTCCGGCGACGGTCGGCCGCCCGCGCCGCGCGGCGATTCCGGCGACCCGGTAGGCGCCGTGGTCGCGCCGCAGGACCAGGCCGACCTGGTTCAATTCGCGCCGGTCGGGCGGCGCCTGGCGCTGCCAGTAGAGGATGTGCCCCGGGTAATCGACGGTGATCCGGAAGCCCTTCAGCACATTGCCGCCGATCCAGCCGAGCACCGGCACCGCATTCTTGCGCGAATACCAGTCGAACAAATCGAACGGAAAGGCCGTGGTCGGGCCCGGGCCGAGCAGATCGACGTCGCGCAGGGTGAGGCGCCCGATCCGCAGCGCCGGGACACGCGCGAGCAGGCCGGCCGCCTCGAGGTCGCCGACCATCATCATGTTGCTCGCGCCGACCGCGCCGACGCCCCGCGCCCAATCGCCGTGGCGGGCGAGCCAGGCGCGGACCTCGCTTTGCCGGACCCAGGTCCAGGCCGAGCCGTTGTCGATGGTCAGGGCATAGGGCCTGCCGTCGATCCTCGCATCGACCGCGATCAGCCCGGTTTTCGAGTCGAGGTGGAACGGAGTCGCGATCCCGGAGGGACGAAGCGCGCCCGGCCGGGCGAGCGTGAGAATGCGGCGGCGATAGTCCAGCGCCAGCTCGAACCGCGCGAGCACGCCCGCCGCAAGCATCGCCTCGACCGGCCGCCCGCCGGCATGGCCCGGCGGACCGGGATCCGGCTCGATCGCCGCGGCCGGGACGGTCACCGGAAAGCCGCCGATCCGGAAGGCGACCGGATGCGCCGAATCGGCGCCCAATTCCTTCAGCAGCGGCGCCGAGACCGACATTGCCGGCGAGCCCATGTCGACATAGGCCAATGTCCTGCGGAGCGAGCCGTCGCGCCGGACGAAGGCGAGCTCCGCATAGATGCGGTTGCCGTCGAGGATGAAATGCGTGCTTCCCGACGCGGGCGCGGGCCGGCCGGCCGACGGAGCGGAGCAGGCCAGGGCCGCGGCCGCGCCGAGGATCGCAATGAAGCGTCCGGACAGTCTCACCGGCCCCCCTTTCGTCGCCGCTCCATCCCGGCGCGACGATAAAGCCGGCCGGACGGCACGCCAAGCGCGCGGCGCGTCGGCTCCTGTCTCGGCGCTTGCGCAAGGACGGCGAATCCGATGTACTGGCGCGACATGGCGCGCCGCGACGATCCCGCCGGGATTCCGGCCATGACATTGCGCCCGCCGCGCGCGCCCTCGTGAGCGGCGCGTCCGCACTCGACCGGGCGCTCGCCGAGGCGGTCCGCAACCCGGCCTTGCTGCGCGCCGCCCAGGCCCTGCTCGACAACGACCTGGCGGTCGCCGAGCGGATATTGAAGCCGCATCTCCACGACCATCCGACCGACGTCGCCGCGATCCGCATGCTCGCCGAGCTTGCCGGGCGGATCGGCCGCTATGCCGATGCGGAGACATTGCTCCGCCGCGCGCTGGAGCTTGCGCCCGATTTCGCCGCCGCCCGCGCCAACCTCGCCACCGCCCTCTACCGCCAGAACCGGCCGGCCGAGGCGATCGCCGAGCTCGATACGCTCGTCGATGCGGACGCCGTCCATCCCGGCAACCAGAATCTGAAGGCCGCCGCGCTCGGCCGGCTCGGCGCGCATGAGGAGGCGATCGGCCTTTACGAGCAGGTCCTCGCCCGGATCCCCGACCAGCCGAAAGTGTGGATGAGCTACGGCCATATGCTGAAGACGGTCGGGCGGACCGGCGACGGCATCGCCGCCTATCGCCGCGCCATCGCGCTCGCGCCGACGCTCGGCGAGGCCTGGTGGAGCCTCGCCAATTTGAAGATCGTGAAGCTTGGGCGCGAGGATGTGGCGGCGATGGAGCAAGCGCTCGCGGCGCCGGCGCTGGAGCGGGCGGACCTCTACCATCTCCATTTCGCGCTCGGCAAAGCGCTGGAGGATCTGAAGGAGCATGAGGCCGCCTTCCGCCATTATGCGGAGGGCAACAGGCTGCGGCGCGAGGGCATCCCCTATCGGGCCGCCGACACGTCGCGGCAGGTCGACCGCACGATCGCCCTGCTGACGCCGGATTTCTTCGCCGCGCGCGAAGGCTGGGGCTGCCCTGCCCCCGACCCGATCTTCGTCCTCGGCATGCCGCGTTCGGGATCGACGCTGATCGAGCAGATCCTCGCCAGCCATAAGCTGGTCGAGGGCATTGCCGAGCTTCCCGACATCCCCCTCCTCGTCCACCGTATCGCCGAGCGCGAGGGGGGCTATCCGGACGCGCTCGCCGGCCTGTCGGCGGACGAGGCGCGCGCGCTCGGCGACGAGTATCTGAGCCGCGCCGCGCTCCAGCGGCGCGAGGGCACGCCTTTCTTCATCGACAAGATGCCGAACAACTGGATCCATGTCGGGCTGATCCGGCTGATCCTGCCATGTGCGAAAATCATCGACGCGCGCCGCCACCCGCTCGATTGCTGCGTCTCCAACTTCCGCCAGCATTATGCGCGCGGCCAGGGCTTCAGCTATGCGCTCGGCGACATGGGCGCTTATTATGCCGATTATGTCCGGCTGGCCGCCCATTTCGATAGCGTCCAGCCGGGCCATGTCGTCCGAATCGTCCACGAGCGGCTGGTCGACGATCCCGAGGTCGGGATCCGTCACCTGCTCGCCGCGCTCGGCCTCGCCTTTGATCCCGCCTGCCTCGCCTTCCACGAGACGAAGCGCGCGGTGCGGACGGCAAGCTCGGAGCAGGTGCGGCGGCCGATCAACCGCGACGGCATCGGCCAGTGGCGGCCCTACGAGCCGTGGCTCGATCCGCTGAAGGCGGCCCTTGGCCCCGTTCTCGATTCCTGGGACGCGGCGCCCTCCGCCGGCTGACCGGCGCTCAAAGCTCGCTTGCGAGCTCGGCCTTCAGCGCCGCGATCCGCGCCTCGTCGCGCCGGTAGAAGGTCCATTGCCTGATCTTCTTGGGGGTGACGAGGCCGGCCTGGACCAGCACCCGCATATGCTCGCTGAGCGTCGGCTGGCTGACCTCCAGCTTCTCGGCGATCAGCAGGGCGCAGACCCCGTCCTCGACCAGGTCGCCGTCCACCTGCTCGCGGAAATGGGCGCGGGGATCCTTCAGCCAGTTGAGGATCGTGAGGCGGCGCTCGTTCGCAAGCGCCTTCAGGGCATCGATCTCGGTCATCCGGCGGACTGGCCAAATCTCGGAAAAGAGGGCGGGATATGCTCCGCGCCCGGCCCGGTCAATGTCGGAGCGCGCCCGCCCCCGGCCCCCTGATCCGGCTCTCGATCATCGTGACCGCTCGGCCCGCCAGCCGCACCCGCTCGCCGTCCAGCGCGCTGTCGATGTCGCCGCCGCGGCCGGGATAGGCCTGATGGAAGCGGATGGTGGGACGATCGAGCTTCGCGGCGAACAAAGGGCAGAGGATGCAATGCGCCGATCCGGTGACCGGATCCTCGGCGATTCCGGCGCTCGGCGCGAAGAAGCGGCTGACGACGTCGAAACCGGATCCGGGATCGGCAAGGGCCGCAACGGCCAGGTCGCCCCGCCCGCCGGTCGCCGCGGCGCAGATCGGCTCCAGCATCGCAAGGTCGGGCCGGAGCGATCGGACCGTCTCTTCGTCCGCCAGCAAGGCGACCAGATAGGGACCGAGCCAGGTCTCGACCGGCGCCGCGCCGATCGCCTCGGCCAGGCCCGCGGGCTCGGCGATCCGCCGCGGCCCGTGGGCGGGGAGATCCATGGCGTACCGGCCGCCGCCGATCGTCACGCCGAGCGGTCCCGACAGGGTCTCGAAGGTCAGGGAGGGCGATTGCGCCCCAAGCTCCTCGGCGAGGACATGGGCGGCGGCGAGCGTCGCCGCGCCGCAGAGCGGAAGCTCGATCCGGGGCGTGAACCAGCGCAGCCCGAACCGGTCCGCCGCTTCGGTCCGCAGCAGGAAGGCGGTCTGCGACTGGTTGTTCTCGGCGGCGAGGCTGCGCATCCAATCCTCGGCCGGCCACGCGTCCAAGGGCTCGACGACGCAGGCCGGCGCGCCCGCGAAGGGCCGGGAGGCGAAGGCGTCGACGGTCCACTGGCGCATCCCGCATGTCCTAAGCACGGATCGTTATATTGCCAAGTTACGAAATTTCGGCCGCGATGGGACGTGACAATCGGGCAACAGACGCGCCGCCGTCTTCGTTGCGCCGCCAAAATGAAATTGACCTTTACCCGGCCTCGGCACACCCTCCCTCCTGCAGACGGCTAGGGGGAAAACGGCATGCTGCAGCGGGTTTCGGGCCTTCGTCCCTTCTCGATTCTTCTCTTCGCTTCGACGATGCTGACCGGCAGCGCCGCTCTCGCGCAAGCCTCTCCGCAGCCCGCCTCGCCGCCGGGCGCCCCGCCCAATTCCGGCCCGGCCGCGGCGGCCGCGCCCGACACGGCGCCCAACACGGCGCAGAGCGACGAGCAGGAGATCGTCGTCACCGCGACCAAGCGCGCCGAGAACCTCCAGAATGTGCCGCTGAGCATCCAGGCGCTCGGCACGCAGCGGCTGGAGGAGGCCAATGTCTCCAACTTCAACGATTATACCAAGCTGACGCCGAGCGTTTCCTTCCAGACCACCGCGCCGGGGGTCACCAACGTCTATATACGCGGCGTCGCGTCGGGCGGCGACGGCAACCATTCGGGATCGCTGCCGAGCGTCGGCGTCTATCTGGACGAGCAGCCGATCACGACGATCGGCGGCACGCTCGACGTCCATATCTACGACATCGCCCGGATCGAGGTGCTGCGCGGGCCGCAGGGCACGCTCTACGGCGCCTCGTCCGAAGCCGGGACGATCCGCATCATCACCAACAAGCCCGACAAGAACGCCTTTTACGGCGCCATCGACGTCGAGGGGAACAGCGTCGACCATGGCGGCGTCGGCGGCAAGGTCGAGGGCTATATCAACGCGCCGATCGGCAGCGGCGCGGCGCTCCGCGTCGTCGGCTGGTACGAGCGCGACGCCGGCTATATCGACAACGTCCCCGGGACGCGCAGCTTCCTGCCCAAGCCCGGCGGCATCGTCATCAACAACAACAACTTCGTGAAGAACAATTATAACGACGTCGAGGTCGCCGGCGGCCGCGCCGCGCTCGGCATCGACCTTGCCGACAATTGGACTGCGACCGCGACGATCATGGGCCAGGACCAGAGGAGCCACGGCGCCTTCGGCTTCGACCCTCGCACCGGCGACCTCCAGGTCCAGCATTTCCTGCCCGAATATGACCATGACCGGTTCGCGCAGGCGGCGCTCACCATCCAGGGCAAGATCGGCAATTGGGACCTGACCTATGCCGGCGCCTATCTCGACCGGAAGATCAACTCGGCGAGCGACTATACCGATTATGCCGAGGCCTATGACAATCTCTATGCCTCGGCGGGCGGGCTTGCCGGCTATTTCTATTACAAGGACAATGCCGGCAACCAGATCGTGCCGGCGCAGTGGATCGTCGGCCGCGACCATTTCACCAAGGACAGCCAGGAGCTTCGGATCACCTCGCCGGCGGAGTCGCGGCTGCGCTTCGTCGGCGGCCTGTTCTACCAGCGCCAGACCCACCTCATCCACCAGGATTATGAGGTTGCGGGGCTCGCCGCCAGCCTCTCGGTCAACGGCTTTCCGGGAACCCTCTGGCTGACCCAGCAGGACCGCGTCGACCGCGACTATGCCGCCTTCGGCGAGGCGAGCTTCGACATCCTTTCGAACCTGACCCTGACCGGCGGCCTTCGCGGCTACAAATATGACAATTCGCTGATCGGCTTCTTCGGCTTCGGCCGCGATCCCAACGGGCCGCCGTTCAACGCCGCCGGAAGCTCGCGGACCGGCGTCGCCGGCTGCTACACGACGACCGGGCAGAGCCTGCGCGACAATCCGGGCGGCACCCTGCTCCCCGCGGCGGTGCCGGGCAGCCCCTGCACCGATCTCGCGACGTTCGAGAACGGCCATCTCGTGCCCAAATCGACCAAGGGCAGCGGCATCACCCACCGGCTCAACCTCACCTGGAAGGTGACGCCCGACAAGATGCTCTACGCCACGTGGTCGAGCGGCTTCCGGCCAGGCGGAATCAACCGCCGCGGCACCCTGCCGCCTTACCAGGAGGACAAGCTCTACAATTACGAGATCGGCTTCAAGACGAGCTGGCCGGGCCATCTCGTCCTCAACGGCGCCCTGTTCCTGCAGGATTGGAAGAAGTTCCAATTCTCCTTCCTCGGCCAGAACAGCTTCACCGAGATCCACAACGGCCCCGACGCGCGGATCAAGGGCGCCGAGCTCGATGTGGACTGGCGGCCGGTCCACGGCTTCAGCCTGATCGCGAGCGGCGCCTACACCGACGCCAAGACCAAACACAATCTGTGCGGCTTCGACGATCCGACCTTCGCCTGCACCCTGCCGGGGCCGGGCGGCGAGGCGAACTATATCTCGGCGCCCGCCGGCACCCGGCTTCCGGTGACGCCGCGATTCAAGGTCGCCGGCACCGCCCGCTACGAATTCCCGGTCGGCGCCGGCGAGACGAAGGGCCATGTCCAGGCCGTCCTGTCGCACCAGAGCTCGGCCGCGTCGGACATCAGGACGCTCATCTTCGCCCCGGGCACCGGCGCGGCGGAAAACCCGGCCGCGCTGACCGGCCGGCTGCCCGCCTACACGATGGCCGATTTCGCAATCGGCCTCGACTGGCACCGCTTCACCGCGGAATTGTTCGTCGAGAACGCCTTCGACGAACGCGCCGAGATCACCCGCTTCCAGGAATGCGGCCAATGCTTCCAGCGGCCTTATGCCGTCATCTACCGCCCGCGGACGATCGGCGTGCGGCTGGGGACGAAATTCTGACGCGGTCCGATCGAGGCGAAGGCGTATTTAGTAAACTGATACCGTAATTCTAGTCGCGATCTATTATTGAATCTTTTGCTTCATTAATTCCTGTAACAAGGAAATAGTGAAACTCGTCCGTCAAAATAACCTTTCCAACAATCCCAGAATGAAACGCGATCTCCAACTTATTGTCATCGTTAACACTAACATCTAATAAAACGACATCTTCGTCGACAAGTTCAAATATTGGATATTTTCTATCAATGGGTGTGAATTTACGATATCGCATATAAACCCTCACGGATTAACGTAGCCTATGAATTGCCATGGAACCAAAGTACCCGGGCCGTAGAATCCAGCCCTGTACCCGTAGCGACCCTATATCGAATGACTCTGTCGTATCTCGGGTAAAAGATGCTGTTAATCGACACGTTTATAATTACTAGATGTGGTCGAATTTACTGTTTTTACTTTTATCAAATGATCAGCCACCAGTATAGCAATGCTAATAATATATGGAATAAAGATCATTACGAGGTAAAAGTCCCAACCTTCCCGGAGACTGGTTATCGGATCCTCCAGGAGAGCAAGGATCGGGATGGAAAAGAACAAAGTTATCGATACGATAATCCCGATAGCAAGTTTCCTCATCGGCATCCTCCCCTTTGCCAATTCAGTAATATGAATTCGTTGTGAAAACCATCGCGCCTTTTCCGGATGTTGGGCCGGCAACGGGGAGGGTGGCGGAGCTGGGCGGGGCAAGGCAAGGATCGGCCAAAGGGGAGGCTGCGTTCCGAATAGCCTCCCGCGTCCGGATGCGCTATCCGGCGGCAAATCGCGGAGGATTTTCCGATGGCGTCGAGACCGGCCAAGAAGAGCGAGACGATCGAGATTCGCCTGTCGCACGCGGCGAAGGCGGCGTTCATGGACCGCTGCCGGCGCGAGCGACGGACGGCCAGCGACGCGATCCGCTTGTTCATCGACGGAGAGCTCGACGCGGGGGCGAGCGACCGCAAACGGCGCCTCCCCTCCTGGCGGACGATCGCGGCCGGCCTGATCGGCGCGGCGATCGGCCTCGGCGTCGCCGCGCCCTCCTTCGCCCATGCGACGCAAGGCTCGCGCGCCGCCTTCGAACGGCTCGACCGCAACCATGACGGCGTGCTGAGCTACGAGGAGTTCCGGTCGCGCTGATCGGCGGCTAACGGCCGTCGGGCCGGACTGCCGATCCGCAGGTGCCTGAGAAAGGTGCTGAACATCCGCAGGTCGTGCGCTTGCCGGCTCGGATCGAGCTCGAGATTCGCAAGATAGAGGGTCGCCGGCACGTTCCTCGGCCCTCCCTCCACCCTTCCCGCCAGGGCATAGACATTGATGCTGGCCGCGCCCTCCCGCGTTTCCCCTTCGCAGACGCGGACCCGTACCCCGGGGATGGAGAGACGGCGGCCGGACAGCTTTCGAACGATTTGCGGCGACAATGGATCGCAATCGGGGACGGCACGGCGCAGCGAGGTGTCGAAGATCGCATTCCAGGATGCGTTTATGCCCATCTCGGCTCCGTGACTGTCGCCCCTTTCGGGGCAGCCGTGGACGCTCATGTCATAGGATGCGTAGAAGCCTCGCGGCGCGTCTTCGGAGCGCGCCTTGCACACCCGGCTTCCCCGCGGGAAGACCGCGCTGAGGCCCATTTCGGAATTGGCGAAGCGGCGGATCCCGTCGGAAACGACCGGCTTCTGCAAGCCGCAGGACAATTCGTCCGGCGGACATGGCCTCACCCCGGGCCGAGGGCTTCGATACCCGGTGGCGGCCGCGAGGGGTTTCCGCATGGCAGGTGAATCCGGCTCCTTGCCCTGCGAGCAGCCGGCAATCGCCGCGATCGAAACGGCGAGCCAAACCTGTCTCGACACCCTTTCGCGCATGCGCCGCCCGCCTGTCAGCGATCGCGATCATGCCTTGCCCGATGCCGCCGCGCCAGCGTCCGTCCGGACGCGATTTTCGCTTTGTCCGGACACGTCCTTGCTGGACCGAAGCGGCGAATCCGGCTCCATCCGCCGCATGGAAGAGACCACGCCTGTCGCCGCCCCGAAGCCGAAGACCGACTGGCGCGCCGAGCTGCGCGGCTGGCTGGTCCTGATCCTGCTGGTGCTCGGCCTCCACAGCCTGGTCGCCAAGCCATTCTACATCCCGTCGGAATCGATGATGCCGAACCTGCTCGTCGGCGACCGGCTGATCGTGAGCAAATATCCTTATGGCTGGTCCTACATCTCGCCGAGCTTCCACCTGCTGCCGTTCATCCACGGCCGGCTGCTCGGCCGCATGCCCGAGCGCGGCGACATCGTCATCGTCACGCCCCCGGCCGGGTCGCACGACCGGGAAGACCTCATCAAGCGGGTGATCGGCCTTCCCGGAGACACGGTCCGGCTCGTCGCCGGGCGGCTGTGGCTGAACGGCGAGCCGGTGCCGACCCGCGACCTCGGCGACCGGCTGCTCCCGGTCGACGGCAACCTGCCGTGCGACACGCGCGAATTTCCCGGCTTTCCGGACGCACGCGTCACCGGTGCCGACGGCAAGGCCCGGTGCCGCCTCCACATGCTGCGCGAGACCCTGCCGGGCGGCCGGTCCTACGACGTGATCGACCTCGGCCGCAGCGACGAGGACGATTTCGGCCCCTATCGGGTCCCGGCCGGCCACGTCTTCCTGATGGGCGACAATCGCGACGACAGCGCCGACAGCCGCGTGCCGATCGCCTCCAACGGGCTCGGCGGCGCGGTGCCGGTCGAGACTATCGGCGGCCGCGCAGAGTTCGTCACCTTCTCGCTGAACGGCAATGCGAGCTGGAATCCGCTGACCTGGCTCTCCGACTTCCGCGGCAGCCGCGCCGGCATGTCGCTGCGGCCGGACAAGGCCCGCTGAAGAGGATCGACCGCCGCCCTTGACTCGTTTCGTGCCGGGAAGGAGACTCGCGCTTTCCCCGGCCGGTGCCGGCGGAAGCACGGCATCCGACGGGAGATTGTCGATGTCCAGATCGATCATTCTGATCGCGGCCGCGATCCTGACCTTGAGCGGACCGGCCGCCGCCGCCGACAAATGCAAGGACGGCAAATGCCCGCCGCCGCCGCGCCAGGGGCAGCAACGGCCGGTGCAGCGCGCGGGGCCGCCGCCCCGCCCGATGCCGCCGGTGCGCCAGGGCCCGGCGCAGCAAGGCTCGACGCAGCGGCCGGTCGTCATGGGCACGGGCTCGGGCAATGTCGTGGTCCGGCCGCCTTATGCCGGCCGTCCGCCTTATCCGGGCGCGCGGCAGCCAAGCGGGGGTCGGACCTATGGTCCGGGCGCGCGGACCTACGCGCCGGGGGCGCCGCGATCGGGACGCCGGCCCGGCTATCGCATCGGCTTGGCGCCGCCGCGGCGCACGGTTTCGGGCCGTTTCTATTCCTATCGCGGCCGTTCCTTCCATCCGTTCGCGGTCGGCCGCTATCGCTGGCCGCGCGGCTATTATTACCGCCATTATGCGATCGGCTGGCGGCTGCCTTTGCTGTTCCTGATCCCCAGTTTCTTCATCTACGATTATGACGATTATGGCGTGGCGCCGCCGCCCTACGGCTATCAATGGGTCCGCTACGGCCCCGACATGCTGCTGGTCGACACGGTGAACGGGCAGGTGGTCGACGCGGTCTATGGCGCCTTCGAGGAATCGGACGACGTCCAGGACATGCCGCCCGACGCGCCCTATCCGGACGACGATCCGAACGCGCCGCCACCGCCGCAATAAGGCCGGTGCCGGCGCGCGTTCCCGGACCACCGGCGGATTGCGGACGCCCCCGGCGGCAGGGAAGGCGCGGGCGACGTGCCCACTTCGGGCGGCCCGAAAATCACCTGTGCCCACATTGCGCCGGTCCGCCGGACGCGCCACAACAAGCGCGGGTGGGAAGGCGGCCATGTCGAGCAGCAGAATCGGAGTCCGGCGCAACCGCCGGCTGATCGGGGCGCTGGCGCTGGGCGCGGCCCTGGTCTGCGGATCGGCGCCCGCGCCCGCGTCGGCCGCGGGCTCATCCTCCCAGGATCGCCAGCGCTTCGTCGTGATCACGCACAATCTCGAACAAAACCCGCTGGACCCGCATCTCGGCGTGGATCGCGACTGGGCATTGAAATGGCTCGTCGATGCGCCCGACGTGAGCGTGAGGCTTTGCGGCGACACCTTGGGCGGCTTGCTCGACAGCAAATATGCCTATGGCCCCCAGATCGTCTATCAGTACATGTTCTCGATAGCCGTCTTCATGATCCAACATCCGGAGACGGCGAACGATCCGAATGCCCAGCAATTGGCGGGCGTGGAGGGAGCGCTCAAAGCCTATCGTTCGATCCTGAGGGACAAGCCGGAAGCAAAATCGCCGGCCCTCGAGGCCCTGCTCCAGACCCAGGCCCGGGGCGCGCTGCCCGACTTCGTCCGAAAGGCGTCGACCGACTGCTCGGCGAAGAAGTAGCAAGAACAGACGTCATCACCGCAGCCGACCGGGCAGGCGCATTCGAAACCCCGGCTGGCCATCTCGCAATCCCCGCCGCGGAAGGCGGGATTCGTCAGGCGGCCGGCAGGGTCGAGATCTCGGCGACGGCCGCGGCGGAGACGGGCCACCGCCACTGGTTGATGAAGAGGTTGGCGAGGTTGCGGTTCGCGGCCTTGGATGCGGCGACGACGAAATTGTCGACCGCGTCCTGGGTGGTGGCCGCGGCCGGGCGGAGCGCCGCTTCGTGCCACAATTTCGAAACGAAATCGTTGCCGCCATAATCCCGCCGGAGCCGGAACAGGAAGGAGGCGAACAGGTCGGTCGCTTCGAGCCCCGACGGATTGTTCGCCTGGGGCCTGCCGACCTGGAGGGTATTCTGGAACGTCTGGGTGGGGTCGGCCGCATAGAGGTCCACCATCTGCTCCTCGTCCGCCCGAAACTGCGCGAACGGCTGGCCGTTGAACGGCGCCCCGGACACGCCGATCGCGTCCATCGCCATGAAGCGCATGAAGACGGCGAAGCCGGTGACCACCGAATCCCCGCGGTCGGGTGCCTTATATTCGAGCTGCGGCGAGAGGGACCAGAAATTGCGTCCGAACTCGTAGAACACCGCCTGGTCGTAGAGGTCGCTCGCCTGCACCTGGCTGTAAAGAGCCGCGAACGTATCGGTCTGGAGCTCGATTCCGGTCAAGCCGAGGAAACCGCAGCCTGCCCCGCACGTGTCGGGAACTTCGGCGACGGTCAGCTTGAGCTTGTAGGTGCTTTGGGGCGCGGGGGTGAAACCGGTCGCGTCCTGATAATAAAGATAGGTGGCGTCCAGCGCCTTCAGGATCCTGGTGATGACGGCTGGATCGAGGTCGGCCCGCGCGGTCAGCAGGGCCGTGTGGCTGCCCTCCCACGCATTGAGCTCGAGAATTGGGCCGTTGAAGCTCGTATAGGTGACCGGGACGGACGAGAAGCCCCCTGTCGTCACCGTCAGCGTCGCCGCCGCGCTGGTCACGCTGCCGACGCTGTTGCTGATGACGACGTCGTAGCTGCCCTGATCGGACGTCTGGACGCCGGAGATCGAGAAGGATGAGAGCGTCGCCCCGGAGATTGCGGTGCCGTTCTTCCGCCATTGGTAGCTGAGCGGCGCGTCTCCGGTCGCGGTGACGGTGAACGTCGCCGCTTGGCCGACCGCCGCGGAAAGGCTTGTCGGAGCAACCGTGACCTTCGGCGCCGCGCTTGTCGCAACGACGGTCGGATTGGAGGTCCCGCCGCCCCCACCACCGCCGCCGCACGAGGCCAGGGTCAGCATGGCCCCGGCAAACGCCCATCGATACACGGATGCCACTCGGTCACGCTCCTCGAACGATGGAGGTTCGCACGTCCGTTACGCCTTTGCAACGAGCTCTGCTGAACCGGACATGAAGGGGGATCGCGACTGGTCTGGTGAGCCGCCAAGGCCTGGCGTATCGGGCACGGATCTCTTCGTCGGGGCGCTTCCGCCCGGGACCTCTGTTCGATTTACATCAGAGCTATGAAATCTTGGATCGCGTCTGCGCCCGACCGCTTGCCTCCCTTAGGGATCGAGCGGCTCAGCCCGAGCGCATAGCCCTCATTCGCTCTTCGAGCTTCGGCGGTCAGCCTTCACCCCCCGGCCGTCCTCCGGCTGGCTTTCCAGCCGTAGCTTTAGCGAAGGCTGGTGGAGCCGAGGGGGATCGAACCCCTGACCTCTGCAATGCCATTGCAGCGCTCTCCCAGCTGAGCTACGGCCCCAGACCCTTCGCGCCCCCTGGGAGGGGCGCCGGCGACGCCGCCTTTAAGCCAGGGCGGCGCCGGTAATCAAGCAGTCACGCGGCCGGATCAGACTTCCTCGTCCTCGTCGCCGCCGGCGGCCAGGCCGATATCGTCGTCGCCGCCGAGATCGACCTCGTCGTCCGGATTCTCCTCGGCATCCTCGTCGATGGCGAGATCCTCGGCCGCGAGATCGGCATCCTCCTTCTCCGGCTCGACCTCCTTCTTGGGGGCGTCGAACGGCATCGGCTGCTTGGACTTGAGGACGGGCTCGGGATCCCAGGCGATGCCGCAATGGATGCAGGTCACCGGATCCTCCTTGCCGAGGTCGTAGAAGCGGGTGCCGCATTTGGGGCAGGTCCGCTTCGTGCCCCATTCAGGCTTCACCATGAGCGAGAAAACTCCGAAAATCTCTGTCGGGAACGGCCGCGCGGCCATGGCGGGAGCATCCCGCCCCCGGCCAGTGCGGCGCGCCTTGCCACATGGTGTGGCCGCTGTCAAAAGCCAAGCCCGTGACCCACCAGCCGCCCCGGCCGACCTCCTTTCGCGCCTCGGGGCCGCTCTCCGGCGCCGTGCGCGTGCCCGGCGACAAGTCGATCTCGCACCGCGCTTTGATGCTGTCGGCGATGGCGCGCGGACGCAGCCGCATCGCCGGCCTTTCCGAGGGCGCCGACGTCGCCTCGACCGCGGCTTCGCTGGTCGCGATGGGCGCGCGGATCGAGCGGCACGAGGACGGCGCACGCACCGTCGACGGCCTCGGCACCGGCTGCCTGCTCCAGCCCGAGGCGGCGCTCGACATGGGAAATAGCGGCACCTCGGCGCGCCTCCTCGCCGGCCTGATCGCGAGCCATCCGATCCAGGCGACCCTGATCGGCGACGCCTCGCTCTCGCGCCGGCCGATGGGCCGGGTGATCGAGCCGTTGAGCCGGATCGGGGCGGAGTTCGTCGCATCGCCGGGCGGGCGGCTGCCGCTGACCATCAGGGGCGTCTGCCCGGCAATCCCGCGCGAGCATCGGCTCCAGGTCGCCTCGGCGCAGGTCAAGTCGGCGCTCCTGCTCGCCGGCCTCAACACGCCCGGCCGGACGCGGGTGATCGAGCGCGTGCCGACCCGCGACCATAGCGAGCGGATGCTGAAGCGGTTCGGCGCGGACCTGCGTATCGAGCGCGACGGCGGCGACACGATCATCGACCTCCATGGCGAGGCCGAGCTCAAGCCGCAGGATTTCGCGGTGCCGGGCGATCCCTCCGCCGCCGCCTTCCTGGTGACGGCGGCGCTGATCGTGCCGGGCTCCGAGGTGCGGGTGGACGGGGTCGGCATCAACCCGCTTCGCATCGGCTATTTCAACACCCTCCGCGCGATGGGGGCCGATCTTCGCATCGAGAATGAACGCGAGGAAGCGGGCGAGCCGGTCGCGGACCTGGTCGCGCGCCATTCCCCGCTCCGCGCGATCGAGGTGCCGCCGGAGGCCGCTTCGGCGATGATCGACGAATTCCCGATCTTCTTCGTCGCCGCCGCCTTTGCCGAGGGGACCAGCCGCACGTCCGGCCTCCACGAATTGCGCGTCAAGGAATCGGACCGGATCGCGGTGATGGCCGAAGCGCTCGCCGCGATCGGCGCCCGCGTCGAGGAGCGGGAGGATGGGCTCGTCGTCCACGGCTCGGGCGGCGCACCGCTTGCCGGCGGAGCGACCGTCGCCGCCCGGCTCGACCACCGCATCGCGATGAGCAACGCGGTCGCCGCCCTCGCCTGCCGAGCGCCGGTCGGGATCGACGACATGGCGCCGGTCGACACCAGCTTCCCGGGCTTCGCCGAAAAGCTGGCCGGGCTGGCGCGATGATCATTGCCGTCGATGGGCCGGCGGCGAGCGGCAAGGGCACGATCGCCAGGGCGCTCGCCCGCCATTATTGCCTGCCGCACATGGACACCGGCCTGCTCTACCGGGCGGTGGCGCTCAACCTGCTGCGCTGGGACGGCGATCCCGAGAGCGAGTTCGCGGCTTTGCGCGCCTGCGATTTCTCGCAGATCGACTTCGCCGACCCCGAGCTGAAGAGCGAGGCGGCGGGCGGCATAGCCTCGCGAATCTCGGTCTATCCGCGCGTCCGCGAGGCCCTGGTCGCGCGCCAGCGCGATTTCGCTCTCCAGCAGGGCGGCGCCGTCCTCGACGGCCGCGACATCGGCACCGTGATCGCGCCCGAGGCGGACGTGAAGCTCTTCGTCACCGCCCGCCCCGAAATCCGCGCCCGCCGCCGCTACGAGGAGCTGAAGCGCATGGGCCTCTCGGTCCATTGTGACGACGTCCTCGCCGACATCCGCGCCCGCGACGAACGCGACAGCAGCCGCGCCGCCGCCCCGCTGATCGCGGCGGAGGATGCCATGCTGCTCGATACGAGCGAGATGGATGCCGGCGAGGCGGTGGACGCGGCGATCGCGGCTGTGGAGTCCGGACGGGCTCGCTAAATATCGTCCTGCACGATGTTGAAGCGGCGGGTGCCGCCGGCGCGCGCGATCGCCGCCTTGATGTCGGGCCGCGCCTTGAGCGCCTGCCACGCTCGCTCGTTCGACGACGGCGGCAGGCGTACCGGCGGGTCGGCGAAGTCGCAGAATTGGAGCAAGGCGGAGGGCCGTTCCTCCGGGTCGGCGAGCTCGCGAAGGATGATCGCCGCCGCGCCGGAAACGTCGCCCGTGCAGAGGAGCAGGTCGGCAAGGCCGTTCGGCGCGTCCTTTTCATGGGCCCTGGCATAAGCGACGTCGGCGGCCGCTTCCCGCGTTTCGCCGAGCGCCGCATAAGCGCAGCCGCGCGATTCGCGCAGCATCATCTCGCCATAAGGGCTGCCCTTGCGCTTGGGATCGGCGAAGACGGCGAGCGTCTTCAGCGCGTCGCGCGCATGGCCGAACCGGGTCTGGAGGTCGGCGAGGTTGATCGTCTGGCTGAAATTGGGCTGCCCGGCTTCCGGAAGCGCCATGCCCTGCCGGAACGCCGCCGCCGCCGCGTCATAATGGCCGAGCGCCTCCTCGCTTCGCCCGATCTCGTCCCACCACCAGGGCACGGCCCGGTCGCGATCGCTGAACGCGATCGGATCCTGCACCCGCGCGGCCATGCCCTGGAGCAGGCGGAGCGCCTCCTCGGGCCGGCCGAGCGCGCGCAGGTCGCCGGAGACGATGGTGAGCGGACGCAGGCGATCCGGATGGGCCGCGGCGGCCTCCTGGTCCAGCTTCAGCATGGCCTCGGTCGCGGCGCGCAGATCGGGCGGCGCGGGCAGGAGCGCGCGCAGCGTCGGGTCGACTGCGATCCGCTGCAGCCAATAAGGATCCTTCACCTCCGCCAGCGCGGCGCGCGCCTCGGCCTGGCCGTCGGGCCGAGCCGCCGCCAATTGCGCACGGCGGAGGCGAAAGCCGTCCTTCGCCGTCGGCCCGTCGTCGGGCTTCCACGCATCGCTCAGCAGCAATTCGAGCAGGCGCTCGCGCCGCGCATTCAGGCCCTTGTCCTTCAAGAGGGCGTCGAGCTGGTCGAAGAGGCTCACATCGAGGCTCGCGAAGGCCTCGGATTGCACCTTGGGCATTGTCTCGGCCGTCGCCGCACCCGCTTCGGCGCGCCTGGTCTCGACCTCGAGGATGAGCCGCATCTGCCAGAGATATCCGGTAGCGCGGCCGATCCGCGTCGCGGCGAGCGCATCGGCATAGGCCTCCTCGTCCCGGTCCGCCTCCGCCTCGCAGGAGACGAGGGATTCGAACGCCGTCGCCTGGGCCTCGTCCATCCGCGTGGCGTCGATCTTCGCCTCGGTGAGCGGGCGAAGCTGCCGGCCCGCCTCCGCGCAATCGCCGCGCTCCGCCGCCGCGACGCCGGCGCGGAGCGGGTCGACGTCGTCCTTCGGCACCGCGACCCGCACCGGCACGGCCACCGCCGCGCCGGCCAGGGCCGCGAGACCAAGCGCAAGGACCGTTCGGGCGGGAATCCGCCGCCGTCCAATCCCGCGCATCCTTGCTTCCGTGTCCCTCATGCCCCTGCCCCTTCGACCCTGAGGCGCCATCCTGGAACGGCGCCGGATGCCGCGCAAGCCTGGCGCCGGAAACGAAACCGGGATCGCGCGTTGGGCGGCGGCGCGTTGGGCAAAGCCGTCAACCCTGCTATGCCCGCCCCGGAGCAAGGAGCGAACCATGAACCGTCTCATCACCGCCGCCGCGATTCCGGCCCTCCTGCTCGGCCTCGCCGCCTGCAAGGTGACGGTCGACAACCAGACGCAGGCGCAGATCGACAATGCGCAGGACCAGATCGACAATGCCTCCCACCGGGCCGGCGCCGAGATCGACAATGCCGCCTCGGCCGCCGGCAACACGGCCGACCGGATCGGCAACGAGGTCGAGCAGGGCGCCGACAAGATCGGCAACGGCGTCGACGTCCATGTCAACCTGCACGGCGACAGGAGCGACAATTCGAGCAGCGAGGACAGGGACTGAAGAGAGGCGCTCGGCGCGCGAAAGCGGCCGCCCCGGAAGCTTCCGTGAGGCGCGGTCTTCCCCGATCGCCTCTCGACGCGCGGGACCGCCGGCCTGCCTTGCCACTTGCGGCCCCCTCCCCTATATGCGCCGCGTCCAGCGGGCGTGGGTCGCGCTCGCGATAGGCTCAGCTCAGCAAGCGCGTGGGGCAGAGGCGAAGAAGCCCGCCCCGACGCGCCTTTTGCTTTTTCGCAAAGGCGCACCTGATCTGGACTTCGCGGGTCGACGGCCTCTCCTCGCCGGACGCCTGCGCCGCACGGGGCGGCGCCGGCATCATGTTCCAAGACCGGCGGAGACAACCGCCGGCCGGAATAGAAGATGAAGGACAGAGATTTTATGGCCAGCACGGCGATGCCGACGCGCGACGATTTCGCGAAACTGTTGAACGAGACCCTTGGCGGCGAGAATGAAGGCTTCGAAGGCCGCGTCGTGAAGGGCAAGGTGACCGCCATCGAGAATGACATGGCGGTGATCGACGTCGGCCTGAAGAGCGAGGGCCGCGTCGCATTGCGCGAATTCGCCGCGCCGGGCCAGAAGGCCGACATCAATGTCGGCGACGAGGTCGAGGTCTATGTCGACCGGGTCGAGAATCATAATGGCGAGGCGATGCTGTCGCGCGACCGCGCCCGCCGCGAGGCCGCCTGGGACAAGCTCGAAACCGAGTTCACCGCCGGCAACCGCGTCGAGGGCATCATCTTCGGCCGCGTCAAGGGCGGCTTCACCGTCGATCTCGGCGGCGCCGTCGCCTTCCTTCCCGGAAGCCAGGTCGACATCCGCCCGGTCCGCGACGTGACGCCGCTCATGGACGTGCCCTCGCCCTTCCAGATCCTGAAGATGGACCGCCGCCGCGGCAATATCGTCGTGTCGCGCCGCGCCATCCTCGAAGAGACGCGCGCCGAGCAGCGCAGCGGCCTCATCCAGTCGCTGCACGAGGGCCAGGTCGTGGACGGCGTCGTCAAGAACATCACCGATTACGGCGCTTTCGTCGATCTTGGCGGCATCGATGGCCTGCTCCACGTCACCGACATCAGCTACAAGCGCGTCAACCACCCGTCGGAGCTGATCAACATCGGCGACACGGTTCGGGTCCAGATCATCCGCATCAACCGCGAGACCCAGCGCATCAGCCTGGGCATGAAGCAGCTCGAGGCGGATCCGTGGGAAGGCGCGGCCGCCAAATATCCGGTCGGCGGCGTGTTCCGCGGCCGGGTGACCAACATCACCGAATATGGCGCCTTCGTCGAGCTCGAGCCGGGGATCGAGGGCCTCGTCCACGTCTCCGAGATGAGCTGGACCAAGAAGAACGTCCACCCGGGCAAGATCGTCTCCACCTCGCAGGAGGTGGACGTCGCGGTGCTCGAGGTCGACGAGGAGAAGCGCCGGATTTCGCTCGGCCTCAAGCAGGCCCAGGCCAATCCCTGGGCGAGCTTCGCCGAGAAGCATCCGGTCGGAAGCGAGGTCGAGGGCGAGGTCAAGAACGCGACCGAGTTCGGCCTGTTCGTCGGCCTCGAGGGCGACGTCGACGGCATGGTCCACATGTCCGACATCGCCTGGGGCATGACCGGCGAGGAGGCGCTCAATCTCCACCGCAAGGGCGAGACGGTGAAGGCCGTCGTGCTCGACGTCGATGTGGAGAAGGAACGGATCAGCCTCGGCATGAAGCAGCTCGAGCGCGGCGGCGTCGCCAAGGGCGGCACCGGCTCGGCCGGCGGCGTCAACAAGGGCGAGACCGTCACGGTGACCGTGCTGGAGGTCCGCGACGGCGGCCTCGAGGTGCAGGTCGGCGACGACGGCGCAACCGGCTTCATCAAGCGCACCGACCTCGGCCGCGACCGCGACGAGCAGCGGCCGGAGCGCTTCCAGGTCGGCCAGAAGTTCGACGCGATGGTGATCGGCTTCGACCGCTCCAAGAAGCCGAACTTCTCGATCAAGGCGTTGCAGATCGCCGAGGAGAAGCAGGCGGTCGCCCAATATGGCTCGTCCGATTCGGGCGCGAGCCTCGGCGACATCCTCGGCGAGGCGCTGAAGCAGAAGGCCGAGCGCTGATCGAAAACGGGCGGGACGGGAGCGCCGCTTCCGTCCCGCCTTTGCTCGTCCGGGACGAAAAGTGAATTTTTCTCGTCCCTTACGAATATGCGATATTGCCTTTGTGGAAAAGTTCAGGTTTAACCTGGATCAGCCGGGGCGGATGGGGGTCCGCTTCGCATACGTGACATGAGGCCAAACCGAAGGGGGGAAGCCGTGATACGTTCCGAGCTGGTCCAGAAGCTTTGCGACGATCATTCCGATCTCACGGGCAAGGAGATCGAGCGCGTCGTTTCCGCATTTTTCGATTCCGTCATCGGCCAGCTCCAACGGGGCGGCCGCGTCGAGCTTCGCGGCTTCGGCGCCTTCTCGACCCGCGACCGCGACGGGCGGAAGGGCCGCAACCCGCGCACCGGCGACACGGTCGACGTCTCGGCCAAGCGCGTGCCCTATTTCAAGCCGGGCAAGGAAATGCGCGAGCGGCTGAACCTTCCGGACGCGCTGCCGCAAGCGGCGGAATAAGGCGTTATCCCGCGTGGGTGCCGCAACCATGTCGGCACCGGCACGTCTGTGGGCGGTCTTTTTCGCCTTCCTCCTGCTCGTCCCGATCGCGTTGCCGGCACCGGCGGTTGCGCAGGCGAACGGGCTGGCGGGGAGCTGGACCGGAAGCTGGGTCCGCGACGGCGACGCGCTTCCGGTCACCATGAGCTTCACCCGCAATGAGGGCGGCTATGCCGGCACGTTCAGCTCCGACGCGCTCCAGGCCGCCGCGATTCCGCTGAGCGCGATCGACGAAGCGGACGGCAAGGTCCGCTTCGAGATCAGGGGCGACCAGACGACGAGCAAGTTCGAAGGCCGGCTTTCGGGCGGGACCATTGCGGGATCATTCACCGACGGCGATGCCGCCGGCACCTTCCGCCTCACCCGCGCGCTTCGGCCGCCGCCACCGGTGAAGACGCGCGACGTCGCGTTCACGGCCGGCGCGGCACGGCTGTCCGGCACCTTGGTCCTGCCGGCGACGCCGGGGCGCCACCCGGCCGTGCTGTTCCTGCAGGGATCGGGCCCCGAAGGGCGCTGGGCCAATCGCTATCTGGCGCAGAAATTCGCCGAGGCCGGGATCGCCGCCCTGATCTACGACAAGGAGGGGGTCGGGCAATCGACCGGCGACTGGCGCAAGGCCGATTTCGCCCACCTTGCCGACGATGCAGCCGCCGGAATCGCCCTGCTGCGCGCTCAGGCCGAGGTCGATCCGGCGCGGGTCGGGATTTACGGCCACAGCCAGGGCGGCACGATCGCGCCCCTGGTCGCCGAACGCGCGGGCAGGATCGCCTTCGTCATCGCCTCGGCGGCGGTCGGGGCCGATCCGGCGGACGCGGAAACCTACAGCGTCGGCAATGCGATCGGCCTCGACGCGCTGCCGCCCGCCGAGCGCGACGATGCCCGGGCCTATGTCGATGCCGTCGTCGACGTCGGCTATCGCGGCAAGGACCGGGCAGAGCTCGACGCCGCCTCCACGCGGTTCAAGACGCGGTCCTGGTATTTCGCGCCGCCCGATCCGGGCGACGTCTATTGGCGCCTCGCCGGCCAGGATTTCCGGCCGGCCCCGCACTGGCGGCGGCTGAAGGCGCCGGTGCTGCTCGTCTATGGCGCGCATGACGAGCGCGTCCCGCCGTGCGAGAGCATCGCCGCGATCGAGGCGGCGCTCGCCGGCGGCGGCAACCGCCGGGTGACGGTGAAGCTCTATCCTGACGCGGACCACATATTCGCGATCGTCGATCCGGCCCGAAAGGGCGGCTGGCCCAGGCACGAACCCGATTATGCGGCGACCCTGATCCAATGGGTGAAGGCGCAGCGATAGCGCCGATCCAAGGCCGCGTCTTTTGCGCCTTCGCGCCGGGGGGCGAGCGCGCTAAGCCCGATGCCGTGCGGACGTGGCGAAATCGGTAGACGCCGGAGACTTAAAATCTCCTGCCCTTCGGGGCGTGCGGGTTCAAGTCCCGCCGTCCGCACCACCGAGCTGATTCGGCCTGTTCGCAAACGAGATGAGGCCCGACTCCCCTTGATTCCGCATCGCCGCAGCCTGCGCGGCGATTGTGCTTGTGTCGTGCGGTGAACAAGCCCAACAATCACCGCAAAGGATGCGGCGATCATGTTCTATATTCATCAGCAGTCGGGCTGGCCGGAATTCCGCTGGAGCGACGAGGAGCTGGCCGTCCGCCTCGCCGCCGTTCGCCATCGGCAGGGTCGGCTGATCGGCCGCATGGAAATGCTCGGTTTCCCGATGCGGCAGGAAGCCGTCCTGCGAATTCTGACCGAAGATGTGGTCAAATCCAGCGAGATCGAAGGCGAGATCCTGGCCCAGAAACAGGTGCGCTCCTCGATCGCGCGGCGGCTTGGCCTCGACATCGGAGGCCTGGTGCCCTCCGACCGCAATGTCGACGGCGTCGTCGAGATGATGCTCGATGCCACCCAGCGCTATGCGGAACCGCTGACCGCCGAGCGGCTGTTCGGCTGGCACGCCGCCCTCTTCCCCACTGGCCGCAGCGGCATGAGCCGGATCGTGGTCGGCGCCTGGCGCAACGAAGAGAGCGGTCCCATGCAAGTCGTCTCCGGCCCGGTCGGCCGCGAGAAGGTTCATTACGAGGCACCGGCGGCTTCGGGGCTCGGCCGGGAGATGGAGGCGTTCCTTCGCTGGTTCGAGGGCGACGAAAAAACCGATCCCGTCCTCAGGGCGGGAATCGCCCATCTGTGGTTCGTGACGATCCATCCGTTCGAGGATGGCAACGGCCGCATCGCCCGCGCGATCGCCGACCTCGCCTTGGCGCGTTCGGAAGGCAGCAGCCAACGCTTCTACAGCATGTCATCCCAGATACGCGCCGAGCGAAAAACCTATTACGACATGCTCGAGCAAACCCAGAAAGGCGCCCTCGAAATCACGCCATGGCTGGCCTGGTTCCTGGATTGCCTCGATCGCGCGTTCGATGCGGCCGAGATCATCCTGGCCAACGTGCTGCACAAGGCGCGCTTCTGGGAAGCGCTCGCCGGCCAGCCGCTGAACGAGCGGCAGCGCAAGGTCATCAACCGGCTCCTCGACGGATTTGAGGGCAAGCTCACCAACGCCAAATGGGTCGCGTTGACCAAGGCATCGCCCGACACCGCGCTGCGCGACATCACCGATCTCGTCCAGCGCGGGATTCTCGTCCGCGACGCGGCGGGCGGGCGCAGCACCAGCTACGCATTGGCGGAGCTGCGGGACGAGAGTGGCAAGCGCTAGCCGCAATAGCTTTCCTTGACGGGCTGTACATTATATGGCGAAATGGCACTATAAAAGGTACCAAATGAAGCATGCTCAAAATGGCTAAGGTGAATAGGCACCACGGCTCGGGGATCGATGCATTCCTGGAGGAGGAAGGCGTGCTCCAGGAGTTTCAGGCGCGCGCCGTGAAAGAGGTGATCGCCTGGCAGCTCAGCGAGGCGATGAAGACCAAGAAGCTCAGCAAGCGTAAGCTGGCCGCGATGATGCATACCAGTCGCACGCAGGTCGATCGCATGCTCGACCCCAACGGCGGCAACGTGACGATCGACACGCTGCAGCGGGCGGCCGCTGTGGTCGGGCGAAGGGTGCAGGTGGATTTGATTTAAAGGTTGGATTTTCCGGATGACCCTCCTGCAATTCCTGTCTGCCTTCAGCCTCGGCGCGATCGTGACAGCGTTCGTCCAAGCATGGCTTGCCCATCGCTCCTATCTTCGCCAACGCGCGTTTTCGGAAAAGAAGGAGAGCTACATCGGGTTTCTCGACGCGCTCCACCGCTCCGAGGTCGAGCAAACCGAAGCCGCATCGCTCAATGTCGGACACTGGCAGAGCCGGATCGAAGTGGTCGGATCCTCCGAAGTTATCGCTGCCTGCCTGCGCATTCGGGAAACCAATCCCACGCCGGCTGGCATCCATCCTGAGCGGCCGCATGCGCTGCAAAGTCTAAAGAAAGCCATGCGCATTGATCTCGGCGTGGCGGAACGATCATGGCTGGCGTGAGCATCCTCATATCGGTGCTATCCTTGCTCTTCCCGGCGTCTTGACCTTTGAGGCGGAGCCGGCTCGCCATGACCCGACCGAGCGCCATCTTTTTCGGCTTCGATGCACTTCCCAGGACCACCGCGAAGATCTGTTTCCCGCTCCAGCCCGGCGGCTGGATCTAGCCTATTGGGAAGTAACCCCAGCCAAAGCTGCGGCGGAATCGGAAGACGGTAGTGACGGCACGCCATAAGCACGATGGGCCAGTGACCTAGGCGAACGGCAGAAAGCTGATCGAAGAAAGGATTAGCTGCGCATTCCGCTTGTACGTATTCCAAGGCTTCCGCACCTGCCGCATCGACGGGAATGCCGGAGAGAGCGTCACCATGCCTATCGGTCCCACGGTATAGGTGAGCTTCGCTATCCTCATTCGGAAACCAAAGCTGGAAATTGCAGTGCTGCAGATGGTCGGCTTTGAATTTCGCTAGCTCGGTGAGAGCCTCCTGATTGTCGTACCCCAAGGCCCAAAGGGCTAACATCGGATAAAGAATACTGCCCGCCGTCGCTTCCTGGCGGTATTCGTCTGTTTTTTCCGCTGGGTGTCCTACCAAATCCCAATAAGAGCACTTGCAGCTAGGATAGGCCGAATGCGAAACAAACGCGTAGGAGGTTCGGCGTATGAGAGCTTGCACCCATGAGGCAATCGCCGGCTGATAGCGGCCGTGCGCAGCAAGCAGCATAAGCGCCAGGTTGATATCGATCGCGTTCTCGTCGCAAATGGGCGACTGCAGTGCTGGGTTGTTATCGATGAGATGAAAAAGCTGCAGCGCAAGCGTGTCGAGCTCAGCCTGTTCAGCAGTGAGGACGGCCGGCAAATTCCCTTCGCTGTTTGACCACGCGAGCCATAGGCCGCGCATGGCCAAGCGGCCGAGTAAATCGTGCACCTTCAGGTTAATATCGAGGCTGGAGGATGAGCCAACCGCAACCGAGATTGCGTGACGCTTCGCCACATTGGGAGCAATGCGCTCAGCAAACACATTCCAGACCTTAAAATGGAGATCGACCAACTCATTGAATGCGATGCCGGCGTCGGTTGCAGCCTTCGTGCTGGTGCAGAGAAAATCCTTGAGCAGATCCCATGCGCGAAGGATGGCATATTCACTGGCGCGGTAGGGCGCTTCGACATTCCCCGCCTCGCGCGCCCAGGTAAAAAGAATCCACAGACAGATGTTGATCTCGCCGACCTTGGTGATTCGCTGAGCTTGGGTTCGCGCTGGACGATCGATGATCCCATCAACCAGACTACGAAAATGAGAATAGGCGATATCAGGCTCCTCAACCATCGCGACCGCTTTGCGTAGGTGTGAGCGCATCGGATCAGGAAACAATTCTTCGCGCAGAATTCCTCGAAGGATCAGGTCCGCTAAGACGTCACCATTCCATTGCTCGTAAGTGACCCGGCTAGTCGTATTGTCGGTGATGTAACCTTCTACTTCTTGTCGTACAGCTTCCTTAACGTAACCCCCAAACACGAGGCAGATCACTATATTCAGGCGGCGGTACTCACTTGGGATCGAGGTGCGGACGTAAACGTCGCGGATTTCGTTGAGGGAGGCGCGGAGCGCCTGCGGTGTTCCATCCCAATCCGCGCGGCCCAAATCGCCCTGCTTCACCGAGAATAAATAGACCTTCTGCTCTCCATTCGTGTCTCGACCGACGGCGGCGACATCCACACCATGTTGCCGCGTGCCGCGGCTCGGCCGTGAGTAAACGATGAATCCCATCTCACTCAGAAGATTAGGTAAGATCGCGTCCAGCTCATCACGCTCTCGTAATGCAGCTAGATATTCCTGTATTACCAGCTTCATGGTTTCGGCCTTTCGGCTCGAAACGTGCGCAGTTGGGCTTCAAGGATGAATGGGTCAATCGACTGAAGACGAGGCACTTCCCATGTTGTGCTAATGCCACCCATTTTTACATAGTTTCTGTGGAGCTTCTCGACATTGTCGCGCACATACGACACCGACGCATTGCCGTAGAGGATAATCGACTTCGGAATGAACTTCATAAACACAGAGGCTTCTTCAACAGCCTTCTGGAGTTGTCGCACCTCTTCGTTACGACGCTGCCGTTCAATGAGCCGGTCTCTTTCAGAAGGTTCTAGCTCGGCAATGAAGCCTGTCGATCGGAGGTCCCCGATATAGGTTTTGAGCTTATCTAAGGCCCGACGAATTTGAGGCTTCGCCTTATCCCGCGCCCCTTTGAGGCGTGCTGCGAGATACTCTCTCAACTCTCCTGAGTAATTGAGCAACAGGGGCTCGAACAGCAAGGCTCCGACTTTATCAGCAGTTTCTCCCTTCGCTATCCTGAGAATGCAGATCAGGAGTGATGCCGCGGTGATGGGGTGAAAGAAAAACCAACCTACCGCCTTTCTGGCGAGAAAGAGCGTATCCTGATCACTCAGGCCATAGGGACCCAAATCGATATTGAAGATAACGGGCTCTCCGCCGACCGAGCCCACCAGGTGGGAAATGGCATCAGCCAACGCAGACTCGCCGCTCATCAGCCAGCGGACGACCATATCGTCCAGCAATGCCCGCCTGTTCATTAGAAGCTCGTTGCCGACACCCTGAAACTCCTTCAGTGCGAGCGCGTTGGGATGGGCCAGCAGCAGCTTCTCCAACAACGATGAAACGCGAATCCCATGGACGCCATCCAATAACTGAGAAAGGGCGCCATCTAGGCTGGAGATTGTTCCCTTGTTGGCTGGATTGACGCCTTCGAGAGCCGTCAACAGCAACTCGATGAAATCATCGCTGAGTTCGTTGCGGTGCTGTAATAGTGCACTCGCCCCCCGGTCGAGTACCCCATTCCCGCCTTGAGACAGTGCGCTCTGGACGACCGCCAATGCTCGTTCATGCAGCGAGGCGGGCGATCGGACATAAAGGTTGATGGCGGCCACAAGGATATGCGTGCGCAGCATGTCGTCGGCGTCTTCTGTAAGGAGCGACGCAATTAGCTTCAGGGCTTCTTCGGCCAGTTCCGGGGAGGTGCTCGAGTCTATACGTGCCAACGAGGTCAATGCGCCTAGGCGCAAATCTGGGATGTCGCGGATGTAGGAGATCGCCTTCGCCAAATATCCCGGTGCGTCTGATCGCCCGCCGGCGTCCAGGGTTAGGGAGAGAAAGCCCTTCGTCTGCGGGATATTGGATTCGATGACCCGCAAGACCTCTTCAACCCGACCGGCGGTTGCAGCGCACCAATCTCGAAACGCCCCGTTCGGTTGGAATGCAGCCATGTCCTGGCCGCCAGCTGTGACCAACCTGTCGACACTCTCCATCAGCCTCAGCGGATCGGCCTCAAGCGACGGAATCGCTTTGCAATAAAAATGTTGAAGGGTGAAAAATTGAAATCCTGCCACTTCGCTCAGGGCAGCCGGAGTTGCCGTGGCGAGCAAATCTATCTCACCAGCATTATGGAGATCGATCGCCTCAACCACAAATGCGGCATCCTCATCTCTGCCGCGTTCGTAGTTCTCAACGATGTAATGATGCAGCGTGCCGCGAGTGGCGTTACTAACGATCTCGATCCTACTCACCATGCTTCGCGTCATCCTCGTCGCAGCAGCGAGCCTATCGGAGCGAGGCGACTGGCAAGAGCCTCAGCTTGGCTCTTTACCAGATAATCAGTAAGGCCCCGCAACCCCATCTGAATCTCATGAAGAGTGCCTCTTTCATCCATGGCACCGCATCCAATCTGGGTCTTGTATCTTTGCAATTCGCAGACTGCGTTCGGGGCATGCTGCGCGACTATATGCTGGACCAGGGCAAGCACCTCCTCTGGAGAACCTTCGATCTTTGCCATCCTGTTATCCTTCCTGTGTCGCTGGCTACCATGTTCACCATGCGTTCTCAAAATGAATCGCTAGCCGCCCCCGCTCAAGTCAAATTTAACCGCGACTTGCCTTCCGGTCCTCGCCCCCTGGGCGGAAGGTGGTATGTTGCTGCTATGTCTGAAGAGCAGAGCTTTGAAGAGGCGATCGAGGAGCCCCTCGACCTCATAGATCGAATCCTGGCAGAGCGCGGAATCTCGCTTTCGCAGCGGCCCACCCGCGCAGCGGTCGAGCTCGTCAATTGCTTCATTCCAGAAGTCAGCACGGACGGCGGTCCTGAGGGCAAGCCGCCTGGCGAGTTTATGGACTACGCAAGCGAGCCGTGGTTCCGAATCGTACATCGAGCGGTCACGGACTGGTATGGGCGGCGCTTTGGGCAGGCAATTCAGCCTGAAGAGCGCGACGTAAAGGCAGTGGTGAGCATCTTGGGAACACCATTTTCGATGCGAGTGCCGATGAACACGACGGAGCCTGGGGAGCCTGGGGAAAGCTTTTGGCTGTGCTTCCACGATGAGGTACGTGACCACGAGGACCCACTCGACTGGGTCATCCAGGGGCCTAATTTAGCGGCGCTTTCCCAGAAAGACGTGAAGAAAGCGAGAGACCAAGCCAAGGAGATCGCCTCTCGGCTTAGGTCGATTCACGTGCTCTTGATGGGAATGAAGGCCGACGATCCCGTTGTCCGAGAAATGCGTGATGGCATTGTCCCCAACCTCGAACGGGCCGCAGAAAGTCTCACGAAAGGCAAGCCCGATACGATCAAAATCGCGCACTGGGATTTGCAGCTCGCATGCGAGCACGCACTAAAATGCCTGATGCAGGAGCGATCAGGCACGTTTGCCCAAACCCACGACCTCTTCGTGCTCTATGATCGGACTCCGGGTAATCGCCCCGCATTTCCTCGGTACGTGCTATCTCGGCTGCCCAACTGGGAACTCATGGCTGAAATGCGATATGGCCGAGGACCGGCCGTGCCCTTTCACGATGCGATGGACAGATATCGGGCAGCGTTGCGAGTGGTGGAAGGAGCCCTCGATAGTATGCAAAAAGCCTATCGGCTTGGGAGCGCAAAGTTCCACCTCAAGCGGCCGCCTTGGCCGGAAGGTTCCTAAATCCACAATTGATATTGGCTGGAACCACATCACGGCGTGCCGCCATAAAGTGCGACACATTCCATTTCCAATGCCAAGGTGAACTAAGGGGTCCCCCCTAGCGCGGCGCCAAGGCCCGAGCCTTCGGGCGACCCGCGGACTCCCCAACCTTCGCTACACTGCAGGCCGGGTGATCCCCCTCCGCGGATCGCGGCCGGCACCTTGCCTCCCCGGTCTCGCCGACGGGCATGGGTTGCATGTACAACCCTCTTTCAAGGAGACCTTTATGACCAAGCCAGGACAAATTTCACACGAGGCAGACGACGATGACGCATGGGTCTGTCTCTGTGGCAACATGCCTCCCAGCGATGGCTTCGCGACATGCGACTCGGAAGGCAACGAGATCGAGCCCACCCTTCGGACTGATGAACGAGCCTCTTGGTCTGCATTCGCTGTGGTCGAATTGAACCGCCCCGGGTTTCCTGGAGGCTCCAACTTGTGAGAAGTGGGAGCCGTTATGGGAAAGCAGACGACGAAGTATCCGGCGGAGGTACGCGAGCGTGCGGTCCGGCTGGTTCTGGATCATCAGGGCGAGCACGCCTCG
>DASUHH010000003.1:0-8929 GCA_036273615.1 Allosphingosinicella sp. | reverse complement strand
TACCAGTCGCCCCGCGGATCGGGCGCGGCGGGCGCGTCCTGTCCGTGGGCCGGCGAGGCGGCGAGGCCGGCGAGGATGGCGAGCAATCCGAAGGCCATGGCTTTGCTGCGCATTCGTCCCCCTCCCCTCATGGCCGGCAGGGCGGTGCCCGCACATTCTGTGTTGCCTCTATAATACACTGTGGCCGGGCCGAATCAATGCGCCCGTCCACGCGCGTCCGTGCCCGCATAATTGTCCGTAATTGCGCGTAATCGGCCGCCGAAAAATGGATTATGGCCTACCCGCATTGCCCTTGTGCCTGCGCTTTCCTTATGTCCGCCGTGCCGCCTGTCGGCGGCTCGGAAAAAGGGGGCGAGGATGAAGCCGGCGAGGATCCTGCTCTGGGCATTTGCGGCCGCCTTGCCGGTGTCGGCGTCGGGCGCGTGGGGGCAGGATAGCCCGGCCGACCGGATGATCATGCTCGACGGGCGCTGCGACTATGCCGGGGCGCCGGCGCCGGCGCCGCATGAGCTGCGGCTGGACTGCAAGAGCGCCGTGCTGATGCCGGGCCGGGAGGGGGACGTGCTGGTCCAGTTCGTCACCGGCAATGACACGGCTTACGGCTTTGCGGGGCCGGTCTCGGGGGATGTGCTGACCGTCAGGCGCATCTATCTGACCGGAAAAGCGATTCCGGCGACGGGCGGCCATTGCAAGCTCTTCTTCGGCCAGGAGGAGATTAAGGGCCTGACCTGCGTCGCCCGGGCGGCGGACGCGACCTATGTCGCGAACTTCCACGCGGCCGCCACGCATCCGGACGGGGGCTGACCGCGCCCGCGCGCCTTTCGTTCGCGACAGCGACGATCGTGCTCGCCGCCGCGCTGGCGGGCGCCGCCGCCTGCCGGCGGACTATCGTTGGGGCCGCTGCCGCAGCATCTGTTTTCAATCGGGAAATCGTTTGATGAATGGACGCCGCCATGACCCCCGAAGAGATCAGGTGGGGCAATCGAAATCGGCGAGACGGTGAGACATTGAATCACTCGCCACGGACGAGCTGACCGTTCGTTTCCACTGCGAAAAACCGGTTCCGTCGCTCAAACCAGCTCCACCTGCACCTTCCGGCCGACGACGGCGGCCGCGCGTTGAAGGGTGGCGATCGTCACATTGCCGTCATTGGGATCGAGAACGCGGTCCACCTGGGTGCGGCTCGTCTGCATCATCTGCGCGAGCTTGCGCTTGCTGAGCTTGCGGGCCTTCATCGCTTCGCCGAGCTGCCAGGCGATCACCTCTTTCACCGCGCGCGCCTGGAACTCCTCGAGCACGCCTTCCTCCCGCAGGAAATCGTCGATCCCGGAGCCGCGGTGCTTGTTGACCTCAACCATCTTGAACCTCCTTCATCCGTTTGCGCGCCAATTCCAGATCGGCGCGCGGCGTTTTCTGCGTTTTCTTCACAAGGGAATGCAGCGCATAGACCGTCTCCTCGTGGAAGCAGATGAAGACGCGCGCGATGGTCTTGTCCGGAAGGCTGGTGCGAACCTCCCACAGCCTGTCGCCGAGCGGCCGGCACAAGGGCATGCCTACCGGCCAGCGATATTGGACCCGCAGCAGGTCGGCGCCGATCGCCAGCCTGTTCTCCCGGTCCAGCGCCTTCAGCCACGCGCGGACGGGCTCCCGTCCGGCCCCTGTCCGGTAGAAGACCAGCGGGATCTTGGGCGTCTCGTCCTTGTCCAACCGGCACCTTTTACGGTGCTATAGCATCATATAATGTGCCGGTGTCAAGAGTCCAATGTTTGCGCCTCGCTCTATAAACCTTTGTTGTCGCGTTGCTTTTTGCGAAAATTGAGCAGGCACGCAATGCCCCCGGCATGGCTGTCCAGTGCGGGGCACTGGACACCTGCTCAATGGTATCCACCTTTTCGCGCAACGCTCTAAGCCACCGCCGGTTCGAGGATGCGGATCGTGCCCGCGCCGGCGTCGATCTCGGCGCGGACGCCTTCGGGGATGGCGAACTGGTTGCCGACATGGCCTATGTTCGCGCCGGCGAAGGCGGGGATGCCGAGCGGCGCCAGATGCTGGGCGAGGAGCTGGGGGATGGTGAAGCCGCTATAATCGGGGACGTTGCCGGTGCAGCGCGCGCATTGGCCGAAGACGATGCCGGCGAGCCGGCCGAGGATTCCGGCCTGGCCGAGCTGGGTCAGCATCCGGTCGACCCGATATTCGGCCTCGCCGGTTTCCTCGAGGAAGAGGATCCTGCCGTCGAAGGGCGGCAGCCATTGCGTGCCGACCAAGGCGCAGAGGACCGAGAGGTTGCCGCCGACCAGGATGCCGCTCGCGGTTCCGGGGCGGATGGTCGTGGTGCGCCAGCGGTCCAGGGCCGCTGGATCGGGGGATAGCGGATTGGGGGCGCCGGGGTTCGGGGCCGGAGTCGGGGCGGGCTGATCGGGATTGCGCAAGAGGGGCGTCGCGGCGTCGAAGGCGAGGCTCTTGAAGCTGTCCATGCTCAGCGCCTGCCAGCCATTGTCGGCATTGGGCGCGTGAATGGTCGGGAAGCCCGCTTTCGCCGCGAAGGCGAGGTGGAGGGCGGTGACGTCGCTGAAGCCGACCAGCAGCTTCGGGTTGCGCCGGATCAGCGCCCAGTCGAGATAGGGGAGGAGCCGCGCCGAGCCCCAGCCGCCCTGGATCGCGAAGAGGGCGCGCACCGACGGATCGGCAACCATGGCGTTGATGTCGCCGGCGCGCATCCGGTCGTTGCCGGCGAGATAGCCGAAGCGCGCCGTCACGTGCGGGGCGACTTTCGCATTGAGGCCCATGGCGGCGATCGTCGCCTTGACCGGCTCGATTTGGGCGGGATCGTCGCTGAACCGCGCCGGCGCGACCAGGCCGATCGTGTCGCCGGGGCGAAGCCGCGGGGGCTTGCGGGGCGGCATCTCGTCGGCGCCCGCGCCGGGCCAGGCGCCGCCGCCGGCGAGGAGCGCGCTCATTCCCGCGAGGACCGACCGTCGGCTGGGCATGGCTTCCCATAGCAAAGCGCGGCGGGCGTGGGAGGGGGCTTCAAAAGCGGGCGCGTGCGGCTTTCACTGGAATCTTGCCGCGCGGGCGCTAAGCCTTGGCGTGGGTCATTGGGGGACATTGCCATGGAGCATCATCCGAACCCTTATATCGAGTTCCGCAGGCACTATCTGCGTCCGCTCGAAAAGCGCGAGAACCGGTTCAACGACTGGCTTGCCGTCCGCATCACCAACCTGGTCGGGACGATGTGGTGCGCTTATGCCTTCGCCATCCTTGCGCTCATCAGCCTTCCGGCGGCGATCGCGGCCGGGACCGCGGCCCTGATCGGATGGATCGCGCAGACCTTCCTGCAACTGGTCCTGCTGTCGATCATCATGGTCGGCCAGAAGGTGGCGGCGGTGAAGTCCGACCGCCAGCTCGCGCAGACCTATACCGATGCGGAGGAGCTGCTGAAGATCAGCGACGAGATCCACCGCCTGCTCAAGCAGAATACCGAGCTGACCCAGGACATCCAGCTCGTCCTGCAGAAGGGCGGGAAGGAATAGGCGGCGATTTAACGAATCCGGGCCCCGGGGCTCGGCCAAATATATTTCGGCGGCATTGCGACCCTGGGGTGCGCGCTGCGCCGCTAAAGCCATTGACACATAAGTCTACATAGGTTGTCTCGGCTCATGCCTCGCAACCGGCGCCCGTCGAGACAGATGCTGCTGCTGCTCGCGGCCTTCGCCGAGCAAGCGGGGCAATGGCGGCATGGCTATGAGCTGATGAAGGAAACCGGGCTGACGTCCGGCACCCTTTATCCCTTGCTGATGCGGATGACCGGGCAGGGGCTGGTCGAGGCCGAATGGCGCGCGCCGGTGCGGACGGGCCGCCCCGCGCGCCATGTCTACCGGCTCACCGCCGGGGGCATCGCCTTTGCGCGGGCGGCATTGGGCGATAAGGCTCGGCTTCCCGCCGAGGCCGCTTTGGCGTGAGCGTGGGTCTGGCGAGAGCCGTGATGGCGCTTGCCGCGGCCACGCTCGGCCAAAGCCGCCGCGACTGGGCGCTGGCCATGGAGGGTGAGCTCGAGGCGGCGATCGATGCGGGGAGGCCGCTGGCCTTCGCGGCCGGGTGCCTGGTGGCGGCGTGGCGGGACATGCCGAGGCAGGCGGAGGGGCGGTTCCTCCTCGCCAGCCACATGCTCGCGCTCGGCATGATCGTGCCGATGGCGGCGCTCCAATTCGCCTGCGCGGCCGGCCTGGCTGTCCCGGTGCCGGCAGCGGGCGGGCTCGGCGGGCCGGCGGCGGCCAATGCCGTTCAGCAAGCCTATCTGTCCGCCGCCTATAGGGCGGCCGAGCCGGTCCTGCTCGGTCTCTGGCTCTGGCTCTGCCTGCTGCAGCTTCGCCTCGCCTGGCTGCTGCTGGAGCGCGACTGGCCGCGAATGATCCGCACCGGCGCGATGGCCGCGGCGGTGACGGCGGCGCTGGTGATCTTCGACGGGGTGATGCTGCTCGCGGATCCCCGCACCATGCTGCAGGCCGCCGCGCTGTCGATCGAGCTCGCCGCCGTCGCCGCTTCGTCACAATGGCATGCGCGCTTGACCGGCGCCGCCGCCCCAGGCGGCAGCGCGGCGACGCCGTAAAGGGCTGCTTGGAAGATCGGCGGTGCGGGGATGCCCGGGGATCGGTTTCATGATTCACCGGGAAGCCGCTAATCGTCGATGGAACAGCGTGCTTCGGGCGGGGAACCGAGCATGGCGTCCAAGGTTTGACTCATAACTCTATATATGTAGATATATGGCGACCGCCCGGATCGGTCCGGCGTCCGAGCGCCGCGGGTCGGGAAGGGCGCTCGCGATGAAGAGGGGAGCCGTTGATGGAACTCGATCGGATCGGTCTTTTGCTCGTGCCGGCGCTGGTTTCGGCCGGCTTTGCCTGTTCGCCTTCCAGAGCGCAGCCGCCGGTCGCGGCGCCGGCGGCACCGCCCGCCTTCGACGCGGCGGCGCGCAAGGCGCTCATCGAAGCGGCCATTGCCAGACTCGATTCGGACTATGTATTTCCGGAGAGGGTGCCGGCCATCGCCCGGGCGCTTCGGCAGAGGCTGAGCGCTGGACGGTTCGACGCTCTCGGCGATCCGAAGGCCTTTGCCGATGCGGTCAATGCCGTTGTCGAGCCCGTCGCGCATGACCGGCATATGCGCCTGTTCTGGTCCCGCCAGCCCTTGCCGGCGCTCGATGCCGGCGGCGAGCCCGATGCGGCGGCGATCGCGCAGCGGCAGATCATGATGCGCCGGATCAATTACGGCTTCCGCAAGGTGGAGGTGCTCGAAGGCAATATCGGCTATCTGAAGTTCAACTTCTTTGCCCGACCCCGGAATGTCGGGCCCACGCTCGCCGCGGCGATGGCGTTCCTCCAACATACCGACGCGTTGATCTTCGACCTGCGCGACAATGGCGGCGGCGATCCGGACATGGTCGCGATGATGCTGAGCTATGTCGTGCCGCCCGATACGGAGATCGATCGCATCCATCGGCGCGACACGCCGGTCGACCGGCAGATGTGGGCGCTCCCCTATGTGCCTGGCGGCCCGTGGAGCATTGACAAGCCGATCTACGTGCTCACCAGCAACGAGACGGCATCCGGCGCGGAAGAATTTGCCTACGACCTCCAGCAGATGAAGCGCGCCAGGATCGTCGGCGGCGTGACCGCCGGCGCCGCCAATCCCGGAGGCTTTTTCCCGCTGGACCGGCATTTTGCGCTTTTCGTGCCCACCGGGGCGGCGGTGAACCCGATTTCGAGGACCAATTGGGAAGGCGTCGGCGTGAAGCCCGACGTCGCGGTCGATCCGGCCATCGCGCTCGAGACGGCGCGGCGCCTGGCCCTCGATGCCCTTATCGCCGGCGCGACGGGGGAGCGCGCGGACGCGCTGAAGGCGCTGCTGCAGCCGCCGTCCCCGAATGCGGCCGGTCCCCGTTGAGCCGGGAGCGTCGCCATGCGCACCATCGCCGAGTGGACGATCATCCTCTACGTCGCCCTGAAAGTCTGTCACGCGTTGTTCGGGCCGTCTGCCCGCCGCACCGACGCGCCGCTGTCGGCGAGACTTCGCTCGGGCGAGCCGATGCTGGCGATCGGGGTCTTCGGCTTCGGCGCCCTTCTCGCGCTCTATTTCATATGGTTCACCCACACGTTCGCGCGGCATCATTATGCCTATTCGACCGGATGCTACCCGAAGCTGGCGGCCGCGCACGCGCTTCCGCCGGGCCTGCGTCGCTACGATGCCTATGACGCCGCGGAAAGAGCGAGGATCTATGCCGATCAGGCCGAGGAAAACGGTGCGACTCTCGGCATTCCGGTCGCTGCCGTCGACGGGAAGCTGAGACACGATAGCCGCGCCGATTCCGCTTATTATGCGGGCATCACGGCGAGGCGGGATCGGCGCGCGATCGCCGCGGCTGTCGCCGATCTGAACCGGTGCGTGAAGGGGATCGGAGGGCCTCGGGGAGAGATTTTCGATCCGTGACCGCGACGGCAAGGGCCGATCGGGAGCGTGTGACCGAAGGACGCCGCCCTCGCACCGGCTCACTGCCTCGACGACCAGGATCCCGCGGCCGGTGAGGTCGGTGCGGCCTCCATGTCGAATGTCCTTTCGAAAACGGCCGTTACCATAAGCGCGTCGGGTTCGAGGACGGTCGCGCGATCCTTCGGCGGGAATGCCGGCGGCGATGTTCGGCCATCCGGGGGTTCCGTGCCCCTCCCTTGGGCGGCGCCCGAACGAATGCCGGTGATCGCGCCGGCTTTTGGGTGCATGATCGGCGGAAAGGGGAGAGCCGATGGGCTATACGGTGAGCATCAGCATCCGCAACGATTGCGGCGGCGAGGCGGACATCGCGCTGTTCCACAGCGGATCGCTGCCGCCGGGCGACGGCATCGAATCGGGCGCTTGGACGGTGGCGGCGGGGCAGGCGGCAGGGCCGCTGACCGTCGCCTTCGACCCCGACGATCTCAACACCGATTTCTGGGCGGTGAGCGTCTTCGTGAAGAACGGGCCGAATGCCGGGCTGTACGTCAATGACGGCGATACGTTCGCCAACTGGATCGAATGCCAGCTCGAGGAAAGCGACGGCGGCACGTCGCCGGTCTTCTCGGTGAGCGCGACGAATTTCGACGTCGCCCTGGTCTCGGGGGGCTGCAGCAACGCGATGAGCCTGCTCGCGCGCCTGTCGCAGGGCGCCACCGCGGCGATCGGCCGGGTGTTCGTGGTCATGCTGGAGAACCGGTCGTTCGACCATGTCTTCGCCTGGTCGGGCCTGCCCGGGATCGACGTCGCCGACACCGGCAATTCGAACAGCTACGATTATCAGGGTTCGATCATCACCGCCAATTTCACTCCGGGCGCGCCCAAAAGCCTGCCGACCGATCCCGGCCATGAGTTCGACGACGTGCTGGTGCAGCTTTGCGGGCCGATGGTGCTCTACCGGCCGGGCGAGCCCTATCCCGCGACCGACAATAAAGGCTTCGTCGCCAGCTATGCGACCTCGACCTCCGAGCCGCCCAACGTGCCGCCCCCGATCACCGCGATCGGCGACGTCATGCGCGGCTTCACGACCGCGAAGGCGATGCCGAACCTCTACGCGCTCGCCCGCGACCATGCGATCTGCGACCATTGGCACGCGTCCATGCCCGGGCCGACCTGGCCGAACCGCTTCTTCATCCACGGCGCGTCCTCGTCGGGGCTCGACGACAGCCCGACCGATGCGCAGACGGCCGAGTGGGAGGCGAAGGTCCCGGCCGGGTTCCAATATGCGAACGGATCGATCTTCGACCGGCTGACGGCCGCGAACATTCCCTTCGCCCTCTACAGCGATTTCACCTCGGACTGGCTGAGCGCCTATAGCGACGATCCGCAAAACGGATCGCGCGCGGGCGCGGTCCCGCAGGCCGGGTCGATCACCAACGTCTCCGCCGCGGATTTCAGCTCGCTCGGGGATTTCGCGAGCGACCTCAAGGGCCCCTATCCCTATGCCTATACGTTCATCGAGCCCCATTATGGCGACATCAGCGGCGGCACCTATGAAGGGGGGTCGTCGCAGCATCCGATGGACGACGTGGTCGGCGGCGACCGGCTGCTCGGGGCGGTCTACAATGCGATCGCGGGCTCGCCGCATTGGGGATCGAGCCTCCTCGTCATCACCTATGACGAGCATGGCGGCCTCTACGACAAGGTCACGCCGCCGACCGGGGTCGCGGCGCCGGGCGACGATCCCGATTTCGGATACAATATCCACAAGTTCGATTTCACGACGCTCGGCGTGCGGGTACCGGCGGTCCTGGTATCGCCGCTGATCGCCGCTGGGACGGTGAGCCACGCCGTCTACGATCATTCGTCCGTGCCGAAACTGCTCGAGCAATTGTGGGGGCTGGCGAGCCTCACCGATCGGGACGCGCGGGCGGAATCCCCGCTGCAATGCGTGACCTTGGCCGCGCCGCGGACCGACGCCGCGCTGCTGCCCGAGCCGGCGCGGCGGGCGCGGCGCGGCGAGCCGCGCACGACGCCGCCGGCGGAGCGGGAGGCGCTGTTGAGCCGCCCGGTGCCGAAATCGGGGAATCTGGTCGGAACGCTCGCGGTGCTCCGCAAGACCGATCTCGAGCTCTCCGGCACTTCGCCCGCCGCGCGCGCCGCGCTCGAGGCGCGCTGGGCGGCGATCAAGACGCGCGGCGACGTCGAGGCCTATGCGAGGGATGTGCTCGCGAAGGTGAGCGCCGAACGCGCCCGCCGGCGAGCGGCGGCGCGACGGCCGCGGCCGGCCTGAAGCACGGCGTTATTACGGGGACACAATCACTGGTGTCCGGTTAATTAGCGAATAAAATCAGCTGCTTATCGGCATCGGTATTTTGGGCTGGCGGCGCTTCTCGGCTAAGCAGTTGATCAATGGGCATTTTCTCAAAGGCAGTGACGCTGAGAAGCT
>DASUHH010000002.1:0-74146 GCA_036273615.1 Allosphingosinicella sp. | reverse complement strand
ATGGACGGCCGCGGCGTCTCCGGCATGGAACGGGTGCTCAACGCGCGCCTCAGCGATCCGGTCAAGCGCGGCGCGCCGGTGGCGCTCGCAATCGACACCCGCGTGCAGGCGGCGGTGGAGAGCGAGCTTTCGGCGGCGATGGAGCATTTCAGCGCCATCGGCGCGGCCGGCATCGTCCTCGACATCAAGACCGGCGAAGTGCTGGCGATGACCTCGCTGCCGTCGCTCAACCCGAACGCGCCCGGCCATGCGGCGGCGGATGCGGGCTTCAACCGGGCGACGCTCGGCGTCTACGAGCTCGGCTCGACCTTCAAGCCGTTCACCGTCGCGATGGCGATGGACCTCGGCATCATCAAGAGCTTCGGCCAGACCTACAATTGCCCCAAGACGCTTACCGTCGGCCGCTACACGATCCACGACGACGAGCCGTTCGGCCGCCCGTGCACGATCGCCGAGATCATGCAGCGTTCCTCGAACATCGGCGCGGCGCAGATCGCCGCGCAGGTCGGATCGCAGCACCAGCAGGAATTCATGCGCGCCATGGGCTTCATGGCGCCGGTGGCGGTGGAATTGCCCGAGCGCGGGCGCACGCTGACTCCCGGCGCCAATTGGGGACAGATCGCGACGATGACCGTCGGCTTCGGCCACGGCATCGCGGTGACTCCGCTCCACCTCGCCTTGGGCTATGCGGCCCTGTTCAACGGCGGCATCTGGCGCCCGGCGACCCTGCTCAAGATCGGGCCGGGCCATCCGGTTCCGGCCGGCCACCGTGTCTATACCGAGGAGACCTCCTACCGGATGCGGGCCTTGCTGCGCCTGGTCGTGACCGACGGCACCGGCCGCAAGGCGGATGCGCCGGGCTATCGGATCGGCGGCAAGACCGGCACCGCCGAAAAGCTCGCCGGCCACCATTATACGGGGGCCGCGGTCGTCACCACCTTCGCCGGCGTGTTCCCGATGGAAGCGCCCCGCTACGTCATCGTCTGCATGCTGGACAATCCCAAGGCCCTCCCCGAGACGTTCGGCTTCCACACCGCCGCCTGGAACGTGGCGCCGGTCGTGTCGCGCGTGGTGAGCCGGATCGGCCCCGTCCTCGGCATCCAGCCCGACATGTCGCGCGATGCCAACATGGCAGAGGTCCTGCCCTTCATCCATCGCGACGAAGAGCATTGATCCGATGCGCCTGCGCGACCTCGCCGGGATCGATTCCGATTCTCGGGTGACCGGGTTCGCGATCGACCATCGCAAGGTCGCCCCCGGCACGATCTTCGGAGCGTTTCGCGGCACGATGTTCGACGGCGAGGATTTCATCCCGGCGGCGGTGAGCGCCGGCGCGGTGGCGGTGGTCGCGCGGCCCGAGGCGCGGGTCGAGGGCGCCGCCCATGTCGCGTCGGCGGAGCCACGGCGCGAATTCGCAAGGCTCGCCGCCAAATTCTTCCGGCCCTTCCCGGAAACCGTGGTCGCGGTCACCGGCACCAACGGCAAGACCTCGAACGTCGAATTGACCCGCCAGCTCTGGCGGATGGCCGGCCACCATGCCGCATCGATCGGAACGCTCGGAGTCACGACCGCCGACGACCGGGTGACGACCGGCCTCACCACGCCCGACATCGTCACCTTCCTCGCCAACATGGCCGGCCTCGCGCGCGAGGGCGTGACCCACGCGGCCTTCGAGGCGTCGAGCCACGGCCTCGCCCAATATCGGATCGAGGGGCTGCCCGTGCAGGCCGCCGCCTTCACCAATTTCAGCCGCGACCATCTCGATTATCATGGTACGATGCAGGCTTATTTCGAGGCGAAGATGCGTCTGTTCGGCGAGGTGGTCGCGCCGGACGGAGCCGCGATAATCTGGATGGACGATCCCAAATCCGGCGAAGTTGTGAAGCGGGCGCAGGCGCGCGGGCTCCGGCTGCTGACGGTCGGCACGCGCGGCGAGACGCTGCGGCTGGTCGAGCGCGCGCCAAGCCAGCTCGGCCAGAGGCTGACGATCGAAGCGGAGGGCAAGAGGCACAAGGTCGATCTGCCGCTGATCGGCGCCTATCAGGCGGCGAACGCGCTGACGGCGGCGGGCCTCGTCCTCGCCACCGGCGGCGATCTCGCCCAGACGCTCGCCAATCTCGCCCGGGTCCAGCCGGTGCGCGGCCGGCTCGAGCGGGCGGTGATCACGCGCACCGGCGCCCCCGTCTATGTCGATTATGCCCATACGCCCGACGCGATCGAGGCGGCGATCGCCGCCCTGCGGCCGCATGCGCGCGGGCGCCTGATCATCGTCTTCGGCGCAGGCGGCGACCGCGACGTCGGCAAGCGCGCCGAGATGGGAGCGGTGGCGGCGAAGCTGGCCGACCTCGTCCTCGTCACCGACGACAATCCACGCAGCGAGGACCCGGCCGCGATCCGCCGCGATATCCTCGAGGGCGCGCCGGACGCGCGCGAGGTTCCCGGCCGCCGCGAAGCCGTCGCCGCGGCCGTCGCCGAGGCTGGCGCCGACGACATAATCCTCCTCGCCGGCAAGGGCCACGAACAGGGCCAGATCGTCGGCGACCGCGTGCTTCCGTTCGACGACGTGGCGGTGGCCCGGGAGTGCGCGGCATGAGCGCGCGCCACCTGTTTTCTCGCTCCCGCGAGCGGGAGGGGAGACTATGAGCGCGCTCTGGACCTCCGACGAGATCGCCGCGGCGACCGGCGGCACCGCCTCCGGCCGTTTCGAAGCGACGGGCGTCACCTTCGATTCCCGCGAGGTCGAGCCTGGCCACCTGTTCATCGCACTCGAGGGCGAGGCGACCGACGGCCATCTCTTCCTCGACCAGGCCTTCGCTGCCGGGGCGGCGGGGGCGGTCGTCAGTGCCGAAACGGCTCATCCCCATGTCCGCGTCGCCGACACGATGGCGGCGCTGAACGATCTCGGCCGCGCCTCCCGCGCCCGGAGCGGCGCCCGAATCTGCGGGGTGACCGGCTCGGTCGGCAAGACCGGGACCAAGGAGGCGATCTTCGCCGCGCTCGACCGGTCGGCGCCGGGCGCGGCGCATCGTTCGGTCAAGAGCTACAACAACCATACAGGTGTGCCCTTGTCGCTGGCGCGGATGCCGCGCGAGACGCGCTTCGGCGTCTTCGAGATGGGGATGAATCATCCGGGCGAGCTTGCCGCGCTGACCCGGCTGGTGCGGCCGCACGTCGCGATCGTCACCGCCATCGCGCCCGCGCATCGCGAATATTTCTCAAGCGAGGAGGCGATCGCCGACGCCAAAAGCGAGATCTTCCAGGGGCTGGAGCCCGCCGGCATCGCGATCATCCCCTATGACAGCCCCCATCGCGACCGGCTGATCGCGGCCGCCCGTCCCCATGCGGCCAGGATCGTCACCTTCGGCCTCGGCAAGGGCGCGGACGTGCGGGCGCGCGACCATGTGCCGGCGTCGGGCGGAGGCTCGCTGGTCGCCGCCATCCTGCCCGAGGCCGAGCTGACCTTCACCATCTCCCAGCCGGGCGACCATTGGGTCTCCAATTCGCTCGCCGTGATCGCGGCCGTCGATGCCTTGGGCGGCGATCTCGCCGCCGCCGGCCTTGCGCTGGCCGATCTGCCCGGGCTGAAAGGACGGGGGGCGCGGCATGTCCTGAGCGTCGAAGGCGGCGAGGCCTTGCTGATCGACGAAAGCTACAATGCCAACCCGGCCTCGATGGCGGCCACCTTGAGCAGCTTCGGGGCGCAGCGGGCCGCGGGCCGCCGCATCGCCGTGCTCGGCGCGATGCGCGAGCTTGGCGAGGCGTCGGAGGATTTCCATGCCGGACTCGCCGGGCCGGTCGAGGCTGCGGGCGTCGAGCGGGCCATTCTCGTCGGCAAGGAGATGGAATCGCTCGCGAAAGCGCTTGGCCAAAAGGTTGAAATCACGCATGTGCCGGACAGTGCGGCGGCGACGGAGCTGGTGAGACAGGAGGTCCAGGCGGGCGACTTCATCCTCGTCAAGGGATCGAACTCCATCGGTCTTGCCGCCCTCGTCGAGGCGCTGACGGGCGGGAAGAGCTGATGTTTTTGTGGATTGCCCAGCAGCTTGGCTTCCCGGGGGTGCTGAACCTCTTCCGCTACATCACCTTCCGTGCCGGCGCGGCGACGGCGACGGCGCTTTTCCTCGGCCTGCTGATCGGCCCGAAATTCATCGGCTGGCTGCGCGTCCGCCAAGGCAAGGGCCAGCCGATCCGCGAGGACGGGCCCCAGAGCCATCTCGCCAAGCGCGGCACGCCGACCATGGGCGGGCTGATGATCCTCACCTCCTTGTCGGTGGCGATGCTGCTCTGGATGGACCTCACCAACCGCTATCTCTGGGCCTGCATGCTGATCACGATCGGCTTCGGCCTGATCGGCTTCCTCGACGATTACGACAAGGTGACCAAGCGCAGCCACAAGGGCGTCTCGGCGCGCCTCAGGCTGCTCGCCGAGTTCATCGTCGCCGGAATCGGCTGCACGATCATCACCTGGGGCGCGGGGACCCATCTCTACATCCCCTTCTGGAAGGGGCCGGTGGTCGATCTCGGGCTCTTCTATCCGGTCTTCGGCGCCTTCGTGGTGGTCGCCTTCGGCAATGCGGTGAATCTGACCGACGGGCTGGACGGCCTCGCCTCGATGCCGGTGATCATCGCGGCGCTCGCCTTCCTCATCATCTCCTACCTCGTCGGCAACGCCAAGTTCGCCGCCTATCTCGGAATCCCGCACGTGGCGGGCGCCGGCAGCCTCACCGTTCTGTGCTCGGCGATCGTGGGCGCCGGCCTCGCCTTCCTCTGGTTCAACGCGCCGCCGGCCGCGGTCTTCATGGGCGATACCGGCAGCCTCGCGCTCGGCGGCGCGCTCGGCGCGATCGCGGTCGCGACCCAGCACGAGATCGTGCTCGGAATCATCGGCGGCCTGTTCGTGGTCGAGGCCCTGAGCGTCATCATCCAGGTCTTCTTCTACAAACGAACCGGCAAGCGCGTGTTCAAGATGGCGCCGATCCACCATCATTTCGAGCAGATGGGCTGGTCGGAGCCGACCGTCGTCATCCGCTTCTGGATCATCTCCTTCGTTCTGGCGCTCGCCGGGCTTTCGACGTTGAAGCTGCGGTGATCGCGATGATCCTTTCAGCGCCGTCACCGCATCCCAGCGCCGGCGGGGATCCAGTCGAGAAAGAGCGTCCGGGCTCCTGCCTTCGCGGGAGCGCGGACCCGTCATGATTACGAGCCCCGCCTTTTCCGGCAAGAGCTATGCGGTGCTGGGTCTCGCGCGATCGGGGTTGGCGACCGTGGAGGCGTTGTTGGCGAGTGGGGCCCAGGTGATGGCGTGGGATTCGAAGGAAGAGGCGCGGGCCCGGCTCCTCCCCGGAACGGGGAGGGGGATCATGCGAAGCATGGTGGAGGGGGGGCTGTGCCAGGTGCAGAGCCCCCTCCACCGCGCTACGCGCGGTCCCCCTCCCCGTCCCGGGGAGGAGCTGCGTATCGCCGATCCCCTGACCACCTCCATCTACGGCTTTGCCGGCGTGGTGGTCTCGCCGGGGGTGCCGCTCAACCGGCATCCGATCGCCGAGCGGGCACGGCAGGCGAAGGTGCCCCTGATCGGCGACATCGAATTGTTCGCCCAGGCGCGCGCCGCGCTGCCGCCGCACAAGGTGGTCGGGATCACGGGGACCAACGGCAAGTCGACCACCACCGCATTGATCCACCATATCCTCAAGACCGCCGGCGTTCCGACGACGATGGGCGGCAATATCGGCCTGCCGATCCTTGCTTTGGATCCGCTCCCCGAAGGGGGGGTCTATGTGCTCGAGCTCTCCTCCTATCAGATCGACCTGACGCAGAGCCTCGATTGCGACGTCGCTGTCCTGCTCAATCTCAGCCCCGACCATCTCGATCGCTATGACGGCATGGACGATTATGGCGCGTCCAAGGCGCGCTTGTTCTGGATGCAGTCGCCCGACCATGTCGCGGTGATCGCGGCGGAGGACGATTATACGAGGGCCATCGCCGCCCAGGTGACGGGGCGGAAGCTGCTCGTCTCCTCCGCCCAGGTGAAGGACCAGTCGCGCTGGCCCTCGCTCCAGGGCCCGCACAATGCCCAGAATGCCGCCGCCGCCGTCGCGGTCGCACGCGCGCTCGGCGTTTCCGACGCGGCGATCGCCCGCGGCCTCGTCACCTATCCCGGCCTCCCGCATCGGATGGAGCGGGTCGCGGAGCGGGGCGGCGTGCTGTTCGTCAACGACAGCAAGGCGACCAACCCCAATTCCACCGCGCCGGCGCTTGCTGCCTATCCAGCGGTGCACTGGATCCTTGGCGGCCTGCCAAAATCGGACGATCTCGATCCGTGCGAGCCCTATCTCGGCCATGTCCGCGCCGCCTACACGATCGGCGAGGCCGGTCCGATGTTCGCGCGGCTGCTCCGGCCGCGCATGAGGGTGGAGGAATGCGAGCGGCTCGACCGCGCCGTCGATGCGGCGGCGGAGGCGGCGCGAGCGGGCGAGGTGGTCCTGCTCTCGCCCGCCTGCGCCTCGTTCGACCAGTTCAGGGATTATGAGGCGCGGGGCGAGGCCTTCCGCGCCGCGGTGGAGGCATTGCCATGAGCCTGATGACCCAGTTGAGGATGCGGAGCGCCAACCGCCTCGGCCGCTCGGACCGGAGCGCGGTCGGGCGCTGGTTCTGGGAGATCGACCGAATCCTCCTCTTCTTCGTCGCGGTGCTGATCGCGATCGGGCTCATCGCGGTCGCCGCCGCATCGCCGGCCGCCGGCGCGCGTTATTCGGGCAATGGCGTGACCTTCGCGCCGCTCCATTATTTCTACCGCCAGCTCATCTGGATCATCGTCGGCCTGCCGGTGATGATCGGAGTCTCGATGCTGCCCCGCGACAAGGCGCGGCGTTTTTCGCTGGTCGGGACCCTCGTCTTCACGGCCATGCTGGTGCTGGTGCCGATCTTCGGGCCGGAGGTGAACGGCGCGCGGCGCTGGCTTGGAGTCGGATTCGCCCAGCTCCAGCCGTCGGAATTCCTGAAGCCGCTCTACATCGTCACCGTCGCCTGGCTGCTCTCGCTCAGGAACCAGGATGAGAGCCTTCCGGTCGTGCCTTTGTCGGGAATCCTCACCGCGCTCATCGCCCTCCTGCTGATGAAGCAGCCCAATTTCGGCGAGACGGTGATCTTCGCCGCGATCTGGGTGCTGCTGCTGATGCTTTCGGGGACTCCGATGCGCTTCCTGGTCATGCTCGGCCTCGCCGCGATCGCGATCCTCGTCCTTGCCTATTTCTTCTATCCGGTCGCCCATGCCCGCATCGACGGCTTCCTGTTCGAGCATGGCGACACCTATCAGACCGATTCCGCGCTTCGCACGATCACGGCGGGCGGCCTGTTCGGCGCCGGGCCGGGCGCCGGGACGCACAAGTTCCTGCTCCCCGAGCCGCACACCGACTATATCTTCTCGGTCATCGGCGAGGAGTTCGGGATCATCGCCTGCCTCGCCATCGCCACCCTCTATCTGGTGATCGTCGTCCGGGTGCTGATCCGCCTGCTCCACGAGGACGACCGGTTCGTCGTGCTCGCCGCCGCCGGCCTCGTCTGCCAGTTCGGAATGCAGGCCTTGATCAACATGGCGGTCAACGTCCAGATCGCGCCGTCCAAGGGCATGACCCTGCCCTTCATCTCCTATGGCGGCTCGTCGATGGTGGCCCTGTCGATCGGCATGGGGCTGCTGCTCGCCTTCACCCGCCGCAACCCCTATCTCCACCGCTCGCCTTATGTGGTGAAATGGAGCGGCCGATGAGCTTCGCCCGCCATTATGTCCTCGCCGCCGGCGGGACCGGCGGCCATATGATCCCTGCCCATGCGCTCGCCGAGGAGTTGATGCGGCGGGGGCATCGCGTCGCCCTGGTCACCGACGACCGCGGCGCGCGCATTCCCGGCCTGTTCGAGGGCGTGCAGGTCCATGTCCTGCCGGCGGGCCGGCTCGGCGGCGGTCCGGCGGGCTGGCTGAAGGCGGTGAGGAACATCTTCACCGGCCGCGCCATGGCCTCGCGCCTCTACGAGACGTTCGCGCCGTCGGCGGTGATCGGCTTCGGCGGCTATCCCGCGCTTCCGGCCCTGCTCGCAGCGCAGCGCGACAGGATCCCGACCCTGATCCACGAGCAGAATGCGGTGCTCGGCCGCGTCAACCGGCTGATGGCGGGGCGGGTGGCGGCGATCGCAACCGCTTACGACCGGGTCGACCGGCTTTCGGGCAAGCATCGGGACAAGGTCCATCTCGTCGGCAACCCGGTCCGCGACTCGATCCTCGCCCTGCGCGACCAGCCTTATCCGGCGCTCGGCGAGGACGGCATCTTCCGGGTGCTGGTGACCGGCGGCAGCCAGGGCGCGGCCATCCTCTCGGACGTGGTGCCGGACGGGCTCGGCCTCCTCCCCGAGCATTTCCGCCGCCGGCTCCAGGTCACCCAGCAATGCCGCGCCGAGGACATCGAGGAGGTGCGCGGCAAATATAAGCGGCTCGGAATCCCGGCCGATCTCGCCACCTATGTCGCCGACATGCCGGACAAGCTCGCCTGGGCCCACCTCGTCGTCGCCCGCGCCGGCGCCTCGACCATCGCCGAGCTGACCGCCGCCGGCCGTCCGGCCGTGCTCATCCCGCTCCCGTCCGCGACCGACGATCACCAGACCGCCAATGCCCGCGAAATGGCCAGGGCCGGCGGCGCGCGGATGATCGCGCAGTCCGCCTTCACGCCGATCGAGCTCGCCAAGCAGATGCAGAAGCTCGGCCTCGATCCCAAGGCGCTCGCCAATGCGGCGGCGCGGGCGCTGGCGGTCGGCCGTCCGAACGCGGCCGGCGATCTCGCCGACCTGCTCGAGCGGACCGGCCGCGATCCGGGAGACGAGGCCGTGCCCGCCGAGGAAGTGATCCTGACCCCGATTCCGGCCGACCGGGCCTATGCCTGAGCGTCGCCGCGCCGCCATGAAGAGGGTCGGGACCGACATCGGCACGATCCATTTCATCGGCATCGGCGGCATCGGCATGTCCGGGATCGCCGAGGTGATGCACATTCTCGGCTACAAGGTGCAGGGGTCGGACGTCTCCGATTCCTATGTCGTCGAGGGCCTGCGCAAGGCCGGCATCGCGATCGCCATCGGCCACCATCAGGACAATCTCGGCGACGCGGCCGTGGTCGTGGTCTCGACCGCGATCCGGAAGGACAATCCCGAACTGGTCTCGGCCTACGAACGGCGCATCCCGGTCGTCCGCCGCGCCGAGATGCTCGCCGAGCTGATGCGGCTCAAATGCACGGTCGCGGTGGCTGGGACGCACGGCAAGACGACGACCACCTCGATGGTCGCCGCCCTGCTCGACGCCGGCGGCATCGATCCGACCGTGATCAACGGCGGAATCATCAACGCCTACGGCTCCAACGCCCGGCTCGGCAGCTCCGACTGGATGGTGGTCGAGGCGGACGAGAGCGACGGCAGCTTCCTCCGCCTCGACGGCACCATCGCGGTCGTCACCAACATCGATCCCGAGCATCTCGAACATTATGGCAGCTTCGAGAGGGTGAAGGATGCCTTCGTCGAGTTCGTCGAGAACGTGCCCTTCTACGGCGCCGCCCTGCTCTGCGTCGATCATCCCGAGGTGCAGACGATCATCCCGCGCCTGCGCGACCGGCGGATCGTCACCTACGGCTTCGCGGCGCTTGCCGACGTGCGCGGCGACAACGTCATGCCCTTCCCCGGCGGCAACCGCTTCGACGTCGGCATCCGCAACCGCGCCGGCGAGGTGCGGACCCTCTCGGGAGTCGAATTGCCGATGCTGGGGCGGCACAATGTCTCGAACGCGCTGGCGGCGATCGGGGTCGCCGTCGAGCTCGGCATCCCCGACGAGACGATCGTCAAGGGCTTCGAGCAGTTCGGCGGCGTCAAGCGCCGCTTCACCCGCGTCGGCGAGATCGGCGGCGCGACAATCATCGACGATTACGGCCACCATCCGGTCGAGATCAAGGCCGTGCTCTCGGCCGCGCGCGAAGGGGCGCAGGGGCGGGTGATCGCCGTCGTCCAGCCGCATCGCTACACAAGGCTGCGCGATTTGATGGACGAGTTCCAGGGCGCCTTCAACGATGCCGACATCGTCTATGTCGCGCCGGTCTATGCCGCGGGCGAGGAGCCGATCGAGCATGTCGATTCCGAGGCGCTGGCGGAAGGCCTGAAGCAGCGCGGCCATCGCGCCGTCAGCACCGTCACCGGGCCGGAGGATCTGGCGCGCCAGCTCCGCGACGTCGCGGCGCGCGGCGACATGGTGATCTGCCTCGGCGCCGGCGACATCACCAGATGGGCGGCGGGCCTGGCCGAGGGCATCCGCCGGTCGAGGCTGGCGAAATGAGCGCCGTGATCGACCTGCCCCCGCTCGACGGGACGGCCGAGCGCTACGGCTCGCTCGCGGACTTTATCTGGTTCCGGACCGGCGGACCGGCGGATTGGCTGGTGAAGCCGAAAGACACGAACGATCTTGCCCGTTTCCTGCGGGGGCTCGACCCGCGCGTGCCGGTCCTCCCGGTGGGGGTCGGCTCCAACCTGATCGTCCGCGACGGCGGCGTTCCCGGCGTGGTCGTGCGGCTGCCCAAGAGCTTTTCGCAAGTGGCGATCGAGCCCGGAAGCCGCGTCCGCGCCGGCGGCGGCGCGATGGGGATCACCGTCGCCTCGAAAGCGCGGGACGCCGGGATCGCCGGGCTCGAATTCCTGCGCGGAATTCCGGGCACGGCCGGCGGCGCGGTGCGGATGAATGCGGGCGCTTATGGCCGGGAGACGGCCGACATATTGGTCGAAGCGACGCTCGTGCTGCGCGACGGAAAGGTCGGGACCTGGCCGCGCGACCGGCTCGGCTACACCTATCGGCACAGCGCTGTCCCGGAAGGCGCGGTCGTGGTGGAGGCCCTGTTCGAGGGCAGGCCGGGCGACGCCGCCGCGATCGGCGCGGAGATGGACCGGATCGCCGAGGAGCGCGAGGCAAGCCAGCCGCTGCGCAGCCGCACCGGCGGCTCGACCTTCAAGAATCCGCCCGGCACGAAGGCCTGGAAGCTGATCGACGAAGCCGGCTGCCGCGGCCTGCGCATCGGCGATGCTCAAGTCTCTGAAAAACATTGCAACTTCCTGCTCAACCTGGGCAAGGCCAGGGCTGCGGACATCGAGGCTCTGGGCGAGGACGTCCGGCGCCGGGTGCGCGCGCATTCGGGGATCGCGCTGGAGTGGGAGATCCAGCGTGTCGGCATGTTTGCCGACGGCGCCGATCGGGAAATGGGGGGGTGGGCGAGTGAAGGGGAAGGCGCTTCTATTCCTCCCCGTCCCGGGGAGGAGTGGAGGACGGTGCGATGACTCAGCCTCTCCACATCGCGGTCTTGATGGGCGGCTGGTCGGCCGAGCGCGAGGTGTCGCTGACGAGCGGCGGCGGCGTCGCCGACGCGCTCGAGAGTCTCGGCCATCGCGTCACCCGGATCGACATGGGCCATGACGTCGCCCAGCGGCTGGCCGAGGCGGCGCCGGACGTGGTGTTCAACGCCCTCCACGGCACGCCCGGCGAGGACGGCAGCGTCCAGGGGCTGATGGACCTGATGGGGCTGCGCTACACCCATAGCGGACTCGAGACCTCGGTGATCGCCATCGACAAGGAGCTGACCAAGATGGTCCTCGTCCCGCACGGCATCCGAATGCCGGCGGGCACGATCGTCGCCAGCGAAAGCCTCTACGAGCGCGACCCGCTGGCGCGGCCCTATGTCGTCAAGCCGGTCAACGAAGGCTCCTCGGTCGGAGTCGCCATCGTCGCCGAGGGCGGCAATTACGGCGCCCCGATCGGCCGCGAGACCGAAGGGCCGTGGAAGCATTTCGACCGGCTGCTCGCCGAGCCGTTCATCAGGGGGCGGGAGCTGACGGTCGCCATTCTCGGCGACGAGGCGCTGGCGGTGACGGAGCTGCGGCCCAAGTCCGGCTTCTACGATTACGACGCCAAATATACGGACGGAATGACCCTCCACGTCTGCCCGGCGGAGATTCCGGCGGCGATCACCGAAGCGGCGATGGCGATTGCGCTGAAGGCGCACCGATTGCTCGGCTGCCGCGGCTGCTCGCGCGCCGATTTCCGCTGGGACGATTCGCAAGGCGAGGAGGGTCTCCATCTCCTCGAAATCAACACCCAGCCGGGAATGACGCCGCTCAGCCTCGTGCCCGAGCAGGCCGGGCATTGCGGCATGAGCTATTCCGAGCTCGTGCAGCGCATCGTGGAGGAGGCCCTATGAGCGCCAGAGCCGCGCGCGGCGCGCCGCCGCCGAAAGCCAGGAGCAAGGCCTTGGTCCGCACCAGGAACGGGCGGGGCAAGCGGGCCACCGGTCTGCCCGATGCGGTCCGCCGGATCAGCCTTTGGATTCTTCTGCTCGTGCTCGCCGCGCTCGTCATCGCCGCGCTGGCGGCGATGCAGGTGCCGCAGGTGCTTGGGCTCAGCGCCGGCCGGGCGGTGGGCGCCGCCGGCTTCACGCTCCGCCATGTCGAGATCAAGGGCGCCGTCCACGTGCCCAGGCTCGACGTCTACAATATCGCCTTCGACCAGCCGGAATCGGCGATGCCGCTCGTCGACCTCGAAGCCACCCGCGAGCGGCTGCTGCGCTTCGGCTGGATCCGCGATGCGCGCGTGTCGCGGCGCCTGCCCGACACGCTCGTCGTCGACATCGTCGAGCGCCAGCCGGCGGCGATCTGGCAGCACAACCAGCAGCTCGCCCTGATCGACATGGAGGGTGTGGTGCTCGAGCCGGTGAAGCTCGACGCAATGCCGGACCTGCCCTTGCTCATCGGCCCCGACGCCAATCGCCGGGCCGGCGCGCTCGCGCGGCTGGTCGATGCGGCGCCGCAGCTCAAGCCGGCAATGGCCGGCGCGACCTGGATCGGCGGCCGGCGCTGGGACATACGCTTCCAGACCGGTGAGACGCTCTCGCTTCCCGAAGGCGAGGATGCCGCCCATCGCGCGCTCGCCCGCTTCGCCCAGATCGACCAGCAGAACCAATTGCTCGGCAAGGGCTTCGTCCGCTTCGACATGCGAATCCCCGGCAAGCTCATCGCCCGCCTGGCCGAGGAGCCGGGGGGCGGCATCCCCGCGATCGCGCCGCCGACGCCGCCGGCCGCCGCCGCGGCGCCAGCGCCGGCCAGGCCGGATTCGAATGGCGACAATCTCGACGCGAGCAAGACGATCTGATGAAGCGCCCGGCCGTCGCCCCCACCAGCAGGCTCGTCACCGCCCTCGACGTCGGCTCGTCGAAAGTCTCGGCGCTGATCGCCGAGCCGGGCGAGGACGGCAGCCTCAGGATCCTCGGCACCGGCCAGCGCCAGAGCCAGGGCGTCCGCCGCGGCTTCATCGCCGACATGGAGAAGACCGAGGGCGCGATCCGCGAGGCGGTCGAGCAGGCGGAACGGATCGCCGCGACCAATATCGAGGATGTCTATGTCGGCTTCTCGGCCGGCGGCATGGTCAGCACCGTCGCGAGCGTCGAGCTTCGGATCGGCGGCCGCCGGGTGCAGAAGGAGGATATCGACCAGTTGCTTGGCATCGGCCGGGAATCGATCGGCTCGGACGGGCGGATGATCCTCCACGCCATGCCGGCCCTCTACACGCTCGACGGGCTCGAAGGGGTGAAGAAGCCGCTCGGCCTCCACGCCGACCGGCTCGCCGTCGACATCCATGTGGTCGCCGCCGAGCCGTCGCCGGTCCGCAACCTCGATCTGTGCGTCCGCTCCGCCCATCTCGGCGTCGAGGCGATCGTCGCCTCGCCGGTCGCGGCGGGCAAGGCCTGCCTCAGCGATGAGGAACGCGAGCTTGGCGTCGCCCTGGTCGAGCTCGGCGCCGGAGTCACCAACGTCTCGGTCTTCGCCGGCGGGATGCTCGTGGGCCTCAAGTCGCTGTCGATGGGCGGGAGCGACATTACCGACGACATCGCCTCCGCCTTCGGCACCCGCCGGGTCGAGGCCGAGCGGATGAAATGCTTTTACGGCTCGGCGATGACCTCCCCACGCGACAATCACGACATGATCGAATTGTCGCCGATCGCCGGATCGGAGGAGGGGACGGAAGCGGCGCGCATCACCCGCGCCCAGCTCATCGCGATCATCCGCCAGCGGCTCGAGCATCTGACCGGCGACATCGCCCTGGCGCTGAAGGATCTCGGCTTCGGCGGCCCGTTCGGACGACAGGTGGTGCTGACCGGCGGCGGCTCCGAGCTGAAGGGGATCGCCGATTATGCCCAGGGCGTGCTCGGCCGCGCCGTCCGCATCGGCCGCCCGAGCCTTCGCGGCCTGCCCGAAGCCCATTCCGGGCCGGCCTTCGCGACCCTGGTCGGCCTCGCTTTGTTCGCCGCCTCGAACGAGCTCGATCTCAGGAGCGCGGTGTCGCTGATGCCCGCCGCGCCGAAAGCGGCGGGCGGAAACCTTGTCCAGCGGCTGGTGACGGCGCTCAGGAGTGGCTTTTGAGACTCACTTTGTCGCCTTTGAGACTCACTTTTGCACTTTTCTGGGGAAAAAGTGACGACGCCGTTAACTTTTTTCTCGCGCCCAAGAATCGCGTCGTGCAAAAGGACTTAGCACCATTTCCCGGCGATCGGGAGCAAAGGGGGAGATAGTCCCATGAGCATCGATTTCATCCGTCCCGAAGTGGATGAGCTCAGGCCCCGGATCAGCGTCATCGGCGTCGGCGGTGCCGGCGGCAATGCGGTCGCGAACATGATCGCGAACGACGTTCAGGGCGTCGATTTCATCGTCGCCAATACGGACGCGCAGGCGCTCAATGCTTCGCCGGCCGACCAGCGCATCCAGCTCGGCCTGCGCATCACCCAGGGCCTCGGCGCCGGCTCCCGGCCGGAGATCGGAAAGGCCGCCGCCGAGGAGGCGCTCGCCGAGATCGACCAGGCGCTCGAAGGCGCCCATATGTGCTTCATCGCCGCCGGCATGGGCGGCGGCACCGGTACCGGCGCGGCCCCGGTCATCGCCAAGGCGGCGCGCGACAAGGGCGTGCTGACCGTCGGCGTCGTCACCAAGCCTTTCTCCTTCGAAGGCAATCGCCGCGGCCGCGCCGCCGAAGCCGGAATCCAGGAGCTCCAGCAGCACGTCGACACGTTGATCGTCATCCCGAACCAGAATCTCTTCCGTATCGCCAACCCGAACACGACCTTCAAGGAAGCGTTCATGATGGCCGACGAGGTGCTCCAGCAGGGAGTCCGCGGAATCACCGACCTCATGGTCATGCCCGGCCTCATCAACCTCGATTTCGCCGACGTCCGCTCGGTGATGGGCGAGATGGGCAAGGCGATGATGGGCACCGGCGAATCCGGCGGCGACAATCGCGCGATCGAGGCGGCGGAGAAGGCGATCGCCAATCCGCTTCTCGACGGCGTGTCGATGCGCGGCGCCAAGGGCGTCATCATCTCGATCACCGGCGGCGAGGACATGCGGCTGATGGAGGTCGACGAGGCCGCAAGCCACATCAAGGAGCTGGTCGATCCGGATGCCAACATCATCTGGGGCTCGGCCTTCAACAACGACCTCCAGGGCAAGATCCGGGTCTCGGTCGTCGCCACCGGAATCGATGCCGAAGCGGTGACGCAGGCGCCGCCGCAGCCCGCCAAGGTCTTCGCCTTCCCGGGCGCGGCCCGCACGTCCGAGGCGCCGAAGACCAGGGCGACGCCCGAGCCGATGGCGGAAGAGCCTGTCGCCGAGACCATGGAGGCGCCGATGGTCGAGGCCGCCCCCGAGCCGATCGACCGCGCCGAGCCGGCCGCGGACGAGCTGACGCTCGACCAGCCGGTCGCCGAGGAAGCGAGCGACGAGCTGCTGCTCGACAGCGGCGCGATGCTCGGCGACGAAGGCGGCGAGCCCTTCATCGAGGAAGGCGATCTGCTCGCCTCCGGCGGCCCGGAAAGCTCGGTCCCCGGCACTCGGAGCTGGATCACCGGCGAAGAGGCGCCGGCCGCGCCGAAGACGGGCCGCGACGGCGGCACCTTGTTCGAGCGCATGTCGAACATCGCCCGCGGCGCCGCCAAGGCCCAGGTCGACGAGGAGGCGCCGGCACCCACCCGCCGCCGCGATCCGCTCGACATACCGCGTTTCCTTGGACGCCAGAATAATCAGTAATTAGAAGCGTTTAGCGAATTTCCCCAACCCTCCCCGCAGCGTGCGGGGAGGGCGTTCGGGCGTTCGTCGGAAAGTTCCACCGGCTCGTCGCCCCCGACGCCCGCCTCGCCGCACATTCATTGCCGCGACAGGGGCGATGTCTTCTATGGCGCCATGACCCTCATTTCGACGAAGGGCGCCCGGTTCGGTTTGGCCTTGCTGGGTGCGACGGCCATGGTCGCGCCCGGCGCCGCGGCGGCGACTCAGCCCGTTCCCGGCAGCGAGCAGCCGCTTCCCAATGATCCGCTCTCGGCCAACCTTCGAATCCTCGCCGAAAGCCCGCACAATGTCGGCGCGATGATCGGCGCCGGAAAAGCGGCGCTTGAGCTTGGCGACGCGCAGGGCGCGCTCGCCTTCTTCGCCCGCGCCGAGCAGGAATCGCCGGGCGACGGCTGGGCGAAGAAATGGGAAGGCTCGGCCCTCGTCCAGCTCGAGCAGCCGGCGGCGGCCCTCAAATATTTCCGCGACGCGGTGTCGCTCGGCGTGCCCGAGGCGGCGGTGGCTGGCGACCGCGGCCTCGCCTGGGATATCAGCGGCGATCCGCGCCGGGCGCAGCGCGACTATCGCCTCGCTCTCTCGCAGGGCGGCGATCCCGAGGTGACGCGCCGTCTCGCTCTGTCGCTTGCGATCAGCGGCGAGCGCGAGCCGGCCTTGGCCTTGCTCCAGGACCAATTGCAGCGCCGCGACCGGGCGGCCTTTCGGACCCGGGCCCTGGTGCTTGCGCTGACCGGCGACTGGCAGGATGCCGACCGCGACGTCCAGGCCGAGATGCCCGGTCCGCAGGCCGCCGCCATCGAGCCCTATCTTGCCCGGCTGCCGTCGCTGAGCCTCGCCGACCGCGCGCTCGCCGTCCATCTCGGCCATTTCCCGGGCAATGGCCGCGCCGCCCCGGCGGCGGCGCGCTACGCGCAGAACAGCTATGCGCGGAATGATGGTTCGCAGAACGAATCCGGCCGCCCCGATTATTCCGGCCTGCCGCCGGGCTACCGGCCGACCCCGCAGCCGGCGCAGGGCGGCTCGGACGATTCGGTCGAGGACGAGAATGACGACAGCCGGCCAGGCTTCGGCGCCTCGGTGGCTCCGGCCGTGCCGGCCGGGGCCGCCGCCGCGCAACCGGAAGCACCGCGTCCGGCACCGGCGCCTGCCCCCGTCAACCGCGCGCCGGCCTACGCGCCGCCGGTCTCCCAATGGTCCTGGTCGCGGCCGCCGCTGCCGCCGATGCCGCGCCGGACGCCGATGAGGACGGCCTCCACCCAGGCCGCACGCCGGTCGCCGCCGGCCCCGGCGAAGCCGGCCGAGGCCGCGCCTGCCGTTCGAACCGATCCGCCGGCGCCGCATCCGGTGGAGATTGCCGAGGCCCGCACCCCCGAGACGCCGCCCAGCCCGCCGCCGCCTGCGCCCCCGCAGCCCGGCTTCGTGCCCCAGCCGGCCCGCCACGCCGAGCGTCCGGCGGCGCACGACCGCCTCGCCGACCTCGCCGCCGACCTCGACCGGATCGAGACGCAGCGGCGGGCGCGTGGCGCGGCCTCGTCCGGTCCGTCCGACGAGGCGCGCCCATCCGCGGCCCGCGCCCGCGTGTCGGCGCGCAAGGCCGCCGAGGCACGCGAGCCGGCCCGCCACTGGGTCCAGCTCGCCCATGCGTCCGACCCGGACGTGCTCCCCGGCGAATATGCGCGGCTCAAGGAGAAAGCGCCGAGATTGTTCTCCGGCCGCAGCGCCTGGGCGGCCTCGGAGCGGCACACCAGCCGGCTGCTGGTCGGGCCGTTCGACAGCGAAAGGGAGGCGCAGCATTTCGTCGACCGCCTCGAGAAAGCGGATCTTACCGGCCTCGCCTGGACGAGCGATGCCGGTCAGAGAGTCGAGAAGCTCGACTCGCGGTGACGCCGCTCGCCGCTTGCGCGTCCGATCCCCGCCATTCGCGCGGCCGCCTCCATGAAGGGACGGAGGGCGGCAGCCGCGGCCCCCGCGACGCCTTCCAGCGCGACCGCGACCGAATCATCCATTCGGTCCCATTCCGGCGCCTCCGCCACAAGACCCAGGTCTTCGTCGCGCCCGACGGCGACCATTTCCGGGTCCGGCTGACCCACAGCCTCGAAGTCGCGCAGATCGGCCGTACCATCGCCCGCGCGCTCGGCCTCAACGAGGATCTGACCGAGGCCCTGTGCCTTGCCCACGATATCGGCCACCCGCCCTTCGGCCATTCGGGCGAGGAAGCGCTTGCCGCGGCGATGGCCGAGGCTGGCGGCTTCGACCATAACGGCCACACGCTCCGGCTGCTGACGCGGCTGGAAAGCCCCTATCCGCTCCATCCCGGCCTCAACCTGAGCTGGGAGACCTTGGAAGGGCTCGCCAAGCATAATGGGCCGGTGGCGGCGCCGGGCTGGGCGCTGGCCGAGGCCGATGCCGAATTCCCGCTCGACCTTCGAAGCTGGCCGAGCCTCGAAGCGCAGGTCGCCGCGATCGCCGACGACATCGCCTATGACAATCACGATATTGACGACGGCCTTCGCGCCGGCCTGTTCACGCTCGACGCGCTGATAGAAATCCCCTTCGTTCGAACCCTCTGGTCGGCGGCGCGCGCGCGCTATCCGGATGTGGAGGAGGCGCGGCTCGTCCCCGAGCTGATCCGCGACCAGATCGGCTGCATGGTCAATGACGTGCTCGCGGAGACACGGCGGCGGATCGCCGATGCGGGGATCGAGAGCCTCGACGACGTCCGCAAGGCGGGCCGCCCGCTCGTCGGCTTCACGGCGGCGATGGCTGCGGAGGAGAAAGCGCTCAAGGCCTTCCTCTATGCCCTTATGTACCGCTCGCCGCCGATCCTCGCCATCCAGGCGGAGGCGAAGGCCTTGCTTGCCGGGCTGTTCGCCGCCTACCGGGCCGACCCGTCGCTGCTCCCGCCGGCCTGGCGGGGCGACGGGGACGGTCCGGTCGCTTCGGTTCGGCGGATCGGCGACTTCATCGCCGGAATGACCGATCGTTATGCCGTCTCCCGCTATCGCGAGCTTGTCGGCGCGCCGGCGCTTCCGGAGCTGTTTTGATCCTTCAGCTTTCGTTCACCCATCGCGGCGCAAGCGACAAGGCCGCCATGAACGCTGAGACCATCGCCCTCGATCGCTTCGGGCTTGGCGCCCGGCCGGACGAAACCGCCCCCGCCAACCCAAGGACCTGGCTTCGCGCCCAGCTCGGCGATTTCGATCCGCGCCCGGCCGCCATCGCCGCCGCGCCGACCCGAAGGGAAGTCGCGACCCAGCTCGCCGACTATATCGAGGAGACGCGCGGCGCGGCCGGCAAGGCCGCGCGCCAGGCTCGGGCGCAGCCGGCGGCGTCTCCGCCGCAACCCCGGCCGGCCGCGATGACCGATATGAGCGCGCCGCCAACCGCCGCCGACAAGATGCTGAACGACCGGCTCGCCGGCCTGCCGCAATCGACCCGGCAATATCTCCGCAAGGACATACGCGACCACTATCTCGCCTGCGTCGCCGCCCGCACCGACGCGGCGCTGACGACGCCGGCGCCGTTCGTCGAGCGGCTCGTCCATTTCTGGGCCAACCATTTCGCCGTCTCGGCAGACAAATTGCAGGTGATCGGCCTTGCCGGCCTGCTCGAATTCGAGGCGATCCGGCCGCACGTGCTCGGCAGGTTCGAGGACATGCTGCTCGCGGTCGAGCAGCATCCGGCGATGCTCCTCTATCTCGACCAGGCGCAATCGGCCGGGCCCGACAGCCGGCTCGGCACGCTCGCCGCAGCGCGCGGGCGCAAGCTCGGCCTCAACGAGAATCTCGCCCGCGAGATCATGGAGCTGCATACGCTCGGCGTCCGCACCGGCTACAGCCAGGCCGATGTCGTCGAGTTCGCGCGGGCGCTGACCGGCTGGACGGTCGACGGCCTTCGCCGCGGCGCGGTCGGGCGCGCGCTCGGCTTCGACGACGATGTCGGCGCCTTCCGCTTCGCCGAGGCGATGCACCAGCCGGGCGTTCGAACCATCCTCGGCAAGAGCTACGGCCAGCCCGGCGTCGAGCAGGCCAAGGCGGTGCTCCACGATCTCGCAACGAGCCCGGCGACGGCGAAGCATGTCGCGACCAAGCTCGCCCGCCATTTCGCAGCCGACGATCCGCCGCCGGCCCTGGTCGACCGCCTCTCCGCCGCCTTCCTTCGGAGCGACGGCGACCTGCCGACCCTCTACCGCGTGCTGATCGATGCGCCGGAGGTCTGGAACCCGGCAAGCCCCAAGTTTCGAACGCCCTGGGACTGGTCGGTCGCCGCGCTCCGCGCGGTCGGCACGAAGCAGCTCCAGGGCCAGGCGATCGCCGGCCTGATGACCCAGCTCGGCCAGCCGGTGTGGCGGCCGGGCTCGCCCGCCGGCTATGACGACATCGCCGCGAGCTGGGCGGGCCCCGATGCGCTCGTTCGGCGGGTCGAGGCGGCGCAACGGATCGCGAACCGGGCCGGCCTGGTCGACCCGCGCGCGCTCGCGCCGAAGATCCTCCCCGACATGAGCGAGGCGACGTCGCTGGCCCTCGCTCGCGCCGAAAGCCCGGCGCAGGGGCTCGCCTTGCTGCTCGCGTCGCCCGAATTCCTGCGGAGATGAGGATGATCGACCGCCGTTTCTTCCTTGGCAGCGCCGCCGCCGGCGCCGCCTTGCTCGCCGTCCCCGGAATCGCCTTCGCCAGGGCGGCGACGGACAAGCGCTTCGTCTTCATCATCCAGCGCGGCGCCGCGGACGGCCTCTCGATCGTCGCTCCGGTCGGCGATCCGGCCTTTACGGGCCTGCGCGCCGCCTTCGTCGAGGATGCCGAGGCGGGGGCGAAGCTCGGCGGATTCTTCACCCTTCATCCCGCTTTGGCCGAGACGGCGAAGCTCTACGGCGCCGGCGAGGCCCTGTTCGTCCATGCCGTCGCCTCGCCCTATCGCGACCGCTCGCATTTCGACGGCCAGAACGTGCTCGAGACCGGCGCGACGGGCGCCTATCGGCTGAAGGACGGCTGGATGAACCGCCTGCTCGGCCTGCTGCCGCAAGGCGAGGCCAAGGCCATCGCCGTCTCCCCGACCGTGCCGATGGCGCTTCGCGGCGCGCACGACGTCACCTCCTACGCGCCGTCAAACCTGCCGGCGCCGGCGGACGATCTGCTCGCCCGCGTCGGCGACCTCTATGCGCGCGATCCCCAGCTCGCGCCTCTGTGGAACGATGCGATGGCGACGCGGAAGCTGACCGGCGACCTTTCGGGCGGCGGCACCAACGGCGCCGCGACCGGCGCGCTGGCGGCGCGACTCCTCGCCGGCGCGGACGGCGAGCGCGTCGCCTTCATCGAGACCGGCGGCTGGGATACGCATAGCGGCCAGCGCGGTCGGCTTGCCGCCCAGCTCAAGGGGCTCGACGCCTTGCTCGCCGCGTTGAAAACCGGCCTTGGCGCCGATTGGGCGAACACTTTGGTCCTCGTCGCGACCGAATTCGGTCGCACCGCCGCGATCAACGGCACCGGCGGCACCGATCATGGCACCGCGTCGGTCGCGATGTTGCTCGGCGGCGCCGTCAACGGCGGGCGGGTGTCCGGCGACTGGCCCGGCCTCGCCCCTGCCGCCCTCTACCAGAATCGCGACCTCCGGCCGACGACCGATCTCGACGCGCTGATCGCCAATGCGCTCGGCCGGCATTATGGCCTCGACCTCGGCCGCACCGCGGCCGCGCTCTTTCCCGAAGGCAAGAGGCCGACGGAGATAGAGGGCCTGATCCGCGCGGCTTGAGCCGGCATCCTGCTCCGCTTCGGGACGGAAATCCCGAATTAACCCGCATATGCTAGCAACATGTTCCGCATTGAGGCAGACTGTCCGGCGCCGGCCGTGTACGCCGCGCCGAGGAGGGCAAAATGACCGACGTTCGCGCCGACGACCTGGAAGAGGGGGATCGACTTCCCTGGCTGGAAGCGGTCGACGAGGAAGATGGCCGCGACGGCCCGTCCGTGCTCAAGCTGATCGTGGCCGTCCTGGTCGGCCTGATCTCGATCGGCCTGATCGTCGGCGGCCTGTTCTGGCTCGGCAACCGCCACAATGGCGGCGGCGGCGAGGCGAATGTCGAGACGATCAAGGCCCCGCCGGGCGCCTATAAGGTCAAGCCGCAAAATCCGGGCGGAATGAACGTCCAGGGGGAGGGCGACACGTCCTTCGCCGCAAGCGCCGGTGCCGAGCCCAAGGGCCGGATCGACGCGAGCAAGATGCCCGAGACGCCGGTCACCAAGGGCGCCCCCGCGGCGCCGCCGCGTGCGCAGGCGAGGACGGCCCCGCCGGCGCCGGCGGCCAGGCCTGCCGCGCCGGCCCCGGCCCGGGTGGCGCAGGCGGCAAAGCCGCAGCCGGCGCCCAGGCCAGCGCCCGCCAGGCCGACCCCGAAGCCGGCGCCGGCGCCTGCCGCGTCAGGCCAAGGCGGCGGCAGCATCCAGCTCGGCGCCTTTTCCAGCCAGGCCTCGGCGGAGCGCGCCTGGAAGGCGATGTCGGGCCGCTTCTCCTATCTCGCGCCGCTCAGCCACAACGTCATTCCGGTCTCGTCGGGCGGCCGCACGCTCTATCGGCTGCGCGCGGGCGGCGCCGGGGCGAGCGACGTCTGCCGGCGGCTGAAGGTGGCCGGAGAGACCTGCGTCACGCTTGACTAATCGCGGAGGCGCTTCAGGACCGTTTCACGGCTTCTGAAGGGCGTATGGATGCAGGCGGCGATTTACGGGCTGGCGGGCGCGTCTCTGGGCGCCGACGAGCGCGCCTTCTTCCGCGACTCCGATCCCGCCGGCTATATCCTCTTCCGGCGCAATTGCATCGATCGGGCGCAGCTTCGCGCGCTGACCGACGATTTGAGGGCCCTCTCCGGCCGTGACGATCTCCCCATCCTGATCGACCAGGAAGGCGGCCGCGTCGCGCGGCTGGGCCGGCCCGAATGGCCGGCCTTCCCCGCCGGCGGGCGCTTCGCCGAGCTCTACGCCAAGGCGCCGATGAGCGCGATCGAGGCCGCCCGCGCCAACGCCCAGGCGATCGCCCTGCTGCTCGGCGAGGCAGGCGTGACCGTCGACTGCCTGCCGGTGCTCGACGTGCGGCAGGAAGAGGCGAGCGATATCATCGGCGACCGCGCGCTCGGCGCCGAGCCGATGCAGGTCGCGGCGCTCGGCCGGGCGATGCTCGACGGGCTCAAAGCGGGCGGCGCGGTCGGGGTGGTCAAGCATATGCCCGGCCACGGCCGCGCCCGCGTCGACAGCCACAAATTATTGCCTTTGGTCGACGCGCCGGAGGAAGCGCTGGAGAGGGATCTCGAGCCCTTCCGGACGCTCCGCAACGCGCCGATGGGGATGGTCGCCCATATCGTCTTCACCGTCTGGGACCGCGACAACCCGTCCAGCCTCTCGCCCTTCGTGATCGGCGAGATCATCCGCGGCGGGATCGGCTTCGACGGATTCCTGATGACCGACGATCTCGGCATGCATGCCCTTTCCGGCGATTTCGCCGAGCGGACGCGGCGTGCGCTCGCCGCCGGATGCGACGCGGCGCTCCATTGCTCCGGCGTCATGGAGGAGATGGTCGCGGTCGCCTCGGCCGCGGGCACGCTGGGCGAAAAGGGCCGGGAGCGGCTCGCGCGGGCGATGGCGTGGGCCGGGCCGGGCACCGGCACCTACGAAGCGCTGGTCGAGACGCGCGACCGGCTGCTCGCCCTCGCCTGAATCCATGGACCTTGAGCGCCCCTGCCCCTAGAGGGCTGACGCGCAAAGGCGAAGGGACAAGGTTTTGGCAAACGTTACCGTCATCGGCGGCCAATGGGGCGATGAAGGCAAGGGCAAGATCGTCGACTGGCTGGCGAGCCGCGCCGAGATCGTCGCCCGCTTCCAGGGCGGCCACAATGCCGGCCACACGCTCGTCGTCGGCAACCAGACCTACAAATTGTCCTTGCTGCCGTCGGGAATCGTCCGCGGCACCCTGTCGGTGATCGGCAACGGCGTCGTCCTCGATCCCTGGGCCTTCCGCGACGAGGTCTCGCGGCTGCGCGAGCAGGGCGTCGCGGTCACGCCGGAAAACCTCCAGGTCGCCGACACCTGTCCCCTGATCCTCCCGATCCACCGCGACCTCGACGCCTTGCGCGAGGATGCGTCGGGCGCGGGCAAGATCGGCACCACAAGGCGCGGCATCGGCCCGGCCTATGAGGACAAGGTCGGCCGCCGCGCCATCCGCGTCTGCGACCTTGCCCATCTCGGCGGCCTCGGGCCGCAGCTCGACCGCCTCTGCGCCCATCATGACGCGCTTCGCGCCGGCTTCGGCGAGCCCAAGATCGACCGGGCGCGGCTCGAGCGCGACCTTGGCGAGATCGCCGATTTCGTGCTCGAATTCGCGCATCCGACCTGGATCACGCTCAACGAGGCGCGGGCGCGCGGGAAGCGCATCCTGTTCGAGGGCGCGCAGGGCGTGCTGCTCGACGTCGATCACGGCACCTATCCGTTCGTCACCTCCTCCAACACGATCGCCGGCACCGCAGCAGGCGGCACCGGCCTCGGGCCGCACGCCGCGGGCTTCGTGCTCGGCATCGTCAAGGCCTATACGACCCGGGTGGGGCAGGGGCCGTTCCCGACCGAGCTCGACGATTCGGTCGGCGACAGGATCGGCGAGCGCGGACGCGAATTCGGCACGGTGACCGGCCGCAAACGGCGCTGCGGCTGGTTCGACGCGGTGCTGGTCCGCCAGTCCTGCGCGGTCGCCGGAGTCACCGGAATCGCGCTGACCAAGCTCGACGTGCTCGACGGCCTCGACGAGATCCGTATCTGCACCGGATACAGGCTGAACGGCGAGACGCTCGGCCATCTCCCCGCCCATGCCGCCGACCAGGCCGCGGTCGAGCCCATCTATGAGGTGATGGACGGCTGGACCGAATCGACCCATGGCGCCCGGAGCTGGGCGCAGCTCCCCGCCCAGGCGATCAAATATATCCGCCGCATCGAGGAATTGATCCACTGCCCCGTGGCCCTGGTCTCGACCAGCCCCGAGCGCGAGGACACGATCCTGGTGCGCGATCCCTTCGCGGATTGAGCTCGCGCCTTACCCGTTCGGCTGAGCCTGTCGAAGCCCACTCCTGCCTTTCTGCCGCAAAGTGAAAGGGACGGCTTCGACACGCCCGGCCCGAACAATGATGCTGTCAGTTGGTGGGGGCTGTCCGGAAATCCTCCGGCGGTTCGCCGTCCGCCGCTTCCACATCCACTTGGTCGACCCGCGCCGAAGGTGAGCCTTGGCGGCATCTCGCGATAAAGTCGTCCACCGCCTGCGGCTCCCCGAAGGCGACCGCCTCGACGCTGCCGTCGCGACGGTTGCGGATCCAGCCTTTCAGTCCAAGCGCCCTGGCCTGCTCGACCGCCCAGGCGCGGAAGAAGACGCCCTGGACGCGGCCGACAATGTGCAGATGCCGGCCGATCATCCGCACTGGGCGCGGTGCAGCAACTTATGGTCTGCAAGCACCAGGGCCATCATCGCCTCGACCACCGGCGCGCCGCGGATGCCGACGCAGGGGTCGTGGCGGCCCTTGGTCACCGCCTCGGCCGCTTCGCCGGCGGCATCGATCGTCGGGACGGGCGTCAGGATCGACGAGGTCGGCTTGAACGCCACCCGCACGACGACCGGCTGGCCGGTCGAGATGCCGCCCGCGATCCCGCCGGCATGGTTGGCGAGGAATTGCGGGCCGTCAGGGCCGGGACGCATCGCGTCGGCATTCGCCTCGCCGGTCAGCCGCGCCGCGGCGAAGCCGTCGCCGATCTCGACGGCCTTCACCGCATTGATCGACATGCAGGCGGAGGCGAGATCGGCGTCGAGCTTGCCATAGACCGGCGCTCCCCAGCCGGGCGGGACTCCGGTCGCCACGCATTCGATCACCGCGCCGAGCGAGCTTCCGGCCTTGCGGGCGCCGTCGACCAGGGCCTCCCAGCGCGCGGCGGCTTCCGGGTCGGGGCAGAAGAAGGGGTTGGCGTCGATCGCCGGCGCGTCGAAGCGGGAACGGTCGATCGCATCGCCGCCGATCTCGACGACATAGGCGCGGACCGACACTTCGGGGATGACCAGCCGCGCCACGCCGCCCGCCGCGACCCGCGATGCCGTCTCCCGCGCAGAGCTGCGGCCCCCGCCGCGCCAGTCGCGAATGCCGTATTTCGAATCATAGGCATAATCGGCATGGCCCGGCCGATAGGGCGGGGCGGTCTCGCCATAATCTTTCGAGCGCGCGTCGACATTGTCGATCATCAGGCTGATCGGCGTTCCGGTCGTCCGTCCCTCGAAGATGCCCGAGAGGATCCGCACCTGGTCGGGCTCGCGGCGCTGGGTGGTGAAGCGCGACTGGCCCGGCCGCCGCTTGTCGAGCCAGGGCTGGATATCCTCCTCGGAGAGGCCGAGGCCCGGCGGGCAGCCGTCGACGATTGCGCCGATCGCCGGCCCGTGGCTCTCGCCCCAGGTCGAGAAGCGCAGGACGCGGCCGAAGCTGTTGAGGCTCATGCTGGCCAATCCCCCAGGCGGAGGACATCACACAACGCTGATGTCCGGCGCGTCCTCGGCCTTCATGCCGATGACGTTGTAGCCGGCATCGACATGGTGGATCTCGCCGGTCACCCCCGATGAGAGGTCCGAGAGGAGATACAGGCCGGCGCCGCCGACATCCTCAATCGTGACGTTGCGGCGGAGCGGGCTGTTATATTCGTTCCAGCGCATGATGTAGCGGAAGTCGCCGATGCCGCTCGCCGCCAGCGTCTTGATCGGCCCGGCCGAGATGGCGTTGACCCGGATCTTCTCCGGCCCGAGGTCCATGGCGAGATAGCGAACGCTCGTCTCGAGAGCCGCCTTGGCGAGACCCATCACATTGTAGTGCGGGATCACCTTCTCGGCGCCGTAATAGGACAAAGTGAGGAGGCTGCCGCCATCGGGCATCATCTCGCGCGCCCGCCGCGCCACCGCGGTGAAGCTGTAGGTGGAGATGTTCATCGTCATCAGGAAGTTTTCGAGGCTGGTGTCGACATATTTTCCGCGCAGCTCGTTCTTGTCCGAGAAGCCGATGGCGTGGACGACGAAGTCGACCGTCTCCCATCTCTTCTTCAGCGCGTCGAAGGCGCGATCGAGCGCGTCCATCTCCGAAACGTCGCAATCGAACAGGAAATCGGAGCCCAATTGCTCGGCGAGCGGCCCGACGCGCTTCTTCAGCGCATCGCCCTGATAGGAGAAAGCGAGCTCCGCCCCCTCGTCCCCGAGCTTCTTCGCGATTCCCCAGGCGAGCGACTTGTCGTTGGCAAGGCCCATGACCAGCCCCCTCTTGCCCGCCATCAAGCCCGTCATAATGTTTCCCCTTCGGCCCTGGCCTGCTCGATCTCTTCCGGCGTCGGCTCGGGCGTATCCGCCAGCGCCGCGTTGAGCTCGGCGCCGATTACCACGCCGAGCCCGATCACGAAGAAGAAAATGAGCGCGATGATCACGCTGGCAAGGCTGCCATAGGTGAGGTTGTAATTGCCGACCTGACCGATCACGACGGGGAGCAAGGCGCTCGTCGCAAGCCACCAGGCCGCCACGAAAGCCGCTCCGGGCCATTTGTGGCACTGGATTCGCCGATATTTGCGCGGCGTCAGCATCACGAAGACGAAATAGATCGAGCCGAACAGGATCAGGCCCGGCACGACGTGGAGGACGGTGAGGATTCCGACAATGTCCTTCGTCCCCGGCACGACCCGGCTGATGAACCGCTCGGCGCCCGACAGCAGGACCGAGATGCTGAACGAGATCAGGATCAGCACGACCGCGGCGACGATCAGCCCGATCGAGCCCAATCGATATTCCCAGAAAGGCGCCGTTGCGCGGACGCCGTAGGCGCGCCGCAATATGTCGCGGATCGTCTCGATGAAGCTCCCGGTCGTCCACAGGCCGACCAGGGCGCCGAGCCAGAGCAGGGTACCCGAGCGGGCCTGGAGGACGTCGCTGACCGGCTTCCTCAGCACCTCGGCGACGCTTCGCGGCATGGTCGCGAGCAAGGCGGACAAAGCGTGCAGCCCGCCCTCGGTCTGGCCGAGCAGATGCGCAACCGCCGCGGCGACGATGACGAAGGGGAACACCGTCATCAGCGTCAGATAGGCAAGATTGCCGGCGTGGATGAAGCCGTCGCTATAGACGCCGACCGCCACCCGCTTCAGGATCTTGAACGGCTTGGTGCCCGGCCGGACCCTGTCGAGCGTCCGTCCCAAATGCGCCCTTGCCCTGGCGAGACGCTTGCGCCTGGCTTCCGGCGATTCGGGCGAGATATTCTGCACGAGCGGCTAGACGCCCAGGCCGGCCCGCGGGTTTCCCTTGCCCTTGCCGCTCCATTCCTCGACAAAGCGGGTGAGCTCCGCGTCGCCCGCCGGCACGTCGACCATCAGTGCGACGAGCTGGTCGCCGCGCTGGCCGTTCTTCGCGGTGAATCCCTTGCCCTTGAGGCGCAGGATCTTGCCCGAGGTGGAGCCTTTGGGGATGGACAGCATCACCGGCCCGTCGACGGTCGGCACCTTGACCTTGGCGCCGAGCAGGGCCTCGTCGATCCGCACCGGCAGATCGAGCCTGATATTGTCGCCGTCGCGGGTGAAGAAACGGTGCGGCTTGATCGAGATGGTGATGATCGCATCGCCATTGCCGCCGGGCCCCGCCTGGCCCTGGCCGGCGAGGCGGATCCTGGCGCCTTCCTCGACGCCCCTGGGGAGCTTGATCGAGACCGTCTTGCCGCCCTGCAAAGTCACGCGCTGCTCGCGCAGGGCCGCCGCATCCTCGAAGGCGACCGGGAGGCGATAGGCGATGTCGGCGCCCTTTTGCGGCGGCGCCCGCCGGCCGAAGCCGCCGAACCCTCCGAACGGGCCGCCGCCGCGGCGCTGCTGCTGGCCGAACAGGCCCTCGAACAGGTCGGACAGGTCCACCTCCTCGCCGGCACCGAACGGAGCGCCGCCGGGCCCGCCGCCCGGGAAGCCGCCCGGCCCGCCGCCGCCGCCCGGCCCGGCGCCATAGCCGAACGGCGCCTTGGGATTGCCGTCCTCGTCGATCTCGCCGCGGTCGTAGCGGGCGCGCTTGTCCTTGTCGGTGAGGATGTCATAGGCCTGCGTCACCTTGGAAAAGCGGGCCGCGGCCTGCGGATTGTCCTTGTTGCGGTCGGGGTGAAGCTCCTTGGCGAGCTTGCGATAGGCTTTCTTGATCTCGGCCTCGCTCGCGTCGCGCTTGACGCCCAGTTGCTCGTAAACGTCCGCCATCGGCCTCTGCTTCTCCAACCCGGCGTCAAAAGTCCATTGTTGCAATCCTGCAACCCTGTTGCACATGGGTCGCGCGCGGGCCCGCTGCAAGCGGCTTGTGCGTCGGGCCCGACGAAGGCAAAGCCCAGTCATGGCCACCGATCCGCACGCTCTTTTCGAGTCATGGCTTGCGGAAGCGCGGCTTGCCGAGCCCAACGACCCGACCGCCATGGCCGTCGCCACCGCCGATCGCGGCGGCCGGCCGTCGGTGCGGATGATCCTGCTCAAGGGCCATGACGAACGCGGCTTCGTCTTCTACACCAATCTCGACAGCCGCAAGGGCGGCGAGCTGGCGGAGAATCCGCGCGCGGCCCTGCTCTTCCACTGGAAGTCGCTGCGCCGGCAGGTGCGGGTCGAAGGGCCGGTCGAGCCGGTCGCCGGGGCCGAGGCGGATTCCTATTATGCGAGCCGGGCGCGGGAATCGCAGCTCGGCGCCTGGGCCTCCGATCAGTCGCGCCCGCTCGACCGGCGCGAGACGTTCGAGAAACGCTATCGCGACGTGGAGGCGCGCTTCGAGGGCCGCGACGTGCCGCGACCGCCGCGCTGGGGCGGCTGGCGGGTGGTGCCGGAGCGGATCGAATTCTGGAGCGACCGCGCCTTCCGGCTGCACGAAAGGCGGCTCTTCACCCGCGGCGACGGCGGCTGGACCGAAGGCCTGCTCTACCCGTGAGCGCCGCCGCCCCTCTGCACGAGCGGCACCAGTCGCGTGGCGATCTGACGACGCGGGCCGCCTTGGCCAGCGTCTCGACCGCGGCCTTCCTGCTCCTGCTCAAAGCCTATGCGGCCCTGGTCACGGCATCGGTGGCGATGCTCGGCTCGCTCGCCGACACCGGGCTCGACCTCGTCACCTCGCTCATCACCCTCTACGCCGTCCGCCTCGCCGCCGTTCCCGCCGACCGCGAGCATCGCTTCGGCCACGGCAAGGCTGAGGCGCTGGCCGCGCTTTTCCAGGTCGGGATCATCGGCTTCTCGGCGATCGGCATCGGCTGGCGCGCAATCGCCCGTCTCGCCGGCGGCGAGACCATCGCCCATGCCGAAACCGGAATCGCCGTCTCGGCCGCGGCGGCCGTCGCGACCTTCTTCCTCGTCCTCTACCAGAGGCGCGTCATCGCCCGCACCGGCTCGGTCGCGATCCACACCGACCGGATCCATTATACGAGCGACCTGCTGCTCAACCTCTCGGTGATCCTGGCCCTGGTGCTCGACCACTATGCCGGCATCAAGGGCGCGGACCCGGTGCTCGGCCTGCTCATCGCGCTCTGGCTGCTCTGGGGCGCGTGGCTCGCCTCCAGCCGCGCGATCGACCAGCTCATGGACAAGGAATGGCCCGAGGAGAAGAGGCGGCGCTTCGTCGAGGTGGCGGCGCGCCATCCCGAGCTCAAGGGGCTGCACGATCTCAGGACGCGGACCAGCGGCGCGCACGATTTCGTCCAGTTCCATATCTGGATCGACCCCGGGATGAGCGTCGCGGAGGCGCATCGGGTGACCGAGGAGATCGAGGCCAAGCTCGAGGCCGAGTTTCCGGGCACCGAGATCCTCATTCACCTCGATCCGGAAGGCCATGTCGATCAGCCCGACAATCCGCTCGCCGAAGCCGATCTGACCCAGAATGAGGATGTAAAGTGACTCGACTTCGCCTCGTCCAGGTGGACGCCTTCGCCGACCGTCCCTTCGCCGGCAATCCCGCCGCGGTCATGCCGCTGGACGAATGGCTGCCGGACGAGATTCTCCAGGCGATCGCGATGGAGAATAATCTCAGCGAGACGGCGTTCACCGTGCCGATCGAGGACGGCGGGGCCGATTACGAATTGCGCTGGTTCACGCCGATAGTGGAGGTCGCCTTGTGCGGCCATGCGACGCTGGCGAGCGGCCATGTCCTGATCGGCGATCGCGACCGAGTCCGCTTCCGCACCCGCAAGGCCGGCCTGCTCGAGGTCGCGCGGGCCGGAGATGGGGGATATCTCATGTCGCTCCCTGCTTACCGCGCCCAGCCCGAGCCGCTGCCGCGGGTGGTCGCTGCGCTCGGATGCGATGCGCGGGAGACGCTCTGGCATCCCGGCCTCTACGCGCTCGTCGTCCTCGGCTCCGAGGAAGAGGTGCTTGCGCTCCGTCCCGATTTCCGGGCGCTTGCGGCCGAGGGGGACGTGCTCACCATCGTCACCGCGCCCGGCGGCGCGACCGGCATCGTCAGCCGCGTCTTCGCCTGCGGCGCCGGAATCGACGAGGATCCGGTCACCGGCTCGGCGCACAGCGTGCTGACCCCTTATTGGGCCGAACGTCTCGGCCGCGACGCCTTCACCGCCGCCCAGGCGAGCCGGCGAGGCGGGCGCCTCACCTGCCGGCTGGACGGCGACCGGGTCCTTCTCGGCGCAAGCTGCGTCACGGTCATGGAAGGGGTCATGACGATCTGAATCCCATGGCGAGCACGCTTTTCACCCCCTTCACCGTCGGCCGTCTCACGCTCCGCAACCGGATCGTGATCGCGCCGATGTGCCAATATTCCGCCGACGGCGCCGGAAGCGCGACCGACTGGCACGTCATCCATCTCGGCCATCTCGCTTTGTCGGGCGCCGGTCTGCTGACGATCGAGGCGACGGCGGTGACCGCGGACGGCCGCATCTCGCCCGACGATCTCGGCCTCTGGTCGGACGCGAACGAGGCGGCGCTCGGCCGTGTGCTCGACAGCGTGCGGCGCTGGTCGGACATGCCGATCGCGATCCAGCTCGGCCATGCCGGGCGCAAGGCCTCGACCCGGGTGCCGTGGCGGGGCGGCGGCCAGATCCGGCCCGGCGAGCCGACCGGCTGGCAGACGGTGGCGCCGTCGCCGATTCCCTTCCTTGACAGCGAGAACCCGCCAATCGCGCTCGATCGCGCCGGGCTCGACCGCATACGCGACGCATTCGCGGCATCGGCCGAGCGGGCGGCGCGGCTCGGGCTGGACGGAGTCCAGCTCCATGGCGCCCACGGCTATCTGCTCCACCAATTCCTCTCGCCGCTCTCCAATGCCCGCGAGGACGATTATGGCGGCAGCCTCGAGAATCGGCTTCGCTTCCCGCTCGAAGTCTTCGACGCCGTCCGCGCGGCCTTCCCGAAGGACAGGCCGGTCAGCATGCGCGTCTCGGGCACCGACTGGGTCGAGGGCGGCTGGGACATCGGGCAGACCGTCGCCTTCGCGCGTGCGCTCGAGGTGCGGGGCTGCGCCGCGATCCATGTCTCGTCGGGCGGCTCGTCGCCGGCCCAGTCGATCCCGATGGGCCCCGGCTACCAGGTGCCGCTGGCGCGCGCGGTCCGGCAGGCGGTGGACATGCCGGTGATCGCGGTCGGCCTGATCACCGAGCCCGAGCATGCCGAGGCGATCGTCCATAATGGCGACGCCGATCTCGTCGCCCTCGCGCGGGGTATCCTCTACGACCCGCATTGGCCCTGGCACGCCGCCGCCGCGCTCGGCGCGCACGTGTGGGCGCCCAACCAATATCTGCGCTCGGCGCCGCGCCAGCACCCGGGCCTGTTCAAGGCTTAGAGCGGGCTTCCATTCGCTCCATTCGCAAGATCCGCCTCCAGCGCATCGAGGATCGGCGCCTGGCTCGGCAGGATCTTCGCCCGTGCCGCCTCGGGCCCGTACCAGGCGGCGGCGTCGACCTCGGGGAACTCGCGAAACTCGCCGCTTCTCGGCGGATATTCGAGGCGGAATTTGTTGCTGACGATCCGCTCCGGATCGAGATCGCCTTCGAGCGCGAAGGCTTCGACCCATTTGCCGCCTTTCTGGCGGATGCGGCAGAGCGGCCGGGGATCGCCCTCGGGCTTCGTGCCCAATTCCTCCTCGAACTCGCGCAGCGCGCAGGCAAGCGGCGCCTCGCCCGCTTCGACCAGGCCCTTGGGAATCATCCAGGCGCCGATATCCTTGCCCCGCCAGAAGGGGCCGCCTGGGTGGATGAGCAAAACTTCGATGGCTCCGCCGCGACGGCGGTAGAGAAGGATTCCGGCGCTAGGCCCGTTCAGCGGCACATCAGGGCCGCGCCTTCAGCGCGTCCCTTATCTCGCGGAGCAGCAGGACTTCCTCGGTCGGCCCGGCGGGGGCCTCCGCTGCGGGCTCTTTCCGCCGCAATGCCCGCGTCGCCGCCTTGACCAGCAGGAAGACGATGAAGGCGAGGATCAGGAAATTGACCAGAGCGGTCAGGAAGGCGCCGTAGCCGAGCATCGGCACGCCCGCCGCCTTCAGCGCGGCATAGCTCGTCGCGCCATGATAGGAATCGGGGATCGGCCCAAGCAGAACGTAATAATTCGAGAAATCGAGCTTGCCGACGACCGCTCCGATCAACGGCATGATGACGTCGCCGGTCAGCGACGTGACGATCGCGGTGAAGGCGGCGCCGATAATGACTGCCACCGCGAGATCGAGGACGTTGCCCCGGGCGATGAAGGCTCTGAATTCCCCCATATTGACCTCCCTGGTCGAAACCGCGGGCAAGTCTAACCCGAAAACGGGTCAGGCCAAAGGGACGATGATCGTATGCGCCGTGCCCGTCGGCGACGATTCGAGCTCGCTTCGCCCGCCGAGCCGGTGGACGAAGGCCTCGACCAGCCTCGTGCCGAGCCCGCGCCGCGCCGGCGCGCCGTCCGGCATTCCGCAGCCGTCGTCGACCACCGCGATCAGCGCCTGCTCCCCGTCCCGCCGCGCGCTGACCGTGATGCGGCCGTCGCGCTCCGGAAAGGCGTGCTTGCAGGCGTTGGTGACCAGCTCGTTGACGACGATGCCGATGCAGGCGCCGGTCTCGTGCGGGACGAGGATCGTATCGAATTCGGTCTCCAGCGCCACCCGCTCGGGGAGCAGCCCCTCGCGCACCCGGTCGCAGATCTTCTTGAGCTGGTCCTGCAGCCGGATCGTGCCGAGGCCGTGGCTGCTGAGCGTCAGGCTCTCATAGACCGAGCTCACCGCCTTCAGCCTCTCCACCGCCTCGCCGAGCGCCGCCCTTGCCTCCTCGTTGCTGCTGCGGCCGGCCTGAAGCTGCAGCAGGCTCATCACGATCTGGAAATTGTTGCGGGTGCGATGGTCCATCTCGCGAAGCGCGTGGCTGAGGAAGTTGATGCGCCGCCCCCGCTCGATCCCCTTGGCGCGAACCTCGCGCTGGTAGAAGGACAAAGCGAGCAGGATCAGCGCCGACATGACGATCACCGCGGTCAGCGAGGTCGCGGTGGTGGTCGCAAGCGCGAAGTTGCGCTGCGGTCCAAGCACGAAATACCAGATGAGCGCGATTCCGACCGCGATCGCGACCAGCCCGCTGCGCCAGCCGGCGACGAGGGTGGCGAGCACCATGGCGACGACGGCGAGCGCGAAGGGGGCAACGTCGCCGAGCATCGGAGTCATCGCCGCACGAAGGGCGGCGAAGACGGCGGCGATGACGACGCCCGACAGCAGCTCCGTCAGCGGCCGCGGCAGGTGACGGCCGAATCGGCGCGGCAAATCGAGCCTGGTCGCTTTTCCCAATCTGTCCCCCCGCCGCTTCGGCACCCACTCGCCGAAGAGGCGAAAACCTTTTGCCCGCCCCTGCCTTAACACGCGCCGCGCGCCGGCACAGCCCGAAACGACGCCAAAATGGGGGAGCCGGGCGAAATCGGAAAAATCGCGCCTGGAAAGAAGAAAAAGGGCTCCCGAAGCGGGAGCCCTTTTCGCCGTTCGGATCGGGAGGACGACTCAGGCGGCCTCGTCGAAATCCTCGCCGCTCTGGACCGGACCCGAATCCTGTCCCTTGGCCGAGACGTCGCGGTCGACCAGCTCGATGATCGCCATCGGCGACGCGTCCGAGGCGCGGATTCCGGCCTTGACGATGCGGGCATAGCCGCCGGCGCGGTCCGCGTAGCGCGGCGCGAGCACATCGAACAATTTGCGAAGCTGGGTTTCGTCGAGCAGCCGCGAATGAGCGAGACGGCGGTTGGAGAGGCCGCCTTTCTTCGCGAGCGTGATCAGTTTCTCGACATAGGGCCGAAGCTCCTTGGCCTTGGCCGTCGTGGTGATGATCTGCTCGTGCTTGATGAGCGCTGCCGCCATGTTGCGGAACAGCGCCGCGCGGTGGCTTGAGGTGCGCTGGAGCTTACGTCCGCCGACGCGATGACGCATGGTCTTGCCTTTCGTTCGTCCGGAGACCGCGCAGGACCGCCGAAGCGCGCTTCGGCGGAGCCTCAGGTATCTCCGGCCAGGCGGTCGGATCGGGAGACCGCCTTCATCCCAAAAAAACGAAGAGCGGAGCCGCGGCCCCGCCCGTCGCGGCTCCTCAAGCGTATCGTGACGCGGAAGTCAAGCCGCGCGCCCGCTGCTCGGCCGCTCAGGCCTTGCCCGGCTCATGCTCGTGGCGATGCTCGCCGCGTACCCAGCGGACCGTGCCGGTGGAGGCGCGCATCACCACGCTCTCGGTGCTGATGCAATGCCTGCGCCTCTTGACCCCGCTCAGCAGCGAGCCGTCGGTGACCCCGGTCGCGGCGAAGATGACGTCGCCCTGGGCGAGATCGTGGAGATCGTAGATGCGATTGAGGTCCTCGACCCCCCATTTGGCCGCCCGCGTCCGCTCGGCATCGTTGCGGAAGAGCAATCGGCCCTTGAACTGGCCGCCGACGCAGCGCAGGGCCGCCGCCGCAAGCACGCCCTCCGGCGCGCCGCCCGAACCCATGTAAAGGTCGATCGTCGTGTCGGGGTCGGTGACTGCGATCACCCCGGCGACGTCGCCGTCGGGGATCAGCATGACTCCGCAGCCGAGCGCCCTCAGCTCGGCGATCAAGGCCTCGTGGCGCGGCCGGTCGAGCACGCAGGTGATGATCTCGTGCGGGTCGACGCCCTTGGCCGCCGCCACCGCGCGGACATTCTCGCTCGGGCTGCGGTCGAGGTCGATCACGCCCTCGGGATAGCCGGGGCCGACCGCCAGCTTCTCCATATAGACGTCGGGCGCGTTGAGCAGGCAGCCTTTCTCGGCGATGGCGAGGACGGCAAGGGCGTTGGAACCGGCCTTGGCGGTGATCGTCGTTCCCTCGAGCGGATCGAGGGCGATGTCGATCTGCGGTCCGCTGCCCTGCGCCGATCCCACCTTCTCGCCGATATAGAGCATCGGCGCCTCGTCGCGCTCGCCCTCGCCGATGACGACGGTGCCGTCTATCTCGAGCGAGTTGAGCGCCGCCCGCATCGCCTCGACCGCGGCGGAATCGGCGGCCTTCTCGTTGCCGCGGCCGACCATCTTCGACGCGGCGACCGCCGCCGCCTCGGTCACCCGCACCATCTCCAGCACCAGCACGCGATCGAGAACATGGCTTGCGCTGCTCATGGAAATCGTCATCCTCCGAACCGATTTTGCGGGGGCGATAGGCGAGGCGCATGGCAAAGTCGAGTAAAGCGGTCGCAATGCTGCTCGCCGGCTGGAGCACCGGCGCGGCTGCCCAGTCGCCGCCCGCGGGCCCGGTCACCGCCGACGTGGCGATGGCCCGCTACGAGCAATGGCTGCACGGGTCCGGGACGGCCGGGTGCGCGGCCTCCGGCAATGCTTCGGACGCGGATATCGTCGTCTGCGGCCGCCGCAGCCGCCAGGCCGGGCCGCGCCTGCCGCTTCCGATCGAGCGCGATCCGGGCGAGGTTGTCCGCCATATCAACGAGCCGGGCAATGCGGTCGCGGCGATGAACGGGCCCGTTTGCATGCATTCCTGCGAGAGGCCGGTGACGATCAACCCGATTCAGGTGATCTTCGCCGTCCCCAAGGTCATCCGCCACCTCCTGCACGGGGACGACTGAGCCTTTTCGGACGGCCACACGTTGCCTAGGTGGGAGTTTCCGAACAGGGGACGGTCATGGCCGAGCAGGACAGCAAAGCGAAACCGGAGGGCGCGAGCGCGCCGCCGCTGCCGACGCTGGAGGAGATGCAGCACTGGACCTGGATCATGGGCCGGGCGCAGCAGATGATGCTCGAGCATGTCGCCAATGCGGCTGGCGAGGCGGCGGCGAAGGCGCCCAAAAAGCCGGCCGGCGCCTGGCCATGGCTCGACATGTTCGCCGATCCGGTGGAGCTCGCCGGGCAGCAGGCCGAGCTCTGGACGCAGGGGATGGAGATCTGGAAAAGGGCGCTCGGCATCGAGAAGGCGCCGGGCGACCTCCAGGCCAAAGCGGATCGCGACCGGCGCTTCAACGCGCCCGAATGGCGCGACAATCCGCTCTTCGACATGATCCGGCAGAGCTATTTGCTGGTCTCCGAGCGGCTGCTCGGCGGCGTCGATGCGATTCCCGGGATCGACGACAGGCAGCGCGAAAAGCTGCTTTTCCTCACCCGCTCCTTCGTCGACGCGATGGCGCCGTCCAATTTCGCCTTCACCAACCCGAAGGTGATCGAGCGGGCGCTGGAGACCAGGGGCGAGAGCCTGCTCAAGGGGCTCGAGCATATGCTTGCCGACCTTTCGAAGGGGCAGCTCACCCATAGCGATCCCGACGCGTTCGAGGTCGGCCGCAACATCGCGACGACGCCCGGCAAGGTCGTCAAGCGGACTCCGCTCTACGAGCTGATCCAGTACGGCCCGACGACGGACGCGGTGTACGAGACGCCGCTCGTCATCTTCCCGCCCTGGATCAACCGTTATTACATCCTCGACCTCAATCCGAAGAAGAGCTTCATCCGCTGGGCGGTGGCGCAGGGCCTCACCGTCTTCATCGTCTCCTGGAAGTCGGCCGACGAGAGCCTCGCAGGCACCACGCTCGACGATTATGTCCTGGGCGGCCAGGTCGATGCGATCGACACGGTCAGGGATCTGCTCGGAGCCGATGCCGTCCACGTCATCGGCTATTGCGTCGCCGGGACCACGCTTGCCGCCACCCTGGCGCTGCTGGAGGCGAGGGGCGAGGCGGACAAGGTCGCAAGCGCCACCTTCCTCACCGCCCAGGTCGATTTTTCCGAGGCTGGCGACCTCAACCTGTTCGTCGCCGACGAGATGCTGCAGCTGATCGACCAGCTCGCCGCCGACAAGGGCTATCTCGACGGCCGCTACATGGCCGCGACCTTCAACATGCTTCGCGGCCGCGACCTCATCTGGAGCTACGTCACCAACAATTACCTGCTCGGCGAGGACTATCCGCCCTTCGACCTGCTCCACTGGAATTCGGACACGACCAACCTGCCGGCCACCTGGCATCACGCCTATCTTCGCGACTTCTACCGCGACAATGCATTGGTACGGGCGGGCGCGCTCGTCGTCGACGGAACGCCGATCGACATCCGCAAGGTGAAGACCCCCGCTTACGTCCAGGCGGGACGCGAGGACCATATCGCCCCCGCCCACAGCGTCTGGAAGATCATCCATTATTTCCAGGGCCCGTTGCGCTTCGTCCTCGCCGGCTCGGGCCATATCGCCGGCGTCGTCAACCCGCCCGAGGCGCGGAAATACCAATATTGGACCAACGAGACTCGGGCGGCGACGCTCGAGGAATTCGTCGCCGGCGCCACCGAGCATCAGGGAAGCTGGTGGCCCGACTGGATCAGCTGGATCGGCACCCGCTCGGGCCGCAAGGTCGAGGCGAAGGGCGCCCGAATCCCCGGCAAGGGCAAGCTCAAGGCGATCGAGGATGCGCCGGGGCGTTATGTGAAGGCGCGCTGACGGTCGCCGGGCACTTTTGTTGCACTGCACAATTACGCTTGAAAAGGGCTTGGCGCTCCCTTATGTTGCAATGCAGCATACAAGGAGTGACGATCGTGGCCGACGAAGCGAAGACCGAAAAAGCTCCGGAAGCCGAGGCCGTTTCCGCCCCGGCCGCCATCGCGGTGCCCCCGGCGCCCGCGGCGCCGAAACCCGTCCGTGTCCGCGCCAAGGCCGCGCCGGCGCCCCGGCCCGAAGCGGCCGCCAGGCCGGCCCGCCGCAAGGCCGTGCGCGGGAAAGCGGCGCGGGTGGCCAAGATCGCCGCGCCGGTGGCTGCGGTCGCCGCCGCGGCGGCCGCGAAGACGATCATCAAACGCACCAGGACCATCGAGACAGAAGGAACCAGCAATATGAAGAACGAAGCCAACAAGATTGCCGACAACGTCCAGGCGCTGTTCGGCGAGGCCAATGAGCGGACCCGCGCCCAGATCGAGCGCAACACCCGCTTCGCCGAAGAGCTGACCGAGCTCGGCCGCGGCAATGTCGAGGCGTTCGTCGCCTCCACCAAGGTCGCCGCCAAGGGCGTCGAGACGCTCGGCCGCGACGTCGCCGATTACGGCCGCAAGAGCTTCGAGAGCGCTTCGGTCGCCCTCAAGGCCTTCGCCGAGGTCAAGTCGCCGACCGACTTCTTCCGCCTGCAGGGCGAGTTCGCCCGCACCCAGTTCGACAGCCTCGTCGCCGAGACCGCCCGCCTCTCCGAGACGGTGATCAAGCTCGCCGGCGACGTCGCCGAGCCGATCGCCGGCCGCTATACAGTCGCCGCCGAGAAGGTGAAGGCCGCCGTCGCTTTCTAAGCTTCGGCCGAACCGGAAGCAGAAAGGGCGGTCTCCCCCGGGAGGCCGCTCTTTTTCACTGGGAACCATCGACCGGCCGGGTCTTTGAACCCGGGTAACCATTCGAATCTCTTGCCGGGAAACCGGCCGATGCCATATTCTGGCCGATGTTTATGGTTGAGGTTGATTCCGCGATTTTCGCCGGTCCCGCCGGCAAGGACGACGAAGGCGGCGCCGGTCTTGGTGTCGCCACCCGCACCCGCACCCGCACCAAGACGCCGTCGCCCTACAAGGTGCTGATGCTGAACGACGATTACACGCCGATGGAGTTCGTCGTTCAGGTCCTTCAGACCTTCTTCAAGATGAACATCGAGGATGCGACGCGGGTGATGCTCCATGTCCATCAGCGCGGCGTCGGCGTCTGCGGCATCTTCAGCTACGAGGTCGCCGAGACCAAGGTCGCGCAGGTCATCGACTATGCCCGGCAGAACCAGCACCCGCTCCAATGCACGCTGGAGAAGGCTTGACCATTTCATGAGCGTCATCCCGGCGAAAGCCGGGATCCAAGGACGGCAAAATTGCCGGCGCATCACGCGCCGGGACCCCGGCCTTCGCCGGGGTGACGGGGCGGCTTGCGCCGTCCCGCCAAACCCGTAAGACCCGAGACATGGACCGTATCGTCATCCGGGGCGGGCGCCCGCTCAACGGCAGGATCCCGATTTCCGGCGCCAAGAATGCGGCGCTCACCCTGCTTCCCTGCGCTTTGCTCACCGACGAGCCGCTGACCTTGCGCAACCTGCCGCGGCTCGCCGACGTCGACAGCTTCGGCCATCTCCTCAACCAGCTCGGCGTCTCGACCACCGTCGAGGGCGCGCGGCCCGAGGATTTCGGGCGGGTGATGACGCTGCGCGCCGCCAACCTCACCGCGACCGTCGCGCCCTATGACATCGTCCGCAAGATGCGCGCCTCGATCCTCGTCCTCGGCCCCCTGGTCGGCCGCGCCGGCGAGGCGACCGTGTCGCTGCCGGGCGGCTGCGCGATCGGCACCCGGCCGGTCGACCTGCATCTGAAGGCGATGGAGGCATTGGGCGCCGAGCTCGAGATCGCGGCCGGCTATGTGAAGGCGAAGGCGCCGGCCGGCGGGCTGCAGGGCGGCACCATCCGCTTCCCCTTCGTCTCGGTCGGCGCGACCGAGAATGCCCTGATGGCGGCGGTGCTCGCCAAAGGGACGACGGTCATCGAGAATGCAGCGCGCGAGCCGGAGATCACCGACCTCGTCAAATGCCTGATCGCGATGGGCGCGGACATCGAGGGCGTCCGGACCGACACGCTCACGGTCCGCGGCAAGCCGCGGCTGCACGGCGCCACTTACTCGGTCATGGCCGACCGGATCGAGGCTGGGAGCTATGCCTGCGCGGCGGGGATCACCGGCGGATCCCTGGAGCTGGTCGGCGCCCGCAAGGAGACGATGCCGTCGATCCTGTCCGGCCTCACCGACTCCGGCCTGATCGTCGAGGAGGTGCCCAACGGACTCAAGGTCAGCGCCGACGGGCAGCTCCGCCCGCTCTCCCTCTCGACCGCGCCCTACCCCGCTTTCCCGACCGACATGCAGGCGCAATTCATGTCGATGCTGACCCTCGCCGAGGGGACGAGCCTGCTGACCGAGACCATCTTCGAGAATCGCTACATGCACGTGCCGGAGCTCAACCGGATGGGCGCCGACATCGAGGTGCGCGGCCGCTCGGCGGTGGTCCGAGGCGTCGGCAAATTGCTCGGCGCGCCGGTCATGGCGACCGACCTGCGCGCCTCGATGAGCCTGATCCTCGCCGGCCTTGCCGCCGAGGGCGAGACCGAGGTCCACCGCGTCTATCATCTCGACCGCGGCTACGAGCGGCTCGAGGAGAAATTGCAGGCGGTGGGCGCGGATATCGAACGCGTGGGTGGCGGCTGAGCTACGTCCACGCCTCCACGGCGTGGATGACGAGGCCGACCAGGCCGCCGACCAACGTCCCGTTGATCCTGATATATTGAAGGTCGCGGCCGACGGAATTTTCGAGACGGTCGGTGACGGTGCCGGCGTCCCAGCCGCGGACCGTCTCGGAGACCAAAGTGACGATGCCGGCGCCGTAGCTCGCAACCACGCCGACCACCGCGCGGCGGGCGAAGAGGTTGAGCGCGCGGTTGAGCCGCGCGTCCTGCTGGAGAGTCTCGCCCAATTGCTTCAGCGCCTCGCCGAAGCGGCCGGCCATGGCCGCGTCCGGGTCGCGCGCGGCCTTGAGCAGGCCGGCGCGGCTATTCTCCCACAGGCCGCCGACCCAGTCGCCGACCGCCTTGTTGGCGACGATCTCGTCCTTCCAGCCGTCGACCTTGGCCTGCATCTCGGGATCGTGCTGCATGTCCCAGGCGAGAGCGGCGAGCGCCTCCTCGGCCTTGGCGCGCAGCGGATGGCGCGGGTCGACCGCCATGTCGATGCTCAGCCGCCTGAGGCCGTCGACGATCGCGTCGGCGAGCCGTTCGTCGAGCCCGGCCAGCCGCATGATCCAGCCGGCGCGCTGGTGGACCATGTCGCGGATGATGTCCTCGTTCGAATCGAGCGTCCGCCCCGCCCAGGTGACGGCGGAATCGAGGATCGGGACGTGGCGCTCGTCGGTGATCGCCGCCTCCAGCGCCTGGCCGAGCAGGGGCGAGATTTCGAGCGACTTCAGCCGCGCCGAGACGGCGCTCCTGACCATCCCGCCGAGCCGCTCCTGGTCCAGCGCCTCGAGCAGGTCGGCGAGCAGCCGCGACGCGCCCTCGCGCAGCCGCCCGCCGCCGCCCGAGGGCCGGGCGAGGAAGCGGCCGACCGCGCCCGCGACGTCGACGCTCCGCATGCGCCGCGCCACCACCGAGGGGGTGAGGAAATTGTCGCGCAGGAAGGCCGCGAGCGTGTCGCCGATCCGGTCCTTGTTGCGCGGGATGATCGCCGTGTGCGGGATTGGCAGGCCGAGCGGATGGCGGAACAGGGCCGTCACCGCGAACCAGTCGGCGAGGCCGCCGACCATCGCCGCCTCGGCGAAGGCCTTCGCATAGGCCCAGGCGGGATGGGCGCCGTCGAGGCTGTTCGCCACGATGAAGAGCGCCGCCATCGCGACCAGCATGCCGGTGGCGATGATCCGCATGCCGCGGACGCCGCCCTGCGCGGGATTGAAGCGCGAAAAGGACGACCGGTCGATGAGGCTCATGCCTCCTTCAAATGGCCCGGCCGCTCATAAGTTCACTCGGCCGGCTGCGGTTCCGACGCGCCGCGGTCGCCCGGGCGATAGGTGAGGATACGGCCGAAGAGCGGGGAAATCCACTTCTCGAAGCTGTCGGCGAGGCTGAAGCCCGCCGGCACGATCAGCAGGGTCAGCATCGTCGACATGATCAGGCCGCCGATCACGGTCACCGCCATCGGCTGGTTCCACGAGCCGTCGCCGCCGATCGCGAGCGCCGTCGGAGTCATTCCGGCGACCATCGCGACGGTGGTCATCACGATCGGCTGGGCGCGCTTGTGCCCGGCATCGACGATCGCCTCGAACTTGGGAACCCCCTTGCCCATCTCCTCGATGGCGAAGTCGATCAGCAGGATCGAGTTCTTGGCGACGATTCCGAGCAGCATCAGCACGCCGATCAGCACCGGCAGCGAGGTCGCCATGCCGGCGATGTGGAGGGCGATGGCGCCCCCCAGCGGCGCCAGCAGCAGCGACGAGAGGTTGACCAGGGGCGGCAGCGCCCGCCGGTAGAGCAGGACCAGCACCGCGAAGACCAGCATCACGCCGGCGGCAAGCGCGATGAAGAAGTTGACCAGCATCTCGGCCTGCCACTTCGCCTCGCCGGCGGCGGCGAAATGGACGCCGGTCGGCAGATTGGTCATCGCCGAGAGCTGCATCACCTTCGCCCGCTGCTCGCCGGCGACGGCGTGGGGCGCGAGATCGGCGCTGATCACGATCCGCCGCTCCTGGTTGAAGCGCTGTATCTGCGACGGGCCGACGCCGAAGCTGACCGCCGCCACCACCTTCAGCGGCACGGTCGTGCCGCGGGTGGTCGGCACCGGCAGGTTCTCGATCGTCGACATGTCGCGGCGGCTATTCTCGTCGAGCATCACCCGGATCGGGATCTGCCGGTCCGGCAGCTCGAACTTGGCCGCATTCTGGTCGATGTCGCCAAGGGTGGCGATCCGGATCGTCTCGCTCAGCGCGGCGGTGGTGACGCCGAGATCGGCGGCGAGGTCGAGGTGCGGCTTGATCGTGATCTCGGGCCGGGGCAGGTCGCCCTCGACTCGCGGCGCGACCAGGCCCGGCAGCGTGTGCATCTGGTTGGCGACGTCGTTCGCGGCCTTGTTCAGCTTCACCGGATCGTCGCCGGCGAGCATGACCGAGACGTCGCGGTTGCTGCCGCCGCCGCCATTCTGCGAATCGAACGAGATGCGCGCGTCGGGGATCTGGTTGAGCACCGGCGCCAGCGCGCGCTCGAACTCGACGCTGGTCCGCTTCCGGTCCGGGCGCAGCGTCATCGAGATGTTGGCATCGCCCACGTCCACATATTCGACCGCGGTCTTCACCTCCTGCTGGTTGCGCAGGATCGCGGTCACCTTGTCGGCGACCGTCTCGGTCTGCTCGAGCGTCGTCCCGGGCGCCATGGTGATGCTGACATGGCTGGTGTCGACGTTGAGCGGCGGCTGGAAGGTGAAGGGCAGGCTGTAATAAGCGAAGATCGTCAGGGCGAAGGCGACCACGCCGATCAGCACCGTCCACCAGCGATGGCCGAGCGTCCAGTGCAGGACCCGGATGTAGAAATCCATCGCCTTGCCTTCGCCATGCCTGGCGTGGCCCTTCGCCTTGAGGAAATAGGCGGCCACCATCGGCGTGACCAGGCGCGCGACGGCGAGGCTCATCAGCACCGCGACGACAATGGTGAAGCCGAAATTCTTGAAGAACTGGCCGGCAATGCCCGGCATCAGGCCGACCGGCAGGAAGACGGCGACGATCGAGAAGGTGGTGGCGACGACGGCAAGGCCGATCTCGTCGGCGGCGTCGATCGATGCCTGATAGGCCGATTTGCCCATTCGCATGTGGCGGACGATATTCTCGATCTCGACGATCGCATCGTCGACCAGCACGCCCGCGACGAGGCTCAGCGCCAGCAGGGTCATGAAGTTGAGCGTGAAGCCCATCAGATCCATGACCCAGAAGGTCGGGACGGCGGAGAGCGGGATGGCGAGCGCCGAGATCATCGTCGCCCTGATGTCGCGCAGGAAGAGCAGGACGACGATGACCGCGAGCACGGCGCCCTCGACCATCGCGCGCATCGCGGCCTTGTAATTCTCCATCGTATATTTGACCGAGGTGACGCGCTCCACGAAGTGGACCTTCGGATTCTCCTTCTCGATGTCGTGAAGGGCCTTGGTCGCCTCCTTGTAGATGGCGACGTCGGAGGCGCCGCGCGAACGGAAGATGCCGAAGCTCACCACCGGCCGGCCGTTCATCTTGGCGATCGACCGTTGCTCGCCATAGGCGTCGCGCACGTTGGCGATGTCGGCCAGCTTGACCGAGCGGCCGTTGCCGATCGCGATCTGGGTCTGGCCGAGCGAATAGGCATCGGTCGCGTTGCCGACGATCCGCACCGATTGCTCGGCGCCGGCGATCTCGGCGCGCCCGCCGGCCGCATTGGTGTTGACCGCGCGAAGCTGCTGGTTGACCTGGGAGGCGGTCACCCCCTGCGCCTGCATCTTGGCCGGATCGAGGATGACTCGGATTTCCCGGCTGACGCCGCCATAGACCTGGACCTTCTGCATGCCCTCGATGGCGAGCAGCCGGCGCGACACCGTATCCTGGATGAACCAGCTCAGCTGCTCCATCGTCATGTCGGTCGCCTCGACCGAATAATTGGCGATCGCTCCGCCGTTGATCTGGGCGCGCTGGACCTGCGGTTCGATGATTCCGTCCGGAAGCGAGCCGCGGATCTGCGCGATCGCGTCGCGTACGTCGGTGGTGGCGCGGTCGACCGGCGTGTCGATGGTGAACTGGACGAAGGTGAAGCTGTTGCCCTCGCTCACCGTGGAATCGATCTCGTCGACGCCCTCGAGGTTGCGGACGGCCGCTTCCACCTTCTGGGTGACCTGCGTCTCGAGCTCGGTCGGCGCCGCGCCGGGCTGCGAGATCGAGATGCCGACCCCCGGGAAGGTGATCTCCGGATTCTGGTTGATGTTCATTCGCATGAACGCGACGAAGCCGGCGATCGTCAGGAAGGCGAACAGCACCAGAGCCGGAACCGGGTTCCGGATCGACCAGGCCGAGATGTTGCGGAAGCTCATGACATGTTCCTCAGGCCGCTAGTTCCTCAGGCCGCTAGGGCCGGGCGGCCGGGCGGACCGGTATGATCTTGTCGCCCGCGTTCAGGAAGGCTCCGGCGGAGGCGACCACCCCTTCGGTTCCGCTCAGCCCCGACAGGATGCTGACGCCATGCTCGTCGACCTGGCCGATCGTCACGTTGCGGCGCAACACGCGATCGTCCGGACCGACGATGTAGACGTAATTGCCCTTGTCGTCGCTCAGCACCGCGGATTGCGGCAGCAGCGGCACGTCCGCGGCGCCGCTGTTCAGCGAGACGGTGGCGAACCCGCCCGGCCGCAGGACCGGCTGATAGGGGACGGCGATTCGCGCCAGGCCCTGGCGGCTGCTGGGATCGACGACCGCCGGAAGCTGCCAGACGGCGCCCGCGATCTGGATATTGGTTCCGACCGGCGTCACCGTCGCGGACGTGCCGACATGGACGTGGACGAGATCCGCCTCGGTCAGCCGCGCCTGCACCTCCATGAGGCCGTTCTCCGCCATTCGGAACAAGGCGCCCGAGCTCGGGCCGACCACCTGGCCGACCTCGACGCTGCGGGTGAGGATGAGGCCGGCCGTCGGGGCGCGGACGTCGAGCTGGCCGATGCGGGCGCGGGTCTCGCCGAGCTGCGCTTCGGCGAGCCGCACGCGCGCAAGCGCCGCGTCGCGGGTGGCGCGCTTGTCCTCGAGCTCGGCCTTGGAGATGAAGCCGCGCGCGACCAGGGCCTGGGCGCGCTCGAGATTCGATTGCTGGAGGCGGGCATCGGCCTTGGCAACCTCGATCTGCGCCGCCTGCTGCGCGGCCTGCTCGGTCTGGACCGAACGCTCGATCACCGCCAGCGTCTGCCCGGCGCGGACCCGCTGGCCGGGCTCGACGAGCACGCGGACGACCCGGCCGCCTTCGCCGGAGACGCCGACCGGCATGTCGCGGCGCGCCGCGATCGTGCCGGTGGCGTTGATCACCCCGGCGACCTGCTGCCGCCCCGGAACGATCACGGTCACGCGCTGCGCCGCGCCCTGGCCGGCGGCCGCTCCGGCCGCGGCCGGCGCCGCCTGGGGTTTCCTGCCGCCGACGAAGAAGAGCATTGCCGCGAGCACGATCACGACTGCGAGGAGGGCGATGATGATCGTCCGGCGGCGCGCGCGCGCCGCTTCGTCGTCGATGGTTTCGACCGCCAGCGCGCCGCGACCCCATCTGGGCGATTCGAAATTCATGGTCCTCATCTTCCCCGCATCCGACGGACGGCAAAAGCCGCATTCGGCTACTGTATTAGCCGAATACATCACCCGTCTCAAGTCTCATTCTTCCGCCGGTCACCCCTGCTCGGCGGAGATTTCGCCATAACGTGTCCGCGGGGGGATTGCCACCGTCGAGTTTCGGTGGCTCTATGGCGACATCAAGCGAGGGAGGCGGAATTGCACCTGCTGGCCTATCACGGAATCATCGCCTGGATCATCATCGGCGGGCTCGCCGGTCTCATCGCCAAGGCGGTCACGCCCGGGCGCGACCCCCAGGGCTGCATCATCACGGTCCTGCTCGGCATCGCCGGCGCCGTCGTCGCCGGCTGGCTCGGACACAGGCTCGGCTGGTATCACGGCAATCAGGGTGCCGGCTTCCTCGCCGCGATCGTCGGCGCGGTGATCATCCTCCTCATCTACCGGGCGTTCGCCGGCCGCCGACTCTGAGGGTCCCGATACCGACTCTAAGTGGAGCGCGTCGCGGCCTTCATGTCCGCGGCGAAGGCGCGGACGGCGGAGATCGGATCGGCTTCCTGCGCGATCAGCCGGACGATGGCGGAGCCGGAGATTACGCCCGCCGCGCCCGATTCGAGCGCGAGCCGGACATGGCGGGGCTTCGAGATGCCGAAGCCGAGCACCGGCGGCGGCGCTCCGAGATGGTTCAGCGCCTTCAGCAAGGGCGCGTTGAAGCGGACCTCCTCGTCCGCGCCGGTGACGCCGGCCCGCGCGACGCAATAAGTGTAGCCGGCGCCGGCGCGCGCGATCGCCGCAAGCCTCTCCGGCGGGGTGTTCGGCGCCGCGATCAGCACCGGATCGACGCCGGCCGCCTGCGCCGAGGCGAGGAAAGGGGGAGCCTCGAACAGGGGCACGTCCGCCACCAGCACCGAATCGACGCCCGCCTCCGCCGCCATCCGATAGAAGAGGAAGCTGTTGTCCCGCCCCTGCGCGACGACGAGATTGGCGTAGGTCAGGATTCCGACCGGAACGTCGGGATGGCGTTTCCGGAAGGCGGCGAGGAGCGCGAAGCAGTCCGCCGTCCTGACGCCCGCGGCGAGCGCGCGCACCGCCGCCGCCTGGATGACCGGCCCGTCCGCCACCGGATCGGAGAAGGGAATGCCGACCTCGAGCATGTCGGCGCCGCCTTCGACCAGGGCGTCGAGGATCGCGGCGCTCCGCGCGAGGTCCGGATCGCCGAGCGTCGCGAAGGCGCCGAACGCGCCTTCGCCGCGTGCCTTCAGCCGCGCGAACATCGCATCGTAGCGGCTCATGCCTTCGGCCCAAGCAGGGTCTGGGCCTGAACCATGTCCTTGTCGCCACGCCCCGAGATGTTGACGACGAGCAGGGCCTCGCGGCCTTTCTCCTCCGCCTCGGCGGCGAGCTTCAGCGCATGGGCAAGCGCATGGGCGGATTCGAAGGCGCAGATGATCCCCTCGGACCGCGCAAGAAGCGCGAAGGCGTCGAGCGCCTCCCGGTCCGTCACGCCGACATAATCGGCGCGGCCGCTGTCCTTCAGATAGGCATGTTCCGGGCCGACGGCGGGATAGTCCAGGCCCGCCGAGACCGACCAGCTTTCGTTGATCTGCCCGTCCTCGTCCTGGAGCACATAGGTTTCCGAGCCGTGGAGGATGCCCGGCCGGCCGCGCAGCAGGGTCGCGCCATGGGCATTGCCGTCGAGCCCCTTGCCGGCCGGCTCGCAGCCGATCAACCGCACCTCGCGGTCGGCGATGAAATCGGCGAAGATGCCCATGGCGTTCGAGCCGCCGCCGACGCAGGCGATCACGGCGTCGGGCAGCCGCCCTTCCTCCTCCAATATCTGCGCCCGGGCCTCGCGGCCGATCACGCGGTGGAACTCGCGGACCATGGTCGGGAAGGGATGGGGCCCGGCAACCGTGCCGAGCAGATAATGGGTGTCGGCGAAGCTTGCGGTCCAGTCGCGCAACGCCTCGTTGATCGCGTCCTTGAGGGTTTGGCTGCCGCTCGTCACCGGCACCACCTCGGCGCCCATCAGCTCCATCCGGAAGACGTTGAGCTGCTGCCGCGCGACGTCGTGCGCGCCCATATAGATGCGTGTGTCGAGGCCGAAGAGCGCGCCGGCGAGCGCGGTTGCGACGCCGTGCTGGCCCGCCCCGGTCTCGGCGATGATCCTCTTCTTGCCCATCCTTCTGGTGAGCAAAGCCTGGGCGAGCACCTGGTTGGTCTTGTGGGCGCCGCCGTGGAGCAGATCCTCGCGCTTGAGGTAGAGGCGGACGCGCTCCGAGCCCAAATTGCGGCAGCGGGTGAGCGGAGTCGGCCGGCCGGCATATTTGACCAGCAATTCGTCGAGCTCGGCCTTGAAGGCGGGCTCCGCCTGCGCGTCGACGAAGGCGCGCTCCAATTGCTCGAGCGCCGGCATCAGGATCTCGGGGACATAGGCGCCGCCATAGGCGCCGAAGCGGCCGTCGCTCAGCATTGCGCCCGCTCCCCCCGCGCCTTCAGCCTGAGGGCGGCAAAGAAGGCCTGCATCCGGCGCGGATCCTTGCGCCCCGGCACCGATTCGACGCCCGAGCCGACGTCGAGCGCATAGGTGCCGAGCCGCGCGGCGGCATCGGCGTTGAGCGGATTGAGGCCGCCTGCGAGGATCGCCCGGCCGAGGTCGCGCCCTTCGAGGCGGCTCCAGTCGAAGGCGATGCCGGTGCCGCCCGAGCGGCCGCCGACCTTCGAATCGAACAGGGTGCGGTCCGAGCCCGACGGCGCCTCCGGAACCTCCTCGCCGACCGCGGCGACGGTCCAGATCTCGGCCGCTTCGGGGAGCAGGGACCGGAGCGCGCGGACATAGGCCGCATCCTCGTCGCCATGGAGCTGGACGGCGTGGAGGCCGAAGGCATGGGCGCGGCCGGCCACCTCCATCGGCTTCTCGTTGCGGAAGACGCCGACCAGGGGCAGGGTCGCCGCCTGGGCAAGCGAAGCGGCCTGCGCGAAGGAGACGGCGCGCGGCGTGCCGGGCACCATCACCATGCCGAGGAAGGAGGCGCCTTCCGCCGCCGCCATCGCGGCATCCTCGACATTGGTGACGCCGCAGACCTTGACCCGGCCGAAGGCGAGCGCCCGCGCCGCCAGCGCCGGATCGGCCGCGCGCATCAGCGACGAGCCGACGAGGAAGGCGTCGGCGCAGCGGCTGAGCCGGTCGACGTCGGCGCGGCTTTCGATTCCGGATTCGGCGACCACCAGCCGGTCGCCGGGCACCAGCCCCGCCAGCCTTTCGGTGACCGAGAGGTCGACCTCGAGCGTCTTGAGGTTGCGATTGTTGATTCCGATGAGCCCGGCGCCGAGCGCGACCGCGCGCCGCACCTCCGCCTCGTCATGCGCCTCGACCAGCACATCCATGCCGAGCCGGTCCGCCTCGGCCCTCACCGCGCGCACCTCCGCGTCGGAGAGGGCGGCGAGGATGGCGAGCACCGCGTCGGCGCCGTGCAGCCGCGCCTCGGGCACCTGGCGGGGATCGACGACGAAATCCTTGGCGAGGATCGGCCCGTCGAACACCGCCCGAACGGCGCGAAGATCGTCGAGCGAGCCGCCGAAATAGGGCGTGTCGGTGAGCACGCTGATCGCGTCCGCCGCGCCCGAATAGGAACGGGCGATCGCCGCCGGATCGGCCTTGGCGCGAAGGCTCCCCTGCGAGGGCGAGGCGCGCTTCACCTCCATGATGAAACGGGCGCCGGGCCGGGCGAGCGCCGCCCTGAGGCTCCGCCGCGTCGGCTCGGCCGCGCCGAGATCGGCGCCGGCGAGCCGGGCCGCCACATCCTGTTTCTTGCGCGCGACGATCTCGCCGAGCACGCCCTCCGCTTCAGCCATGGCTCGCCTCGACGAAGGCGGTGAGGCGGCGATGCGCGTCGCCCGAGCGGAGCGCGTCGAGCGCCCGCCCGACTCCGTCGCGCAGGTCCGAGGCGAGGCCCGCGGTCATCAGCAGGGCGCCGGCGTTGAGCGCCACCACCTCGGTCTCCGCTTCCAGGCCATAGCCCATCAAAAGGGCCTTCAGCCGCTCGGCATTCTCCTCGGGCCCGCCGCCCTTCAGCACGCCGACCGGGCGCCGTTCGAACCCGGCCTGCTCGGGCGTGATGGTGAGAGGCTCGAGCCGGCCGTCCTCGACCCGCACCGCCTGGGTCTCGCCATGGAGCGCGATCTCGTCGAGGCCCGAGCCGTGGACGATGAGGGCGCGCGAGACGCCGAGCGCGGAGACGGTCGCGGCAACCGTCTCCAGCCGCTCGGGAGCGGCGACGCCGAGCAATTGCACCTTGGGCTCGGCCGGGTTCACGCAGGGGCCGAGCAGGTTCATGATCGTCCGGACCCTGAGCGCCCGCCGCACCGGTCCGGCATGGCGCAGGCCCGGATGGTAGCGAAGCGCGAAGAGGAAGCAGATTCCGGTCTCGTCGAGCGCTCGCCGCGAGACCGCGGGGTCGGGGTCGAGCTTCGCGCCGAGCTGCTCGAGCACGTCGGCCGACCCGCAGCGCGAGGTGATCGAGCGGGTGCCGTGCTTGGCGACCGGCAGCCCGCAGGCGGCAGCGGTGAAAGCGACCGCGGTCGAGACGTTGATCGAGGCCGAGCCGTCGCCGCCGGTGCCGCAGCAATCGGCGAAAAGGTAATCGGGCCGGGGGAAGTCCTCATCGGCGGCGCGGAGCGCGCGGGCGGCGCCGATCATCTCTTCCGCAGTCTCGCCGCGCAGGCGAAGCGCGATCAGCATGCCGGCGATTGCGGGCTCGGGAAGGCGGCCGGCGACGATCTCGCCGAACAGGGTCTCGGACGCGGCGGCGTCGAGCGCTTCGCCGTCGAACAGGCGCGCCAGCGCGTCCTCGACCGGAATGGGGAGGCCGCTATCGGCCTGGCTCTGCGCTGCAAGGTTGAGGTGAATGGACATCGCGAAATTCCTGGTGACGTAGGGAAAAGAAAAGGCCCGCCGGAGCGGCGGGCCTTGTTCTCGGGTCGTTGGGACTGTTCAGTTGGTCCCGGTCACCATCGATCGCATGCCGCCGCGCGAGGAAATTCCCGCCACCAAAGCCAGGCATGCGAAGCGGCCGCGAAAGCGGCGCAAGCGTCGGCGGGCTGCGGATAAAGCGACATGGCGCCTCCAATTCCAGCTTGGGCCCGCTTCGTCAACCCGCTTTCGATGGCTTTCTCCCCCGAGTGCATTGATGTCGGCGCCACCAGGACCGCAATGTTCAGCGAAGGTGCAGCGGCCGGCGGCCTAGATGCCGCTTTCGGAACGAAGGAGCCCGAACCGATGAAACGCCTTTTCCCCCTTTTCATCCTCGTTGCCGCACTGCCGGCGGCGGCCCGGGCTCAGCCGGCGCCGGCCATGACCGGCACGCGGCTCGATATCGTCGCGACCGGCGAGGTGAGCCGAGTCCCCGATCTCGCCCGGATCACCGCCGGAGTCGTCGCCGTCGCGCCGACGGCGACTGCCGCGCTTGCCGACAATGCCCGGCGCATGGCGGCGGTGCGGGCAGCGCTCGGCCGCGCCGGAATCGCCGACCGCGACGTGCGGACCAGCAACGTCAGCCTCTTCCCGCAATATCGCCAGGATCAGGATCGGGCGCCTCAGATCAACGGCTACCAGGCGACGAACGAGGTGAGTGTCCGCTTCCGCGACATCGCCGCCTCGGGGGCGATTCTGGACGCGCTCGTCGCCCAGGGCGCGAACCAGATCAGCGGCCCGACGCTCGAAGTCTCGAAACCCGACGAAGCGCTCGACGAGGCGCGGGTCAAGGCGCTCGCCGCCGCCCGTGCCCGTGCCGATCTCTATGCGCGCGCCGCCGGCAAGCATGTCGTCCGCATGGTCTCGATCAGCGAGGCCGGCGCCGCAATCCCGGTCGAGCCGAGGCCGATGGCGTTCGCGCGGGCCGCGACGACCGGGATCGATCCGGGCGAGCAGAGCCTGTCGGTGACCCTGTCGGTCAGCTTCGAGCTCGAATGAGGCCCGCTCGACTTCAGCCGGGCGCCCGCCTACAATTTCTCGCAGGAGTGTTCATGCGTAAATCCATTTTCCTTCTGCTTGCCGCTGCAAGCCTCGTCGCATCGCCGTCCTTTTCGGCCCCGAAGCCGAAGCTCGGCCAGCGCACCGCGCCGCCCGAAAAGTCGATGGCCGGGATCGGCGAGGGCTCGTCCGATGCCGAGATCGCCCGGGAGCTTGCGGCCGCCGCCGCTTTCCCGGTCGGAAGCCTGCGCAATCCGATCCGCGTCGCCGGCCCCGACGGCGAGCGGGCCTATCTCGCCCGGCTGCGCTGCACGGACGGCTCGGTGCCGCGGGTCGGCGCCCAGCGGCCCGGCGGCACCGGCGGCTTCGGCAACGTGGTCGACCTGGCGCCGGTCGATTGCGGCGGGCCCGCGCCAGCCCATGCCGACATCCTCATCGACATCTATCAGGAGGAGCATGTGCTGGAGGCGGCGCCCGCGGGATTCCAGCTTGCCCCACGCTGAGGCGAAATCCCCGGATTCGGTGCCGTCTCTCCCTTGACTTGCCCCCTTCGCGCTCCTATCTGCCGCGCATCCCGATAACCGGTCGTCCGGCGGCGCACCCGTGCGCGCGCCGGCTATCGCTGTTTCGGGATGAGCAGGTGCGGATGTCCCCCGGACATCCGCAGCTCTGTCCGGGGACCGGGCGACCGGCTCATTCGAAGCGCTGAGATAGGGGGGTCGCCAACCCGCCTGTGGAGCAGGAGAACAACATCCCATGGCACGTATCGCGGGCGTCAACATCCCGACCAACAAACGCGTCGAAATCGCGCTGACCTATATCCACGGCATCGGCCGAACCAAGGCGAAGCAGATCGCCGAGAAGCTCGGCATCGCGCCCGAGCGGCGGGTCCAGGACCTTACCGACCAGGAGGTTCTCCACCTGCGCGAGACGATCGACGCCGAGCATATGGTGGAGGGCGACCTCCGCCGCGAGACAGCGATGAACATCAAGAGGCTGATGGACCTCGCCTGCTATCGCGGCCTGCGCCATCGCAAGGGCCTGCCGGTCCGCGGCCAGCGCACCCACACCAACGCCCGCACCCGCAAGGGCAAGGCGCGCCCGATCGCCGGCAAGAAAAAGTAAGGGATAGACCAGAATGGCACGCGAACCGCAGCGCCTCCGTCGGCGCGAGCGCAAGAACATCACCGCCGGCGTCGCCCATGTGAACGCCAGCTTCAACAACACGATGATCACCATCACCGACGCGCAGGGCAATGCCATCGCCTGGTCGTCGGCCGGGATGATGGGCTTCAAGGGCAGCCGCAAGTCGACTCCTTATGCCGCCCAGGTCGCCGCCGAGGATGCGGGCAAGAAGGCCGCCGAGCATGGCGTCCGCACGCTCGAGGTGGAGGTGAAGGGCCCCGGCTCCGGCCGCGAGAGCGCGCTTCGCGCCCTCCAGGCGGTCGGGTTCCAGATCACCTCGATCCGCGACGTGACTCCGATCCCGCACAACGGCGTCCGTCCGTCGAAGCGCCGCCGCGTCTGAGCTTTGATCCCGCCGCTCCGCCTTTGGGCGGGCCGCGGGCGCGAACATTGCCGAAGCCACCGCCCCCGATGGCTTCGAACCAAGAATAGGGAAGACCCATGGCCGTCAACGCAAAGAACTGGCAGGAAATGAAGAAGCCCAACGCGCTGGAGAAGCGCGCCGCCGGCGACGCCCGCCGCCGCGCGACCTTCGTGGCGGAGCCGCTGGAGCGCGGCTTCGGCCTCACGCTCGGCAACTCGCTCCGCCGCGTCCTCCTCTCCTCGCTGCAGGGCGCCGCGGTCACCTCGATCCGCATCGAGGGCGTGCTCCACGAATTCTCCTCGCTCGCCGGCGTGCGCGAGGACATTACCGACCTCGTCCTCAACGTGAAGCAGATCGCGCTTCGCATGGAGGGCGACCAGCCGCGCCGCCTGCAGCTCTCGGCGACCGGCCCGGGCGAGGTCACCGCCGGCCAGATCGCGACCACCGGCGACATCGAGGTGATGAACCCGGATCTCGTCCTCTGCCATCTGGACGAGGGCGCGACGCTGAACATGGAGCTGACCGTCGAGGCCGGCAAAGGCTATGTCCCGGCGGCGTCCAACCGCCCGGCCGACGCGCCGATCGGCCTCATCCCGGTCGATGCGCTCTACAGCCCGGTCCGCCAGGTCAGCTACAAGGTCGAGAATACCCGCGTCGGCCAGGAGCTCGACTATGACAAGCTCACCATCACGGTGGAGACGGACGGCACGGTGACCCCGGACGACGCGCTCGCTTATGCGGCGCGAATCCTCCAGGACCAGCTCCAGCTCTTCGTCCATTTCGACGAGGGCATGATCAGCGCGATCCCGGCCGGCGTCGCCGTCTCGGCGATCGAGGCCGACCAGGACGCCAACCAGCTCAACCGCTATCTGCTCAAGAAGGTGGACGAGCTCGAGCTGTCGGTGCGCAGCGCCAACTGCCTCAAGAACGACAACATCATCTATATCGGCGACCTCGTCCAGAAGACCGAGGCCGAGATGCTCCGCACGCCGAATTTCGGCCGCAAGAGCCTCAACGAGATCAAGGAAGTGCTGTCGTCCATGGGCCTGCGGCTCGGCATGGATATTCCGGGCTGGCCGCCGGAGAATATCGAGGAAATGGCGAAGAAATTGGAGCAGGAGCTCTTGGGCTAAATCGTCTTTCCATACAAAGGCAAGGAAGGCCGCTCCGCGAGGAGCGGCCTTTTCTTTTTCAGCGGCGGCGCAGCTTGAGCAGTTCGCCGACGGTGACGACCTTGAAGCCGCGCGCCTGCAGGCCGCGCAGCACCAGGGGCAAGGCGGCGCGGGCGTTGCCGTTGTGGGAATACATGAGGTGCATCAGCACGATCGAGCCGGGCCGCGCCTGTCGGACGATGCGGGCCGCATAATCGGCCGGATCACGCGCGCCGCGCGGATCTTCGACGTCCCACAGGATCATCTTGTAGCCATGCCGAGCGACGGCGCGCGGCAGGCCGATCAATTTCTTGGCGTAAGGAGGACGGAACAAGTTCGGCGCCGCGACGCCCGCCCGGCGCAGCGCCGTGTCGGTGCGGCCGATCTCCGCATCGTAGAAAGCGCTGGGGCGCCCGATCATCCGGACATGGCTGTAGCTGTGATTGCCGACCTCATTGCCGTCCGCCAGGATCTGCCGGACCAGCTCCGGGTGCTGTTCGACAGCGCTTCCGATGAGAAAGAAGGTTGCATGCGCCCCCGCCCGCCGGAGGGCAGCCGTGGCGGTGGCGACTCCTTGGGGCGTGGGACCGTCGTCGAGGCTCAGAGCGACGACCGGGGCGTCGGTCTCGACATGGCAGATCGCTTCGCCGGTGAGCGCGAAGCAGCGGGCGTCGGCCAGCCGGAGTAGGCTGTAGCCGAGCAGCAGCAGGACCAGCAGGCCCACTCCGATCCACAGGCTGATGCGCTTCAGACGCCGGATCGGATATTCCCCTCAAGAAAGTGATTATACCTTTACAAATCCGCTAGCGCAGCACCGAGAAGGCCAACCCAACGAGCCCGATTGCAACGTATGCAAAGGCGCCGATCCGGACTTCGCGCGAGTAGCCGGGACGTAGCAGGAACCAAACAAACAGTATCGGGCAGAAGAGGATCCCGAGGACGAGGCCTCCGGTAAGTGGCCGATAACTGTCATCGACCTCGGACGTCACTCCGGCTTCTCCCTGGTGGGCACGAACGATTTCCATAGCCACATCCCGGAGCCGAGAGCCCAAAGAAGCCACACATAATGGTTCCAAGTGCCTCCGTAGCGGCTGTTGCGGCCAGCAAAACTTAACGCTGCGATCAGGAGCCAAGCCACGCCTACTGCGAGACTCAGTTTGTCTCTGATCCTAGGCAATTGGCTTCTTCCCCGACCTAATGCTTCACCGGCTTGCCAGCCTCTGTCAGACGCGCTCCGGACTGTGCCATTCCACGGAGGGGCAAGCAATCGCCAAAAGAAAAGGCTCTCCGTTTCCGGAGGGCCTTCTCGTTGGATGGCTTCGCCTCAAGCCTGTTCGGGCTGGCCGCGTTCGCCTTGCGGCTCGGCCTTCTTCGCCTTCTTCTTCGCCGTCTTGGGCGGGGCGGGGACGATCTCGAATGAGGGGGTATTCTCCTTGATCGTGACCTTGACCTCGCCGCCGTGGACGAGCTTGCCGAACAGCAATTCCTCGGCCAGCGGCTGCTTGATCTTCTCCTGGACCAGCCGTCCCATCGGCCGCGCGCCGTAGAGCTTGTCGTAGCCGCGGGCGGTCAGCCACTTCCGTGCTTCCTCGTCGAGATCGATATGGACGTTGCGGTCGGCAAGCTGGAGCTCGAGCTGCAGGATGAACTTGTCGACCACGCGGGCCACCACCTCGGGCGGGAGGTAGGAGAAGGGCACGATCGCATCCAGCCGGTTGCGGAATTCCGGCGTGAACATCCGCTTGATCGCTTCCTCGTCCTCGCCCTCGCGGGTGTTGCTGCCGAAGCCGACCCCCTCGCGCGCCATGTCGGACGCGCCGGCATTGGTGGTCATGATCAGGATGACGTTGCGGAAATCGACCGTCTTGCCGTGATGGTCGGTCAGCCGGCCGTTATCCATGATCTGGAGGAGGATGTTGAACAGGTCCGGATGGGCCTTCTCGATCTCGTCGAGCAGAAGCACGCAATGCGGATGCTGGTCGACCGCGTCGGTCAAGAGGCCACCCTGGTCGTAGCCGACATAGCCCGGCGGCGCGCCGATCAGCCGGCTGACCGAATGGCGCTCCATATATTCGGACATGTCGAACCGCTGCAGCGGAATGCCCATGATCGAGGCGAGCTGGCGCGCCACCTCGGTCTTGCCGACACCGGTCGGGCCGGAGAAGAGATAATTGCCGATCGGCTTGTCGGGATCGCGAAGCCCCGCCCGGCTCAGCTTGATCGCCGAGGCGAGAATCTCGATCGCCTTGTCCTGGCCGAACACGACGCGCTTCAGGTCGCGGCCCAGATGCTCCAGCGTCTTCTTGTCGTCGGCCGACACGCTCTTCGCCGGGATCCGCGCCATGGTCGAGATGACGGCCTCGATCTCCCTGGTCGTGATCGTCTTCTTGCGCTTGTTGGGCGGCACCAGCATCTGCATCGCGCCGACCTCGTCGATCACGTCGATCGCCTTGTCCGGAAGCTTGCGGTCGTTGATGTAGCGCGCCGAAAGCTCGACCGCCGCCTTGATCGCGTCGGGCGTGTATTTGACGTGGTGATGCTCCTCGAAGGACGGGCGGAGGCCGGCCAGGATCTTCACGCTGTCCTCGATCGTCGGCTCGTTGACGTCGATCTTCTGGAAGCGCCGGAGCAGCGCCCGGTCCTTCTCGAAATGGTTGCGGAACTCCTTGTAGGTGGTCGATCCGATGCAGCGGATCATCCCGCCCGAAAGCGCCGGCTTCAGGAGATTCGACGCGTCCATCGCGCCGCCCGAAGTGGCGCCGGCGCCGATCACCGTATGGATCTCGTCGATGAAGAGGATGGCGTCCGGCATCTTCTCGAGCTCGGTGACGACCGCCTTCAGCCTTTCCTCGAAATCGCCGCGATAGCGGGTGCCTGCGAGCAGGGCGCCCATGTCCAGCGCATAGATCACCGCGTCCTTGAGCACGTCGGGCACGTCGCCCTCGACGATCTTGCGGGCAAGGCCTTCCGCGATCGCGGTCTTGCCGACGCCTGGATCGCCCACATAGAGCGGGTTGTTCTTCGAGCGGCGGCAGAGGATCTGGACGGTGCGGTCGACCTCCGGCCCACGCCCGATCAGGGGATCGACCCGGCCGTTCTTCGCCTTCTCGTTGAGGTTGACCGTGAACTGCTTGAGGGCGGATTCGTTCTTCTTCTTGCCCTCTTCGGGCTTGCCTTCCTCGACGCCCTTGACCTCGGCCGGCTCGGACGACGCCTCGCCCTTGCCGACGCCGTGGCTGATATAGCTGACCGCGTCCAATCGGCTCATATCCTGCTGCTGCAGGAAATAGACGGCATAGCTCTCGCGCTCGGAGAAGAGAGCGACGAGGACGTTGGCGCCGGTCACCTCGTCGCGGCCCGAGGACTGGACGTGGAGGATGGCGCGCTGGACGACGCGCTGGAAGCCGCTCGTCGGCGACGGATCGGTCTGGCCGTCGACCTTGAGCGCCTCCAGCTCATTGTCGAGATAGTTGCGGACGGCCTCGCGCAATTCCTTGAGGTCGACGCCGCAGGCGGTCATCACCTTCGAGGCGTGGACGTCTTCGGTGAGCGCGAGCAGAAGATGCTCGAGCGTTGCATATTCGTGGCGGCGCCCACTCGCTTCGGCGAGCGCCGTGTGAAGCGTCTGTTCCAGTTCACGGGCAAAAGACGGCAATTCAACTCACTCCTGCGAGGCCGCGGACATCACCGCCTCGATGGGCTCAATGTCGGGTGTCGCGTGCCCGGCATCAAGCTGGCTCCAAAGAAAGCTGGGGAAAAGACCGTTGGTTCCCCTACTCTCGTCATTTCTTGAATAAGGCTTCGGCACTTGCCCGGTGGTTAATCGCGGCCGCCATCTTTGCCTGGACCCGCGCGATCTCGCCTTCGAGCGTGTGGATCCGTTCCCCGAGCTCCTCGACCGACAGTGGGTCGAGGTCCTGCTTGACGAGCTGCGCCAGCGGGTCCTCGGGCTTGCTCGGAAAGAGCTCTTCCAGGTCCATGACCGGAGAATCCACCCAAGCGGCGGCCCCTGTCAACCAGATCGGGCTTGCGCGGCGGCGGTTTCGGCGCAGAGCGTTGCCGGATGACCACGATTCCCCCAACGCTCCCTACCGTCATGATCGCGATCGATCCGGCCGGGCCCGGCGGGCCGGAGGTGCTGCAGCCGGTCGAGCGGCCGGCGCCGGTGCCGGGAGCGGGCGAGGTATTGGTCCGCGTCGCGGCGGCGGGGGTGAACCGACCGGACGTGATGCAGCGACGCGGCCTCTATCCGCCGCCGCCCGGCGCGCCGTCGATCCTCGGGCTCGAAGTGGCGGGCGAGGTCGCCGCTCTGGGCGAAGGGGTCGATTCGTGGCGGATCGGCGACCGGGTCTGCGCGCTGGTCGCAGGCGGCGGCTATGCCGAATATTGCGTGGCGCCCGCCGGCCAGTGCCTGCCTGCGCCCGCCGCCTTGTCGATGGTCGAGGCGGCGGCGCTGCCGGAGACCTTCTTCACCGTCTGGACCAACCTCTTCCAGCGCGGCGCCGCCAGGCCAAGCGAGACCGTCCTGGTCCATGGCGGCACGAGCGGGATCGGCACGACCGCGATCCTGCTCGGCAGGATTTTCGGCCTGACCCTGATCGTCACCGCCGGCTCGTCGGAGAAATGCGCTCGAGCGCGCGACCTCGGCGCCGCCCATGCGATCGACTACAGGAAAGAGGATTTCGAGGCACGGGTGAAGGAGATCACGGGCGGCCGCGGAGTCGACGTCGTCCTCGACATGATCGGCGGCGACTATCTGCCCCGCAACCTCGCCTGCCTCGCCGAGGAGGGACGGCACGTGTCGATCGCCGTCCAGCGCGGCGGCAAGGCCGAGGTGCCGATCTTCGACATCATGCGCCGCCGCCTCACCCTCACCGGCTCGACCCTCCGCGCCCGCCCGGTGGACTTCAAGGCCGCAATCGCCGCCGAGCTCCGCCGCGACGTCTGGCCGCATCTGGAGGCGGGGGAGACCAGGCCGGTGATCGACAGCAGCTTCCCCCTCGCCAACGCGGCCGACGCCCACCGCCGGATGGACTCGGGCGAGCATGTCGGGAAGATCGTGCTGGAGATGGGATAGAGCCGCTCCTCGTCATTCCCGCGGAAGCGGGAATCCAGTACGGCGGTAGAATGAGGCGCGGCGGTTGGGTCTACATTCTGGCGAGCCAGCGCAACGGAACGCTCTACATCGGAGTCACCGCCGATCTTGCAGCGCGCATTTGGAAACACCGCGATCAACCGGAAGGCTTCGTCAAACGCTATGGGCTGCGCCTGCTCGTTCACGTTGAAGAATATCCGACCGTCGAGGAAGCGATCGCGCGGGAAAAGGCGATCAAGAAATGGAACCGTGCGTGGAAGTTGGCTCTGATCGAGCGCGGCAATCCCGATTGGGTGGATCTGTACGAGCACCTCGTCGGGTGATGCGCAGCACTGGATTCCCGCTTTCGCGGGAATGACGGAAAAGGGTTCGAGAGGCTCGCGATGATAAGGGCGGCTGATGACCGCCGCTCCGCTTTTTGATTGACGGCCGGCGCGTGGGTCGGCGACCTGCCCTGCGGCAAGGGAGACGAAAATGGGTCCGCTGGTCCTTCACGAATATGCAGCGTCGGGGAATTGCTACAAGATCCGGCTGACGGCGGCCCTGCTCGGCCTTCCGATCGAGCGGCGCGAATATGACATATTGAAGGGCGAGACGCGGACGCCGGACTTCCTGTCGCGGATCAATGCCAACGGCCGCATCCCGGTGCTTCAGGTGGGCGAGCGATTCATCCCGGAGAGCAACGCCGCCTGCTTCTATCTCGCCGAGGGCACGCGGCTGGTGCCCGAGGACCGGTTCGATCGCGCCGACATGCTGCGCTGGATGTTCTTCGAGCAATATAATCACGAGCCCAATGTCGCGACCCTGCGCTTCTGGATCGCCTTTGTCGGCGACGACCGGCTGACCGACGTCCAGCGCGCCCAGCTTCCCGGCAAGCGCACCGCCGGCGAGGCGGCGCTGACGCTGATGGACGAGCATCTCGCCGGCCGCGCCTTCTTCGTCGGTGACAGGCTCAGCCTCGCCGACATCGCCCTCTACGCCTACACCCATGTCGCGGAGGAGGGCGGCTTCGATCTTTCCGCCTGTCCCGCACTCTCGGCCTGGCTCGGCCGGGTGGCGGCGGAGCCGGGCTACCTGCCGATGAGCGCCTGAGCCGCGCTCGACTTCCGGTCTTGCGTCCATTTCGTACCCGCCTTACATCGCGGGCTATGTCGGCCGCTCCGCGAGGGGGCGGCCCTTATTGTTTCGGAACACCGGAGACCCGCCGTGGCCCAGCCGCTCATGCCCCATGCGACCGCCTCGTGGCTGGTCGACAACAGCTCGCTTACCTTCGAGCAGATCGCCGATTTCTGCGGCCTTCACATCCTCGAGGTGCAGGCAATCGCCGACGACACCGCCGCGACCAAGCTGACCGGCCGCGACCCGATCCGCGCCGGCGAGCTGACCCAGGAGGAGATCGACAAAGGCCAGGCCGATCCCTCCTACCGCCTCCAGATGCACAAGGAGCCGGACCAGATCCGGCGCACCAAGGGCCCGCGCTATACGCCGGTCTCCAAGCGCCAGGACAAGCCGGACGGAATCGCCTGGATCATCCGCAACCATCCCGAGATTTCGGATGGCCAGATCGGCAAGTTGATCGGCACCACCCGCTCGACCATCGCCGCGATCCGCGACCGCACCCATTGGAACATCGCCAACATCCAGCCCAAGGATCCGGTCACGCTCGGCCTCTGCTCGCAGCGCGAGCTCGACGCGGTCGTCGCCAAGGCGGCGAAGCAGGCCGGGATCGAGGCGCAGCAGGACAATCGGCTCGACGGCGACCGCGAGGCGCTGATCGAGGAGCTGCGGCGCGAGCGCGAGGCGGCCGCCCGCGAGGCGGAGGCGGTCCATGCCGCCGAGCAGGCCGAGGCGAGCCAGTCCGGCGGCGAGGACATTGACAGCATCTTCAAGAGCTAGGGGCCAGGACCCTCTTCCCGGGCCGGCGCCCGACGTCTCGCTGACCGACGACGGCCGAGCCTATAGCCATAAAGGCCTCACTTATCCGCTCGGCCGGCGCGGGCCGCGCGAGGGTGAGCTGGTCCCACTCGCCGACGGCGTCGGCTGGGCGCGGCTGCCGCTTCCGGGCTCGCTCAAGCATATCAACGTGTGGCTGCTGGAGGATGGCGAGGGCGTCGCGCTCGTCGATACCGGCATGAACCTGCCGGCCGCGCGCGCGGCCTGGGAGGCTTTGTTCGCCGGGCCGCTGGCCGGTCGGCGCATCACGCGGGTCATCTGCACCCATTTCCATCCCGATCATATCGGCCTCGCCGGCTGGCTGACCGAGCGTTTCAGCGTTCCGCTCTGGATGACACGCGCCGAATGGCTGTTCGCACGCATGCTGACCACCGACGTGCGCGCCGCGCCGCCGCGCGAGGCGATCGCTTACTGGCGCGCGGCGGGCTGGAGCGAGGAGAGGATCGAAGCGGAAAAGGCCAAGGGTTGGGGCCGGTTCGCGGCAATGGTGACGCCCGTGCCGGTCAGCTTCGTGCGGATGCAGGACGGCGAGGCGCTGCGGATTGGCGCGCGGAGCTGGCGCGTCGTGGTCGGCAGCGGCCATTGCCCCGAGCATGCCTGCCTGGTCGATGATACTGGCGGCCTGATGATCGCTGGCGACCAAGTGCTGCCGCGGATCACCTCCAACGTCTCGCTCAGCCTCAGCGAGCCGGAGGCGGACCCGCTCGGCGACTGGCTCGCCTCGATCGAGAAGTTGCGGCGCCTCCCCGCCGACCTGCTCGTCCTCCCCTCGCACGGCGAGCCCTTCACAAGCCTTCACGCCCGCCTCGACGCTCTCGCCGAGGGCCATCGCGGCCGCCTCGACGCGCTCCACGCTTTTCTCGCCGAGCCGCGGCGCGCTGTGGACTGCTTCTCGATCCTGTTCGGCCGCGCGATCGACGACGCCGTCATCGGCCTCGCCACCGGCGAAGCCTTCGCGCATTTGCGGCGGCTCGAAGTGGAAGGCCGCGCCGAACGTGATGCGCGCGACGGCGTCCATTGGTACCGCGCCCGCCCTTGACCCTGCCGACGCCGGGGACCAATTGTCCCCCATGCCCGAGCCAAGCGACGCCATAAACGAGCTCAGCTTCGAAGCCGCCTTGAAGCGGCTCGAGGAGATCGTCCGCCGCCTCGAAAGCGGTGACGCGTCGCTCGACGAATCGATCGAGCTTTATGGCGAGGGCGACAAGCTGCGCCAGCAATGCGAAGCGCGGCTGCAGGCGGCGCAGGCGCGGATCGAGAAAATCCAGCTCGGCCGCGACGGCCAGCCGGCCGGCACCGTCCCGTTCGACGGCGATTGAGCCGCCCGATGGCGGACGCTCCGGCAAGCCTCGCGCCCGCTTTGGAGCGGGTGCGCGCCGAGATCGATGCCTTGCTCGACGCGCTGCTCGCCGTGCCGCCCGATCCGCGCGCGCGGCTCTACGAGGCGATGCGCTACGCCGCGATCGGCGGCGGCAAGCGGCTCCGGCCTTTGCTCGTCGTCGCCGCCTGCGGCCTGTTCCATACCGACCGGGACCGAGCGCTCCGCGTCGGCGCGGCGGTGGAATGCATCCATGTCTATTCGCTGATCCACGACGATCTGCCGGCGATGGACGACGACGACCTGCGCCGCGGCAAGCCGGCTTTGCACCGGGCCTATGACGAGGCGACCGCGATCCTCGCCGGCGATTCGCTCCACGCCCTCGCCTTCGAGATCCTCGCCGATCCGGCGACGCACGAGGACCCGTTCGTCCGCGCCGAACTGGTCGCCGCCCTCGCCGCCGCCGCCGGCCCGTCGGGCATGGCGGGCGGGCAGATGATGGACCTTGCCGCGGACGGCGCCGCGCTCGATCTCGCCGCCGTCACCCGCCTCCAGCAATTGAAGACCGGCTCGCTGATCGGCTTCTGCCTCGAAGCGGGGGCGATCATGGGCCGGGTGCCGGCCGAGGGGCGGACGAAGCTTCGCGGCTATGCGCGCGATGTCGGGCTCGCCTTCCAGATCGCCGACGATCTGCTCGACGAGGAAGGTGAGGAGGCGAAGACCGGGAAGAAGGTCGGCAAGGACCGGGCCCGGGGCAAGGAGACCTTCGTCTCGCTGCTCGGCCGCGACCGCGCGCGCCAGCAGGCGGAATTGCTGGTGCAGCAGGCCACCGAATATCTGCAGAGCTACGGCCCCGAGGCCGACCTGCTCCGCGCCATCGCCAGGTTTGCGGCCGAGCGGGATCATTGACGGGCGCCTTCGACAAGCCACTCCCGAGCCGCTAAGACGCCCCAATATCGCGGAGGCACGATGAAGACGGGGGTTTATCCGGGCACGTTCGACCCGATCACGCTCGGCCATATGGACATCATCCGCCGCGGCGCGAAGCTGGTCGACCGGTTGGTGATCGGAGTCACCACCAATCCCGCCAAGTCGCCGATGTTCAGCGTCGACGAGCGGATGGCGATGGTGCGGCGGGAGATCGCGGCGGTCGGCGACGGGATCGAGGTCGTGTCGTTCGATTCCCTGCTGATGGATTTCGCCGAGCGCGAAGGGGCGACGATCATCCTTCGCGGCCTGCGCGCCGTCGCCGACTTCGAATATGAATATCAGATGGCGGGGATGAACCAGCAATTGAACGACCGGATCGAGACCGTCTTCCTGATGGCCGACGTGTCGCTGCAGCCGATCGCCTCGCGGCTGGTCAAGGAGATCGCGCTCTATGGCGGCGACGTCGGCAAGTTCGTGACTCCGGCGGTGGCGGCGGACGTCGCACGGCGCGTCGCCGAGCTTGGACGGAAAGGCGCCTGAAGGACCGGATCGGGGGTCCCGCTCCGTCGATTATGACGCTAAAAGCTATTTGAAAGATTCGGGGTTGGGTTCGTCATGCGATTGAAAATGTTGCTTGCCTTGCTGCTCGGGCTGTTCCTCGCCGGCGCCGTCGCCGCGCAGATTCCGGAACCTCCCCCCGCGCCTCCGCTCGATCCCGAGAACACCTTGCTGCTCGATCTGTCGGACGGCGGCCGAGTCACCATCCAGCTCCGCCCCGACGTCGCGCCCAACCATGTCGCGCGGATCAAGCTTCTCGCCCGCCGCGGCTTCTACAACGGCCTCACCTTCCACCGCGTCATCGACGGGTTCATGGCCCAGGGCGGCGACCCCAAGGGCGACGGCACCGGCGGATCCGACCTTCCCGACCTCAAGGCCGAGTTCAACGGCCTGCCCCATGTGCGCGGCGCCGTCTCCGCCGCCCGCATGGGCGCGCCCGACAATGCCGACGCGGCCACGATCAAGCGCGCCGAGGACAGCGCGAACAGCCAGTTCTTCATCATGCTCGCGCCGAAGCTGACGCTGGATGGGCAATATACCGTCTTCGGCCGCGTCGTCGGCGGCATGCAATATGTCGACCAGATCGAAAAAGGCGAGCCTCCCGCCAATCCCACGCGGATCGTCCAGGCCTCGATCGCCGCCGACAACAAGCCGCCGCCGACTCCGGAGCAGGCGGCCGCCCTGGCGCCGGTGCACAGCGCGCCTTTGCTCGCGACGACTGGCGCCGCAGCCGGACAGGCCGCGGGGCCGGCCGTGCCGCCGCCGCCGTCGATCAAGCTCCCCGATCCGCCAAAGCCGCACCCGGCGCCGCATCAATAGGGCGCGTGCGCGTCGACCTGTTCGACTTCGCGCTGCCGCCCGAGCGGATCGCGCTACGGCCGGCCAGCCCGCGCGACAGCGCGCGCCTGCTCGTCGTGCGGCCGGACGGGCTTTCGGACGCGATCGTGTCCGAGCTTCCGAGCCTGCTGCGTGCCGGCGACAGGCTCGTCTTCAACGACACCAAGGTCATCCCCGCCCAGCTCGAAGGCCGGCGCGGCGACGCGCGGATCGGCGCGACCCTCCACAAGCGCGAAGGGCCGCGCGACTGGCGCGCCTTCGTCCGCAATGCCAGACGGGTGCGCGCCGGCGACCGGATCGACTTCGGGGCGGGCGTATCGGCGGTCGCGCGCGGCAAGGCGGAGGACGGATCGATCCTCCTTTCCTTCGAAGGCGAGGAGCCGGTCGAAACATTGCTCGAACGCGCCGGTCGGATGCCGCTGCCGCCCTACATAGCCGGGCGGCGGGCGGCCGACGCGCGCGACGCCGACGACTATCAGACGATGTTCGCGCGCGAGGAGGGCGCCGTCGCCGCGCCCACCGCCGCGCTCCATTTCACGCCGCGCCTGGTCGAGGCATTGAAGGCGGCGGGGATCGGGATCGAGACGCTCACCCTCCATGTCGGCGCCGGCACCTTCCTTCCGGTCAAGGTCGAGGACGCCGCGGACCATGTCATGCACGGCGAATGGGGCCGGATCGCGCCGGACGCCGCCGAACGGCTGAACGCCGCCCGCGCCGCCGGCGGCCGGATCGTCGCCGTCGGCACGACCTCGCTCCGCCTGCTCGAAAGCGCCGCGGACGAGAGCGGCCGCATCCGCCCGTTCGAAGGCGACACCGCCATCTTCATCACCCCCGGCTACCGCTTCCGCGCGACCGACGGCCTCCTCACCAACTTCCACCTGCCGCGCTCGACCCTGTTCATGCTGGTCTCGGCCCTGATGGGGCTGGAGCGGATGCAGGGCGCCTACGCCCGCGCCATCCAGGCGGGCTACCGTTTCTACAGCTATGGGGATGCGAGCCTGCTGCTTCCCTGAGCAGGCGGACCTCGTCCGAAGCGCGCGGCGGCGGGATTCGCCGGAACCGGGGCGGGTTCAACCCGCCCCGGCCCTTCATGCGTTCATGCGCGGTCAGTCGTGATTGGAGCGGCGCGCGCTGTCCCCAATGCACTGGCGCCAGATGCCGCCGATCGTGCCGAAGGCCTTGCGATATTCGATGCGGCTTCCAGTGCCTTCCGGATAGACCGTGAAAGCCATCGAGACCGCTCCATAGCCATTCTTGATGAGAACGACCCGGGAGCCGTCGTCCCTTTCAAGGGCAGGTGTATTGTTCTTGTTGGCCAGGCAAAAAGTGACTTCCTTCTGGCTGTGCGGCGAATGGTACACCTGGTCGACCGGCCGGCTCAGAACGGTCTGCGTCGACGCGCAGCCCGCCAGTGCCGCAACCAGAGCGGCTCCCACATATTTTCTCATACCTGTCGTCCCCCAAAGAATGCCGCGCTCGGCCCCTTGGAAGAGCTGCGGCAGAGACGATATATTCTATAGCCCCATGACGGTGTCAAGCCGATGGCCTTGCTCATGAATTTCGCATCCTGGTGCGCGGGAAGCATGCGCGCGAGACGGACGGAACGCGGCCATCCGAGGCTCAACGATCCTCGCGGTGCATCCAGCACGGATCCCAGACCGGCTCCGGGCCGAAGCGGGCGGCGAGGAAATCGACCAGCGCGCGGACGCGGGCGGTGGTGGCGCGGCTCGGCATGACGGCGTGGAGCGCGCCCTCCTCCAGCGGCCAGTCGCGGAGCAGGACTTCGAGCGTGCCTTGCTCGATGGCGGGCGCGGCGATGAAGCTTGGAAGGCGGCAGATGCCGAGCCCCGCCTCGGCCGCGGCGCGAAGCATGTCGCCATTGTCGGCGCGCATCCGGGCCCGGCCGCGAACGGTCTCCCAGCCGCCGCCCGGCTGGCGGAAGCGCCAAGTCTCGCCGCCGTAGAGAAGGAGGTCGTGGCCGGCGAGATCGCGCGGCCGCTCCGGCCGCCCGTTCCGTTCGAGATAGGAAGGGCTGGCCAGCACCACGGCGCGTACCGGCGCGATGCGGCGGGCGATGAGCGACGAATCCTTGAGCGCGCCGATTCGGACGGCGAGATCGAAGCCGCCGCCGACGAGGTCGATCACCCGGTCGTCGAACGAGATGTCCAGCTCGACCCTGGGATTGGCCGCCGCGAACTCGGCCAGCGCCGGGGCGAGATAGAGCGTTCCGAAGGTGAGCGGCGCCGAGAGGCGGATCGGGCCGGCGACCTGCGTCGTCGCCTCCGCAACCACCTCCTCGGCCGCCTCAAGCTCGGCGAGTATCTTCGCAGCGCGCTCGAAATAGGCCTGGCCGACGTCGGTCGGCTGCGCGCCCTGGGCGGAGCGGGTGAGCAGGCGCGCGCCCAATTGCTCCTCGAGCCTGGCGACGCGGCGGCTGACGATCGACTTGGCCATGCCCATCCGCTCCGCGGCGCGCGAGAAGGCGCCCGTCTCCACCACCCGCACGAAGGCGAGGACGTCGAGCAGATCGGTCGAAGAGCGTTCCACTTTCAGCAACACCATAATGCGGGCTATGCGTCTACTGAGAACGCCGCTAGGCGCCTATCTCGGTCTCCGCAAGGTTTCAGGAGGCAGAGATGACCAGGGTCCTCATTATCGACAGCGCCGCGACCGGCGACGCATCCGTTTCGCGCAAGCTCACCGACGCCGCGGCCGAGGCGATCCGCCGGCGCAACCCCGCCGCGCGCATCACGCGCCGCGACATTGGCGCCGAGCCCATCCCGCACCTTACCTGGGAGACCGTCCCTGCCGTCCGCGCCGGCATCGTCGAGAGCGGGACCGCGCGCGAGGCGCTCGCCCTCTCCGACGCCCTGGTCGGCGAGCTTCAGGAGGCGGATTTCCTCGTCCTCGGCGCGCCGATGTACAATTTCGGCATGCCGTCGACGCTGAAGGCCTGGTTCGATCACGTGCTGCGCGCCGGAATCACCTTCCGCTACGGCGAAAGCGGCCCCGAAGGCCTGCTCAAGGGCCGGAAGGCGCTTGTCGTGGAGACTCGCGGCGGTCTCTATAGCGAGGGTCCGGCGGCCGGTCTCGACAGCCAGGAGCCGCATCTCCGGACGCTGCTCGGCTTCATGGGCATCGACGACGTCACCTTCGTCCGGGCCGAGAAGCTCGCCTTCGGGCCGGAAGCCGCCGCCGCGGCGGTCGCCGAGGCGGTCGGCAAGATCGAGGAACTGGCCGAAGCCGAATTGCCGCTGGCGGCGTAACGGGCCAGCGTCCGCCCGTCCGCGCAGCCCCCCTCCCTCTGCGCGTGCGGGCCCTTCATTCCGGCCGAAGCACCTTTTAAGGCTGCTCCGGCAAGAGGAGACCGACATGATCGATATCCGTCCCTTCGGCTCGCTCGGCCATGCCGACCATGGCTGGCTGAACGCGCGCCACCATTTCTCCTTCGCCGACTATCACGACCCGGGCCGCATGGGCTGGGGCGCGATCCGCGTCTGGAACGACGACGAGATCGCCGCCCGCTCGGGTTTCCCGCCCCATCCCCATTCGGACATGGAGATCGTCACCTATGTCCGCGAGGGCGCGATCACCCACCAGGATTCGATGGGCAATCGGGGGCGCACCGCCGCCGGCGACGTGCAGGTGATGTCGGCCGGCACCGGCGTCCGCCACGCCGAATATAATCTGGAGGATGAGAAGACGACGCTCTTCCAGATCTGGGTGCTGACCGACCGGCGCGGCGCGCAGCCCGGCTGGGGCGCGAAGAAATTCCCCAAGGGCGACCGCGCCGGTGGCTTCGTGACTCTGGCCAGCGGCTTTGCCGAGGATGAAGAGGCGCTGAAGATCAATGCCGCCGCCCGGGTCATGGGCGCGACCCTGAGGGCGGGGGAGGTTGCGCAGCTCGGCCTCGACCCGTCGCGCCATGCCTATCTCGTCGCGCTCGGCGGCGCGATCGAGGTCAACGGCCGCCGCGCCGAGCCGCGCGACGGAGTCGCGATCACCGGCGAGGAACACGTGACGATCCATGCGCTCGACGAGGCCGAGATCGTGCTGGTCGACGCCCGCTGAAGCCGTCGGTCATGGGCCGCGCCCCAAGCCGGCCGCAGCTTATGACCGTGTTGCAGACAGTTCATTGGCGATTGCGGCGGAGACCGGCTAAAGGGCATCCGTGCCTCACGGTCTGCCGCTCCGCGTCGTCGCAGCCCTGCTGCTGCTCCTCGCCGTCATGGTCGGCCTCGCTTATGCCGCGATCAAGGCCCATCGCCGCCGCCGGCGCCCGCCGCACGGCATCCGGATCGATCTGGTCGGCGGCGACAAGGATCGCCCGGAGCCTCCCGCCAACAATTGAGCGGGTCTGTCCGGCCCGGCGAAATCCCTGAAAATTGGGATAGGGGTCGAAACCGGCCCGGGATCAGACGCGGCGGAAGACGCCCTTGGGGATTCGGCGGGGCGCCGGCGCGACGATCTGGTCGAGCTCGCGCTGGTGGAGCGGCCATTCGAACTCGCAGCCTATGTCCTTGCCGTTGGTCCAGACGACCCGGCTGCGCTTCGCCTCGAAGCCGCTGAGCTTCAGCCAGACTTCGCTGCCTTCCTCGATCGGCTCCGGAGCATCCGCCTTGAAGCCGCCGAGGGAGATGTCGAGGACGACGATCCGCAAGGTCTTGGTACCGTCCTCGCGAAGCGCTCCCGCGAGGTTGACGATCCGCCGCTCGGCCTTGCGGCCATCCGTGATCGGGATTTGCGACAGCTCGGCGTTGATGAACAAGGGGGAATGCCCGGCTTTGTGGAGACCGTTTCTCCTCTAGCCCGGCGATGCCTAATTTTCGGTTAGCGTGCCGCTAGTTGGGCGGGCTGTTCCCGCCGCCATGGGCGCGGCGAAGCGAGACCGGCGCCGGCGGCTCGGGCGACTCCGCCTCGCTCACCGTCTCGTCGTAGAAACGGTCGAGCTCGAGCCGCATATGGTGCAGCTCCTCCGGGTTCAGATAGACCATGTGGCCGGAGCGGAAGTAGCGGAATTCGAGATTCTTCTGCTGCGCCGGCTCCAGCATCATATGCTTGAGGTCGCGCTCGGTCTCGAAGAATGGCGTCGCCATGTCGTAATAGCCGTTGAGCGACAGCACCTTCAGATAGGGATTGGTCCGCATCGCCGCGGCGAGATCGACCGTCACCGCCGGCTGCTGCTGCGGGAAGTTGCTGCCGGCCGCGCGATGCTCCCATTTCCAGTTGAAGTCGCCGCCCTCGCGCGCGCTCACCCGATATTCGAGCGGCGTGTCGTAGCCGATCTCGCGGGTCAGATAATCGTGCAGGGTCGAGATGAAGGCGGCCGAGATGGCGGTGTCCGACGGGTCATATTCGGGCCGCTCGCCGGCGGCGTCGGGATTGGTGCCGAGATAGCGGCTGTCGTAGCGGCCGATCGTCTCGCGCCGGTCGCGAAGCAATTCGGTCTGGAAGCGGGAGAGATCGACCCGCAGATTGGCGCGCTTCAGGAAATCGACCGAGAGGCCGGTGAGGCGGCTCATCTCGCGCGCCACCTGATCCTCTTCCTGGGGGCTGAGATCCTGGCCCTTGGCGAGCGCGGTCGCATAGGGCCCGCCGGCGAAGCGCCGCGCCTGCTCGACCCAATCCTCGAGCTGGGTGCCCTCTCCGGCCTTGTGATGATACCAGGCGGTCGCGGCATAGCTCGGCAGATAGCCGATATAGATCTGGTCGAAGCCGGGCTGGCGGATTCCGTAATTGAGGATCGAGGAGAGCAGGACGACTCCGTTCAGCGCGAGGCCGCGATCCTGCAGCGCATAGGCAAGCATCGCCGAGCGGGTGGTGCCGTAGGATTCGCCGAAGATGAACTTGGGGTCGTTCCAGCGCGCATATTTGGTCGTGTAGCGGATGATCGCCTTGGCGAAGGCGTCGACGTCCGGATCGACGCCGTAGAAATCGCTGGCCTTGGCGGTGCCGAGCGGCCGCGAATAGCCGGTGCCGACGGCGTCGAGGAAGACGAGGTCGGAGCGGTCGAGCAACGTATCGGGATTGGGCGCGAAGGCGTAGGGCGCCGGCTTGATATATTCGGGGTTCGCCGTCTGCACCCGCATCGGCCCGAACGAGCCCATGTGCAGCCAGAGCGAGGCCGAGCCAGGCCCGCCATTGTAGAAGAAGGTGACCGGCTTGTGCCGCCCGGCATGCGGCGTCGTGTAGGCGACGTAGAAGACCGACGCGGTCGGCTTGCCGTCCTTGTCGCGAATGGTCAGCGTGCCGGCGGTGGCGCGATAGGCGATGGTGCGGCCGTTGATCGTGATACTGTGGTCGGACGATTTCGCCTGCTCCTCGACCGGCGCCAGCGCCTGGTCCCTGCGGGCCATCTCCTCGGCCCTGCTCTCGGGCTTCACGTCGCCATGCGCGGCCCCCGGCCCATTGCCGCGCGCATCGCCCTGGGTGTCCGTCCGCGCATCGCCCTGCGCCTCGGGTCCGCGCTGCGGCGGCTGGGCGGCGAGCGGGGCGACGGTGACGAGCAGGGCGGCGAGCAAGGCGGCGGCGTGGCGCATCGGCATAGGTCCTGAAAAGAGACGGAACGATCCGCCTCTAGGACCGTGCTCATTGTGCGTCGAGTCCTGCCGTCAGTGCCTGGCGGGTTCCGCCTCCATGCTGTTCTCCGCGGTGCTTTGCGCAAGGTCGGCGGCATGGGCGGTGAGCGGGACGGGCGTCTTCTGCGCCGGCGCGATCACGCTCGTCCAGGGGTTGAGCGAGGTGCAATATCCGCTGAGGTCGCCGCATTCGCGAACCTCGCCGCTGTCGGTGTCGACGACGACGATCACATGCTCGTCGTCCGCGGTCGTCGCGGTCCGTTGCGCGGCGTCCTGCTTCGGAACCGCCATTTTCGACCAGAGCGGGCCGGTATCGAACACGCCGATGCCGGCATAGCGGCCGTGGCGCGGCATATGCGATCCGCCGCCTTCGCCGGAATGGCTGCCGCAGCCGCCGAGCAGGAGCAGGCCGGTCAGCGCCGGCATGGCGATCTTGCTTCTCATCGACACCTCTCCAGCCGCGGACCGCGAGCGGATCGCAGTCTAGGGTCCGGACTCACTACCGGCAATGGTCAGGATCGCCCGGAGAAGGGCACCGGCAAGGAGTGGTGCGCAGGGCGGGCTTGCTGCCCGCACAAGCGCCGCGACGTAGCCGGTGCCCTTCTCCGGGCGACCGCCCTTCGGCTGTCTGCTTGCAGCAGCCGCTCAGGCTAAACTGCGCCTGCGGCGCAGCGGCGAGGCGGAGAGACGGCCATGAGCCGGCCGCCATGCCCCCGGCATGGCTGCGAACATCCAGGGGATGTTCGCACCGGCTC
>DASUHH010000001.1:0-119166 GCA_036273615.1 Allosphingosinicella sp. | reverse complement strand
GGCGACATGCGCGACCATCGAGCCCCCTTTTTGTTCTCAATCCGCCGGGACGGCCCGCCAAGTCAATGCTTTGCAGAACGCGCCCGTCTTGCGTGGGCAACACACCCCTCCCACATGATCGAGGAGAGGAAAGAAGAAGGTGACGCGCCTGCCCCCCATCCGCATGGCCCTGGTGGCGCTTGGATGCCTGCTGATCCTCGCCGCGCCGATCGTCGGGCCGCTTCCCGGGCCCGGCGGGATCATCGTCTTCGCGGCCGGCCTGTCGCTCGTGCTGAAATATAGCGGCTGGGCGAAAAGGCTCTACGTCCGCTTCAAGCGACGGCATCCGAGGAAGGGCGCCTGGGCCGATTGGAGCCTGAGGCGCGCGAGCGCGCGGCGGCGGCGTGAAATCGCCAAAACGCGCCGGGCCGAAGGTGCCGCCGATTAGCCGCTGGCGCGGGCGGTGAATTCGGTGCGGAACTGGTCGAGATCGGCCTTGCCGACGTCGGACACCGCCCAATAATCCAGGCCGCCCTGCCGCCAGTGGACGATCGAATAACCGGGCGGGCTGGCGGCGGACGTCCGCCCTTCGCCTGCCTTCGCGGCGGCCGGGAGGATGAACAGGCTGATGACGTGCAGCCGCCGCCGATAGACCAGGACCGGCACCACCCGCCCCGCGGCCACGTCGAGCCGACCGCCGGCGAGCGGAAAGCCGCGGTCGGCGAGCTCCGGAACCGGCGGGGAAAAGTCGATCCGCCCGTTGAACCAGGGCTTCACGACATGCCGGTCGGAGGTGGCGACGTCGATCAGATGACCTGGGATCAGCGAGCGGACATGGTCCGCGATAAGCTGGTCGCCGAGATCGGACGGCGGGGGCTGGAGGAAGAGGATGAAGAAGGTTGCCGCCGCCGCGGCCATCATGCCCGCCGCGCTCCAGCCGCCGATCGCCCAGGCACGCCACCGCCGCGCCCGCCGGCCGGATTGCCTTGCCGGCAGCACCGCCGCTTCCCGCGCCAGCGCCTCCTCGATCCGCAGGCGCAGGGCGGCCGGCGCCGCCGGGGCCACCTCCGCCGCGCCCAGCCGCTCGTGAAGCGCGGTCCACGCCCGCCGCTCGGCGGCACAGGCGGGACAGGCGCTGAGATGCTCCTCCATCGCGAGCGCGTTGGCCGCGTCGAGCTCGCCGTCGACCAGGGCCTGGAGCATGGCTTCCTTGTCGGCGCAGGCGGCCATTACACCCCTCCTCCGGCGAGCGACGCGGTCAGCATCCGCCGCGCGCGCGACAGGCGCGACATGATCGTGCCGAGCGGGACCTTCATCAAATCGCCAATCTCGCGGTAGCTCATCTCCTCAAGCTCGCGCAGCACCAACGTCTCGCGGAACGGCTCGGGAAGGCCGTCCACAGCGCGGCGGAGCGCATTCGCATCGGCGGCGCGGATCAGCGCCTCCTCCGGCGTGTCCGCGCAATCGGCGACGGCGGAAGCCCGATCCTCGTCGTCCCAGGCGGGCTCGGCCGCATGGCCGCCGCGGCGGCGCGTCCAGTCGAGGAAGCAGGTGCGAACGATCGCCAGAAGCCACGCCTTCGCGTCGCCGCCGCGATAGCCGGCGAAGCCGCGGAAGGCGCGAAGATAGGCGTCCTGCACCAGATCTTCGGCGGCGACCGAGTCGCGGCTGAGGAAACGGGCATAGGCATAAGCGGCATCCATATGCGGCAGCATCGCGTGGCGGAACGCGTCCAGATCGCGCCTTTCCTCTCCCAATGTCAGCGCCCCGCTTTCACTGCCGACCCTTCCGTCGAAGCCGGCTCAGCGCGGCTTCACCACCACTTTTCCGACCATGTGCGGATGGATCGAGCAGAAATAGCCGAAGCTGCCCGGCCGGGCAAAGGTGAAGGAGAAACGGTCGCCGGTGTCGAGCACTTTCGAGCGGAAGCTCGTCCTGTCGTCCGAGACCACGGTGTGCGGGATGTCGTCCTGGTTGATCCAGGTGACCGTCGTTCCGGCCGCGACGGTGATGGCCTGCGGGCCGAAGGTGAAATTGCCGATCTTGACGATGACGGCCGCCGGGGCGGGCTGGGCCGGCGCCGGGGCGGCGGCGAAGGTGAAAGCGAACGCGCCGGCGAGCGCGGCAAATAGGGGTCTGGTCATGTCTGTCCTGTGGTGTTGGGTTCAGGCGAGGGTGGATTCGAGGATCGAAGGGGGCGGCCCGCCGCCGGTGATCGAGATCTCGCGGATCCCGAGCAGCGAACGAAGCCGCCCCGCCGGCACCTTGAGCGGACCGGGGGCCTGGGCCGTCCCGGGTGCCGGTTGCGGGAAAGCGGTGGAGGCGGCGGTGTGGAAGCTGACATTGCCTTCCACCTTCTGCATCACCTGGTGGATATGGCCGTTGAGCACGGTCACCGAGCCGAAGCGGCGAAGCAGGGCGAGCGCCTGCGCGCTGTCGTCCGTTCCCCAGCCCCATTCGGCATAGACGGTCCACAGCGGGATATGGGTGAAAAGGACGATCGGCTGGCTCGACGGCCGGCCGGCCAGATCCTTGCGAAGCCAGGCGAGCTGGTCGGGCCCGATATGGCCCATGCCGCCGGCCTTCAGATCCTTGACGTTGACGAGGGCGATGAAATGCACCCCGTCATGGTCGAAGGCATACCAGCCGTCGCCCCGGCTGCCCTTGCCGTAGCGGTCGAGAAAAAACTTGCCCTGCCCCTCGTCGAGCATGTCGTGCTCGCCTGGGACGTGGAAGGCCGGAAGCCCGGCTTCGGACAATATCTGGTCGGCGTCGTCGAATTCCTCGGGCTTCGAAAGCTGGCTGACGTCGCCGGTGTGGAGGATGAAGGCGGGCTTCACCGGCATCGCGCGGATCCTCGCCACCGCCTCGCGGAAGGTGGCGCGCGCATCGGGATTGGGGTCCTTGGTGAAACCGATATGGCTGTCGCTGACCTGGACGAAGGTGAAGGGCCGGACCGGCGATGCGCCCCTTCCCTTCGCTTCGGCCGCCCCGATCGGCAACGACGCTGCGACGCCGCCGCTCATCGTCCAGACGAGGCCGGTCCCGGCCCAGGCCATGCATTGGAGAAACCCGCGGCGATTCGTGTCGTCCATCTGTCCATCCTGCCTGCGTTGCTGGGGGAGAGACGGGGCGGCGGCGCACTTTATTCCCGGCGGCACGAAAAAGCCGTATCGGACCGGCGCGACATTGACTTTGCCGCCGCCTTTGCCTAACCGGCGCGCCAAGAGCGGCCGCCCGCAAAGGCGGCCTTTTTCAATTCAGATCATTGAGGAATGAGCGATGAAGCGCACCTTCCAGCCGAGCAAGCTCGTGCGCAAGCGGCGCCACGGCTTCCGCGCCCGTCTGGCGACCGTCGGCGGCCGCAAGGTCCTGGCCGCGCGCCGCGCCCGCGGCCGCAAGCGGCTCTCCGCCTGACCGCCGGCAGGCGCCTGGCCCGAAAACCCTACGAGACGCTCCGCCGCCGCGCGGATTTCCTCGCCGCCAATCGCGGGCGCCGCGCGCCGATGCCGGGCTTCGTCCTGCTGCTGCGCGAGCGCGGTGACGGCGATCCGGCGCTGCGCCTAGGCCTCACCGTCAGCCGCAAGATCGGCGGCGCCGTCGTCCGCAACCGGATGAAGCGGCGCCTCCGGGCCCTCGCCCGCGAATTGCTTCCCGAGAGCGGCCTCGGCGGCGCGGACCTCGTCCTGATCGGCCGGCCGGGCGGGATCGAGCGGGATTATGCGCTGCTTCGCGAGGAGCTTCGAAGAGCCTTGAAGAAGGCCGCAAGAGCCCCAGATCGTCATTCCCGCCCAGACGGGAATTCGAACGAGCCCCCGAACGGTTCGGATGCCGGTCGGGAATGACGGTGGGGGAGGCGAATGATCGCGAAGGCTCTCATCCTGGTCGCGCGGGCGTGGCAGGTCGGGCCGTCGCGCGTGCTCGCGCCGAGCTGCCGGTTCCAGCCGAGTTGCTCGGCCTATGCAATCACCGCGCTGCGGCGCTATGGGGCGGTCCGGGGGAGCTGGCTCGCCGCCCGGCGCCTCGCCCGGTGCCATCCGTGGGGCGGCTCCGGTCCCGATCCGGTGCCTTGAGAGGATTTGAGTGACCGACAATCGCAACCTGATGCTGGCGATCGCCTTGTCGCTGCTCGTCCTCCTCGGCTGGGGCTATGTCAGCCAGCGCTGGATGCCGGCCAATCCGCCCGTCACCAGGACCGTGAACGGCAAGCAGGTGCCGGTCGCGCCGCCGCAGGCGAGCCCCGCCGCCCCGACCCGGGCCGCGACGCGCGACCTGAAGATCGTGTTGCCGGAAACGCCGCGCGTCGCCATCGCGACGCCGCGTCTCGCCGGCTCGATCAATCTGAAGGGCGCGCGGATCGACGATCTCGTCCTCACCACCCATCGCGAGACGATCGCGCCCAATTCGCCGCCGCTCCGCTTGCTCTCCCCCTCCGGCACGCCCAACGCCTATTTCGCGAGCTTCGGCTGGACCGGCGAGGGCGCGAAGCTGCCCGATGCGAACACGATCTGGACGGCGAGCGGCACGAGCCTGACGCCGCAGACGCCGGTCACCCTGAGCTGGGACAATGGCCAGGGCCAGATCTTCCGCATCCGGTTCGCGGTCGACGACGCCTATCTCTTCACCGCCGACCAATCGGTCGAGAATCGCGGCACCGGCGCGGTCGCGGCGCGGCCCTACGGGCTGATCAGCCGGGCGACGCCTTCGGCCGACCGCGGCACCTGGAGCATCCATGTCGGCCCGGTCGGCGTGTTCAACGGCGCCGCCAATTACAGCTGGAGCTTCGACGACATCAAGAAGAAGGGGGACCAGCATTTCTCCTCGACCGGCGGCTGGATCGGCTTCACCGACAAATATTGGCTGACCGCGCTCGTCCCGGATCAGCACAGCGCCGTCGATTCCTCGTTCCGCAACGGCGGCGCGGGCGGCTTCCAGGCCGATTTCGCGGGCAGCCAGGCGCTGGTAGCGCCCGGCCATGCCGCCACCATCACCTCCCACTTCTTCGCCGGCGCGAAGGAAGTGCAATTGCTCGATCGCTATACGTCGCAGCTCGGAACGCCGCTCGAGCGGGCGATCGACTGGGGCTGGTTCCGCTGGTTCATGAAGCCGATCTTCGCCCTCCTGATGTGGCTCTACGGCCATATCGGCAATTTCGGGGTGGCGATCATCTGCCTCACCATCATCATCCGCACCCTGCTCTTCCCGGTCGCCCAGAAGCAGTTCAAGTCGATGGCCGGGATGCGCGTCGTCCAGCCGAAGATGAAGGCGCTGCAGGAGCGTCACAAGGACGACAAGGCGCGGATGCAGCAGGAGATATTGAAACTCTACCAGGAGGAAAAGGTCAACCCGATGGCCGGCTGCCTCCCCATCTTCATCCAGATCCCGATCTTCTACGCGCTCTACAAGGTGCTGATGATCTCTGTGGAGATGCGCCACAAGCCGTTCGTCCTGTGGATCAAGGATCTGTCCGCGCCCGATCCGCTGACTCCGGTCAATCTGTTCGGCTTCCTCCACTTCACGCCGCCGGCCTTCCTCGCGCTCGGCATCCTGCCGATCCTGCTCGGAATCACCATGTGGCTGCAATTCCGGCTCAATCCGCCCGCGACCGATCCCGTGCAGCAGCAGATGATGTCGCTCATGCCCTGGTTCATGATGTTCATCTTCGCGCCCTTCGCCGCCGGGCTGCAGCTCTATTATGTCTGCAACAACCTTTACGGCCTGATTCAGCAGCGCTGGCTCTACGCCCGCTACGCGCCCAAGGATGCGTCGAAGGATCTGATCGTTGGCAAGCCCCCAAGACGTGAGCGAGGATAGTCGCGAGGCGCTGGAGGAGCAGGCCCGCAAGCTCTTTTCAGGCCCCATCGCCTTTTTGAAATCGGCGCCGGGCCTCAAATTCCTGCCCGATCCGGCGGTGCCGGAAGTGGCCTTTGCCGGCCGCTCCAACGTCGGCAAATCGTCCCTGCTCAACCGTCTGGCCAACCGGACCGCACTCGCCCGCACGTCGAACACGCCCGGGCGGACGCAGGAGCTCAATTTCTTCGACGTCGGCCAGCCCTTGCGCTTCCGGCTCGTCGACATGCCCGGCTACGGCTTCGCCAGGGCGCCGAAGGACGTCGTCCGCAAATGGCGGCATCTCGTGAACGATTATCTGCGCGGCCGCGCGGTGCTGAAGCGGGCTCTGGTGCTGGTCGATGCGCGCCACGGCCTCAAGGAGATCGACCGCGAGGTGATGAAGATGCTCGACGATGCGGCCGTCGGCTACCGCCTGATCCTCACCAAGGCGGACAAGGTCAAGGCGAGCGAGCTTGAGGCGGTGGCGCGGGCGACCGAGGAGGAGGCGCGCAAGCACCCGGCCGCGCATCCGGAGGTCCTCGCGACGTCGAGCGAGACGGGGCTTGGGATCGAGGAACTGCGGCGCGCAGTGATGGAGGCGATCGCCTGAGATCCTCCCCGGAACGGGGAGGGGGACCGGCCGGAGCCGCAGGCGTAGGCTGGTGGAGGGGGGTCTGCGACGGCACTGCGCTCCAAGCCTAAATGCGGTCTCAGGACCCCCTCCACCAGCCTGCGGCTGGTCCCCCTCCCCGTCCCGGGGAGGATTTTAGGGTCCGGACCCTAATAGCCCATCAGCGCGAGCACCTCGCGGCGGCGCCGTTCGTCCTCGCGGAAGACGCCCATCATTCGGCTGGTCGTCATCATCACGCCGGGGGTGCGGACGCCGCGGGCGGTCATGCAGCTGTGGCTCGCCTCGATCACCACAGCCACGCCCTGCGGCTTCAGATTGTCCCAGATGCAGTCTGCGACCTGCGCGGTCAGCCTTTCCTGCACCTGCAGCCGGCGGGCGAAACCGTGGAGGACGCGGGCGAGCTTCGAGATTCCGACCACCCTTTCGTTCGGCAGATAGGCGATCGCCACCTTGCCGATGATCGGCGCGAGATGATGCTCGCAATGCGACTGGAAGGGGATGTCCTTCAGCAGCACGATCTCGTCATAGCCGCCGACCTCCTCGAAGGTGCGGGCGAGATGGCGGGCCGGATCCTCCTCATAGCCGCGCGCATATTCCTTCCAGGCGCGAGCGACGCGCGCGGGCGTGTCGAGCAGCCCCTCGCGGCTCGGATCGTCCCCGGCCCAGCGGATCAGGGTGCGGACCGCCTCCTTGACGTCCTCCGGCACCGGGATCCTGGGCTCGGCGCGGACGAGATCGCCGTCGACCGGATCATGCTCGTGGCTCATGGCTGGCTACCCTCGAAAAACTGGCGACCCCGACAGGATTCGAACCTGTGGCCTACAGATTAGGAATCTGTCGCTCTATCCTGCTGAGCTACGGGGCCGCGCCGGCTCGGCCTAGAGCGGAGGAAGGATTTCCGCAACCGGATCGGTCTTCAGCCCCGCCCGGCAAGGCGCTTCTCGATCGCGGTCCAGAGCGCCGCCACCGATGCGGCGGCCGGCCCCCGCCGTGTCGCGGCGCCGACCGGCATGCGGCTGTCGCTCATCGCCTCGAACGCGCTCGCCATCGGAACCACCGGCCATTTCCGATGCGCGTCGAGGGCGGCGACGTGGAGGGTCCGCCGCCGGTCGACCATCGAATGGACGGGCAGGATCGCGCCGCGGCCGAGCTTCTTGCGGTCGAGATAGTCGACGACGTCCTCGAGCGCGCGCTGCGACAAGGGCGAGGGGATGACGGGAACGACGATGACGTCGGCGGCGCGAAGCACCTGCTCGCTGGTCTCGGTGAGGCCCGGCGGGCAATCGAGGATCACCCGCTCGAACATCCGGCCGAGCATCTCGAGCAATTTCTCCAGCCTTTTCTTCTTGCCGAGATCGAACAGATAGCGGTCCAGCTCGCGCAGCGAGATGTCGGCGGGAAGCAGGGAGAGGCGCTCGAAGTCGGTCGGCCGGACCAGTTTCCCCGGGGCGACCGACTTGGCGAAGACCGCGCGCGCCCGGTCGCTCGGCCCGCCCTCGCCGCCAAGAAGATAGGTGGCGCCGCGCTGCGGATCGAGGTCCCAGAGCAGGGTCCGGCGCGAGGACAGGGTCGCGGACGCCCAGGCGAGGTTGACCGCGAGCGTCGTCTTCCCGACGCCGCCCTTCAGGCTGTAGATCGCGACCGACTTCATGCGCCCGCCCTCCGATCCGGCGAGGATAGCGAGTCCGGCCGGCCGCAGCCAGACCGGTGTCAGTTCTCGGCGGCGGGATCGACGATCGGGAATGGCAGAGGCGCGACCGGAATGCCGTCGTCGATCAGGCTCTCCGCCTGCGCGCGGGTGGCGCGGCCGTGGATGGCGCGCTTCTCGGCCTCGCCGAGATGGATGGCCCGCGCCTCCTCGGCGAACTGGTCCCCAACCGCTTCGGAGCCTTCGAGCAGGGTCTTCTGCATCGCCGCGGCGGCGGCGAGCATCGCCTTCACCTGCGCCGGGCTGCCCGAGACGAGCTCCGGCGCTCCGCCTTGCTTTTGGGCATTGCCCTTTGCCCCGACCGCCGGCGCCATCGGCGCCTTCTCGACCGCGTCCGAGCCGCAGAGCGGACAGGAGACGAGTCCGCGGGCCTTCTGCGCCTCATAATCGGCGGTCGAGCCGAACCAGGCCTCGAAGACATGGCCCGAAGGCGCGCATTTGAGGTCGAAGATGATCAAGAAACCCGCTCGGGCTCGGGAATAGGGCGGCGGTGGCGGAGGACCGGGAGGCGCATCCGCACCTCGTCCACCCGCTCCGTCTCGATCTCGGCGAAGCCGACGCCTTTTTCATCCCCCATGTCGAGCATGATGTCGCCCCACGGGCCGACGACGAGGCTGTGGCCGTAAGTCTCGCGCCCATCCTCGTGCCGGCCCGACTGGGCGGCGGCGATCACATGGATACCCGCCTCGATCGCCCGCGCCCGCATCAGCACGTGCCAATGCGCCCGGCCGGTCGGGACGGTGAAGGCGGCGGGAATGGCGACGATCCTGGCGCCGGCATCGGTCAGCGCGCGATAGAGGTCGGGGAAGCGCAGATCGTAGCAGATGGAGAGGCCGAGCGGCCCGACCGGCGTCTCGACGACCACCGCCCGCTCGCCAGGCGCGTAGGAAGCGGATTCGCGCCAGCTCTCGCCGGTCGGCAGGTCGACGTCGAACAGATGAAGCTTGTCGTAGGTGGCGCGGACCGCGCCATTGCCGTCGATGACGAAGCCGCGATTGGCGAGCCTGCCATCCTCCCGCTTCAGCGCCAGCGAGCCGAGATGGACCCAGAGGCCGGCCGCGGCCGCCGCGTCGCGGACGGCGGCGAGCACCGGGTCGTCGGCCTCGGAGCGGAGACACGCGGCGCCGCGCTGCCGGTCGCGGTCGAGCAGGCCGCTCATCTCCGGCGTGAACAGCATCGCCGCCCCGCCTTGCGCCGCCGTCCCGATCGCGGCGACAAGGTCGCGCTTGTTCGCTTCCGGATCGATTCCGGTCCGCGCCTGGTAGAGCGCGATCCGGCTCATCCGCCGGCGAGCATCGGGTCGAGCCGGCCGGCCTGCTCGAGCGAAGCGAGATCATCCGACCCGCCGACATGGCGGCCGTCGATGAAGATCTGGGGCACGGTATGGCGGCCGTTCGACCGCGCCAGCATCTCCTCGCGCCGCCCGGGAATCGCGTTCAAATCATATTCGTCGTAGCGGACGCCCTTGTACGCCAGCAGCGCCTTGGCGCGGGTGCAATAGGGGCAGCCGAACTTGGTATAGATTTCCACCCGGGCCATTTTCCGCTCCTCGTCCCCGGGGTGGCGCGGCGCGGGGCCTCTTGTCAACGCCCCGCGGCGGCGGCGGCCGGGCGATCCGCCGCCTCGTCGCCCTTATTCTCCTTGCGGTCGATCCGATGCTGGGTCTTGCGGTCGGCGATCCAGCGCAAGGCCATGCCGAGGATCGACAGGATCGCGCCGATCGCGATGCAGATGAGGAGGATCGGGTCGGCCCCGGCGCTCTTCAGCGGCGGGTAAGCGAGCAGGAAAACGCTCAGGATCGAAATGAGATAGCCGTCGCCTTTGAGGCTATGCGGGTCCGTCTTCATATCGTCACAAACGCGAAGCCGACGGATTGGATCAATCCGCCGAATCCTGCACGACCCGCGCCCAGCACACGAGAGTGACCGAGGCGGCGCCGGCCCGCTTCAGCGTCCGGGCGCAGGCGCCGGCGGTGGCGCCGCTGGTGAAGACGTCGTCGACGAGGATCGCCGGCCGGCCGGCGAGGGCGGCCTTGCCCTTGTCCGTGACCCGAAAGGCGCCGCGCACCGCAAGCGCGCGCTCGCGGCGGCCGCGTCCCCTCAGCGGCGGAGTCGCGCGGACGCGGCGGAGCAGGTCGGGCGCGACCTCGATGCCGCGCGCCCGGCCGAGCGCGGCGGCGAGCAAAGCCGCCTGGTTGTAGCCGCGCCGCCACAGCCGCCAGCGGTGGAGCGGCACCGGCACGAGCAAAGGCGCCGCCCCTTCCGCCGCGGCGGCGGCGCCGACCTCCGTCAGGGGACGCATCATGAAGCGGGCGAGCGTCTCGGCGAGGCCGGGGCGGCCGCCATATTTGAGCTTGAGCACCGAAATGCGCGCCACTTCGCCATAAGCGACGGCGGCACGGAGACGGTCGAAGGGCGGCGGCTCGGCGAGGCAGCGGCCGCACAGGGCGCCCGGTTCGCCAAAAGCGAACGGCAGGCCGCAGCAGGCGCAGCACGGATCGCCGAGGAAGGCCAGCTTCTGCCAGCAGGCGAAGCAGAAACGATGCGGCTCGGGCGTGATCGTCCCGCAGGCCGGGCAACGCGGCGGAAGCGCGAAATCCACCGCCTCGCGCACGACATGGCGAAGGAGCGAGGCGGCGGCGGGCATGCCGGCATCCTGCGCATTGACGAACGCGGCTGCAAGGGGATCAGCGCCGCGTCGGCGCGGTCCTGGCCGGGAGCGTCGGCGGAACCCCGGTCGCGGCGGGATGCGACCGGCCGGGCGGGTGCCTCGACCGGGCCCAGACGACCAGGGCGGCAACGATGATCAGCAGGACGAGGAAAAGGAAAATGCCGCCGCCTCCGCCGCCCGGCAGCCATGCGGGCCTCCTCGCCATCCTTGCCTCCTTCGCTCGCTCGACAATTCAAACCCGCGAGTCCGGAAGCGGTTGCGGGGCGGGAATCGCTTTCCCGCCCCAGTGCCCGATCAGAGATAACCCATCAGCCAGAGGATGAGGATGAGGATGAGGATGAGGCCGAAGCCGCCGGACGGATAATAGCCCCAGCCCCGGCTATAGCCCCAGCGCGGCATTGCGCCGATGATGAGAATAATCAGGATAATCAGTAGGATAAGGCCCATCGTCTCTCTCCCTGTCCAAGCTTGCGGCAAGGCCGCTACGGGCCTGTAACGAGCGGAACGGCGGACGGTTGCGGCCCCGCGCGATTGCCTTTTCGCGCCGGCGGGCGCAACTTCGCCGCCGGAACGAAGGGGGCAATGTCATGGATGGGGAGACGAAGCAGGCGGTGCCGGCCTGGTATTGGATCGTCGTTTTGCTGGCCCTGCTGTGGGAAGCGGGCGGCTGCTATTCCTATCTCAGCCAGGTGAGCATGAAGGCCGCCGACATGGGCGCCATGCCCGCCGCCGAGCGCGATCTCCGGCTCGCCATGCCCGCCTGGATCTGGTCGGCTTATGCGGTGGCGGTATGGGTCGGCCTGACCGGCGCGATCGCCTTGCTGCTTCGGCGGCTTTGGGCGCGACCGGCCTTCATCGTCTCGCTGTTCGCGGCGATCGTCCAGTTCGGCTGGGTCTTCCTCGCGACTCCGGCGCTTGCGAAGCTGGGCGCGTCGGCGACGGCGCTGCCGATCTGCATCGTCGCGATCGGCATTTTCCTCATATGGTTTTCAGGCGCGGCCGCGCGGCGCGGCTGGCTGCGCTGAAAACAGCCCCTCCCGCCGTCAGCGGGGATGGGGGATGAGGCCGCCGAGCCCGCCGAACATGCCCTTCTTCTTTTTCTTCTGGCCTGGGGGCGGATTGTCGGAAGGCTGTCCCTGCGCTTCCTCGCGTCCACCCATGCTCGCCATGTTCATGCCGAGAAGGCCCATATAGGTCGACTTGACCCTGAGCTTGACCGCCCAGTCGGGGTGCCAGGAGGCGGGCGCGCGGGCCGGACGGATCGGATGGCTGAAATTCGCCTCGCCGCCGAAGGCGGTCAGCGTGAACATCGTCCCCTGCCCCGCATGCGCGACTTCGGCGGGCACGGTGCATTGGGTGGTCGCGCCGGGCAGCAGCACGCGCTGCTGGACGAGCCTGGCAATCTCGCCGTCGGGCATGTAATCCATCATCGGCATCGCCTGGCTCTCGGACGAGGTCCACATCACGACGTCGCCATTCTGGCCGCCGCCGAAGGCGCTCGCGAACCAGCCGCGGGCGCCGGAGACCGGCTGCCACGAGACGGGCACCGCACCGGAGGGCGCCGCTTCGTTCGAGACGAGGGTGACCGGGGCGAGGAAATCCTGCCCGGCGGCCAGGGTGAAATGGATTTCGGGCGAATAATTGCCGCGGATGACATGGTCGCCGACCAGGGAGCCGCTCTGCGGCACCTGCGCGTGCGACTTCGAGTTGGGCCATTCGCCATAAGTGGGAAAGCGGCCCGCCGACGGCGGCTGCTCGCGCGCGACGTTCATCGCCGCCGCGAAGGCCGGAGGAATCCGGCCCGCCTGCATGGTCGCGAAATCCACCACCACCGGCTGGCCCGGCCGCGCATGCTCGCCGCAGCCCCAGTAGATGAGGATCCGGCCGCGCGGCCGCTCCATGTTCGGCGGCATTCCGGGCGTCGTCGGCTCGTCTACCGTCTGGACCTCGCGCGGCGTCTCCAGCGGCAGGCTCGGACCGGCGCCGAGGCCGGCGGGCGGGAGATGCTCGGCGGTGGGATCGCCCGCGGGCCGCGCATTGCCGCCGAGCTGGAGGCGCAGGGTCTTCACATAGGAGTTCGGATCCATGCCGCCGCCGCGGCCGAACATCGCCGCCATCATCGCCCGGCCGCCGGGGCGGCCGCCGCCGCCCATCATCCCGGCCATGCCGGAGGTCGTGTCGGCGGTCATCCAGTAGACCGCGGTGCCGTGGCCGGCGCCGGCCTGGGCCAGCGCCGCTCCGGCGAGGACGAGGACGCCCGTGCCGGCGAGCATCATGACGGCTTTTTTCATGTGCTTACCCCCTCTCGTTTCGTCTCCTATACAAGACCCAAGCTTTGGCGGAAAGCGGGCTCGGCCTCACCCATATAGTCGCGCGTGATCGGCGCCGAGTCGCGCCGCCGGGCGAGCTGGAGCTGGTAGACGGCCAGAGCGTCGTGGCGGAATGCGGCGATGCCGCCGGCGAGGTAGAAGAGCCACATCCTGAGGAAGCGTTCGTCGTAGAGCCGCGCCACCCTCTCGCCCGCGGCCGCCGCCCTTTCGTACCAACAGGACAAGGTGTGGGCATAATGGAGGCGAAGCACCTCGAGATCGGTGAGCCAGAGCCGCGCGCTTTCCCGCGCCGGCGCGATCTGGCTCAGGGCCGGGATATAGCCGCCGGGGAAGATATATTTGGCGAGGAAAGGATCGGTCGCGCTCGGCCCGTCCGCCCGCGCGATCGTGTGCAGCAGCATCAGCCCGTCGGGCGCCAGCAGGTCGCGGCATTTGCGCAGGAAGGTGCCGTAATAAGGCGGGCCGACATGCTCGAACATTCCGACCGAGACGATCCGGTCGAACACGCCTTCCTGGTCGCGATAGTCGGTCAGCGCGAAGGTGACACGGTCGGCCAGCCCCTCCGCCTCCGCCCGCTCGCGCGCGACTCGGAGCTGCTGCTCGGACAAGGTGATGCCGTGGACCCTGACCCCCGCCGCGCGCGCAAGGAACAGGGCCATGCCGCCCCAGCCGCAGCCGATGTCGAGCACTTTTTGGCCCGGCGAAAGGCGGAGCTTGGCCGCGATATGCGCCTTTTTCGCCGCCTGGGCCTGGTCGAGATTCATATCCGGCCGGCAAAAATAGGCGCAGCTATATTGGAGGTCGGAATCGAGGAAGAGCCGGAAGAAATCGGTCGAAAGATCGTAATGATGGGCGACGTTGCGGCGGGATCGGCGCTTCCAGTTCCACGTGTCCCACAGAGCGGCGACGCGGCGCGGACGCCAGCTTCGGGCATGCTCGGCGCCATCCTCTTCCCAGGCGAGGTTGAAGGCGATCAATTCGACCAGGTCGCGTATGTCGCCATTCTCGACGGTGAGACGCCCGTCCATATAGGCTTCGCCGATGCCGAGCGCCGGATTGAGCAGGATCCGCGCTTCCGTTCCGCGACCGGAAAGATGCATGGTGACTGGCTTCAGACCTTCGCTCGGCCTCCCGAAGCGTCGCGCCCTTCCGCCGGAAACAACGGTCAGCGGACCGTGAAGGATCACGATTCTCAGCATCCGGTCCAGCAAAGACATGACGGCCAATAGGCACAAGCCGCCGAGTCGCGCAAAAACGTGGCCAATCCTTGCGCGATCCGGCATGCTGCGCGCGATGGGGGGAAAGGCTCTTCTCGCCGCGTTCCTGCTCGCCGGCGCGCCCGCGTCGTCGCCGGCCGGCCATTATCGGCTTCATGGCGTCCAGGATGCCGCATCCGAGCTGGTCCTGCGCGCGGACGGCCGCTTCGCCTATGCGCTCGCCTACGGCGCGCTCGACGAGGAGGCGACGGGCCGCTGGCGCCGAGTCGGCAACCATATCCTCCTGACGACGATGCCGAAGCCGGTGCCGCCGGTCTTCGCGCCCGGCAAGGCGGCGCGGACGGCGGAGGCTCCGTTCACGCTGCACGTCACCACCCCCGACGGGCGCGGCATCCCCGGAATCGACTTCCGAATCGAGTTCGAGAGCGGCGCTCCGCTTCAAGACTATATCAACAATGACGAAGGCTGGAGCCTGCCGGCACAGGAAGCGCGCAAGCCCGTCTCGGTGACCCTGGCGCTCCGGATCTACGGGCTGGTTTCGCAGCGCTTTCCGATCGATATGGCTACGGCCAACGACCTCACCTTCGTCCTGACGCCGCACGATCTGGGCCGCGTCGATTTCGAAGGCCTTCCGCTCGACATCGCCCGGGGGAAGCTGGTCATGCACCGGAATGGGGCCGATCTCAGCTATGTACGGGGTCGTTAACGGCTTTTTTCCCCGCAGGTGCGATTTTCCGGGGGCGACACAAACCGTCACAATATGCAAAACCGCGGCCAAACAGGCGGGCTAGGATGAAAGAGGCGCGTCGGGAGCGCGCCAGGGGGAGCTTTTCAATACAGACGGGATTCAGCTTGGCTTGGGCAGCAGGCCGCCCGACCCGAATCGTGACGGTAAGGACAAAGTGAAAACAAGGCATTTCATCGCGGGCCTGCTCGCAGGGGCAGGTGCCGCTCCTCTGCTCGCACAGGGTCCGGCCACGCCGCCACCGCCGGCGCCGCCGCCGCCAACAGCCGTGCCCGCGCCGGCTCCGGCGCCGGCGCCGGCGCCGGCTTCGACCGCGCCCGCGCAGGCGGCGCCCGGCGCGCCCGCTCCGCCCGGCGCCACGCCAGCGAGCAAGACCGGAAATTCGGACGACGAGGAGGATGAGAGCGGCGAGATCGTCATCACCGGCCAGCGCGAGCGCGGCGCGGTTCAGAGCGACATCCCGCCCGAGAACCAGCTCCACCAGGAGGACATCCAGGCCTATGGCGCGAGCAGCATCTCCGACCTGCTCGACGCGATCGCGCCGCAGACGGCGAGCACGCGCGGCCGCGGCGCCGGCGCGCCGGTCATCCTGCTCAACGGCCGCCGCATCTCGAGCTTCGCCGAAATACGCGACATCCCGCCCGAAGCGATCGAGCGGGTCGATATCTTCCCCGAAGAGGTCGCGCTCAAATATGGCTATCGCGCCGACCAGAGGGTCGTGAACTTCGTGCTGCGCCAGCATTTCCGCGCCGTCACCACCGAAGCGAGCAGCCTGATCGCCACCGAGGGCGGCCGCGCGACCGAGAACGGCCAGTTCGACCTGCTGCGCATCCAGAACGACAATCGCTTCAATATCGACCTCCAATATCAGCATGCGTCGCCCTTGACGGAGAATGAGCGCGACATCGTCGAAGCGCCGCCGACCACGATCCTGCCGGTGGTCGGAACGGCCGATCCGGGCGCGTTCCGCACCCTGCAGCCGCTCTCCAACACGCTGACTCTGAACACGATCTACAGCCGCACCATCTTCGGCAACGTCTCGGCGACGCTCAACGGCCGCTACCAATATGCCGACAGCTTGAGCCTGCTCGGCCTGCCCTCGGCAACGCTCCAGATCCCCGCCGGCAACAGCTTCTTCCCGGCCGGCGAGACGATCCTTCGCGAGTTCGACGTCGGCGATCCGCTTGACCGCGATAGCGTGACCCAGACCGGCCATGTCGGCCTGACTCTGAACGGCAATGTCGCGCCGTGGCGCTGGTCGCTGACCAGCAATTACGACCAGACCGACAGCCTGACCCGCACCGGGACCGGGCTCGACGTCACCCGGCTCGAGGAACGGCTGATCGCCAACGATCCCGCCATCGATCCGTTCGGCGACTTCCCCCGCGACCTGGTCGACGCCCGGCCCGCCGACCGCACCCATTCGCTGTCGCAGACCGGCAATGCCGACCTTCTGTTCGCAGGCCCGCTGGTCAAGCTGCCGGGCGGCAATATCAACACCAGCATGCGCGTCGGCGGCAGCGTCGCCCGCCTGTCCAGCGAGGCGATGCGCGGCGGCTTCACCCAGGACGTCTCGCTCGCGCGCGACATCTATAGCGGCCAGGCCAATGTCGACGTGCCGTTGACCAGCAGGCGCCAGAATTTCCTGTCGGCGATCGGCGACCTCTCCGTCAATTTCAACTATGAGGCGGAGCATCTCTCCGACTTCGGCACGCTCCGGACGATCGGCTACGGCCTCAACTGGCGGCCGGTCACGCAGGTCGATCTCATCGCGTCGGAGACTCGCGAGCATGGCCCGCCGTCGATGGACCAATTGGGCGATCCGGTGCTGGTCACGCCGGGCGTCAGGGTCTTCGATTTCGTGCGCAACGAGACGGTCGAGGTGACCGAGACGACCGGCGGCAACCCGATCCTCACCGAGGACAATCGCCGGGTCTACAAGCTCGGCACCAACATCCAGCCTTTTTCCAAGATCCAGCTCAACCTCAGCGCCAATTACACCAACAGCCGAATCCTCAACCCGATCGCGTCCTTCCCGACGCCGACCTTCGCGATCGAACAGGCCTTCCCGACCCGCTTCGTCCGCGACTCGCAGGGGCATCTGATCGCGATCGACGCGCGGCCGCTCAATTTCGCGCGGTCGAACCAGGAGGATTTCCGCTGGGGCTTCAACCTGTCGCTGCCGATCGGCGCGCAGCCGCAGAACAGCCGCTTCGGCGGACGCCCGGGCGGCTTTCGCGGCGGCGGAGGAGGCGGCGGCGGTCCGCGCGGCGGCGGCCGGGGCGGCGGCGGACGCGGCGGGCCGTTCGGGCAGCGCGGCGGCGGCCGCCTGCTCTTCACCCTCTATCACACCTGGCACATCCGCGATCAGATCCTGATCCGCGACGGCATTCCGTTGCTCGACCTGCTGCACGGGTCGGCGGTCGGATCGACCGGCGGCCAGCCGCAGCACCAGATCCAGGGCACGATCGCCTATTTCAAGGACGGGCTCGGCCTTCGCGCCGAGGGCAATTGGCAGAGCGGGACGCTGGTGCGCGGCGGCCCGAACGGCCAGGGCGGAGTCACGGACGACCTCCATTTCTCCAGCCTCGCCACCTTCAACCTGCGCCTGTTCGCCGACCTCGGCCAGATGAAGATGGGGCGGAAGCATCGCTGGATGCGCGGCTTCCGGGTGACGGTGGGGCTCGACAATCTGTTCGACAAGCGCCTGCGCGTCACCGATCCGACCGGGGCGACTCCGATCAGCTTCCAGCCCGATTTGCTCGATCCGCTCGGCCGGACGCTGCGGCTCAGCATCCGCAAGCAATTCTATTAGGGTCCGAACCCTCAGACTTTACAGCGCCGCCGAAAGAGTGAACCGGCACCGCGATGAATGAGGGGCCGATCTTCGACCGGCGGCTGCGGCGGCTGCGGCGCGACCGCTCGGCGTCGCTTTTCGCCACCGCCGATTATCTCCACCGGCTCGCGGCCGACGATCTGCTCGATCGGCTCGATTTCGTCCGGCGGCCCTTCGCGCGCGCGCTCGATCTCGGCTGCGGCGACACCTATCTCGCTGGCCGGCTGCGCGAACGCGGGATAGAAATGGTCGCGGCGGATTCCGGCTTCGCATTCGCCAGCGCCGGCGGCGGCGTTCAGTGCGACGAGGATTTCCTGCCCTTCGGCGACGGGAATTTCGATCTTGTCGTCTCGATCGGCGTGCTCGACAGCGTCGACGACCTCCCCGGCGCCCTGCTGCTGATCCGTCAGGCGCTCCGGCCCGACGGCCTGTTCCTTGCCGCTTTGGCCGGCGCCGGCTCGCTGCCGAGGCTGAAATCGGCCATGCTGGCCGCCGACGAAGCCGAAGGCGCGGTCTCGCCCCGCATCCACCCGCAGATCGACGTCCGCGCCGCCGGCGACCTGCTCGTCCGCGCCGGCTTCGCTCTGCCGGTCGTGGACGCGCATGGGATCGACGTGCGCTTTCCCGATCTTTTCGCGCTGGTGCGCGATCTGCGCGCCATGGCCGCGACCAATATCCTTTCCGCGCGCGCGCGAAGGCCGATCGGCCGACTCGGCCTCGCCGCCGCCGCGGCGAAATTCGCGGCGGCGGCCGATCCCGACGGCAAGACATCCGAGCGGTTCGAGATCCTCCATCTGCTCGGCTGGGCGCCCTCCCCGGACCAGCCGAAGCCCGCCCGCCGCGGCAGCGCCGTCGTCTCGCTGGCGGACGCCCTGAAGCCGCCTTCAGACTAGCCGCCTGAGCGCCTCGACCAGCGGAACGTCCGCCGGCGGCATGTCGGCGGCCATCATCTCCTCGGGCTTCAGCCAGGCGAGCGCGGCGGCGTCGAGCGCCCTCGGCTCGCCGATCCATTCCCGGCAGAGGTAGAGAAGAAGGAGCATGTGCCGGCCCGCATTGTCGGCGCTAGCGAAGGCGGCCGGGGCGAGCCGCATTTCCTCGACCGCGATCCCGAGCTCCTCCTCGAGCTCGCGGACCAGCGCCGATTCGGGCCGCTCGCCCGGCTCGACCTTGCCGCCGGGAAATTCCCAGAGCCCCGCCATCGCACGTCCGGGCGCGCGCTGCTGGATCAGCACCCGTCCCTCCGAATCCACGAGAGCGGCCGCGACCACCGTCAGCGTCGATGTCGGAATTTTTTCCACGACCGGCTCCGTTGGTAGGAAAGCGTTAACGAGAAGAACCTATCCAGCCGTGCTCAATGGGCTTTGTGCACCAGGGGGATAGGGTCGATGAAGCGATTTGCAAAGCTGGTCGGCGACAAGAAGGGCGCGACCGCTATCGAATATGGCCTGATCGTTGCCCTCATCGTCATCGCGATGATCGGCGGCCTCAAATTCTTCGCCGGCAACGTGATCAGCATGTGGAATTCGGTGCAGCAGAACGTGTCGGCCAATGGCTGACGCACCGGACGGGAGGAAAGCGGCCGCTAACCTTTTGGCAACTTCCTTCCAATAAATCCCGCAAGGCTCGCCCGAAGTGGACAAGGGGGCGGCACGGGAAGTGTGGAACCTCAAGATTGAAAAACAGGAGACCGGAAATGTACTTCATTCGCAAAATCATCAAGAGCAACAAGGGCGCGACCGCCATCGAATATGGCCTGATCGCCGCTCTGATCGCCGTTGCCGCCATCTCCGCGATGCGCAGCGTCGGCACGACCCTGAACACGACCTTCGGCAACGTCGCCACCCAGATGGGCAGCTAATCCGGCCCTGGATGAGGGGCGGTTCGGGCTTGCCCGGACCGCCCCTTGTTCGCCGGATTGTCCTTTGGACGACCCTTTCGGGAGAGCGAACATGCTGAAGCTCAGAAAGCTGATCAGGAACAACAAGGGCGCCACGGCCATCGAATATGGCCTGATCGCCGCCCTGATCGCCGTTGCCGCCATCGCCGCGATGCGCAGCGTCGGCACGACCCTCAACACCACGTTCGGAAACGTTGCGACGCAGATGAACGGCTGATCCTGAGGGACAGATCGAGGACAGGGCGGCGGACTCGTTCCGCCGCCCTTTCTTTTTGCGGATTCAAGCCCCCTTCCTCCCAGCGAAACCCTGGTGCGCAAGCCACTGTAGTATGGGGTTAATACACTTTTCCCCTTGCGCAGCCCGGCTCCCCTGCCCCATTTAGCGGGCGATAGAGGAGGGAGCGATCATGGCCACCACCGCGACCGAGACCAAATTGACGCTCGAGGCGCCCGATCCGGTGCAGAGCGTCGCGCCGGAGCAGGCGGCGGGCCTCGTGCCGATCGACGAAGGCGTGAAGTCGAAGCTCGACACGGTCGTCGACAAGTTCGTCAACGAGCTCGTCGCCGCCGATTCCAACAGCCCCGAATTCGGCAGGAAGGTCGACGAGCTCACGAACATGGGCCGCAAGCAGATCGCCGAGGCGGCCGGCCATTCGAACCGCTTCCTTGATCGGCCGGTCAAGGCGATCGACAAGGAGAGCGGGATCGGCGCCGATCTGACCGAGCTTCGCCGCACCGTCGAGCAGCTCGATCCGGGCCGGCAGGGCAATCTCTCCAAGCCGCGCCGGTTCCTCGGAATCATCCCGTTCGGCAACCGGCTCGGCAATTATTTCCAGAAATATCAATCGTCGCAGACCCACATCAAGAAGATCCTCGACAGCCTCGGCTCCGGCAAGGACGAGCTGTTGATGGACAATGCCGCGATCGATACCGAACGTGCCGGCCTGTGGAAGGCGATGGGCCAGCTCGAGCAGATGATCCATATCTCCAAGGCGCTCGACCAGAAGCTTGAGGACAAGGCGAACGAGCTCGACGCCACCGACCCCGCCAAGGCCAAGGCGATCCGCGAGACCGCCCTCTTCTACACCCGCCAGCGCACCACCGATCTGCTGACCCAGATGGCGGTGACGGTCCAGGGCTATCTCGCCCTCGACCTGGTCAAGAAGAACAATGTCGAGCTGATCAAGGGCGTCGACCGCGCCTCGACGACGACGGTCTCGGCGCTTCGGACGGCGGTGACGGTCGCGCAGGCGCTGACCAACCAGCGGCTCGTGCTCGACCAGATCACCGCGCTCAACACGACGACCGCCAACGTGATCGATTCGACCGGCAACATGCTCCGCAACCAGACCGGCGAGATCCACAAGCAGGCGGCCTCGGCGACCATCCCGCTCGAGACGCTGCAGCGTGCCTTCCAGAATATCTACGACACGATGGACATGATCGACCAGTTCAAGTCCGAGGCGCTCGGCAACATGAAGCAGACGGTCGACACGCTGTCGACCGAGGTCGAGAAGAGCCGCGGCTATATCGCCCGCGCCGAGGGCGTCGAGCAGAACCGGCTGGCCTCGGGCAGCAACGCGTCGCCGCTGCTGGCGCCGATCGAGCATTGATGGCACGGCGGCCGCACAGCGTCGACGAGGCGATCGCGCGCTTCGACGAGCTGGTCGAGCGTTACGAGGGCGGCTCGGCCGAAGCGCGCGCGGCGTTCCGGCGCGACGTCGGCCGCAGCGCCCGTTCGGTGGGACGGCGGCTCGCGAACATGGGGATCGCGATCGGAGCGCTGATCGTCGCCACGATCGCCTTCGGCCTGTTCGTCGGCCCGATCGGGATCAACGGCCTGTTCCTCGTCCTGCTGGCGATGCTCGCCATCCTCATCCTCTTCTCGGTCTGGCCGGGGGAGCCGAAGCGGGTCGCCTATGGCGAGCAGGTCCCGACTCGGACCCTCGTGCGGCAGCTCGACAGCCTGCTGGTGCGCGAGCGTGGCGCACTCCCCGCCCCCGCCGCGAAGAGGATCGACGCGATCAGCGCCCAGCTTCCCCTGCTCGAAAGCCGCCTTACGGAGGCCGACCCGCTCGACCCGCTCGCTCAGGATGCGCGGCGGCTGATGGGCAAGCATCTGCCCGACCTGATCGAACGCTACGAGCGTGTGCCCGCCGCCTATCGGCAGGAGAAAGACGGCGAGGGGCTGACGGTCGACGAACGTCTGGTCAAGAGCCTCGACGCCGCGCGCGGCGCGCTCGACGAGATCGGCGGGAAACTGGCGCAGAGCGACCGCGACGCCTTCGAGACCCAGGGCCGCTTCATCGAGAGCCGCTACAAGGATCCCGACGCGGCGGCCTGAATCATCCCAGGCGCCGCCAGAGGATGAAGACGGTCAACAGCAAAGCCCAGCCGCCGAGCGCCAGATAGAGAGCGAGCGGAAACGGCGCGGCGAGGATCGCGGCGAGCCCGACGAGCAGGGCCGCCGCCTCGACTCCCGCTCGAAGCCGGCTGGTGGCGAGGCCGCAATGACGGCAGCGCGGCACGGCGCCGAACCAGGACAGGAAAGGAAGGCGCGGCCAGAGGCTGAGGCCGGCGCCGCAACCGGGGCAGCGCCGTCCGGCCAGGATCGGCCTCCCGGCGACACGCGCGGCTACCGCGCCGCCCGCGGCCATGCCGAGCGCGAAGGCGAAGGCCGTCCAGGCGCTTTCGCCCAAGACCGCCATCTCAGAGGCCGGCGGCGGCGAGCGTGCGCTGGGCCTGGACGAGATGCGGCCGGTCGATCATCCGCCCTTCGAGCGACAGCGCGCCGGCGCCGGGGCTGGTTTCGAAGGCGGCGACGATTGCGCGGGCCTGGGCGATTTCCGCCTCGCTCGGCGTGAAGGCGGCGTTGATGACCGGCACCTGGTCGGGATGGATGGCCATCATGCCGGTAAAGCCGTCGCGCCGCGCGCGGGCGGCGTAGGCGGCGAGGCCGTCGAGATCGCGAAAGGCGGGATAGATGGTCTCGATCGGCGCAACGCCCGCCGCCGCCGCGCCGAACAGGCAGAAAGCGCGGGCGATCTCGTAGGGCGCGGTGAAGCCTCCATCCTCCTCGCGCGACGTGACGGCGCCGATCGCCGCCGGCAAATCCTCGGCGCCCCAGGTGAGGGCCGCAAGCCGTCTTTGCCCGCCATAGGTGCCGAGCTGGAACATCGCCGCGGGGGTCTCGGTCGCGATGGCGAGGATCTGCGCGGTCGCATTCCCAGCCTCGGTCAGGCGCCGGGTCAGCTCGGCGACCGAGGCGCCGCCTTCGGCCTTTGGAAGCACGATCCCGTCGGGATGGGCGGGAAGGATGGCGGCGAGGTCCTTCTCCGCCTCGCCGCCGTCGAGCGGGTTGATCCGCACCCAGAGCGGCGCGGTCGGATTGGCGTCGAGGAAAGCCGCGACCGCCCTTCGCGCCTCGGGCCTGGCGGGCGCGGCAACCGCATCCTCCAGATCGAGGATCAGTGCGTCGGCGCCGGCGCCAAGGGCCTTCTCCATCCGGTCAGGCCGGTCCCCGGGGACGAACAGGAGGGAGCGCAACCTCAATGCGGCCGTCTCTGCATCAGGGCGGCGCGCTCGCAGGAGCAGACCAATTCGCCCTTTTGGTTGAGCAGGCGATGCTCGAAGGTGACGATTCCGGCATTGGGCCGGGACTGCGAATCCTTGAGGCTCAGCACCTCCGTCTCGGCGCGCAGGGTGTCGCCGATGAAGACGGGCCTGGGCATCCGCACCTTGTCGTAGCCGAGATTGGCGACAAGCGTCCCAAGCGTCGTGTCGCCGACGGTCAGGCCGATCATCAAGGCGAAGGTGAAGGTGCCGTTGACGACGATCCGCCCGAACTCGGTCGCGGCGGCATAGTCGGCGTCGATGTGGAGCGGCTGCGGATTGTGGGTCAGCGCCGAGACGAGGAGGTTGTCGGTCTCGGTGACCGTGCGGTGCGGCTGATGCTCCAGCCGGTCCCCGATCCGCCATTCGTCATAATAGCGGCCGGGCATGCTACACCGTCATCCCGGCGGAGGCCGGGATCCCAGCGAGAATGAGGCCGCGGATGATGCGACCCGCCGTGACTTCTTGTCCTGAGATCCCGGCCTTCGCCGGGATGACGAGCAAGATCATTCCACCTTCTCCACCCGCGCGAGCATCATCCCCTCCGTCACCTGCGCGCCTTCCTTTGCCTCCAGCGCAGCGACAATGCCATCGAAGGGGGCGGCGAGGCTATGCTCCATCTTCATTGCTTCGAGGGTGACGAGCTTCTGGCCCTTGGCCACCATATCGCCCTGCCGCACGTCGACCGAGATGATCCGGCCCGGCATCGGCGACAGCAGGGTGCCGTCCCCAGCCCCGCCCGCGCCGCCCGCGCCCGAAGCGCCGGGCAGACCGAAGGCGAAGGCCTGTCCGGCGGAGAAGACCAAAACCTGGTCGTCGGACGCCGTGGCGATCCCTTCCAGCGGCGTATCGCCGCCGCCCTCGACGAGGCGCGTCTCGCCGCCATGGCTCAGCGCGACGCGAAGATCGCGCGGGCCGTCGAGCCGGAAGCCGGACAGGGCCGCCCAGGGATCGGCATCGTCCCCGCTGCCGAAATCGGCGGAGAGCAAGGCGGTGGCGGCGAGGTTCCAGACGCCCCCCGAGGGCGCCGGATCGGGCACCAGCCGCTCGATCCGCGACGGGATGAAGGCGGTGTCCACCCGGCCTGCGCGGAAATCCTCATCGTCGGCGGCGCGGGCGAGGAAAGCGGCGTTGGTCTTGACCGGCCAGATTTCCACCTGGTCGAGCGTCTCGACCAACCGGTCGATCGCCTCCTCGCGGGTGGCGCCGCGGGCGATGAGCTTGGCGATCATCGGATCGTAATAAGGGCTGATCCGGTCTCCCTCCTCGACGCCCGTATCGATGCGGATGGCGCGCCCCAGCACGAAATGGTCGAGCCGACCGATCGAGGGCAGGAATTCGTGCGCCGGATCCTCGGCATAGAGGCGCGCTTCCATCGCATGGCCGCGGATCGACAATTGCTCCTGGCGCAGCGGCAGAGGCTCGCCGGACGCGATTCGGAGCTGCCACTCGACCAGATCCTGGCCGCTGATCTCCTCGGTCACCGGATGCTCGACCTGGAGCCGCGTGTTCATCTCCATGAACCAGATCCGGTCCGGCCGGAGCCCTTCCGACGCATCGGCGATGAACTCGACGGTCCCTGCCCCGACATAGGAGACGGCCTCGGCCGCCTTGACCGCCGCCCCGCACACCGAAGCGCGCGTCGCCTCGTCCATGCCGGGCGCGGGCGCTTCCTCGATCACCTTCTGATGCCGGCGCTGGAGCGAGCAGTCGCGCTCGAACAGGTGGACGATGTTGCCGTGGCTGTCGCCGAACACCTGCACCTCGATATGGCGCGGCCGCTCGACATATTTCTCGATCAGCACGCGGTCGTCTCCGAAGGACGAGGCCGCCTCGCGCTTGCAGCTCGCAAGCATCTCGTCGAACTCGGCGGCCTGGTTGACCCGCCGCATCCCCTTGCCGCCGCCGCCCGCCACGGCCTTGATCAGCACCGGAAAGCCGATCGCCTCGGCCTCGCGCTTCAGGCGCTCGGGAGCCTGATCCTCGCCGAGATAGCCGGGCGTGACCGGAACGCCCGCTTCCTGCATCAATTTCTTGGCGGCGTCCTTCAGCCCCATGGCGCGGATGCTCGCCGGCTTCGGCCCCACCCAGACCAGCCCCGCATCGATCACCGCCTGCGCGAAATCGGCATTTTCCGAGAGGAATCCGTAGCCGGGATGGATCGCCTCCGCTCCCGTCTCGCGCGCGGCGGCGATGATCTTCTCGCCGACCAGATAGCTCTCCCGCGCCGGCGACGGCCCGATATGCACCGCTTCATCCGCCTCCCGCACATGCAGCGCATGCCGATCCGCATCGGAATAGACCGCGACCGTCCGCACACCCAGCCGCCGCGCGGTGCGGATGACGCGGCAGGCGATCTCGCCGCGATTGGCGATGAGCAAGGAGCGGATCACAATTCCTCCCCGGCACGGGGAGGGGGACCGCCGGAACGGCGGTGGAGGGGCTGCTCAGCCCCGCAACATTCCGCCACAAGCCCAAGCACGCCTTCCAGATCCTCATAAACGTCGCACGCGGGAATACGCAGCGTCCTGAATCCCTGATTTGCGAGCCACTCATCGCGCGCTTCGTCGTGAACCGGAGCACGCCCGCGATCATGGCTTTCGCCATCGATTTCGATCGCGAGCTGCGCTCTCAGGCAAGCGAAGTCGAGAATATAGGGTCCGGCCGGATGCTGCCGGCGGAACTTGAAACCGCCCGGCCGCCGCCGAAGCTCTTTCCAGAGAAGCACCTCGGGCAGCGACATTTCCTTCCGCAGCTTGCGCGCTTTCCCGATCGTGGCTCCGGGGCCGGTCAGCATCGAGGCAGCCCCTCCACCATGCTTCGCATGGTCCCCCTCCCCGTTCCGGGGAGGATTGATTGGCGGTCGCTCACGCGCATCCCGTCGTCCGCTGGGACCAGGTGACGTTGAGGACCTTCCAGGTACCGGCTTCGCGGACCAGGTCGAAATGGTCGACGCCGCAATGATGGGGCTTGCCGTCGATGGTGAAGACGTAGCGGCCCCACACCATGGCGATGTCGCCGTCGACGCGCACCTTCGGGTCGGTCAGCGCCTCGCGATATTTTTCGGGGCCTGGCTTGAGGCCTCCGGCGAATTCGGTCCAGGTCAGATGGCGGACGGCGCGGGTGCCGTCCGGGCGCTCGAGGGCGACGGTGGCGCCGCCTTCGGGCCGGACCAAAGCGAGGATCGCCTGACCGTCGCGGGCGGCGAGGCCGGCGAACATCGCATCGACCGCACGCATCGCGCCGGCCTCGTCGGCCGAAGGCGCGGCGACGGCGGGTGTTGCCAGCAGCAGGGCAGCGATAAGGATCTGGCGCATTTCTCCTCTCCTCACATCCTGAACAGCCCGAAGTGCGCCTGTTCCGGAATGGGTGCGTTCAGGCAGGCGCTGAAGGCGAGGCCGAGGACGTCGCGGGTCTGGACGGGATCGATGATGCCGTCGTCCCACAGCCGCGCGGTCGCATAATAAGGATTGCCTTCGTCCTCGTAGCGCTGGCGGATCGGCGCCTTGAAGGCTTCGGCCTCCTCGCGCGTCCACTTGTCGGCATCCTTGTGCACGGTCGCAAGCACCGAGGCGGCCTGCTCGCCGCCCATCACGCTGATCCGGCTGTTCGGCCAGGTGAAGAGGAAGCGCGGGCCGTAGGCGCGGCCGTTCATCCCGTAATTGCCGGCGCCGAAGCTGCCGCCGATCAGGATGGTGACCTTCGGCACCTGCGCCGTCGCCACCGCGGTGACCAATTTGGCGCCGTCCTTGGCGATGCCGCCAGCCTCATATTTGCCGCCGACCATGAAGCCCGAGATGTTCTGCAGGAACAGCAAAGGCGTGCGGCGCTGGCAGGCGAGCTCGATGAAATGCGCGCCCTTCAGCGCGCTTTCGGAGAAGAGGATTCCGTTGTTGGCGAGGATCGCGACCGGCATTCCCCAGATGCGCGCGAAGCCGCAGACCAGGGTCGAGCCGTAGAGCGGCTTGAATTCGTGAAAATCGGAAGCATCGACGATGCGGCCGATCACCTCGTGCACGTCATAGGGCGTGCGGACGTCGTCGGGGATGATGCCGTAGAGATCCTCGGGATCGAGCCTGGGCGCGACCGGCTCGGCGATGTCGAGATCGTTCTGCTTGGTCGTGTTGAGCCTCGCGACGATGCTGCGCACGATCGCAAGCGCATGCTCGTCATTCTCGGCGAGATGGTCGACGACGCCGGACTTGCGGGCGTGGAGGTCGCCGCCGCCGAGATCCTCGGCCGAGATCAATTCGCCCGTCGCCGCCTTCACCAGAGGCGGGCCGCCGAGGAAGATCGTGCCCTGGTTGCGGACGATCACGCTCTCGTCCGACATGGCCGGGACATAGGCGCCGCCGGCGGTGCAGCTTCCCATCACGCAGGCGATCTGGGCGATGCCCTCGGCCGACATGTTGGCCTGGTTGTAGAAGATGCGGCCGAAATGCTCCTTGTCGGGAAAGACCTCGGCCTGGTGCGGCAGGTTGGCGCCGCCGCTATCGACGAGATAGACGCAGGGAAGCCGGTTCTCGCGGGCGATCTCCTGGGCGCGCAGATGCTTCTTCACCGTCATCGGGAAGTAGGCGCCGCCCTTCACGGTCGGATCGTTGGCGACGATCAGGGTCTCGCGTCCGGAGACGCGGCCGATGCCGGCGATCATCCCCGCGGCGGCGGCCTCGTCATGGTACATGCCGTTGGCCGCGAGCGCGCCGATCTCGAGGAAGGGTGAACCGGGATCGAGCAGCCGCGTCACCCGGTCGCGCGGCAGCAACTTGCCGCGCGCGACGTGGCGGTCGCGATGCTTTTCCGGTCCGCCCAAGGCCGTCTTCGCAACGCGCTGATGCAGTTCGTTCGCCAGCGCGCGATTGTGCGCGGCGAAGCGGCGATAGGCCTCCGAGCCTTCGTCGATCTTGCTGACGATCTCGGTCATGACGCGTGCACCGGCTTCTTGCGGATCAGGTAGCGATAGACGCCGATCACGTTGATGAAGAACAGGATGATGTTCTGCGTTCCGATCCCCTTCGCCTCTTTCGAGAGGAAGCCCCAGCTCACCAGGGCGATGGAAGAGGTCACGAAGATGATGAAGCCCCAGCCGGTCGGCTTGCGGCCGAGATCGAGCGACACGATCAACGCCGCGACCGCGCCGGCGATCGAGCCGTACCATTGAAGGGTGTCGATCATTTGCTCGTCACCCCGGCGGAAGCCGGGGTCCCAGCGGGTGATGAACGCGGCGCCAGTTCTCGCTGGGACCCCAGCCTTCGCTGGGGTGGCGACGGGCGCCTCACGCCCCTGCTCCGATCAACTCGCGGCCGATCAGCATTCGGCGGATCTCGTTGGTGCCGGCGCCGATGTCGAGCAATTTGGCGTCGCGCGCATAGCGTTCGACCGGCCAGTCCTTGGTGTAGCCCGCGCCGCCCAGCGCCTGGATCGCCTCCAGGCTCACCTTCACGGCGCTTTCCGAGGCGAGCAGGATCGCCCCCGCGGCGTCGAACCGGGTCGTCTTCCCAGCATCGCAATTCTTCGCGACCGTATAGACATAGGCCCGCGCCGAATTGAGCGCGACATACATGTCCGCCACCTTCGCCTGCATGAGCTGGAAGGCGCCGATCGGCTGGCCGAACTGCTTGCGCTCGCGCACATAGGGAAGGACGGTGTCGAGGCAGGCCTGCATGATGCCGAGCTGGATGCCGGCGAGCACCGTCCGCTCGTAATCGAGGCCCGACATCAGAACGCCGACGCCGCCGTTCACCGGCCCCATCACATTCTCGTCCGGCACGAAGCAGTCGTCGAACACCAGCTCCCCGGTCGGCGAGCCGCGCATGCCCATTTTGTCGAGCTTCTGGCCGAGCGAGAAGCCTTCCATGCCCTTCTCGATGAGGAAGGTGGTGATGCCGCGGCTCCCCTCGCCCGTCTTGGCATACACGACCAATGTATCGGCATAATGGGCGTTGGTGATCCAGAATTTGGTGCCGTTGAGGAGGTAGCCGCCCTCGGCCTTGTCGGCCTTCAGCTTCATCGAGACGACGTCGGATCCCGCCCCCACCTCCGACATGGCGAGCGCGCCGACATGCTCGCCCGAGATCAGTTTCGGCAGGTATTTTTGCTTCTGCTCGTCATTCGCCCAGCGGCGGATCTGGTTGATGCAGAGGTTGGAATGGGCGCCGTAGGAGAGGCCGATCGAGGCCGAGGCACGCGCCACTTCCTCCTGCGCGACGACATGCTCGAGATAGCCCAGGCCAAGCCCGCCATATTCCTCCTCGACCGTGATGCCGTGGAGGCCGAGCGCGCCCATTTCCGGCCACAGCTCGCGCGGGAACCAATCCTCCGCGTCGATCCGGGCGGCGAGCGGCGCGATCCGGTCGGCGGCGAAGCGGCGGGTCGTCTCGCGGATCATGTCCGCCATCTCGCCGAGCGCGAAATCGAGCCCGAATTCCATCCGTTCCTCCTGTTCCCGCGGCCCTAGCAGAGCCCCCGCGATTTGAACAAGCGCGGGCACGTGACTATGTGCCGTCCACTCTCATCCTCCCCGGAACGGGGAGGGGAACCATGCGCAGCATGGTGGAGGGGGTTTCGAGACCGGCACCGAGCCCCCTCCACCGCGCTTCGCGCGGTCCCCCTCCCCATCCTGGGGAGGAGCTGAACACAGGAGCCTCCATGACCGCCGATCCGATCGTCATCCTTTCCTATGCCCGCACGCCGATGGGCTCGTTCCAGGGCAGCCTCGCCGGCGCCAGCGCGACCGAGCTCGGTGCAACCGCCGTCCGTGCCGCGGTCGAGCGGGCCGGAATACAGGGCGACGCGGTCGAGAAGATCTTCATGGGCTGCGTCCTTCCGGCCGGCCTCGGCCAGGCGCCGGCCCGGCAGGCGGCGCTCGGCGCCGGCCTGCCCCGCTCGGTCGAGGCGACGACGGTCAACAAGGTCTGCGGCTCGGGCATGCAGGCGGCGATCTACGCGCACGACATGATCGCGGCGGGCTCGGCGGACGTGATCGTCGCCGGCGGCATGGAGTCGATGTCGAACGCGCCCTACCTCATGAAGAAGCACCGTTCCGGCGCCCGCATCGGCCACGATACGATCTACGACCATATGATGCTCGACGGGCTGGAGGACGCCTATGATTCCGGCCGCGCCATGGGCACCTTCGCCGAGGATGCGGCGCGCGAATATCAGTTCACCCGCGCCAACCAGGACGATTATGCGATCGAATCCCTCCGCCGCGCCAACGAGGCGATCGAGAGCGGCGCCTTCGAGCGCGAGATCGCGCCGGTCACCGTCAAGACCCGCAAGGGCGAGGAGATCGTCGCGACGGACGAGCAGCCGGGCAAGTCCAACCCGGAGAAGATCCCGAACCTGAAGCCCGCCTTCGCCAGGGACGGCACGATCACGGCCGCCAATGCCTCGTCCATCTCGGACGGCGCCGCGGCCTTGGTCATCACCCGCCAGAGCGTCGCCGACAGGCTGGGTCTCAAGCCGGTCGCGCGGATCGTCTCCCATGCCGCCCATGCGCAGGAGCCGTCCAAATTCACCAGCGCGCCGGTGCCGGCGGTCCGCAAGGCGCTTGAGAAAGCCGGCTGGAGCGTCGACGACGTGGATTTGTTCGAGGTCAACGAGGCCTTCGCCTGCGTCGCGATGATCGCGATGCGCGACCTCGGCATCCCCCGCGACAAATTGAACGTCCATGGCGGCGCCACCGCTTTGGGCCACCCGATCGGCGCGAGCGGCGCCCGCCTCCTCGCCACCCTGCTGAGCGCGCTCGAGACCACAGGCGGCAAGCGCGGCCTCGCCACCCTCTGCATCGGCGGCGGCGAAGCGACGGCGATGGCGGTGGAATTGGTGGACTGAACCGGCGGCGACTTCGCCTTCGTGGAAAGGGCCGCTATGAACGGTCCCGATGGGGGCGGGATCGAACGAACATGGTGAAGCCTATGGGGCGGTCCCGCTCAGGATCCGCCTCGGCGCCTTGGCCGCCGTCTTGCTGCTGCTGTTCGGATTGCCGACTGCCCTCCTGCTGTGGATGACGGCGGTTCCGGGCCGCTCCTATTCCGGTCCGCTGCCATCCCTCACGCCGGCTCAGACGGACCTCGCGGGCCGGCTTCGTGCGCATGTAGAGTCGATCGCGAGCCAGCCCCACAACGTCGCGCATCCGGACGCATTGGAGGCGGCCGCTGGGTATCTCGAAACGCAGCTCCTGCGCCTCGGCTATCCCGTGCACCGGCAGACTTTCACCGCCGGCGGCGTTTCGGTCCGCAACATCGAGGTGACCGTCGAGTCGGCGGACCCGCGCGCGCCGACCCTCGTCGTCGGCGGCCATTATGACAGCGTCGGCGACGCGCCGGGTGCGAACGACAACGGCACGGGCGCGGCGGCGGTCGTCGAGCTGGCGCGGGAGCTGGCGGACCTGCGCAATCGCTCGGCGCTGCGCATCCGGCTGGTCCTTTTCGTCAACGAGGAGCCGCCTTTCTTCAAGACGGGCTCGATGGGTAGCCTCGTCTATGCCCGCGCGCTGAAGCGCGGCGGCGAGCCCGTCCTCGGCATGCTCTCGCTGGAAACGATCGGCTTCTACAGCGACCTTCCCGACAGCCAGCATTATCCCTTCCCGCTCGGCCTACTTTATCCGTCGACCGGCAATTTCATCGCCTTTGTCGGCACGACCGGCTCACGCTCGTGGGTGCGGCGCGCCACCGGCGCTTTCCGGGCCGCCGCGCGCTTTCCGAGCGTCGGCGGCAGCGCGCCGGCGCTCATCCAGGGGATCGACTGGTCCGATCATTGGTCGTTCGGGCAGGTCGGCATTCCCGCCGCGATGGTCACCGACACCGCGCCGTTCCGCTATCCTTATTATCACACCGCCGCCGACACGCCGGACAAGGTGGATTACGGCCGCATGGCGCGCGTGGTGGATGGGCTCGCAGCGATGATCCGGAGCTGGGCATCGCCGGCCACGCACCCCTAGGAAAGTCCGCCCTCCGCCCCTATGTGCGCCTCTCCCATGGCAATCACGCTTCCTTCCCCGCCCAAGGTCGGCATGGTGTCGCTCGGCTGTCCGAAAGCGCTTGTGGATTCCGAGCGGATCCTGACCAAGCTGCGGTCGGACGGCTACGACCTGTCGCCCGATTATGCGGATGCGGACGTGGTGCTGGTCAACACCTGCGGCTTCCTCGATTCCGCCAAGGAGGAGAGCCTGGCCGCGATCGGCGAGGCGGTGGCGGAGAATGGGCGCGTCATCGTCACCGGCTGCATGGGCAAGGAAGCGGACGTCATCCGCGCGAAATTCCCCGAAGTGCTCGCCGTCACCGGGCCGCAGCAATATGAGCAGGTGGTCGGCGCCGTCCATGTCGCCGCGCCGGTGCCGCCTTCGGCCTATCTGAACCTGATGCCGGAGAGCGGGCTCAAGCTCACGCCGCGCCATTATAGCTATGTGAAGATCTCCGAGGGCTGCAACCATCGCTGCAGCTTCTGCATCATCCCGTCGCTGCGCGGCGATCTCGTCAGCCGCCGGCCCGATGCGATCCTCCGCGAGGCCGAAAAGCTCGTCGCGGCCGGGACCAGGGAATTGCTGATCATCAGCCAGGACACGTCGGCCTACGGCGTCGATCTGCGTCACAAGGCCTGGCCGTGGAAAGGCCATGAGGTACGAGCGCACATGACCGATCTCGCGGCCGAGCTCGGCAAGCTCGGCGCCTGGGTGCGGCTCCATTACGTCTATCCTTACCCGCATGTGGACCGGGTGATCCCCCTGATGGCGGAGGGCCTGGTCCTCCCCTATCTCGACATCCCGTTCCAGCATGCCTCCCCATCCGTGCTGAAGGCGATGAAGCGGCCGGCCAACGAGGCGAGAGTGCTTGAGCGGATCCGTTTCTGGCGCGACATCTGCCCCGACATCGCGATCCGCTCGACCTTCGTCGTCGGCTTCCCCGGCGAGACCGAGGCGGATTTCGACTATCTCCTGCAATGGCTGGAGGAAGCGCAGCTCGACCGGGTCGGCGCCTTCCGCTTCGAGCCGGTCCAGGGCGCGGCGGCGAACGGCCTGCCCGGCGCGGTTCCGGAAGAGGTGAAGGAGGAGCGTTACGCCCGCCTGATGGACGTCACCGCCCGAATCTCGGCGGCCAAGCTCCAGGCGAAGATCGGCCGCAATATCGACGTGCTGATCGACCTTGCCGACGGAGACGGCGGCGCCACCGGCCGCTCGAAGGCCGATGCGCCCGAAATCGACGGCGAAGTGCATCTGCGCGACGCGCCGGAGGCGAAGCCGGGCGACGTCCTTCGCGTTCTGGTCGAGGATGCGGACGAGCACGATCTGTTCGGAGTGCCGATCGCCGCCTGATCGAGGAGGAAGTCATGTTGCGAAGCGTCAATCCGGCCAATGGCGCGGAAATCGGCACCCATGAGGAGCTGAGCCCCGCCGGGATCGACGCCAGGCTCGACAAGGCCGTCGCCGCCTTCCGCCACTGGCGCACCACCGATCTTTCCGAGCGGTCCGCCCTCCTCTCCCGAATCGCCGACCGGTTCGAGGCGGAGAAGGAAAAGCTCGCCCGCATGGCCACGCTGGAAATGGGCAAGACGCTCGCCAGCTCGGTCGCCGAAGTCGAGAAATGCGTCGCCGCCTTCCGCGTCATCGCCCGGGACGGCCCCTCCATGCTTCAGCCGGAGCGGCAGGCGCTCGCCACCGGCGGCACCGCCGAGCTGCGCTGGCTGCCGATCGGCCCGGTGCTTGCGGTGATGCCGTGGAACTTCCCTTACTGGCAGGTCGTGCGCTTCCTCGCGCCTGCGATCATGGCCGGCAATGCCGGCCTGCTGAAACATGCCGGCATCGTCCAGGGCGTCGCCGGGCTGATGGAGGAGATGGTGGTCTCCGCCGGCGCGCCGGAGGGCCTGTTCCAGAATCTCGCCATCCGCTCGGGCGCCGTCGCCGGCATCATAGCCGACGATCGGGTCGCGGCCGTCACCCTCACCGGCAGCGAGGGCGCGGGCAGATCGGTGGCCGAAGCCGCAGGCAAGGCATTGAAGAAGGTGGTGCTGGAGCTTGGCGGCTCCGACCCGTTCATAATCATGCCCTCGGCCGATCTCGACGAAGCGGTGAAGCAGGGCGTCAAGGCGCGGGTCCAGAATAGCGGCCAATCCTGCATCTGCGCCAAAAGGATGATCGTCCACGCCGATGTCTACGATGCGTTCATGGAGAAATTCTCCGTCGCCATGAAGGCGGTGAAGGCCGGGGATCCGTTCGATCCGGAGGCCGACATGGGCCCGCTCTCCAGCTTCGAGCAGCGCGACACGGTTCTGAAGCAGCTCGACGAGGCGAAGCAGCTCGGCGCGAAATTGCTGTTCGGCGGCGAAGCGCCCGACGGCCCCGGCGCCTATATGAGCGCCGGCATCCTCACCGACGTGCCGCTCGACAGCCCATTGACGGCCGAGGAGATATTCGGGCCGATCGCGATGGTGTTCCGCGCCGCCGACATGGACGAGGCGATCCGGATCGCCAACCATATCCCCTTCGGCCTCGGCTCCTCGGCCTGGACGAAGGACCCGGCCGAGCAGGAGCGCTTCATCCGCGACATCGAGGCCGGAATGACCGCGATCAACCAGATGCTCGCCTCCGCCCCCGAGGCGCCGTTCGGGGGCGTCAAGCATTCGGGCCATGGCCGCGAGCTCAGCCGCTACGGGATGCATGAATTCATGAATCTGAAGACGGTGATGCGCGTCGCCGACGTGAAGCTCCGCGGCCGGACGGAAGCGCTCGACTGATGGCCGATCCGATCATCCTCGATCCGAAGCGCAGCGCGCTCGTCCTCATCGATCTCCAGCAGGGAATCGTCGGGATGCCGCTGGGCCCGCGCTCCGGCGCGGCGGTGGTGGAAACGGCAAAGGCCCTCGCCGGCCGCTTCCGCGACGCCGGCGCGCCGGTGGCTTTCGTCCATGTCGGCCGGGAGCCGGGCACCGTCGACTGGCCCTCGCGCAACGTCGACCGGCCGATGCAGCTTCCGCCGGGCGGCCTCCCGCAGGAATGGACGGAGTTCGTCCCCGGCCTGGTCGAGGAGGGCGACATCCGCATCCACAAGCGCCAATGGGGTGCCTTCACCGGCACGCCGCTCGACAGCCTGCTCCGCCGCCGCGGCGTCTCGACGATCATCCTCGGCGGGATCGCGACCAATTTCGGCGTGGAATCGACCGCGCGCCACGCCTGGGAGCTGGGCTACGACCTGATCGTCGCCGAGGACGCGACCAGCTCGCGCTCGGCCGAGCAGCACGATTTCGCGATCGCCAACATCTTCCCGCAGATCGCGCGCATCCGACGCAGCGACGAACTGGTGTTCGGCAGCGATTGACGCGACGGAGGAGCTCAATACCCGAACCGCTCGTCCAGAGCAGGACTGAGCTTGTCGAAGGCCGTATCGAAGGACCCTCTGAAGCTCTGCGTTCTTCGATAATGAACAGGTGAAACATGCCCCCGGCATGTTTCAGGATTGCTGGGGGCAATCCGACCTGTTCATGGTTCGGCACGCTCACTGGCTAGTCAGGATGAGCGGTTTGGGAGATGACTCTTGTTACTCCGCCGCTTCGGCCGTCTCGCCGGGATCGAGCTTGGTCAGCGCGCGCGGGGCGAGGTCGACGACCGGCAGCGGCTCGATCTCCTTGGCGCCGCCCGCGACTTCGAGCGTTTCGAAGCGCTTGGCCTGGGTCATGACCTGGCTTTCGAGGCTTCCGACGAAGGCATTATAGGCCCCCGTCGCCAGCTCGAGGTTGCGGCCGAGCCGGACGACATGGCCGCCCATCGTCGCCAGCCGCGCGTGCAATTCCTTGCCGAGCCGGGCGATCTCCGCCGCTTCCTCCGCCAGTTTCTCCTGCCGCCAGACGCTTGCGACGGTGCGGGCGATGGCGACGAGGTTGGTCGGGGTCGCAAGCATCACCCGCCGCTCGAACGCCCATTCCCAGAGGCCCTCATCCTGCTCCAGCGCGGCGGTGAGGAAATGCTCGCCCGGAATGTACATGACGACATAATCGGCGGCGTCGCCGAATTGCTGCCAGTAAGCCTTGCCGCCGAGCTGCTGGGCATGGGCGCGGATCGAGGCGGCATGGGCCTTGAGGTGGGCGTTGCGCCGCGCCTCGTCCACTTCCTCGGTGGCGTCGAGATAGGCGTTCAATGCGCATTTGGCGTCGACGATCAATTTGCGCCCGCCCGGCAGGCGCACGATCACGTCGGGGCGGAGGCGGCCGTCCTCGGTCTCCACCGACACTTCGGACGCGAAATCCGCATAAGGCGAGAGGCCCGCCTGCTCGAGCACGTTGCGCAGCGACTGCTCTCCCCAGCGGCCGCGCGCCTTGGGGTTGGCGCGAAGCGCATTGACCAGCCGCGCCGTCTCGTCCCGAACCTGGGTCTGGCCGGCGCGGACCAATTCGACCGCCTCGCGCAGGCCGGCATAATGGTCGACGCGCTCCTTCTCGACCTGCTTCAGGCCTTCCTCATAGCGCTTCAGCGTCGTCTCGACCGGTTGGAGCAATTGCTTCAATTGCGCCTCGTTCTTCTCGTTCGCCTGGTGGAAGCGGGCATCGGCGCGCTCCAGGAAGTTGCGCTGCGCCTCGCCGAGCAACTTGCCGCCGATCTCGCTGAACTGGGCGGAAAGCGCCTCGCGCGCCTCCTTGAGCTCCGTCAGCCGTGCCTCGAAGGCTTTCTCCCGTTCCTCCTGCGCCGAGGAGAGCCGGGCGCATTCCTGCTGGGCGGCGGCGCAGGCGCCGCGCATCTCGTCGAGCTTCGCCGAAAGCTCCGGTACCTGCCGCGCCCGCTCCTCGGCAGTCGCGAGCTGGGCGGCGGACGCACGCAATTCCTCGGTCGCCCGGTCGCGTTCCGCGCGCAGGGACGCGGCCGGGCGGCCGCCAAGGAACCAGCCGAGCCCGACGCCGCCGGCGGCGGCCAGAAGCAGGATGATGAGGACCGACGGGTCCATGTCTCCCTCCGAGAACGAAGGGCGAACCTAGAGCAGTGCGGAATCTCCGACAAGGGGTGGCGGGAAACGGTCCACAGGAAACACCGTCATTCCCGCGAAAGCGGGAATGCAGAGGGCTCGGTGCCTGGCTCGGAGTTCGTCTGGATCCCCGCTTTCGCGGGGATGACGGAGAGGGGGTTAGTCCCCGTCGGTCACGCTTGCATCCGCGGCCGTCGTCGCGCCGGCATAGGCCGCGCCGTCGGCCGTCTCCCACCAATAAGGCTGGCGCTTGCGGTTGCCGGTGGCGACCTCGTTCAGCGTCGCGGCGTCGTAGAGGCGGCCGCCGAGCATCACGTCGCGTATCTTGTCGCTGTTGCGGATGTCGACGGTCGGATCGGCGTCGAGGATGACGAGGTCGGCGAGCTTGCCCACTTCGAGCGAGCCGACGTCCTTCGCATAGCCGAGCGAGGTCGCCGGCATGATCGTCGCCGCGCGCAGGGCCTCGATCGGGCTCCAGCCGCCGCGCACGAACGACCACATCTCCCAATGCGCGCCGAGCCCCGATTGCTGGCCGTGGGCGCCGATCGACACCTGGACGCCGCGATCGGCGAGCTTCCTGGCCTCGCGCGCGCTGTCGGCGTCGACGAAATCCTCCTCCGGCGCCATCGTCCGCCGGGCATTCTGCGCGGCGAGCAGCCCCGGCGGCTCGTGCCGCATCAGCAAGGGGTGCCGCCACACGTCCATATGCTGGCGCCAATAGGGATCGCCCGCCAGGCCGCCATAAGTGACGACGAGAGTCGGCGTGTAATTGGTCTTGGTCTGGCTCCAGAACTGGATGAGATCGTCATAATAGACGCGCAGCGGGATATTGTGCTCGAGCGTCGAATCGCCGTCCTGGATGAGCGTCACGTCCATCGTGAACAGCGAGCCGCCCTCCGGCACCACCTCCAACCCTTCCTTCTGGGCGGCGGCGACCACCATCTGGCGCTGCTCGCGGCGGGGCTGGTTGTAATTCTTGACGCTGTGCGCGCCCTCCGCCTTCAGGCGCCGGACGTGCGCGAGCGCATCGTCGAAGCTGTTGATCTCGGCATAAACGTCCGCCGCCTTGGCGCCGTAGATGATCTCGGCGGTCGAGAAGGTGCGCGGGGCGAGAATCCTGCCGGCCCGCTGAAGCTCGGAGGCGACGTAGATTTCCGCCGCCCGCGCCGAGGGATCGTGGATCGTGGTCGTGCCGAAGGCGAGGTTCGCCATGGCCGACCAATTCTGCTGCGGGACGAGATCGTCCTCGCCCTGCGGGCCGTGGGCATGGGCATCGACGAAGCCGGGGACGATCGTCTTGCCGCTGACGTCGACGACCTTCGCGCCCGCGGGAATCGCGACCTCGCCGCGCTTGCCGACCGCCGCGATGCGGTCGCCGCGGATGACGATCACGCCGTCGTCGATGATGCCGCCGTCCTTCGAGGCCATGGTGACGATCCGCGCGCCGGTCAGCGCGACGATTCCGGTCGGCTTGTCGGCGGCGACGTCCATCGAGATGGAGAGTCCGGTGCGCGGCGGCTGGTATTTCGGCCCGGTATCGCCCGGCGCGTTGGCGAACAGGGCCGCCGTTTGCGCGGTGAAGACGGTCGGCCCCATGCTCCAGTGGAGCTGCCGGCCGTTCTCGGACCAGTTGATGAAGTCCGCCCCCTCGAAGCTGGCGCGGGTGACCGGGAGCGGCCCGCCTTTCTCGTCCACCGCAACGTCCTGCGTGCCCGGCATGAGCGGCATGACGAAGGCTTCGTAATTCTGGCGGAAGGCGACATACTGGCCGTCGGGCGACACTTCGTAATCGTTGACCAGCTCGCCGGTCGCGTGGGTGCGCTTCGCCTCGCCGCTGAGATCGGTGCTGATGAGCTGGCGCTTGCCGGCCGCCGAGGCGATCATGAAGACGCGGTCGTTATCGGCCCCGAATTGCGGTTCCGCGCCATCGCGCGAGATGCGCTTCGCCTCGCCGCCGGTCGCCGCGATCCGGTAGACGCCCGGATCCTCCGACCAACGCGGCGACGTGAGGAAGCCGCCGCGCTCCTTTTCGAACACGATCATCTTCCCGTCGGGCGAGAAGCGCGGGCGCGCATAATGACCGGGCTGGCCGGTCACGTCGCGCGCCGCGCCGCCGGCCGCGGGAACGATGCGGATATGGCCGAGCCCCTGGTCGGTCCAGCCGACGAAGACGATCGAGCGCCCGTCGCGCGACCAGCTCGGGAACAGCTCGAACTCCGCCTCGTCGCCCTTGACCAGCCGGCGCGGCTCGCCGCCTGCCATCGGCTTGATCCAGAGCTTGCCGAGTGTTTCGAACACAACCTCGCGCCCGTCCGGCGACACGCTCGCCCAGCGCGGCATCTTCGTCTGGAAACGGTCCGGCGCGACCTCGACCTGCGGGTGGGTGGCGTCGATCACCACGCGCGTGTCGTTGACGTGGAACGGGATTTCCGCGGCGCCAGCGCCATTCGCATCGACGCGGCGGATCTTGCCGCCCGCCCAGAAGACGATCGAGCGGCTGTCCGGAGTCCAGGCCATGTTCGGATAGACGCCGGTCACCGCCCAGGTCTCCTGCACATCCTGGTCGAGCGCGTCGTAGACCTTGCGCTCCTCGCCGGAGACGAGGTCCTTGACGTAGAGCTTGGAGCGCGCCCGCTCGCGGCGGACGAAGGCGATCTTCCTGCCGTCCGGCGAGGGCGTCGGCCGCACCGAGCCGCCGACGCCGGAGACGGCGGTCGTCACCTCGCCGGTGTCGAGATCGTAGCGCTCGATGTCGAACAGGTCGGTGTTCGAATTCTGCGCATATTCGAAGACGCCGCCGGGCGTGACGTTGCGGGTGAAATAGATCGCCTTGCCGTCGGGCGCGTAGATCGGCTCGCCAAGCTCCTTCTGATATTGCTCGTTCGGCCTCTTGACCAAAGGCACGCCGCCGCCGCCGGAGACATGATAAAGCCAGACCTCGCCGGTACCGAGCGAGCGGCCGGTGGTGAAATGCTTCTTGGCGGCGATGAAGCGGCCGTCCGGGCTCCAGCTCGGCTGGTTCAAGAGCCGAAAATCCTCCTTGGTCAGCGGCCTCTTGTCCGAGCCGTCGGCGTTCATGATCCAGATATTGTCGCCGCCGCCCCGGTCCGAGACGAAGGCGATGCGCCGGCCGTCGGGGGAGAAACGCGGCTGCTGCTCGTAGGCGAGCCCTTCCGCGATCCGCGTCGGCGTGCCGCCCGCGATCGGCATGGTGTAGATGTCGCCGAGCAGGTCGAAGGCGATCGTCTTGCCGTCGGGCGAGACGTCGACGTTCATCCAGCTTCCTTCACTGGTATCGATGCGGATCTCGCGTGTGATCATGCCCGGCGGGGCGTTGACGTCCCATTTGGGCGGCGTCGGCGCGGGCTGGGTCGCGGGCGCCTTCGCCGCGGCCGGCGCGAGCGGGCCGGTGACGCGCTGCTCGGGGTTGAGCACCTGATTCTCGGGCGCCTGCGATTGCTGGGCCGGCTTGTCCGGCGGCGGCGCCTGCTTCGCAGGAGCCTGCGCCAGAGCCGACGCGCCCGCCAGCAGCACGGCGATCGCCGCGGTGAGCCGAAGATTCATGTTTCTCCCTCCCGAAGGCCTGTTTTCGCCTGCTTAGGAGGGATTGGGGGCGGCGTCATCTCTCTCGTCATGCCAGCGCAGGCTGGCATCCCGGCGGGTGAGGAACACGGCGCTCTTCACCCGCTGGAGCCCCAGCCTTCGCTGGGGCGACGCGGCCTTAATAGCGGTAATGATCCGGCTTGAACGGGCCCTCGGTCGACACGCCGATATAGGCCGCCTGCTTCTCGTTCAGCTTGGTCAGCTTCACGCCAAGCTTGTCGAGGTGCAAAGCCGCGACCTTCTCGTCGAGATGCTTGGGCAGGACGTAGACCTTGTTCTGATACTCGCCCGCCTTGGTCCAGAGCTCGATCTGGGCGAGCGTCTGGTTGGTGAAGGACGAGCTCATCACGAAGCTCGGATGGCCGGTGGCGCAGCCGAGATTGACGAGGCGGCCCTTGGCGAGGACGATGATCTTCTTGCCGTCGGGGAACTCGACCTCGTCGACCTGCGGCTTGACCTCGGTCCACTTCATGTTGGCGAGCGCGGCGATCTGGATCTCGCTGTCGAAATGGCCGATGTTGCAGACGATCGCCATGTTCTTCATCGCCCGCATATGGTCGAGCGTGATCACGTCCATGTTGCCGGTCGCGGTGACGAAGATGTCGGCGCGCGTCGTCGCCTCCTCCATCGTCACGACCTCATAGCCCTCCATCGCCGCCTGCAGCGCGCAGATCGGATCGACCTCGGTGACGAGGACTCGGGCGCCGCCCTGGCGGAGCGAGGCGGCCGAGCCCTTGCCGACGTCGCCGAAGCCGGCGACGCAGGCGACCTTGCCGGCGAGCATGACGTCGGTCGCGCGGCGGATCGCGTCGACCAGGCTCTCCCGGCAGCCGTAGAGATTGTCGAACTTCGACTTGGTGACGCTGTCGTTGACGTTGATCGCCGGGAAGGGAAGCTTGCCCTGCTTGGCGAGCTCGTAGAGGCGGTGAACGCCGGTGGTGGTCTCCTCGGAAACGCCGCGGATATTCTCCACCGTCTTCGTCAGATAGCCCGGCCGCTCGGCGAGGAAGCGCTTCAGCGTCGCGACGAAGATCTCTTCCTCCTCATTGCCCGGCGTGAACAGGGCCTCGCCGCCCTCGACCCGAGCGCCCCAGAGCGCGAACATGGTCGCGTCGCCGCCGTCGTCGAGGATCATGTTGGCGGTCTCGTCGCGGCCCCAGTCGAAGATGCGGGTGACGTAGGCCCAATAATCCTCGAGCGTCTCGCCCTTGACGGCGAAGACGGGGACGCCGCTCGCGGCGATGGCGGCGGCGGCATGGTCCTGGGTCGAGAAGATGTTGCACGAGGCCCAGCGGACGTCGGCGCCGAGCGCGGTCAGGGTCTCGATCAAAACCGCCGTCTGGATGGTCATGTGCAGCGAGCCGGTGATGCGCGCCCCGGTCAGCGGCCTGGACGCGCCGAACTCCGCGCGAAGCGCCATCAGGCCGGGCATCTCGGTCTCGGCGATCTCGATCTCCTTGCGGCCGAAATCGGCGAGCGCGATGTCGCGGATCACATAATCATCGAAGCTGGTCTGAGCCTGGGTCGCCACGAAAGGACTCCTCAAAAATGAAGGAAGACCGCGGGCGGAGCCGGTGGTCGCGTGCGGCCCGATGTAGCGACCGGGTCGCACGGATGCAAATATAAAGATATCTTTATATGTGACCCGAAAAGCCCTTCTCGCCCGAGAGCAGGGGCGCTCTATCGCTGGGGACCGTCGCCGTTCGCCGGCATCTCGTCGGCGCGCGGCGGCGGCGCGTCCTGTTCGTCCGGTCCGTCGGATGCGGCCGCAAGAGCGTCGTTCATCGCCGCGCCGAAGCTCTTTGCGGGTGCCGACGGCTGCGTTGCGCGTGGCGCCGGCGCGGACGCCGGGCAGGCGCCGCCCGGAAGCTTGGGCGCCGGGCCGAAGCGGTCCTCGAGCGCGAGCAGCTTGCCGAGATCGCCGCCGGCTGCCGCGCCTTCCTCCGCCGCCGACGCGAAGTCCTGGCAAATCTCCGCCGTCGTCGCGTCACCGCCATAGCGGTTGGCGAGACCCGTCTCGAAGCGGTCATAATAGGTTTCGGCATCCTTTCCGTAGCCGGTCTCGAATTGCGCGTGGATGAGGCCGTTGCTCGTCTGCAAGGCGGTGCGGTTCCGCCGAATGAAATCGTTATACGCGCCGAGCACATCATAGCCCATCGCCCTGCAGCGAAGCGCCGCCACCATCAGCCGCGACTGGAGATCCCGCACCTTCGCCGCGGCCGCCTGTTGCTCGTTCCAGCAGCCCATCGCCGCCTCGGCCGGCTGCGCGACCAGAAAGGCGGCCGTAATCCAGGCGGCAAAGGCCGCCTTCGAAACGGGATTCCCCATTGCCCCACCTCCCACTCTCACCGGGCCACCGAACAAGGCGGCCGGAAGCGAGGCTTTCACCTTCCGGTTGGCAATGGGTTAATTTTGGCGGGGAATGCGCCGAACGGTGCCCTTCAGGCGGTGCCGTAATCGGCGGCGAGCAGGCGGGTGTCGATTCCGGCGCTCTTGAAGGCGGCGGCCCAGCGCGAATTGACGTCGCAATCGTAGAGCAGGCTCTCGTCGCCCGGAGTCGCGAACCAGCCGTTGCCGCAATATTCCTCCTCGAGCTGGCCGGCGCCCCAGCCGGCATAGCCCAGAGCGGCGAGCCAGCGACGCGGCCCCCTCCCCTCCGCGATCGCGCGCAGAATCTCGAGCGTGGCGCTGAGCGCCCAGCGGTCGCCGACCTGGATGCTCTCCGGCCCGCCCCAATCGATGCTGTGGAGCAGGAAGCCGCGCTGCGGCTCGACCGGCCCGCCGAGATGGATCGGCACGTCGGGCGCGACTCCCGGATCGATGTCGAGCTGCTTCAGCAGATGGTGGAAGGTGATGCGCGGCACGATCCGGCCGAGGCCGATGCCGAGCGCGCCATTGTCGTCATGGACGCACATGGCGATCACCGCTTTCTCGAAGCGCGGATCGCCGATCCCCGGCATGGCGAGGAGCAACTGGCCGGTCAGATATTTCGGTTCTTCCATCGCCCCTTTTTATAGGGCGCGTGAGGTTGCGGGGCTAGGCGGCGTGGGCTCGGCCCAACGCCGGCAGGAAATCATCCATCTGGGCGCCGGCACTCTCGAATTGCGGGCGCAGCCGGTCGTTGAGGCGCCGATAGTTGAAGAAGGGCACGGACGGCCAGAGATGGTGGCCGAGATGGAGGTTCTGGCCGAGCAGGATACGGGCGGCGAACGGCCAATAGACGCGCGCCTTGCCGTAGCGATCGGTCTTGTCGAAGGGCACGTGCGGCAGCCACTGGAAGAAGACGTTGAGCAAAACCAGCCCGACCATCATCGGCACCCAGTAGAGCAGGAAGGCGATCCTGAAATAGCCGAACGCGATCGCGACCCAGAAGATGAGCTGGAGCGTGGTGACGACGATCGCGTGGAGCCGCAATTCCTCCGGCTTCAGCCGCGCCTGCTTCAGCGTATAGGCGGCGGCCGGCACCAGCCGCACGATCGGAAGCGGCAGCAGGAGAAGCGTCCGCAGGCCGATGACCCGCCCGACGCTCTTCCACAAAGGTCCGTGGCAGAGATTGTAGTCTGGATCGCCGTCCTGGTTGGTATGCTGGTGGTGGAGGAGATGGATCCGCCTGAGCGCCGGATAGGAAGTCATCATCATCAGCGCGCCGAGCCAGCCGAGCGCCTGGTGAACCCAGGCGCGGCGCGGATTGCGCACGACATTGCCGTGGATGCTCTCGTGGACGAGCGTGTAATAAGCGAAATGGACATAGCCGAGCGGCAGGATCACCGCCCAGATCGGGAACCAGCCGGTCAGCGCACCGGCGATCAGGGCGGCCTGGACGAGCGGCAGCAGCAGGGCGAGTCGCAGCGTCGGCCAGGCGACGGGCGGCGACAATGTCTGCGCCACCTGCCTTTCTTCCTTCATCGACATCGCAAGCATTCGAAAGCCCGCCCCTCGTCACCGGCCGCCCGCCGGAGTTCAACCATGGTTTCGCAAGGCTTTACCATAGGTTGGGTTGGAAAACAGCCGTTCAAGGCGGGAATTCGCCGCGCCGCATGCTTCGTCGCAGGATGAAACAGTGAGACGACACTCTCTTACTTCCGGAGCGGCTAGGAGCGGGCGGCAGGACTTGCTAGAGGCACGCCGAACGCGAACCAGAGGAGCTTTTCATGACCATCCAGGCCGGCGACCGACTTCCCAAGGTCACCTTCATCAAGGCGACGGCCGAGGGGCCGCAGCCGGTCGACAGCGAGGACTATTTCGGCGGGCGCCGGATCGCGCTCTTCTCCGTCCCCGGTGCCTTCACGCCGACCTGCTCGGCGCGGCACCTGCCCGGCTTCGTCGACAAGATCGACGAATTGCGGGCGAAGGGGATCGATGAGGTCGCCTGCACCGCCGTCAACGACGCCTTCGTCCTCCAGGCCTGGGCGAAGAGCGCCGGCGCCGAGGGCAAGGTGACGATGCTCGCCGACGGCAATGGCGATTTCGTCAAGGCGATCGGCCTCGACGCCGATTTCTCCAAATTCGCCATGGGCCATCGCGGCCAGCGTTTCTCGATGCTGGTCGACGACGGCGTGATCGAGCAGCTCAATGTCGAGGAACCCGGCGCCTTCAACGTCAGCAGCGCCGATTATCTGCTCGAGCGGCTGTAATCTCCCGCTCCCTCATCCCGGCCCTTCGACGCCACTTGCGGCGTCGCTCGGGATGAACCGCAGCTTCGCCGAGAGCCGGGATCCATCTTCTTTCCCGATGCCGGCAAGGAAAGGCGGATGCCGGGTCAAGCCCGGCATGACGAAAAAAAAGGGCAGGCGCGCTCATTCGGCCGCGGCTTAACCCACTGATTTTCCTTCCCGCGCACGCAACGTGCATGGCCTTGGCGCGTTGGTGCGGCGCTGTCGGGGAGAGATCATGACCGCCGGATCGAACGCGCCGAAGGGCAAGGACGGCAAGTCCGCCGCGCTGAAGCTGGCCGAGGAGGTCCGAAGGCACCCCTACAAGGCGGCGGCGATCGCCGGCGGCGCCGCGGCTCTGGCGGGCGGCGCCTTCGCCGGCGCCCGCGCCCTCGCGCGCCGCAACGGCGCTCGCGCGGACAAGCCGGTCAACCCGATCCTGCAGAATGCGATCACCGCCTGCGAATGCCGCGCCAAGCCCGCCGACGAGACGAAGCAAGACTGAGCAGCCGCGCCGCGGCGGGGTCGACCGGTTTCGCGCTCAAATCCCCGGCGGCGCCGGAGGATCGGGATAATCGTCGAGCGGGCAATGATCGGTCTGCGGGATGGCGCCGCGCACCGGCGGGTCGGGATAATATTGGGTCGAGAGCTGGACCTGCCGCGCGGCCTCGGTGCCGAGCAGAAGCTGGATCAGCATCAAGGCCTCGTCGAGGCCCGAGGAGATTCCGCCGCCGGTGAGCCGGTTGCGGTCGAGGCAGAAGCGGGGATGGCCGCTCGCCACCGTCACCCGCGGGAAATATTTGCCGAAGCAGGGAAGGAACGCCCAATGCGTCGTCGCGGTATAGCCGTCGAGAAGGCCGGCGCCGGCGAGCAGGATCGCGCCTTCGCAGACCGAAGCGACGTAGCGCGCCTCGCCCGCCATGCGGCGGAGGAAGGCGAGGCAGGGCCCATCGGGATCGGCGAGGATCGCGTTCAGCATCGCGGGATCGCCGCCCGGCACCCAGAGCGCGTCGCAGGGCCCGCGAACATCGCCGAACTCCCGTGTCACGACGAACGGAAAGCCGTTGCGGAAATGATAGGTGCCGCAGCTTTCGGCCACGAGATCGACCGCGATCCCGGCCCAGCCGAACATCTCGTACGGCCCGGCCACGTCGAGCATGTCGACCTGGTCGTAGACCGGAATCACGATCCGCGCCGCGGGCGTGCCTTCCATCGTCTCCTCCCCTTCAGCTTTCGACCGCCTCCGGCGCCAGCGCCTGCGTCGGCCGCGCACCCCATAAGGCATAATAGAGCACGAACAGCTCGCAGGCCGCGGTGATCAGGAATGCGTGCTGAAGCCCGACCTTGTCGGCGAGCTTTCCCTGCAAGGGGACCAGGCCGCCGCCGGCGATGGCCAGGATCAGCCAGCCGGATCCTTCCTCGGTCAATGGTCCCAGCCCGCGGATCGCGAGCGCGAAGATGGTGGGAAACATGATGGAATGGAAAAAACCGACCGCCATCAGCCCATACAAGGCCGTAAAACCATGGGCGGTGCACGCAACCATCATCACGGCAAAGGCGCCGGCGGCGAAGGCGGCGAGCACCTTTTCCGGCGCGATCACGCGCATGATGAACGTGCCCAGGAAGCGGCCGACCGCCATCCCGCCCCAGACGAACATCAGATAGTCGGCGGCCTGGTCGTGGGTCAGGTTGGCGATGCTCGGCTGCGCGGCGAAGTTGATGAACAGGCTGCCGACCCCGATCTCGGCGACCAGATAGATGAAGATCGCAGCCACGCCCAGGACGAGGTTGCGGTGCCGCCACAGCGACAAATGCCGGCGCTGCTCGGCGGCGACGCGGCGGGTCGCGGCGCCGAGCTCGGGAAGCCGCGCGCGCCAGATCAGGATCGCGAGCAGCGCAAGCACGCCAGCGACGATCAGATAGGGAAGCTCGGTGGCGCGCGCGTCGGCCAGGCGCTGGGCGAGGCTGAGATGCGTGCTTTCCAGCGTCGTTCCCGAGACCGTCCGCGCGAGGATCAGCTGCTGGCCGAAGGCGACGGCGAGGAAGTCGCCGGTCGTGTTGAACGCCTGGACGAGGGTGAGCCGCGATTCCGACGTCTCCGCCGGCCCGATCACCGCGACATAGGGGTTGGCGGCGACCTGGAGGATGGCGATCCCGCACGAGACGACGAACAGGGAGGCGAGCGTCACCCCATAAGAGGGAAGGAGCGCGGCCGGGATCATGCCGAGCGAGCCGACCGTCATGATCGCGAGCCCGACGACCAGAGCCTTGTGATAGCCGATCCGCTCGATCAGCTTCGCGGCTGGAATCGACGCGACCAGATAGCCGATGAACCAGGCCGACTGGATCAGGGTGGTCTGGAGATAGGAGAGCTGGAACACGCTCCTCAGATGCGGAAGCAGGCTGTCGTTGATGACGGTGATGAAGCCCCACATGAAGAAGAGCGTCGCGAGCAAAGCCAGAGCCGGCCCGTAGCGCCGCGATGAATCGACCGATGCCGCCATATGCGCCCCTCCGCGAACCCTGGTTCAGGCACGGTCGTAAAGCACATCGCACAGGATGATAAGGCTTCAAGGAAGAGCCGCCGCCGCCCGTTTCGGCGGCGGCCCTCGCCTCATTCAATAGGGATAATCGTCGTCATCGTCATAATAGGGATAAGGATAATCGTATCCGTAGTCGTCATAGGTGCCATAGGGATCGGCATAATAGCCGTCGTCATAGGGGTAAGCGTAACCATAAGCCGGATAGGGATAATAGACGGACGGGTAGCCGTAAAAATAACCCCGGCTTCGGCCGCCGAAGGCGAAGCGGCGGTTGAAGCCGCGGTTGCGGACGCTGAAGTTGCGCGAGAAATTCCGGCGATTGGCGGTGAAGCCGCGGCGCGCACCGAACGAGCCGCGATTGCCGCTGAAATGACGGCCGCCGGACCGGTCGTGGCGCCACTGCGCCGCCGCTGGAGAGCTGTTCAACAGGGCCGCGCCGGCGCCGAGCGCGAGGGCGGCCTTCAGCAAGTTCGTCTTCATCGGGAAATTCCTTTCGGGCCGATTGCCCGACACGCCGGACGGAAGCGGGGCATTGGCAGGATCGCTTGCGGCCGCGCACGGGTGTCGGTGGTTAAACGCCCGGAAAGCATGCGGGTTCAGCCAGGCGCCCCCCCGCAGGGCTTTCGAGTCGCGGCGGATCGCCGGGCGCTGCGATTCCGGGTGGCATTCTGCGCCGTCTCTGTTAGCGTTAACCCATGGCACGAAGATGCCAGGGAGAGGATGAATGAAGACGAGTCTGGTCCTGTTGCTTGCGATTCTGGCCTGCGGTCCCGCTTTGGCCCAGGGCGCGCAAACCGCGCCGGCGGCCAAGCCGTCGGGCGGCCTCGCCGACAAGCTGATCAACACGCCCGGGACGAACTGGAACGTCTATGGCGACGGCCAGACCAGCAAGAGGCTCGAGACCGACGGCCCACAGGGTTATCCGTGCATTCGGGTGACGGTGACGCAGAAGGGGAAGAATCCCTGGGACGACGGCGCGGTGTCGCCGGTCGCCAAGGCGGTCGCCGCGAACGATACGTTGCTGATCGCCGTCTATCTGCGCGCGCCCAACGCCAAGGACGGCGAGACCCTGCCCCTGCCCTTCGTCGGCCTGAGCGGCTCGGCCGCGCCTTATACGACCCTGGTCAGTGGTCCGCTCACGATCACCAACCAATGGAAGCAATATTATGTCGGTGGGCGCGCTGCTCAGGCCGCCGCCGCGGGCGGGTCGCAGGTGAGCGTCCATCTCGGCGGCGATGCCCATGTGGTCGATCTCGGGCCGGTCCGGGTCTTCGACCTGGGGCCGAACGTCGATCCGGCAGCGCTTCCCAAGAACCACTGACCATATCGTCAACCAAAGGGGGTATTCATGGCAGAGATCGTTTCCGCGCCCACCGCCAACCCGGCCGCGCTCGGCCTGGTCGGCTTCGGCCTCACCACCGTCCTGCTCAGCCTCGTCAATGCCGGCGTGCTTCCCGCCGGCGGCGAAGGCGTCGTGATCCCGCTCGCCATCGCTTATGGCGGCTTCATCCAGATCGTCGCCGGCCTGCTCGAATTCCGCCTCGGCAATACGTTCGGGACGACGGCGTTCCTGAGCTACGGCGCCTTCTGGTGGTGGTTCGCCTTGCTTGCGATCTTCGCCCATAACGGGACGATCGACCTCAGCACCGCCGGCCCCACGGTCGGCGCCGCCCTTCTGCTCTGGGGCCTGCTGACCCTCTATCTCTGGATCGGCACCTTCCGGCTGTCGCGAATCCTGTTCGCGATCTTCCTGACCTTGTGGATCACCTTCCTGCTGCTCGGCCTCGGCAATATCGAGAAGTCGGTGGGGCTCGGCCATGCCGGCGGCTGGCTCGGCTTGATCTGCGGGCTTCTCGCCATTTACGGCAGCTTCGGAATCGTCACCAATTCGGTCTGGGGCAAGAGCGTCATCCCGCTCGGCGAGAGGCCGGTCGTTTCCTGAAGACCAACCATCTCCTGAAGGCATTTCGGCGGCACCCATGAACGAACCACATGCGGGCGCCGCCCCCTTTCCGGGCCTGTCGCCGGCGCTGGAGCTTTCGCGGATCGGCAAGAGCTTCGGCCGGCCGGTCATCAAGGATCTCGATCTCTCGGTTCGGCCGGGCGAGCTCTACGCCCTGCTCGGTCCGAACGGCGCCGGCAAGACGACGACGCTCAGGATGGTGGTCGGCCTCACCCGGCCCGACCGGGGCGGCATCCGCATCTTCGGCATCGACGCGCTCGCCCGCCCCGCCGAGGCCAAGGCGATCACCGCCTGGCTCCCCGACGAGCCGATGCTCTACGACCGGCTGACGCCGCTCGAATATCTCGCCTTCGTCGCCGGCCTGTGGGGCGTGCCCGCGACCGAAGCGGCGGCCGAGGCGGAGAGGCTGCTGCGCTGGCTCGGCATGTGGGACGATCGGGCGACGCGCTGCGAGGGCTTCTCGCGCGGCATGAAGCAGAAGGTCGCGCTCGCCGGCGCGCTCATTCACAAGCCGCGCCTGCTCGTCCTCGACGAGCCTTTGACCGGGCTCGACGCCGCCATGGCGCGCTCGGTCAAGGACATGCTGCAGGAGCAGGTGCGCGGCGGCGCGACCGTGATCGTCACCACCCATATCCTCGAGGTCGCCGAGCGGCTCGCCGACCGGATCGGAATCATCGACGACGGCCGCCTGCTCGCCGAAGGCACGCTGGCCGAGCTTCGCCGGCGGGCCGGCTCGAACGAGCTGACGCTGGAGGAATTGTTCCTCGATCTCACCGCCCGCGCGGACGACAGCCCCCGCATGGACGATTCGTCCCGGCCCAGAGATGCTCTTCGCTGAAGCGGACCGGCCGCGGCCGGGCTCCCTGCTCTGGCTGATCCTCCACGAGATGTGCTTGTCCTTCCGCGGCGGACGGAGGGGATTCGCCCGATGGATCAGGATCGTCCTGCTCCTCGCCTTCTTCGCGCTTGGAGTCACGCTGGCAATCGCCCTTCGGGGTGTGCCGCTGACGCCGAAGCCGCGCTGGCTGGTGATCGGAAACGCAGCCTTGCTCGTCATCCTCACCTTCATGACGACGCAGAGCCTGATGGTCGCGCTGAGGACCCTGTTCGAGAAAAGCGATCTCGACCTCCTGCTGTCCTCGCCCTTGCCCGAAGGGCGGGTGCTCGCCGCCAAGCTGCTCGGAATCGCCGCCACCGCCGCCGGCACCTATTTCCTGCTGCTGCTGCCGCTCGCTCTGCCGGTGGCGATCGTCGGCCATCCGCGCCTGCTCGCCTTCGTGCCGGTGATCGCAGCGCTCGCAATGCTCGCGGCGAGCATCGGCCTCGCGCTCGCGATCCTGCTCGTCCGCCGGATCGGGGCGCGCGGCGCGCGCGCGTTCGGCCAGATCGTCGCGGCATCGCTCGGCGGCGCAATCTATCTCGTCTCGCAGCTCGCTGGGAACAACCGGCCGGGACATGGCCGCATCGTCGGCATGGCCAATTGGCTGCGCGCGCATGGCTGGGGGGTCAGCGGCTGGTCGGCATTGCCGGCGCGCGGCCTGTTCGGCGAGGTCCGGCCGCTCCTGCTGCTGCTCCTCTTCTCGGTTATTCTCTTCGCGCTCACCTCCTGGCTCATGCGCACCCGCTTCCTTGCGAGCTTCCAGGGCGCCGGGGAGCGGAGCGGACGGCGGGCGAATGCGGACGCACGCGGGCCTGCCTTTCGCGGCGGCCTGATGGCGACCGTCGTCGCCAAGGAGATGAGGCTGCTGCGGCGCGAGCCCGAAATCCTGTTCATCGTCCTGCTGCGGCTCATCTATCTCTTTCCGCTGATCCTGCTCGGGTCGCGCCACGGCGGCGCGGAGATCGCCGTGCCGGGCCTCGCCGCGGTCGGCGTGATCGCCGCGGGCCAGCTCTGCGGCAGCATCTCCTGGCTCACCATCTCGGCCGAGGACGCGCCCGATCTGCTCGCCGTCGCGCCGGTCGACGCAGGCCGGCTCAGGCGGATGAAGCTCGCCGCCGCGCTGGTCATGGTCGCGCCGGTCGCCGCGATCATCCCGATCCTGCTCGCCGTTCGCGGCGCCCTTTTCGCGGCTTTGGTCGCCTATGCGGGGACGCTCGTCGCGGGCGCGGGCGCCGGCTGGATCGAGCTGCGGCTCGGCAAGCCAGCCAAGCGCAGCAATTTCCGCCGCCGGCAGGGCTCGTTGCTGACGTCGCTGCTCGGCGTCGGCCTGTCGATGATCGCCGCCGCCGCGACCGCCGCCATCATCTATTTCATTTGATGTTATTGGTCCGGCGTGAATCGCATCCTGAAGCCTGTCGCCGCGACTCTTTTGCTGCTGATCCCCGCGACGGCCTGGGCAGGGCCGCCCTACGACACCGACGATCCCGAGCCGACCGATCTCCATCATTGGGAGATATACGCTTTCGCCGCCGGCGACCGGATCGGTGGGACCACCGAAGGGCAGACGGGCATCGATCTCAATTATGGCGGCCTGCCCGGAGTCCAGCTCACCACGACCTTGCCGCTCGATTACGAGGCTGGCGCCGGCACGCGGATCGCTCGGGGCGATATCGAGGTCGGCGTCAAATATCGCTTCCTGCACCGTGAGAAGGAAGGCTTTTCGGTCGCGATCTTTCCGCGCCTGATCGTGCCGACCGCGGGCAAGGGCTTCGGCACGGGCCGGGTCCAGGCGTTGCTCCCGGTCTGGGCGCAGAAGGACATGGGACCCTGGTCGATCTTCGGCGGCGGCGGCTATACGATCAATCCGGGGCCGGGGAATCGCGATTTCTGGCTCGGCGGCCTCGCGGTGACGCGCGATGTGAGCCGCCGCCTCTCGCTCGGCGCCGAAATGACCCGGCAGGGATCGGACAGCGTCAGCGCCGGCGGCACGACCACTCTCGGCGCCGGCGGCATCTGGAAGTTGAAGGCGCCATTCTCGATCCTCGCCTCGGCGGGGCCGGAATGGGAAGACGGCCGCCATTCGGCCGGCCTCCATGCCTATGTCGCTTTGGGCTTGAACTTCTGACGGCAAGGACGGACGGAGCGGGAATGAACGACATGCGCTCCGCTCTCGCCAAGGTCCCCGAAGTCACGCTCGGCTTCTGGATCGTCAAGGTTCTCGCGACCACGCTCGGCGAGACCGGCGGCGATACGGTCACCATGAGCTGGCTCGGCGAGACCACGGCCGAGGCCAATCCGAACGGCTATCTGATCGGCACTGCGATCTTCGCGATCCTGCTCGTCGGCTTCGTCGTCTGGCAGATCGCGGCGAAGAAATTCCATCCCTTCCTCTATTGGGCGACGATCGTCGCCTCGACCACCTGCGGCACGACGCTCGCCGATTTCGCCGACCGCTCGCTCGGCATCGGCTATACGGGCGGCTCGGCCGTCCTCCTCGCCTGCGTGCTGATCTCGCTCGCCGCCTGGCGGCTGACGCTCGGCACCGTGTCGGTGAACAGCGTCCGCACGCCCAAGGCCGAGATCTTCTACTGGATCACCATCACCTTCTCGCAGACGCTCGGAACCGCGCTCGGCGACTGGGTGGCGGACACCAACCGGTTCGGCTTCGGCGGCGGCGCCCTCCTGTTCGGCGCCCTGCTTCTGGTTCTCGCCTTGCTCTATTTCTTCACCAAGGCGAACCGGGTCTTCCTGTTCTGGGCCGCCTTCATCCTGACGCGGCCGCTCGGCGCGACGGTCGGCGACCTGCTCGACAAGCCGTTCGCGCAAGGCGGCCTGAGCTTCAGCCGCCCGATCGCCTCCCTGGTGCTCGCGATCGCGATCCTCCTGCTGGTCCTCATCCTGCCGCAGCGGCCGGGACGCCATCCCGGCGCATCCGACGAAGCGCTCCCGGCCGAGCCTTGAAGCGGAGCCTTGCCAGATTAACAGCCCTGATCGGAGACCGTCATGTCCAAGCACAGCCTCTTCCTGATCGCCATCCTGTCCTGCGCGGCCTCCGCCGCCGTCGCGGCGCCCGCTTACCGGCTTGCCAAAGCGGTGCCGCTCGGCGCGCCCGACCGGTGGGATTATGTCGTCTCCGATTCGGCGAGCCGGCGCGTCTATGTCGCGCATGGCGATCGGCTGACCGTGGTGGATGCCGCCTCCGGCGCCATCGTCGGCAATGTCGAGGGCATAGAGGGCGGCACCCACGGCACCGCCATCTCGCGGTCGACCGGACAGGGCTTCACCGACGACGGCCGCGGCGGAACCGCGATCGCCTTCAACCTCAAGACCCTGGCCGTCACCAGACGAATTCCGGCGGCGCCCGACGCCGACGCGATCGCCAGGGACGGCGCCACCGGCCATGTCTTCGTGATCGAAGGCGATCCCGCCTCGATCACCGTCATCGACCCCAAGACCGACGCTGCGGTCGCGACCATCCAGGCCGGCGAGAAGCTCGAATATGGCGCCGGCGACGATCAAGGGAATATCTATGTCGCCGGGGTGGAGAAAGGCGACCTCGTCAGGGTCGACGCCCGCGCCAATCGCGTCGTCGCGCATTGGCCCGCCCCCGGCTGCGAGCGTCCGCACGGCCTTGCCGTCGACAAGGCCGCCCGGCGCGCCTTTCTCGGCTGCGCCAACGCGGTGATGGTCGTGATGGATATCGACAGCGGGCGAGTCGTCGCCACGCTCCCGATCGGCCGCGGCAACGACGCGGTCGCCTTCGACCCGAAACGGAAACGGATCTTCAGCTCCAACGGCGTCGACGGCACGATCAGCATCTACCGCGAGCGCACGCCCGACCGATACGAACCGCTGGAAACGATCACGACCCAGGTGAGCGGCCGGACGATGGACGTGGACGCCGCGACCGGGCGGCTGTTCGTTGCCGCCGCCGAAACCGATCCGAGCCCGACGCCCGGCGGCCGGCGCCGCGCGCGCCCAGGGTCGCTCAAGCTGCTGATGTTCGATCCGGTCGGCTGATCGGGGCGGCCGACGGCTCAGCTGTAGAAGATGTGCATCCCGATCTGCGCGACGCGGACATGCTGGCGGCCCCAGGCCGGCGCGACATAGGTGGCGTGGTACCAGAGGACGTTCGACGCGACGCTTGGGGCGAGATGCTTCATCGCGATGTCGGCGATGGCGAGCGCCTTGTGCCAGCATTCGCTGGACGTGTCGGGCTCCGGCATGATTCCGTCATGGACGAACGAGAATTGGGCCGGCTGGGTGACGACGCCGCAGACGGTCGGCGGATAGATGCCCGAGGCGGCGCGGTTGAGCACGACCTGGGCGACGGCGAGCTGGCCTTCGAGCGATTCGCCGCGCGCCTCGAAATAGACGGCCTTGGCGAGGCACAATTCCTCGCTGCCCTCATTCCTGTCGTCGACGAAGGAGATGACGAGGTCGTGCAACGGCAGGCGCTGCATCGTCGCGATCAGGGCGGGGCTCGGCGTCGCGGCCACGGCCGGGATCGGCTTCGACAATATCGCCGCGGCCGTGGACGGCCAGGAGGGCGCGGGCGTCGTCACCGTCGCCGGCGCGGTCAGCGTGCCCAGGGCCTGGCTATCAGGACCCGTCTCCGCGGCCGCGGCGGGGACCGCCCAGAAGCACAGCAACAATGAGGCGGCGAGCGCAACGAGGCGCGCCCGGAAAGAACCGAACATCCAGATCTACTTTGTGGCGGACGGTGCCTCCTGAAAAAGAGGCGAACCCCCGACTCGCGTCCCCCGCCTGAGCGGCACGACGCTCCCTCCATCGATGCCGGGGGTGGCCGGGCGGCGGTTCGGAGTCAACGCGCGCCGGCCGGCAGGACGACGGGCGGGGTCTCAACTGCGGCGAGTCGAACCCGCAAGGCACGATCGTTCCGGATGAGGACGATCGGGTTCGAAGCGGGCGTCCGCTCATGGGCCGTGCGCGATGCAACGGGCACGATTCGGGCCGATCGTGCGCCGCCAGCTCTTGAACCGAGGCCGGTGAAGGCGCAGAGGCGCGGGCGCGTTCGAACCCATGCCGCGTTATTATTTCAACCTCTGCTGCGACTCATCCGAGGTCACCGACATCGTCGGCGCGACCTGCGCCGACGACGTCGCCGCGCTCAACCATGCCATGAAACGGGCGAGCGACGTGGTTCGCACCCGGCTCTTCTCGCGAGAGGAAACGGACCTCGGCGGCTGGGTCGAGGTCGAAGACGAGAGGCATCGGCCGGTGCTCAGGCTGCCGCTTCGCGCGGCCGCTTACTGACGATCAGCTTCCCATAGTCCGCGAAAAGCTCGCGGAAATGCGATTCCATCGTCCGCCCGAAAGCGGGCGCCGCGATCCGATCGGCGCGCACGAAGTCGCCGATCGCGCGCGCCGCATCGGCCGCGTCCCCGGAGCGGAAGGTGATGCCGCCGCTCGCCTGCGCATGCTCGGCGGCGCCGCCCCGGTCCGGCACGATCAAAGGCAGGCCCGAGGCGCGCGCCTCCGCAGCGATGATCGAGAAGGTCTCGGCATCGCAGCCATGGATGAGGGCGTCGCCGCTCGCCATCATGCGCGCGAGCGCCTTGCGGTCGGCGACCCGGCCAGGCAGCCGGACATTGGCAAGGCCGGCGGCCTTGCGCGCGATCCTTTCGCGCTCGCCGCCGTCGCCGATCAGGACGAGCCCGACCGGCGCCGCCTGCGCCGCGGCGCGGACGGCGTCGATCACCAGTGGCCATCTTTTCTCCGGCGACAGGCGGCCGATGCCGAGGAGCAGAACGCCCTCCGGCGGCAGGCCGCACGAAGCCAGCAGCTCCGCGCGCAGCGCCTCGTCCCGGAGCGCCGGCGAGAACAGGCCGTGCTGCACGCCCATGGCATGGGTCGCGATGTTGCGCAGCCCCTGCGCCGCCAGCCGCGCGGAAAAGCTTTCGCTTGCGGTCACCACCCGGTCGAACCCTTCGGCGGTGTTGCGGAAATAGGCCCAGGGCAGAGCGAACAGCCGGTCTATCGTCGCCGTCGTCGCAAGGCCGCCGAGCCAGCGATAGCCGTAGGCCGCGATCGGATCGGCGTGCATGACGAGGCTGCGCGGCGCCCGCCCCCGCCACCAGCGGACGATCTGCGCCGTCCGCCAGGGCGACGAAGCTTCGACGAAATCGGGCCGCTCGCGGTCGAGCAGGGCCTGCACCGCCTCGGCGCCGCGAAAGAAATGATAGCGCCGGTCGACCCGCAGCGGCGGCGATTCGATCCATTCGATCCGCGCGCTTGGCCCGCGCGCCTCGGTTCGCGTCTCCGGCCCCGGAGCGACGACGACCAGATCGTGGCCGAGCTTCGGCGCCCAGACCAGTTTCTCCTCGACATAGACTCGGACGCCGCCGCCATGCGGGGCGTAGAAAGCCGAAACGTCGGCGATCTTCATATTTCCCGGCTCCGCGCCGGACGGAGCTGGAGCGCGGTCAGCAGCAAGGCGACCGAAAGATGGGCAAGCACCATCAGCCCAGCCATCATCGTCAGCAATTCGGCGATCCGCACCTGCCGGCCGAGCGCGACGATGGCGATGCCGGCGAAGAGGAAGTCCTTGTTGGTGACGAGCGGCAGCCGCGACACGACGAGCTGCAGCGCGACGAGCAGGAGCCACCAGCGCAAGGCGACGCCGGGAAGCACGATATGCCACATCAAGGCGGTGAGCAGGCAGACGGTGGCGAGGCGGACGGCGTGGGTCAGCGCGATGAAGCGCCGGTCGGCGACCGGAAGGCTGAACACCCGGCGGCGGAACAGCAAGGCCGCGACCGAGATCGTCAGCACGAGCGCGGCGCTGGCATAGAGATCGCGCGCATAGGGCCCAAGCGCCGCCGCGCCGAGCGTCGCACAAGCGACGAGGCCGCACAGCAAGGCGACGCTGACTCCGACCATGGCCGAAAGGATCGAGACGTCCTTGATCGCATGAGCCGGCCGCTCCACGCCCGAGCTCTGCCGCGCCCAGGCGTAGAAATAGAATTCGCCGCTATAGCCGAACAGCATCTCGTTGCAGACGAGCTTGCGCAGCAGCGCCAGGATCGCGCCCTCCTTCACCTTCCACAGGCGATGGTAGATGAACCATTCGCTCGCCGGCAGCGCGAGATAGGAGATCGCGAACAGCAGCCAGAAGATCGGCGTGCGCGGCAGCAGGGCGAGGATTCCGGCGAGCTTCAGCCCGCGGACGTTGAGCAGGACGGCGGCGACGATCGCGACCGAGATGAACGGCCCGACCCAGCGAAGCCATTTCGCCTGGCCCGGCAGCGGCATTTCGGCCGCGTCCGTCGCATCGGCGGGAACAGGTTCCGGGTCGCGCAAAGACGGCTCCTGCGGGCGGAATCCGGCCGGGCGCTCATGCCCGCCACCGGCTCCGGATGAGGATTGTGTATAGGCCGCGTCGCGCATTTGCGGAAATCAGCCGAAAATCACCAGGGCGCCGGCACCGTTCGGCGGCCATGCGCCTCGCGCGGCTCGGTGCGGCCGTGGATGGCGCGGACATAGCCCTGGACCAGGGCGCGATTGACCTCGTCCCAGCCGTAGCGGCGGCTCGCCTCCCATCCGGCGCGGCCGGCGGCGGCGCGGGCGACCGGATCGAGGCAATAGGAAGCGAGCGCGGCGGCGAAATCCTCGACGGCGCCGGGCGCGATCAGCCGGCCGGTCACTCCGTCCTCGACCAGGCTGTCGCTTCCGATCGCCCGCGCCGCAACCACCGGCAGGCCCGAGGCCATCGCTTCCAGCGTCACGTTGCCGAAGGTCTCGGTCACGGACGGATTGAACAGCATGTCCATCGAGGCCATGGCACGGCCGAGCGCCTCGCCCTGGAGGAAGCCGGCAAAGGCCGCGCCTTTCAGCCTTTTCGCGAACCAGTCGCGGGCCGGACCGTCGCCGATCACCAGCACCCGGTGCGGCACCCGGCGCGCAGCCAGCCGGTCGATCGTGTCGGCGAAGACGTCGAGGCCTTTCTCCAGCACCAGCCGCCCGGCATAGCCGATCACCGGCATGTCGGGCGCGATTCCGAGCGCCTGGCGCCAGCCGAGGTCGCGCCTTTGCGGGTCGAAGACGTGGCGGTCGGTGCCGCGAGTCCAGATGCCGACGCGGCCGTTCATCCCCTGGTCGCGAAGCAGCCGCACCATCGACCGGGACGGCGCGAAGATCGCGTCGCAGCGCCGGTAGAAACGGCGCAGCCCCATTTCGACCAGAGGCTCGACGAATCCGAGCCCGTAATAGCGGAAATAGGTCTCGAACCGCGTGTGGACCGACGCGACCACCGGCAGGTCGAGGCTGCGCGCGAGGCTGACGGCGCGGTGGCCGAGAATGTCGGGCGCGCTGACGTGGAAGATGTTCGGCGCAAAGCGGACGATGTCGCTGCGGACGCGGTCCGGAAGGCCGAGCGCGACCCGATATTCGCCGCGCCCGGGAAATGCGACCGAGGGGACGCTGACCAGGTCGCCGCGCGCCGGAAAGGCCGGCTTCGCGACGGTCGGCGAATAGACTCGCACCGCGGCGCCTTCGCGCAGGAGGTGGTCGACCAGCCGGTTCAGCGCCTGGTTCGCGCCGTCGCGCGTGTAATTGTAATTGCCGCTGAAGAGGGCGATGCGGAGCGCGCGCGGGTCCATTCAGCTCATGCTCCGCGGGACGCGACCGCCGCGAGGTCGCGATAGGTGACGCTTTGGCGGCCGGCGGCGGCGGTCCGGACCGTCTGCTCGATGCTGTCGAGGATCGAAGCCTTGCGCACGTCGCCCGGATGGACGGCGATGCGCAGGGTCGGCAGCGGCGCCAGCGCCCGCCGCGCGAAGGCGGCGAAGGCGAGCGACGACAGGGTGCGGGCGCGGCTGCGGCTCGCCCAGCTGATCACCGGGCCGCGGGCGACGATCGCGCCGTCGCCCGGCCGCCAGACCCGGAAATGATCCTCCGCGACCTCGAACCCCTCTTCCGCCAAAGCCGCCTTGGCGCCTTCGCCGTAAAGCCAGGCGGGGGCGACGAAGCCGGTGACCGGGCGCCCGATCGCATCCTCCACGGCCGCGCGCCCCTCGCGCAGCCGGCGCGCCGCCTCCGCGCGCGAGAGGCCGAGAAACTCTCCCTCGCCCGCCGTCATGTGGCGCGCCTTCCACGACGCCAGGCCGCGATGCCGCGTCGTCTCGTCGCGATGGCTCCAGCCGTGCAGCAGCATCTCGACTCCGGCATCGGCCCAGGCGCGAAGCTTGGCACGATAGGCCGGCGCCCCGGCGAGCGGGGCCTTGCGCCAGAAATCGGGCACGACGAGCATCGAGATCGGCCCGCGCACCAGCCGGGTGAGCTGGGCGTGGAGCCGGTCGACCGCCGGCTCGAACTCCGGCGACACGTCGTGGATCGAGACCACCAATTGCCGCGCGCGGCGCGCCGGAATCATGCCGCCTTCGTCCTGCCCGGGCGGCGGAATGCGGCGGGCGAACGACAGGGCGCCGCGCCGCGCAAGGCGCTGCCCCTGAAACGAGCTCCACATTCCGCCACTTCATTCTCCCGAAGCGGGAAGCCGATACGCTTTCCCCCCGCCGTCATTCTTCTGTCCGGCAGCCGTCGAAGGCGCCTTCGCCGGCTGTTCACGAAGCCGTCGCACCGCGCCTGGTCAGCCCCCGCCGCCCGGCAGACGGAGCGGAAGCGAAAGCCCGTCCCCGCCCCCCGCTGGACTGCTTATCGCCTGCCCTGTCAAATTAAATAAGGTTCGGAATCGGGCACATCCAGCCCCGATATCCCTCCCTGGTACGGCCGTCAGGCCCGCCGGAAGCGCTGGAAAAGATGAACGAGCGTCAGGGTCACGACCACCGCCGCCGTATCGGCGACCCAGTCCCAGAAGCTGCTGTCCCGATGCAGGACAGGGATCGCCTGCAGGACTTCGATCGCCGCTCCGAAGACCGAGAGGAGCAGGCCGATCCGCAGCAGCCCCGCGCCGGGATAAGCGAGGCCGGCAAGCACCGACAGGGTGACGAAGGCGATGATATGCTGGACCTTGTCGTTCGTGTCGCCGAGAATTTGGGGCGGGTGCGGAAGCAGCGCCATGACCAGGGCGAACGCCCAGGCCGCCCAGAAGATCGCCACGAAAAGCCGCCTGCCGTTGCGCGCGTCCAGCACATTTCCCTCCACCGTCGACCGGGCCGGCCCATCGCAGGCTGAGCGAGCAAGGTCCAGCCTTCATCCGAAGGTGGACGTGTTCGGAACGGGTGGAGAAAGGGTGGAGGGTAGCGCCCCGGCCCCGAAGGGCCGGGACGCCCGACCGGCACGCTCGTGGGGGAACATGCTCTCGGCCGTGCCGCTTCCCATAAGCGGATTGCAACCGGTTACCACAACAACTTGAGCCATTTCGGTTTATTCAACAGGATTAACTATTTTTCTACCTTCACTTTGTCATTTTGCAGAGCCATTTGGTCGGCTATAGTGGCCGCAAGGGATGGAAAGCCTCATGGAAGCCAAGCCGCTTCGCGCCGGCGATCATTGGGGACGGTTGCAGGCGATCCACGACGATCTCGTCCTGGCGCTCCGCGAGCTCGACGATCTCGAGCTCCATCAGGCCGCCGCCCATGTGTCGACGGCGCTCGATTCGCTCAGACGCGATCGTCCCCAGATCGCTCCATCTCCCGGAAGAGCTGCGTAAGCTTGCGGTCCGCCGCCGCGCTGAGCTCGAGATAGGAGCTGCGCGCATCCTCCTCGCGCGACACCCGCACCACCAGCCTTTTCTGGACGAGATGGGCGATATGGCGCGCCGCCGTGCTGGTCGGCGCCGAGGCGGCGGCGCAGGCGCTCGAAATCGTGACCTTGCGATCCTCCCGCCGGGCGATGAACAGGTCGAGCAATATGTCCCAGGCCGGATCGGCGAACAGGGTCGTCCCGAAGACCCGGTCGCGAAGGCGCCGCGAGCGGTAGAGCTGCACCGCCGATTGCAGCAATGCGGTCTGCTCGTCCGGCGGCGGCGCGGTGAGGTGCATCAGCCGCTGAAGGAGGATCTCGACCTCGAGCAGGATCTCCCGCGCCGCCACGCGCTGGGAATCGGTCCTCGCCGCCCGCGGGCGCGCAAGACCTTCTGCGCTCATGCTCTTGCTCCCTTCGCTCTTCTTGCGTGAGCGTTCCCGGCCGATGTCGCCGAAGGATTCGATCATGCTCAAGCTGCCCATTTCCGATCCTCTCTGACTTGCAGCACCGGATGCCAGACGCGGACACGCGCCCGGACGCGCTCCAGCGTGTCATCCTCGACCCTGACCTGAAGCGCCTGGAGATCCTCGCTCGCGCAGCGGGTCGGAAGCCCGAGCGGCACCACGTCCCAGCCGACGGCGAGCAGGGCCGGCACCCGCCGCGCCTCGGCGACGAGATTGTAGCGGCGGATATCGTTGAGCCGCGCGAACTCGATCAGTGCGAGCGCGAGCAGTCGGTGGAGCTTCAGCACGCTCGCCCCCGAAGCCTCGCGCGGGCTGGTGACGAGGCGCGAAATCTCCCAGATTTCATCGCCGGCCGGTGCGCCGTCGGGGCACAATTCGGGAAACAGCGAATCCAGCATGTTCGGGCCGGTCGAAGGCAGCAGCCGCACCGACCCGCGATGCCGCCCGCCGTCCAGGGCCAGCAGATAGACGGCGAAATCATTGTCGAACTGGTCGACCTCCAGCCAGCTTCCGCGCGCGGGCAGCGACCAGCCGAGCCGGTCGACGAACACCTGCTTGCGGTCGCTGTGCATCTCCATCAAGGCGGCGGCGAAACGGTAACGTGCCTCGGGAAGCACCAGATCGATCATTCGGGCGGACTCCATCGTTCGCCGGACAATGCAATCGCCGGCGCATGGGCGAAACCCGGGTAGTTACCGGGGGCGGCAGACGCCGCGCGCGCTGCTAGCAAGGCGGCAATTTACCGGAGGCCGCCTTTGTCCGCCCCTTTCCTTCCGCCGATCGCCCAGACCCGCAAGCCGGCGCGGATCGACGCGAAACTGCCCAACGTTCCGGCGCGCGCGCTCGCGGGGGTACCGGGGCGGCGCGGGCTTCCAATCTTCGGCATCCTGCCCTTCGCGGTGCGCGATCCACAGCGTTTCGCGCAGGGCATGCTCGATCGCTACGGCCCGGTCCATCGGTTCCACGCCTGCGGCAATTGGAACGTGCAGCTGATCGGGCCCGAGGCGAACGAGTTCGTGCTGTTCGACCAGGCGGGCAATTTCTCCTCACGCGGCGGCTGGAAGCCGGTCTTCGGACGCCATTTCGACGGCGGCCTGATCCTTCGCGACGGCGACGACCATCAATGGCACCGGAGGCTGATCGCCTCCGCCTTCAAGCAGGACCAGCTCAGCCATTATCTTCAGGTCTTCACCCGGAATATCGCCCGGCTTTCGCGGGCTTGGTTCGGCGGCACGACGGACGTCTATGAATTCGCCCAGCACCTGACCTTCGCCAACGGCTATGAGACATTCCTCGGGCGCGAATCCGCGCGGGCGACGCGCGACGACCTGCTCGCCTTCCGCTATCTCATGCGCTCGGCGACCTCGGTCGTGACCACGCCCTTTCCCGGCAATTCGGAATGGCGCGCCGGCTGGGCGCGGCGGCACGTGACGGCCTTGATCCGGCCGATGCTGCGCGCCGAGATCGCGCCCGAGCGCAAGGATCTGCTCGCCGTTTTGGTGCGGATGCGCGAGGCCGGCCTGCTCGACGAGGAGGAGATGATCGGTCATCTCACCTTCGTCATCGCCGCCTCGTTCGACGCTTTGTCGTCGGGCACGGTCTCGACCCTTTATTATCTCGCGCGCCATCCCGAATGGCAGGAACGGGTCCGGCAGGAGCTTTGCGAGGCGATTCCCGACCGGAATGCGATGAATCTTGCCGACGTCGCGCGTTGCGAGCAGGCGGAATGGGCGGTCAAGGAGGCGCTGCGGCTCAACGCGGCGGCGCCGGTCCTGTGGCGGCGCGCGATCCGCGACGTCGGCTTCGCCGGCCACGATTTCCCCGCCGGCACGATCGTCGGCGCCAATCCGATGCTGACCCACCTGCTTGCGGACATCTGGCGGGAGCCGGAGCGCTACGATCCGTCGCGGTTCCGGCCCGAAGAGGCGCGGGCGCGGCACCGCTTCGCCTTCGTGCCGTTCGGCGGCGGCGCCCATGGCTGCCTCGGCGCCAATTTCGCTTATCTGCAGATCCGCGCCCTGCTTCGGCACCTTCTCGAAAGCCACAGGCTCGTGCTCGCCGATCGCGATCCGCCAATCTGGTATCATTGGCCCAATTGCCGCCCGCGCGGCGGCCTGCGAATCGCGCTCGAGCCGCGGGCAAAAGGCTGAAGACGCCTAGGGTCCGGGCCCTAGAGAACTTCGGAGAAGCAGATCTCGCTTCGGAACAGGGCGCGGACGAGAAGCTGCGAGCGCGTCGCCACCGAATAGCGCTTCTTCGCGGCCTCGATATGCTCGTTCACCGTGCGCGGCTTGATGTTGAGCAATTGGCCGATGATCGAATCGCTCTTGCCCTTGGCGACGAAGAGCAGGCATTCGCGCTGCCGGTCCGAAAGCGGCGCCGGCACCACCCAATTCTCGCTCGGCTCGTCACCTTCGGAGAGCAAGCGGCGTGCGGCCTCGAAGGCGAAATTGCCGAGCGCCTGCGCCGCCGAGACGTTGGCATCGGGAAACTCGCTATCGGCCCGGACGACGAAATTGCACGAGCCGAGGCGCTCGCCCGGGACGTGGTTCGGCACCGTATAGCCTTGTGCGATCCCGTAACGCGCGGCGCGACGCATATATTCCTGCTCCGCCTTGGTCAGCGCCACCAGCCGCTCGAGCCGGTCCCATTTGAATCCGCTCGAGCTGCGCTCCGCGGCGCGGATCACCGGATCGGCGAGGCGCGGCTGCTCGCGCACATAAGCGAGCCATTCGAGCGGATAGTTTGAGAGCCGCACGTGCCGGGACGGCGTTCCGAAATTGATATGGTGCACGATCGCATAATAATCGAAGCCGAGGGCCGTGGTCGCGTCGTCGATCAGCTCCCTGAGGCCCGTCATGTCGTCGGTCTCGCCGGCGGCGGCGACGAAATCCTGGATCAGGCTCAGCGGAGCCGTCGTCGCATTTTCGCGCAAAAGCTGAAAAATGGCGGTCACCCGGGAACCTCCAGATTCGGGTCCTCAGCGGATACAACCCGCAACTCCTCTTATATGACAGCCGAGGACGTGAATTTGCAGGATAACCGCGAAAGGTGGATCGGGAAAGACCCGAAATGGGGCAATCTGGGGCTTTGAAGGGCCTGAAATGGCCCAAATGCCGGGGAAGGTCGTTACGCACACTCAATATTAACCACGAAGCGTCCAAGGCGACCCCGCCGCCGGACGCTCCCGCGGCCGTCCAGAGCCGTCGTGGGGGACGTGCTTCCGGCGATGAGGAGAGCTCCGGTCCGGCCAGGGACCGGAGCTCTTCTTTTTTGCACGGTCTTTCGCGAAGGGCTTGATCCCGGCCCTGCCGGGCTCTAGATGCGTTACAGCGTTTTAACACGGTGTAACGAAATGAAGCTCGACCTTCAAAGCCGGCCAGCCCCGACGCGCGATCCCATTGCGCTCTGCGCCGATCTCTGCGCCGCCCTGCTGACGCCGCGAAATGCAGGGGAGATGGGGCGTCTGCTCGCCGACCTCTGTACGCCGGCCGAGGTCCGGACGCTCGCCGAGCGCTGGCATGTCGCGCGGCTGCTCGACGACAGCGATCTCTCCTATCGCGAGATCCACGATGCGACCGGGGTCAGCACGACGACGATCGTTCGGGTCGCGCGCTTCCTGCGGCAGGAGCCGAACCGGGGCTATCGGCGCGCGCTCGACGCGCTTGCGGACGGCGAGGGCGGCGCATCATGCTGATCGACGAATCGCGCCTCCACATCGCGATCCAGAAATCCGGCCGGCTTTCCGACGACAGCCGCGGCCTGCTGCGCGAGGCGGGGCTGCGCATCCGCAGCGGCCGCAACGATCTGACCGCGCCGATCGACAATTTCCCCGCCGACCTGATGTTCGTCCGCGACGACGATATCCCGACCTTCGTCGCCGATGGGGTGTGCGAGCTCGGAATCGTCGGCGCCAACGTGCTCGAGGAATTCGCGCTGGGCGAGCCGGACAAGGGGCTGGAGGTCCTTGCGCGGCTCGGCTTCGGCCGCTGCAGCCTGCGCATCGCGGCGCCGGAGAATGTGGACTATCGCGGGGCGGATTCGCTGGCTGGGGCGCGCATCGCAACCTCCTATCCGCGCCTGCTCCGGCGCTTCCTCGACGAAAAGGGCGTGGCCGCCGCGATCGTCGAGATGAACGGCGCGGTCGAGCTTGCGCCGCGGCTCGGAGTCGCGAATTTCATCTGCGATCTCGTCTCGACCGGTTCGACGCTGGAGGCGAACCGGCTGAAGGCGGTGGAGACGGTGCTCGACAGCGAGGCTTTGCTCGTCCGCACCGGCCGTCCGCTGCCCGAGGCGAAGGCACCTTTCGTCGCGCCTTTGGTGAGCCGGATCGAAGGCGTGCTGGCGACTCGCGATTCCAAATATATCATGCTCAACGCGACCGAAGAGTCGCTTGCGAAGATCACCGCCATCCTGCCCGGCGCGGAGGCGCCGACGATCGTTCCGCTGCACGGGCGGCCAGGTCATTTCGCGGTCCACGCCGTCTGCCAGGAATCGGTCTTCTGGGAGACTTTGCAGAAATTGAAGCAGGCCGGCGCCTCCGCCATCCTCGTCGTCCCGATCGAAAAGATGATGTTGTGAAGAGTCTCGACTGGTCCCGTCTCGACGGCGACGCGCGCGCCGAGGCGCTGGCGCGGCCGGCGCAGCGCAGCGATGCGGCCTTGCAATCGGCCGTGCGCGCGATCGTCGACGATGTGCGGGCGCGCGGCTGGCAAGGCCTGTGCGAACAGGCCGAGCGGATCGACGGCGCGATGCCGCGGCGCGTCGCCGTCGCGCCGATCGCCGCCGAGGCGCGGCGGACGCTCGCGCCGGAGCAGATCGAGGCGATCGCGCTTGCCGCGCGCAATATCGCGGCCTTCCATGAAGGCAGCCTTCCCGCCGAGCATGCGCTGGAGACGATGCCCGGGCTTGTCGTCCGCAAGATCTGGCGCGCGATCGACCGGGTCGGCCTCTACGTTCCGGGCGGGAAGACGCCGCTTTTCTCGACCCTCTTGATGCTTGCCCTCCCCGCCCGCGCCGCCGGCGTTCGCGAGCTGGTCGCGGTGACGCCCCCGCGGGCGGACGGTGGGCTCGATCCGGTCATCGCGCTCGCCGCCGAACTTTGCGGGATCGACTCCATATGGACCGCGGGCGGCGCGCAGGCGGTGGCCGCGCTTGCCTTCGGCGCCGGCGACATTCCACGCGTCGACAAGATTTGCGGGCCGGGCAATGCCTGGGTCGCCGAGGCGAAGACCCGTGTCTCGACGCTCCCCGAAGGGCCGGCCGTCGACATGCCGGCCGGGCCGAGCGAATTGATGGTGATCGCCGACCAAAGCGCCGATCCGGCGATGGTCGCCGCCGACCTGCTGAGCCAGGCCGAGCATGATGCCTCAGCCCAGGTCCTGCTCGTCACCCCCTTTCCCGCCCTCGCGGAACGCGTCGCCGCCGAGGTGCGTGCGAAGCTCGACACGCTGCCGCGCCGCGCGACCGCCCAGGCCTCGCTTGCACATGCCCGAATCCTTCTCGCCGCCGACCTCGACGAAGCGGTGGAGATCGCCAACGCCTATGCGCCCGAGCACCTCTCGCTCGCGGTCGCGGATCCCGATCCCCTGGTTGCCCGAATCCGCAATGCCGGCGCGATCTTCGCGGGGTGCCTCGCGGCCGAGACGTTCGGCGACTATCTCGCCGGCTCGAGCCACGTCCTCCCGACCGACGGCGCGGCGCGCGCCTGGGGCGGCGTCTCGGTCTTCACCTTTCTGAAGGCGATCAGCGTCCAGAGCGTAACGCGCGAAGCGGCGCTGCGTATCGCCGGCCCCGCCGCCGCGCTCGCCCGGCTGGAGGCGCTCGAAGCCCATGCCCGCGCCGCCGAGGCCCGGCTCGAGGAGAGCGCCGCATGACCTCGCTCGCCGCCCGCCTCGCCCGGCCCGAAATCCTCGCTTTGCCGCCCTTCGACATCGCCGCCAATGCGAACCATGTCTTCGGATCGGAAGCGATCAAGCTCGACGCCAACGAAAATCCCTTTCCGCCGCTCGGCGGCGGCGCGCTCGCCGCCGGAGTCAACCGCTATCCCGAGCCGCGCCCCGCCCGCCTCGTCCAGGCGATGGCGGCGCTCTACGGAGTCGCGCCGGAGTCGCTGGTCGTCACCCGCGGCGCCGACGATGCGATCGACATCCTCGTCCGCACTTTCTGCCGGCCGGGCGAGGATGCGGTGGCCATCTGCCAGCCGACCTTCTCGGCCTACGCCCATTTCGCGCAACTTCAGGGCGCGCGGGTGGTCGAGGCGCGGCTCGACGCGGATTTCGATTTCGACGCCGACGCCTTCCTCGCCGCGATGGCGGGCGAGACGAATCTGAAGCTCGCCTTCCTCTGCTCGCCCAACAATCCGACCGGCAACCTCATCCCGGCCGCCGACATAGCGCGCGTTGCCGAGGCGCTGCCCGAGACCATCCTCGTCCTCGACGAAGCCTATCTCGACTTCGCCGACGCGCCCAGCCTCGCCGCGGAAGCGGTGAAACGGCCCAACCTGGTCGTGCTGAAGACCCTCTCCAAGGCGTTCGGCCTTGCCGGCGCGCGGATCGGCGGCCTGATCGCCGAGCCGGAGCTGGCGGCGATCGCGGCGCGTGCGCTGCCGCCCTACCCGCTCCCGACCCTCTCGATCGAGGCGGCGATGGCGGCGCTGACCCCGGCGCGCCGGCCGATCCACCAGCAGAGGATCGAGCGGATCAAGGTTGAACGGGAGCGGCTGGCGTCGGTCCTCGCGCGCTCGCCGCTGGTGAAGAGCGTGCGCAGCGGCGGCGGCAATTTCCTGTTCCTCGAAGTCGGGGAACCGGAGGCACTGGCGAAAAAGCTGCATTCACTCGGCATCCGCGTCCGTTTCCGGCCCAATGCGGCGCCGGGCGGCGTGCGGCTGACGATCGGGGCGGAGGCGGAGAACGAAGCCGCGCTCGCGGCTTTCGGCATCAATGAAACGCGCCTTGCCGAGCGGCGCGGCGAGATCGTGCGCGAGACGAAGGAGACAAAGATCGCCGTCGCCGTCGACCTCGACCGGGCCGAGCCGCGGCGGATCGCGACCGGCATCGGCTTTTACGACCATATGCTCGACCAGGTGGCGGCGCATGGCGGCTTCTCCCTCCTGCTCGCCTGCCAGGGCGATCTGGAGATCGACGCCCATCACAGCATCGAGGATTGCGCGCTCGCCTTCGGCACGGCGCTCGCCAGGGCCCTGGGCGCGCGGCGCGGGATCGGCCGCTTCGGCTTCGCTTTGCCGATGGACGAGACCGAGGCGCAGGTGCTGATCGATCTCTCCGGCCGCCCCTACAGCCGGTTCGAAGGCAGTTTCGAGGCGAGCCATATCGGCACCTGGCCGACCGAGATGACCGCCCACGTCTTCCGCTCGCTCGCCGACAGCCTGGGCGCGGCGATCCACGTCAAGGTGACCGGCGAGAACGACCATCACAAGACCGAGGCCTGCTTCAAGGCGTTCGGACGCGCGCTGCGCCAGGCGGTGGCGCGCGAAGGCGGCGGCCAGGCCGTGCCGAGCACGAAGGGCGTGCTGTGAGGCTCGCCATCGTCGATCTCGGCTACGGCAATGTCGGCTCGATCGGCATTGCCTTCGAGCGTTTCGGCCTCGCGCCCGAAGTCACCTCGGACACGGAAGCCGTAACGGGCGCGGACAAGGTGGTCCTTCCCGGCGTCGGCGCCGCCGGCCATGCGATGGCCGAGATCGCGGCGCGCGGGCTCGGCGGCACATTGCGCGACTTGAAGCAGCCTCTGCTCGGCATCTGTCTCGGCATGCAGCTCCTGTTCGAGGCGAGCGACGAGGACGACACGCCGTGCCTCGGCCTCATCCCCGGCCGAGTCCGCGCGCTGGAGCCGGCGGAGGGCCGGCCGGTGCCGCATATGGGCTGGAGCCGCCTCTCGGTGCGTGACGAAAGCCTAGGCCTCCGCGACGGCGACTATGTCTATTTCGCGCACGGTTTTGCCTGCGATGTCGGACCTGAGACCGCGGCGAGCGCCGATTACGGACGCGAGATTCCGGCTGCCGTGCGCAGCGCCAATCGCATCGGCGCGCAATTCCATCCCGAGCGGTCGGGCGAAGCCGGCGCGCGCTTCCTCAGGGCCTTTCTCGACCGATGATCCTCTATCCCGCCATCGACCTGATGGGCGGCCGCGTCGTGCGCCTGGCGCAGGGCCGGTTCGACGATGCGACAATCTATTCGGACGACCCGGCCGAAGCGCTCGCCGGCTTCGCCGAGGCCGGCGCCGAATGGGCGCATGTCGTCGATCTCGATGGCGCCCGCGCCGGCGCACCCGCGCAGCACGACCTCCTCGCCACCCTCGCGCGCAACGGCAAGTTGAATTTGCAAGTCGCCGGCGGCTTCCGCACCGCCGATCGGCTTGCGCGCATGTTCGATGCCGGCGTCCAGCGCGTCGTGATCGGCAGTCTCGCCGTCGAGGATCCGGAGACAATGGCCGCCTTGCTCGACCGTTTCGGCGGCGGCCGCATCACCCTCGCGCTCGACGTGCGGATCGAGGCGGGCGAGCCGGTCGTCGCCACCCGCGGCTGGACCGAAGGCTCGGGCCGCAGCCTGTGGGACGTCGCCGCGCTCTATCCGGACGCGCGCCATCTCCTCGTCACCGACATTTCGCGCGACGGCATGCTTTCGGGGCCCAATCTCGACCTGATCGCCAGCGCCGCCTCCGCCCTGCCCCATCTCGCGCTCCAGGCCTCGGGCGGCGTCGCAAGCCTCGGCGATCTCGACCGCGTCCGTGACGCCGGCGCCGCCGGAGCGATCGTCGGCAAGGCGCTGTGGGAGCGCCGAATCCCGCTCGCGGAGGCGCTTCGTGCCTGCGCATAGGATCATCCCCTGCCTCGACGTGAAGGACGGCCGCGTCGTCAAGGGCGTCCGCTTCCGCGACCATCGCGACGCCGGCGACATCGTCGAGCAGGCGATGCGCTATCGCGACGAGGGCGCCGACGAGCTCGTCTTCTACGACATTACCGCAAGCGCCGAAGGGCGCAGCCTCGATTATCAATGGGTGCGCCGCGTCGGCCGGCTGATCGACATCCCCTTCGCCGTCGCCGGCGGCATCCGCAATGTCGAGCAGGCCGCCGCCTGCCTCGAAGCGGGCGCCGACAAGATCTCGGTCAACTCGCCCGCGCTCGAGCGGCCGGCGCTGATCGGCGAATTGGCCCATGCCTTCGGCACCCAGTGCGTCGTGCTCGGCGTCGACAGCCTGCGCGGCGAGGACGGTACCTATCGCGTGAAGCAATATACAGGCTCGCCCGACACGATCCGCGATTCCGGGCGGCTGACGCTCGACTGGGCGCGCGAGGCGGTCGATCGCGGCGCCGGCGAGATCGTGCTCAACTGCATGCAGCAGGACGGCGTCCGCAACGGCTACGACATCGAGCATATCCGCGCGGTGGTGGAAAAGGTGACGGTGCCGGTCATCGCTTCGGGCGGCGCCGGCACGCCCGAGCATTTCTACGACGCCTTCCAATGGGCCGGCGCGAGCGGCGCGCTGGCGGCGACCATCTTCCACGATCGCATCATTTCCATCCCCCATCTCAAGGAGGAGCTCTCGCGATGCGGGATCGAAATGCGCCGCTGAGCGAGGCGGAGGTCGCCGGCCTCGCCTGGGAGAAGATGGACGGCCTCCTCCCCGCCGTCGTCCAGGGCCGGACGAGCGGCGCCCTGCTGATGCTCGGCTATATGAACGAGAAGGCACTGCTGGCGACGCTTGAGAGCGGATTCGCGACCTTCTTCAGCCGTTCCAAAGGCCGGCTCTGGCAGAAAGGCGAGACCAGCGGCAATCGCCTGCGCGTCGCGTCCATCCACGAGGATTGCGACGGCGACGCCCTCCTAATTCGAGCCGATCCGGAAGGTCCGATTTGCCATCTCGGCACCCGGAGCTGCTTCGGCGGCGCGACGAAAGGGCCGGGATGGCTCGCCGATCTGTCGACGATCGTCGCAGGCCGAATCGCCTCCGGCGACCCCGCCAGCTACAGCGCCCGCCTCGCCGCCGAAGGTTCGGCCCGCATCGCCCAGAAGATCGGCGAGGAAGGCGTCGAAGTCGCCCTCGCCGCAATCACAAGGGACGCCGCCGGCTGCGCCGAGGAGGTAGCGGACCTGCTCTACCATCTGGCGGTGCTGATGGAGACGAAGGGGTTCGGCTGGAACGACGTGATCGCCGTGCTGCAGGCGCGGCACAAAGCCTGATCCACCTGCCTCGTGCCGCGGGCTCGACCCGGGACGACGCACGCATCGCGACAAGCTGCCGCGCGGCAGCGGCGCGTTCGGGATCAGTCTTCGAAGATGGTCTCCGCGCCTGCCCGCTCGAAGGTAAGGTTGACGGACCTTTCCCCGACCGGGCGGGTCCGATGGAGCGTGCCCGCGGGCACGGTGGCGAGCTGCCCGGGCTTGATCACCATTTCACGGTCCGGAAATTCGATGACCAGCTCGCCGTCCACGACCAGGAAGGTCTCGTCCGAATCCGGATGCCGGTGCCAGCGAAATTGGCCGGTCATGACGCTCAGCCGAACCTCATGATCGTTGACCGCTCCGAGCGAGACGTTCCGATATGCCTCGGTCACCGCCCGGCTGAGCGCGAGTGGATCGATGACGGTCGGTACGCGATCGATGTCGGTCGGCATGGGCCTTCTCTAGCCGAACGCGCCGGCGGGCGACAATCAATGTGCGGGCGCGTTCGACAAGTCGACCTTATGAAGATCGGAAGAAGGCGGCGAGCGAGCGGGCAAGGAAAGCGGATCCCGGGTCAGGACCGGTTTATGAGTGCGCGGCCTCGACGGCGGCGTGGTAGAGCCGCGGCGTCGCTGCCGCGATCACCCGGCCGGGCGAAAAATCCTCGCCGCCTTCCCAGTCGCCGATCATGCCGCCGGCGGCCCGCACGACGGGGATGAGGGCATTGTAATCATGCGGCTTGAGACCGGATTCGATGACGAGGTCGAGCGAGCCCGAAGCGACACGGGCATAGCCGTAGCCGTCGAGGCCGTAGCGGGTGGTGCGGACCTGGCGGCGGACGCGGTTCCAGGCTTCGGCTTCGGCATCGGAAAAGAGATAGGGATCGGTGGTCGACAGCCGCGCCTCGGCCAGTGCGATGCAGCCGCTGGTCGCCTGCGCCGAGCCGGGTCCGGCATAACGTTCGTCCAAGGCCGGCGCGTCGATGATCCCCAGGACCGGGCGCCCGTCCTCGAGCAGGGCGATCAATGTCGTCCAGCTCGGCAGGCCGCAGACGAAGGAGCGGGTGCCGTCGATCGGATCGAGGCTCCAGCACCAGCGGCCCTGCCCCGCTCTGTCTCCGAATTCCTCGCCCTGGATGCCGTGATCGGGATAGTCCGCCTCGATCAGCCGGCGCATCACCTGCTCGGCCTCGCGGTCGGCTTCGGTGACCGGGTCCCAGGCGCCGCCCTGATTCTTGTCGGCGGCGGCGCAGCCGGTGCGCCAGCGCTTCAGCGTCTCGGCCCGGGCGGCGTCGGCGAGCCGTTCGGCGAAGCGCATCATTGGGGCGAGATCGGCATCGTCCACATGTCGCTCCTGCCGGAGACGGGCGGCGGCGGTCAATCGCTTCAGCGGACGGTGAACAGGCTGCGGTCGAGGATATGGCCCGACAAATCGACCAGAGCAAGGCGGTGCGGGCCCGGCCCGGGCAGCACTTCCGGGCCGGCCTCGGCGGGGCCGAGATCGCGATTGTCGAGCTGGATATGCTCGCCCGAGACCGCGCCGACCGTGGCGATGCGGATTCGCTGGCTCCCGACCGGAATGTCCGGATCGAGCGCATAGACGGTGCCCGCGACCGGGCTGACGATCCTCGGCCGGCGCGCGGCCGGCGGGGCGTTGCCGATCCGCGCCTGGGCGGTGCCGTGGAGGAAATAATCGGACCGCGCCGGCTCGATAGCGTCGGCGAAGACGATTGGCCGCGTGTCGATGCCCGCCGGGCGCGGCGGCTGGCGGCTCGGCAGGCCGCGGTGGAGCGCGAGCATCATCTCGCGCCAGACCGGCGCCGCGCCCGTGGTTCCCGAGACCCGGGTCATGCTGTCCCCCTCCGCATTGCCGACCCAGACGGCGACGGTGAATCGATCCGAGAAACCGACGCACCAATTGTCGCGCATCGCCTTCGACGTGCCGGTCTTCGCCGCCGCCCAGAAAGGCAGGCGAAGCGCGGAATCGAGGCCGAAGGTGACGGCGCGCGCGTCGGCGTCGGCCATCATGTCGGCGACGATCCAGGCGGCGGCCGGATCCATCACGGCGCGGCGCTCGCCGGCCGGATCGTCGGCGCGCAGCCGCAATGGCATGAAGCGACCGCCGTCGCCGAGCGCGCGATAGGCGGCGGCCTGCTGGAGCAACGTCACCTCGGCCGAGCCCAGAGCGAGGCTGTAGCCGTAATAATCGCCGTCCTCGGTCAGGCCGCGATAGCCCATGTCCCAGAGCCGGTCGCGGAAATCGTCGACGCCGTCGAGCAGCAACGCCCGCACCGCCGGCACGTTGAGCGATCCGGCGAGCGCGGTCCGGACGCTGACCGGCCCCTTGAAGACATGGTCGTAATCCTTGGGCACGTAGAGACCCGAGGCGGTGTCGAGCTGGACCGGGCTGTCCTCGAGGATCGAGACTGGGGTGAGGAAGCCGCGCTCGATATTCTGGCCGTAGAGGAAGGGCTTCAGCGTCGATCCCGCCTGGCGGTAGGAATCGGCATTGTCGACGTCGGGCGCGGTCGAGCTTCCGCCGGCGCCGCCGACATAGGCGAGGACATCTCCCGTCCGGTTGTCGACCACCAAGACCGCGCCGTCGCGGGCGCGGTCGCCGAGCCCCATCAACTGCCGCCGCAATGCGCCGAGCGCGAGCTGCTGGACGCTTATGTCGATCGTCGTCCGGACCGTCTCCCCCGGATGCCTGAGCAATTTGTAGGCGAGATGCGGCGCGAGGCCGGGATCGTCGGCGAGGCGGCGATTGGGGCCGGTCATCGCCTCGGCCTCGGCGATCATCGTCGTGCAGTCGGCGACTCCGCCGATCCGGCAGGCGCGGCGGGCGACGTTGGTCGGATCGGCCTGGGGCGCCGGAAGCAAGGCGGCGAGCAGCAGGGAATCGTCGGCCCCAAGCGCGTCGGGCGCCTTGCCGAACAAGGCGCGCGAGGCGGCGCCGATCCCCTGCGTCTCGCCGCGGAAGGTAGCGAGGTTGAGATAGGCTTCGAGGATCTGGTCCTTGCTCCAGCGCGCCTCGATGTCGCGCGCGGCGCGGATCTGGCGGAGCTTGTCGCGAAGCCCGCGCGCGCCGGGTCCGCCAAGCTCCGGCGCGAGGAAGCCGGCGAGCTGCATCGTGATCGTGCTTGCCCCGCGCGTGCGCCGGCCGTGCAACCCGGCCCAGGCGGAGCCGGCGAGGCCGCGCCAGTCGACGCCGCCATGCATCGCGAATCTCTTGTCCTCCGACGCGACCACCGCCGTCCGCACCGACGGCGCGATGCGGGCGAGCGGCACCCAGTCGAGCCGCCGCACCGCGAAGTCGATCCGCACCGTCTGCAGCAGCCGGCCGTTGCGGTCGCGAAGCCATGCCTCGCTCGGCCGCCAGGCGGCGCGCGCCTCGTCATAGGAGGGCATGGGGGGCGGCCGGGTCCAGAGGCCGAGCCCTGCCGGGATCAGCAGCAGGACGGCCAGCACCAGGAACGGCCGCCGCCTCAGCCACTGCCGGGCGTTCCGGATCATTGCGCGACCGCCAGCGGCGCGTTCGGAAGCGAGGCGTGGATGTCGGGCGAATACATGGCGATCACCCGGGTCGGCGAAAGCTGGAAGCGCCCCGCGCCGTTGATCCGAACCGCATATTCGACGATCGTCCGGCCCTGCGGCAGCCAGCCGAAATAGCCGCGCCAGGCATCGAAGCCGCGCTCGACATAATCGGGCCAGAGCGTGCCGCCCTCGGCCTTGGCCGAGAGCAAGGCCGACTGGTTGCCGCCGCCGCTGACGATCGAGGCGCCGGCCGGGATCGGATCCTCGACCACCACCCAGGTCCGGTCGACCGGCGCATCGATCGTGATGCGCACCTTGAGCACGTCGCCGCGGCTGACCTGGTTCGGCTGCCGCCGCTGGAGGAAGCTGACCTCGCGGGTCACCCGATAGCCGGCGAAGCTGGGCGCCTTGAGCGGCACGGCCGCGCGCACCTGAACCATCGCCCACGGCCCCGGCGCGCTGCTGTGCGACAGCAACAGGGCCGAATGCGCCGACGGCAAAGGAAAGCGGATCGGAGCCGACTGCGGCATTTGCGAGGTGAGGACGAGGCTGCCGAGCCGTGCCGTGGTCAGGCCGGTGCTCGCCGCCGGATAGGCCGCGTTGAAGCGGCGCACCGCGATCGTGCCCCAGGCATTGGCCGGAGTCGTGTCCCAATGGCCCCGGCGCTGGCGCAGGGCGGCGCCGATCATCATCCGCGGCACGTCCTGCTCCCAGCCGCGGCGGCCGGTAACGGCGAGCACGGCCTTCAGCGCCATCTCGTCGTCGCTGACCATCATCCACCAGGGCGCAAGCTGCCAATCCTGGATGTCGAGCCGCGAGCCTTCATAGACGATGCGGCCTCGAAGCGTCGCCAAGGCCGTCGCAGCGAGGCGCGGATCGGCGCCGGGCGTGCGGTCGAGCGTCATGATCCAGTCGGCGAGCGTCACCGTCGGCATGTTCTCGAGCGGGATCGCGACCTGGCCGATCATCGCCGGAGTCGCGGCGCCGTTGCGGGCGAGCGCTGCCGCGGCCGCGAGGCGGAGCAGCCGCGCATCGTTCGGCGCCTGCCCTTCCTCGTTGAGCCGGCCGTCGACCACCGATTTCATCGCGTCGATCATTTTGGCCTTGGCGGCGTCGGGCCAGGGCAGGCCGGCCTCGGCGGTGATCGAGAGCGCGTAGGCGGTAAGCGCGATCGATCCCGGCGCGTTGTCGCTCGGCCAGTAACGAAGCAGCCCGTTCGGCGCCATGTAGGTGGGAAGATCGCCCACCTGCTGGTCCCATGCCTTGCGGTCGTCCAGCGCCACCGCCTTGGACAGGCGCTGCTCGAAGCAGTTGAACGGATAGGCCAGCATATAGGCGCGCACGCCGGCCAGAGGCGGCGCCGGCGAGGCCGAGAGCGCGACCTCGACCCCGCCGCGGCCGGGCAGGGCGCCCGGAGGGGCCCCGACCGCCACCGAGATGCCGCTGCCGATATTCAGATAGGTCGCGCCCCAGACATCCTCGGGCACGGCCGGCACGACCTGCTCGTCGACCGCGATCCTGTCTGTCGAGCGGCCGTCGGACGAGCGGGCGGAGACGGTCCAGTGCAATTTGTCCACCCCCGGAGGCGCGGTCAGCCTCCACACCACCGGAGCGGCACTTCCGGCCGGGATGGTGACGGTGAGCGGCGGCCCCTTCGCCACCGCCGGCTGCAGGTCGACGGTCGCGGTGACCTTCATGGGATGGTCGGTTCCGTTTCGAAGCGTGAACAGGGCGCCGAAATAGTCGCCGGTGCGGACCAGAGGCGGCACGCCCGAATAGAGGCTCAGATCCTGCACCGTCCGGATCGTCGTACTGCCCGTGCCGAACAGATCGTCGCCCGCGGTCGCGATCGCGACCAATTTGTAGGAGGAGAGCGAATCCGCCAGCGGCACGGTCAGGAAGGCGCGGCCTTGCGAATCGAGCGGCACCCGCCCCTTCCACAACAGCACCGGCCGGAAATCGGCGCGGGTCAAGGCCGAGAGGTCGCCGCCGCCGCCGCCGCCGGTCGCCAGTGCCTTGCGCCCATAATGGCGCTTGCCGACCACCTGCATCTGCGCGGTCGAGGTCAGGACCGAGAGCGGCCTTTCGTCCATCATCGCGTCGAGCAATTTCCAGCTGTCGTTGGGCGCGAGCTGGAGCAGGGCCTCGTCGACCGCGGCGAAGGCGATCTCGGCCGATTGCGGCGCCTTGCCGTCGGGCCCGACCACGCGAACGCCGACCCGCGCCTGGTCGCGGACATGATAGGTCTCGCGCTCGGCGCGGACCGCGACGCGGAGCTGGTGCGCCTCCCAGCCGACCGCCACCTTGGCGATTCCGATCCGGTAGCTCGGCTTGGCGAGATCCACGGTCGCGGTCGGATAGGCCGCGTCCTGGAAGAAGGGCAGATGCCATCGCCGCGCGAAATCGGCGAGCCACAATCGCCAGCCGGCGATCCGGCCCCTGACCGCCATCACCGAGATGTAGACGTCGGGCGCGTAGGCGCCGTTCATCGGCACCGCGATCACCGGATCCTTGCCGGAAACGGCGGTGACGAAGGAGGAGAGCACCCCTTCCCGCTCGACCGTGACCAAAGCCGTCGCGCTGCGGAACGGCATGCGCACCTGGACATGGGCGACGTCGCCGGCGTGATAGGATTTGGAATCGGGGATGATGTCCATGCGGTCGCCATTGTCGCCGCCGAACCACCAGTCATTGTCGCCGGCAAGATAGACGGAGGTGACGGCGCGGGCGACATTCCCGTTCGAATCCTCGGTCGTCGCGACCGCGATCACCTCGCCCGAGACTCCCGGATCGAGCCTGCATTCGGCGAGCCCCTGGGAATCCGTGCTGGTCGAGCAATCGGCGTCGATCTTCGTCGTCTTGGCGCTGTTGTCGAAGGCGTAGAAGCCGCCGATCAGCCGCCGCCGGGCCGACAATATCTCGCGCGTATAGAGCTGGACCCGGATATGCTGGCCCGCGATCGGCTTGCGGTCGAGCCCGAGCGCGACGAGGTTGAGGCGGAGGTCGCCCTGGCGCTGCAGCCAGCCGTCGGGCTTGATCCCGAGCCGGACGGCCGCGGGGTAGATGCGGATCGCGCCGGAGGCGGTCAGCGTCTCGCCGTCCGCATCCTGATAATCCATCTCGAGCATCATCAGCGCGCCGTCGGGCAGCGACGGCATTTCGACATTGGTACGGAGCGCGCCATGGGCGTCGAGCGTCAGCGGCACGGTCGAGGCTTCGGGAAGCGGCGCCTGGTTCGCATCCTCATTGTCGTCGTCGAGCGGCACCGTGCCTTCGCGAACGTCGTCGCCGCCGAAGGTCCAGCCGTCCCAGCCGTCGGGCTGGTCGGAATAGACCTGGTAGGCGGTGCGAAGCTGGACCGGCGCGCGCGCCGATCCGCCGCCCGACAGATAGCCGACATAGAGGTCGACCGGCACCTGCTTGGGACGCACCTGCGGCTGCTTGGGGCCGCTCACGCTCGCCCGCATCGTCGGCAGTCGATATTCGTCGAGGCGGAAGCTCTGGCCGGTCGGGATAATCGTGTCGCCGATCTTGGCGCTGACGTCGTAATCGCCCATCGGGCTGCCCTTGGGCGGGGTCCATTCATTCTCGCCTATGCCCCCGGCGTCGAGCGACAGCGGAAGCTCGAAGCTCGTGTCGGAGCCGCGATGCTGAAGAACAAGCGTGCCCGTGGCCGCACCGCCCGAGCGGAAACCCGACGGCGTCGGCAGCCGGTAGACATGCTTCATGTGCAGGGTCTCGCCGGCGCGCAGCAGGGTGCGGTCGAAGATGGTGCGGAGCAGAGGCTGCGCCGCCTCCCAGCCATAAGGAAGGTCGAAGTCGAACGGGCGGATACCCTCGCCCCAATTGGTCAGCACGAAGGAGAAATCGCCGTCCTTGCGCGCCGAGACCATCAGGGGGTGGGCGGCATCCTGCTCGCCCTCGCAGCGCGCGGCGGTGTTGGGTTCGGGAAGGCCGCCCTGGACCATCAGCCGCCCGAAACGGTCGGTCGTGCCGGTCGCGAGCGGCTTGCCGGTGCAGCTGTCGGTGATTCGGATGCTGGCGCCGGGGACCGGCGTGCCTTCGTCGAGCGAGGTCACCCAGACGAGCGAGGCGCCCCGCCCCCATTTGAAATGGACCGACATGTCGGTGACCAGAGCGGCCGCGTCGACATAACGCGTCGCCGGCCGGCCGAGCAACGCGCGGCCGAGCACCGGGCTCGCCAGCTCGACGACGTAGAAACCGGGCTTCGTCAGCGGGATTCCCACCACCTCGAACGGCTTGCCGCCGGCGGGGAGGACGAGCCGCGTCGGCCGGACGCCGGCCCCGTTCAGCAGAGGCGTGTCGCCGGTATGGTTGACGGTGATCTTGTGCTTGTCCGGTCCTTCGTCGCGATAATCGTCGTCCTGCGCCTTGATGACTCGGCGCACCCAGCTCGCGATCGTGCCGTCGTCGCCGTCGATACGCGAAGTGCCGCCGACGACGCCGCTCACCTTCGCGCGCAGGCTCGGCTCGACCCCGCGAACCGTCACCGGAAGCACGCCGCCCTGCTTCTCCTCGAGGATTCCGAACGGCGCGGCGAACTTCACCAGAGGCGGCGCCTCGGCGATCGCGAAATCGAGCGGAAAGCGGCGGGCATTGGCGAGCGCGCGGCCGCTCTCGTCCCTGAGGTCGGGCGGAAGGATCAATTTCGCGGTGATCGCCGGCGGGACTGGCGGCTTGAACGAGATTTCCGACAGGGTCGCGTCATGGCCGTCGGGGTTGACCGGCGAGAGACGCCGGCTGCCGACGTCGAGCCGCGCGGCAAGCGCCTGCGCGCGCGGCACCGGCGCGCTGAACTCGACCTTGATCGCCTCGACCGGGTCGCAGCCGGCCTGGGGATTGACGCGCGAGCAGGTGAGCTTGGCGCTGAACTCCTTGCGCACCGTATAGTCGAATCTCTTGTCGTCGCCCGCGATCCGGCCCGCGGGCGAGCGGATCGATCCCGCCCAGACCAGGGCCATGTCGCGCCCCGGCGGCAGCGGGCGGCGGCATTTCAGCGCGACGATATTGGCGAGCGCCCGCGCCCGCTCCTGCGCATTGGCCGGCAAATCGTCGCCGGTCACGCCCTCTTCGTCGAGCAGGCGGCCGCGTTCATATTTGTCGATCTTCGAGAGCACGTCCGCGACCATCGCTTGCGGCAGCAGGTCGACCGCGATCCGCTCGCCGATCCCGTCGACGGTGCAATAGGCATTGGCGGCGATCGAGGCGCGATCGACCGCGCCGTTGACGGCGACGAAGAAGGTCTGGTCTTCCTCGATCTCGTCATTGCCCGCGTCCGGCAGCACCGCGCGGGCGAAGGGCCCGCCAGTGTCGATCACCATCGGATTGGTGCCGGTGATCGTGTGGCCGGACAGGGTCTTCAGGCCGGCCTTGACCCGGGCGGTGCAGGTGATCCCGCCCGGCAAGGGATGCTCGAACTCCCAGACGAAGGTCGTCTGGTCGATCCAGCGGCCGGATCCGCCGACCGCGCAGTCCATATTGATCGGCGCGTCGGCATTGGCGCCGATCGGTGCCATCGGCTCGGAGAAATGGAGCTGGTAGCGGGCGATGGCGCCGGCATCATTGATCGGCTGGGCGTTGAGCAGGCTCGGCGGCGTATCCGCCGACGCGGTCATCGCCGCGAGGAGCGGAAGGACAAAAGCGACTCGAGCCAGCCAGCCACGCATCCTCGCCACTCCCTGTTTTGCGGCGAGATATGCCCGATTCGGACCTGTCCGTCCAGCGGTGAACCGTTATTTTTTTACGATGAACCGTTATATACTTAACCCATTCCGAACAAAGCGATTCTGTCGATTACGGATAAGCGGTGGGTGTCGGGGCCGGGCTTCGAAAAGCGCGACGGACCGGCGAATGAACGGGCCGATCTGCCCATTGCCTCACGGCAGCGGAACCGCGTTGTTGAGCTTCGTCACCTCCGGCGCATCGCCGGGGAGACTGACGATCACCTGTCCGCCATGGCCGGGCCCCGCGGGCAGGGCCAGCTTCACCTCGGCCGTCTTGGGCATGAGGTCGAGCGGAGCCGGCAATGGCGGGATGTCCGCCCGCGCCACCGTGCGACCGGCGGCATCGACGACGCGCAAAAGCCCCGCCGGCGTGGCGACGGCGCCGAGGCTGTGGACGGTGACGAAGAGAATCTTCCCCTTCACCCGCACATCGTCGGCGCCGATGCCGAGGTCCGGCCTCTGCTCGGTCGGGACGCCCGCCTTGGCCAGAGTGAACTCGATGATCACCGTCTGCCGCGGCGCGAAGCGCAGGGCGACCGAGCCGCTGCGTTCGAGCGGCACGTCCTGGCTCACGAGTATTCCGTCGGCCTTGTCGTCGCCATTCGCGTCGACGCCGATGCTCATCCGCCAGATGCCCGCGGTCACGTTCCAGCCGGTCATCACCGCCTGCTGGACCCGATTGCTCATATTATAGGCGATCACCTTGAAATGGTCGGGCGTCGCGCCGGGGATGAGGATGGCGACCTGCTCGGCGCCGTCGGGATCGGCGAAGCGCCAGCTCACCGCATTGCCCGGCCAGGTCTGGTTGCGCTTCAGCGCGATTCCGCCGAGCCGCTCGCGCTGGAGGATCTCGTTCGGTGCCTCGACCCGGTCGGTCCACCAATGGCCCTCGGTCTGCATGTACATATTCTGCGACTTGGAGCGGATCGCGTCGGCATGGAGCTTCTCGAGCCAGGTCTTGTCCCCGGTCATCTGCCAGGCTTCATATTCGGCGAAGGCGCCCGACGGCTTGCGCGCGAGGCCTTCGCCCCAATCCTTGCGGCGCCCAAGCGTGTCGACGACATTCTCGTTCAATTCCGCGAGATCGCGCGGCGCCGCGTCGACGAAGCTCTCGATCGGACGGAGATATTTGGCGTCGCCGGTGAAGCGGTACGAGGCCCAGGCCGCCTGGAGCGGCGTGGTCAGGCCGCCGCGGTCGCCGACCCGCTCCGCGTCCGTCCGCCAGTTGATCTCGTTGGGGAAGGTCCAGCGTCCATCGGGCCCCTTCTTTCCGTGCGCAAGCCAGCCGTCGATGACGCCGGTGACGAGCGCGCGCGCGGCCGGATTGCCGTCGTAGAGGCCGATCAGGATCGGCGCGTGCATCACCGTGAAGGAATAAGGCTTCTGCCATTCCCACGGCCCCTCGCGATACATCTTGCGGCCGCCATACCAATTGCTCGCGAAATGCATGTGGCCGGCCGGGTTGACGAGGATGATTCCCTGGAGCGCGCGGACCGTGTCCATCAGCCGGTCGATCGACCTGGGCTCGCCCCAATTCAAATAGAGGCGCTCGGCGTCGGTGTTGAGCCCTTCCTCATAAGCGTGGAGCTCGTCGGTTGTGATAGTGCCGAGGCCGTTCACCCGCATCCCGTTCTTGTAGACGGCGTCGGACAAAGCCCGGAGCGACGCGTTGATCTTGTCGGGATCGACGCCCATCAGGGCGGTGCCCGGCCATTGCTCGGTCAGGTCCACGTCGTCGGAGATGCCGCCGCCGAAATCGCCATAGGGCACCTGGCGGTTGTCGATCCACCAGTTCACGAAATGACGGACGAGCTTCAGATCCTCGAGCTGGCGGAAGGCCCAGAGCGGCACGCCCGGCGGCGGCACCGGCTGGGTGAAGGGCAAGGGCCCCTGGCTGTTGTAGCTGATGTCGTCCCAATATTCGCGGGCGAGCCTGTTGTCGGGATCGACGCGGAGCAGGTCGCTGATGTCGCCGTAGAGGCGGCGGTAGAGCGCCTCGCGCTTGGACGCGGTATGCTCCTCGACCAGGAATCCCCAGGCGTCCTTCACCTGGTTGAAGCGGTCGGCGACATGCTCCTTCATCGCCTCGTCGCGATCCTTGAAGACGAGGCGGATGTTCATGCCCTTGAGGTCGTCCGGGCCGAAATCGGGCGCCGCGGAGGCGATGGTCAGATAGAGGCTGTCGTCGGTCAGGATGCGGTCGCGCGTGTCGAGCCAGAGCGTGCGCGCCTCGTTCGGGCGGACCGAGACCGAGACGTCGATCAGGTCGCGCTGCGGCCAGATCGGATCCTTCACCCTGATGTTCAGCGGAATCAGCCCGTCGGCATTGGGCCTCGCCTTCAATGGCGGGATGTCGATGGCGATTCCGTCGAGCCCGTCATGGACATTCTCCCATCCGTAATTCCAGGCGCGCGACGGCGCGCGGGCGGGGAGCGCGTCGCTGAAGCCCGCCGGGATCAGAATATGGACGATCGGCGCGCTGCCGGCATGGCGGACGACATGGCCGGTCGCGGTCGGATCGCCCGCCGCGGCGGCGGCATGACCGGCGCCGGCGGGGAGCGCGACCACCGTCTCGCGCTCGTCGGCCGGATAGCGGCCGGCGATGAAGCGGATCAAAGGCTGGAGATTGGCGAAGGCCGGCGCGGCGTCGGGCGCGACCGTGTAGGCGAGCTTAAGCGTGCCCCTGGGCTCGGCGCCGGGGCCGACATCATAGGCCCAGATCTCCTGGATCGGAGTCTCCTGCGCGACATTGGTGAAGCGCAAATGGCCGCCCTCGCGCTCGGCGAAGCTGTCGACGCTGCGCACCACGCCTTCGGGCCTTTTCGCGAGACTGGCGTAGCGCTCGCCGTCCGCCGACCAGGCGAGGTCGCCATAAGCCGCGCCGCGTATCTCGACCCGGTTGACCTTCTCGTCGGCGGGGATGGCGAGGTCATAGGCCTTGCCGCCCTCGACATAGACGTTCCAGTCGGGCAGCTCGAAATAATCGTCGCGGCCGGGCAGGCGCGAGCGGTTATAGACTCCGGGCCAGGTCGTCTCGTCGATCCCGTCGACGCCCTTCCACATCCATTCCTTCAGATCCTTCGCGTCGGAAAATTCGACCTTGCGGATGCGGGTGACGGGGGCGTCGAGGACGGGCGGGCTGGCGCGGTCCCAGCCGAAGCGGTGCAGCCAGGCCTGGCGCAAAGCCGCGTCCGCCACCGGCGCATCGGCCTCCGGCTCCTGCCTGTTCGCAAGCGCCGCCACCGCTTCGGGCGCGAGCATTCGGTCGTAGATGCGGATCTCGTCGAGATCGCTGCCGCGCATGAAATTGTAGCGGCTCTGCACCTGGTGCGGCGAGACCACCCGGGCGGCGAGGCCGAACTGGTCGAGGCCGGTGTCGTAATCCCCCTTGGTCTCCTTGCGCGCCGCCTCGCGCCCGTCGACATAGAGGCGAACGCCAGCAATCTCGTCCCACATGAACGCGATATGGTGCCATTCGTCGGGCCCGGGCAGCACGGGCATCCGGAACGAGACGCGGGTCCGGGCGAGATTGGCGTCGGTGACGAAGGCGTCGAAGCCATGACCGTTCCAGTCGATCCGGAGCCAGGCCATGTCCCAACTGCTATGATCGGCATAGCCGACGCGGAAGATGACGAACGGCGCCCCGCCCACGGGCGTGCGCGAGCGCCAGAAGAAAGCGAGCGTGCCGCGCTGGGCGTAGATATTGCCTGGCGCGTTCCAGGTGACGACGCCGTCATCGTCCCAGTGGATCGCGCCGCCGATCGCGCCGTCGGGGACGATGCGGACCTTGTCCTCGAAATTGGGCACCGGATCCCCGCCGGCCTTGTCGGCGACGAAGCCCTTGTCGGCGGAGAGGCGGAAGAGCAGGTTCGGCGCATCCGCCGCGAAGGCCGGCGGAGTCGCGCAAAGGGCGCAGGCGGCCGCCGCGAGGAGGAATTGCGCTCGTGCTGCCGATGGCCGCTTCGCATCCATGATCCGCCCTTCCCGCCTCGACCGCGACTCGCCCGCACCCGGTCTGCCGCCCCGGGCGCATTCTTTCCATAGGACGGTTTTGACACCGGTATCAATGGAGCCGTAAGAACCGCTCATGAGCAGGGATTCCGGCCTTTCGCGGCGCTGCTTCCTCGGCGCGGGCGCGGCGTCGCTCCTCCCCGCCGCGGCTCGCGCCGCGGCGCCTGTGGGCGAGGCGCTGAGACCGTTCCTCGATCGCGCCTCGAAAGCCTCTTCCCGCTCGGACATGCTGCGCATGCTGCGGAGCGCCGATACCTCCGGCTTCAGCCGCGAGGATGCGGCGATCCTGCGCATGATCGTGCGCGGCCTCGAGCGCGAGGAGGCGCTGCGCCGCGCCTTCCCGTTCGGCAGGCCGGACGGCGGCTCGCCTTATGTCGTGAGCCAGCGGCACGGTGCCTGGCTGGAGGCGGACGGCAAGGCCGATCGGGCAACGCTGCCGCGGCGGCTCGACGCGGAAACCGAGCGGCTGCGCGACGCTGCGGCGCACGGAATCGTCCCGCCCCTCTTCATGCTCGACGCCGTGATCGCGGGCGAGCGAGCGCGCCTCTCCTCCCCTGCCGGACCGGCCCTCGCGCGTCAGGTCGCGATGCTGGATTCGTTGCGCGCGAAGGCGCCGCGCGAACCGGGTGTCTGGCAGCTTCCGGGCGGCGCGGATTATTATGCCCTGCGGTTGCGTTGCACGACGGGGAGCGGCCTTTCGCCCGTCGCGCTCGGCCGGCTCATCGACGCCGAGATTAAAATCCTCAATGCGCGCGCCGATTCACTTCTGAAGCGCTTCGGTTTGAGCCGGGGCAGCGTCGGCGCGCGGCTCCGCGCCCTCAAGCAGCGGCCCGAAACCCTCTATTCGAACGACGAAGCGGGCCGCGCCCGGGCGGTGGCGGACATGAATGCGGCGCTGGCGCGGCTGCGGCCGCACCTTCCCGCCTGGTTCAACCCGCCGTTCGAGCCCGGCTCGCGCGTCGCGCCGATGTCGGCCGCCGACGAGAAAGCAGGGAAACGCGGCTATCGGGTTCCGCCGGCGGCGACCACGCCGGGCGTCTATTATCCCGACCTCGGCAACGTCCACGACCGGCCTTCCTGGACGCTGACCAGTGTCGCCTATCACGAGACGATTCCCGGCCACATGATCCAGCTTCGCCGGCAGGAGATCGCGAATCCGCATCCGCTCCAGGTCCGGCATGCCGCGGGCTATTCCGAAGGCTGGGCGATCTATGCCGAGAGCCTCGCCGATCGCATCGGCCTTCTGAATCCGGTCGAGCAAATCGGGTTCGTCCAGTCCTGGCTGTTCCGCCTCGCCCGCGTCGCCGCCGATCTCGGCATCCATCTCCATCGCTGGAACCGGGCCCGCGCGCTGCTTTTTCTCGAGGAGGCAATCGGCTTCGAGCTCTTCTTTCCGTTCGCGGTCGAGGCGGACCGCTATGCGGCGGAGCCGGCGGGATTTGCCGGCGATGCGTTCGCCGCTTTGTCGCTCCGGCGCATGCGTCCCGCCGCCGCCGCGCCCGCGCGGGTCTTCCACGATCGCGCGCTGGACCATGGACCGCTCACGGTCGAGGCGTTGCGCGAAATCGTGTAGCATCGAGATCGCGAGTCATGCGTTGCAACAGTGACGGAGGATAGACATGCGCCTCGCCCCGATGACGATCCTGCTTCTCGCGGCCTTCTCGACGGCCGCAATGCCGAAAAGCGACCGCAACGATCTTGCGGCGCAATTGGCCGGCCGAACCGCTGGGCCGCCGCAGGATTGCGTCCCGATCGAGCCGGCGAGCAATCTTCGGCCGGTGGACGCGCAGACGCTCGTCGTCGAGCGCGGCGCGACGCTCTACGTGAACCGGCTGCGCGGAGGCTGCCCCGGTCTGGATCCGACCGACACGATCATCTTCGTGGCGCATGGCAGCCAATATTGCCGCGGCGACCATTTCCGCACCCGCCCGTTCGGCGGCGGCGTCGTGCCGGGGCCGATCTGCATTCTTGGAGATTTTGTCCCTTATCGCCGCGCGCGCTGAGGGACATCGCTGACGTGGCGACGCTCTGCTCACGAAGAAGCGAACCACTCAGCCGAAGAGCTTCCTCTTCGATCCCCACGCCCAGAAAATCTCCTGCCAGCCTTCGACGCTGTGGCCGCGGGAGAGGCGGAGGCCGAAGCCGTGGCCGCCCTCGGCGAAGAGATGGGTCTCGACCGGCACCTTGCGCGCAAGCAGCGCCTCGCGGAGCAGCAATGTGTTCGCGACCGGAACGGCTGGATCGTCCTCGGCGTGGAGGAGGAAGCTCGGCGGCGCGTCGGCGGCGATGTTGAGGTTCGGCGAATGCGCACGCTCCATCGCCGGAGTCGCAGTCTCGCCGAGCAGATTCCTGCGCGAGCCGGCATGGGCGATGGGGAGGCTCATCGACACGACCGGATAGATGGGCGCCGCGCCGTCCGGCCGCGCGCCGAGCCGGTCGGCCCCATCGACCGGCGCGTAGACGGGCGCGGCGAAGCGGGCGAGCAGATCGGCGCAGACATAGCCGCCGGCCGAAAAGCCCATCGCGCAGAGTCTTTTCGGATCGACGCCGAAACCGGCCGCACCGGCGCGGATCAGCCGCATCGCCCGCTGCGCGTCCTGGAGCGGCGTGTCGGGACGCGCGGTCCAGCCCTCCTGCGGCAGGCGGTAGAAGAGGACGAAGGCGGTGACTCCCCGGCCGGCGAGCCAGCGCGCCATCTCATAACCTTCCTTGTCGATCACCACCCGATCGAAGCCGCCGCCCGGCGCGATCAGCATCGCCGCGCCGCTCGGCCGGGCGGGGCGGAACAGGACCAGGCGCGGCCGCGCGATTCCGACGATGTAGCGGTCGTTGACGTCCGGATCCCTGCTGCGCTCGTGGACCGATTCCACCGGCGGCATTGCGGGCGCACCCGGCGGCCGCCCGGGCCAGAGGTCGATCGTCTCGGTCGGATCGGGAAGGACGAGATGGCGGCTCTCCGCCGTCGAGGGCGGCGGCGTCCGGGCGGCGGCGCGGCCGGCAAGGGCCGCCGCCAGCGTGCCGGCCAGGGCATCGCGCCGGCTGATCCTCATCGTCCCACCTTCGATCGGATCTCGGGGCGCCGCATCACAAAGCCCTGAACCGGAAATCGCGGAAACGGGCGGTGCCGGCACCGGCGGAATAAAGGCCGGGCCGAAGCATCAGGAAGCCGCCGCGCACATTGTGGTGATAGCCCGAAACCTCCATGCCGCGGTCGAAGCGTTGCCAGGTCCGGCCGTCATCGCCGCTCGTGTGGATCGCGACGATATGTTTTTTGTTGGCGATCCGCATCCTCATCCGGCGGCCATGGGGATTGCGCGATCGCCCATGCTCCGTCCCATGGAGGTGGACGACGAAATCGCGCTCGTCGAAGCCGAGCCCGCAATGGAGCTTGTCGTCGTAGAAGAGCAAAAGCCCGGCCGTGCCGCCCGGTTCGATCTCGATGTCGCATTCGAATCGATAGGCGGGGTCGCCGGCGGTCAGCAGCAAGGGCGCGGAATCGGACGGCGCGTGCCCGCTCGCGCGCAGGAGCAGGGCGTTGTTCTCGACCCGGGCGCGCGCCGCCTCGTCCGGGCCGGGGCGGAAGAAGCTCCATTTCCGGCCGAGCGCAAGCGCTTGGAAATCGTCGGACAAAGGCTGGCCGTGCGGTCCCCTCGCGCCGCCGCCGGGCGCTCGGATCGGCTGCGACAGATCGCCGCCGGTCATCCGCGGCCAGCCGTCGGCGGTCCATTCGACCGGATCGAGCAGGCATTGCCGCCCGAGCGTCCACAAGCCGTGCTCATAGCCGTGATAGACGGCCCACCAGCGCCCGTCCGGCGCGTCGATGAGGGAGGCGTGGCCGCGCGACCACCATTTCTCGGCCTCGCTCCTCGTATGAACGAGCGGATTGTCGGGGCAATTTTCCCACGGGCCGTGGATCGATCGGGAACGGGCGGCGATCACCATATGGCCGGTCGGCGGGCCCGCGGTGCCGCCGACCGCGCTGATCAGATGGAAAAAGCCGCCGCGGCGGACGATCTTCGGTCCTTCGGGAGAGAAGCTCTCGACGTCCCATTCCTCCGGATAATGCCAGGGATCGTAGACATGCTCGGGCCGCCCCACCGTCGAGAGACCGTCCTCGGCAAGCCGCACCCGGTCGCCGCCCGACAGGAACAGCCAGCGCGATCCGTCCTCGCCAACCGCGTGGCAGGGATCGATATGATCGGGGAGGTGGAGGTCGACCGGGTCGCTCCACGGCCCGTCCATATGATCGGCCCAAATGACGAAGATCGAATCGGGCCGCGCCTTGACCGGAACGTAGAGGAAATAGCGGCCGCCATGCTTGGCCAGAGAGACCGCCCAGACCGAGCCGATATTCCGGCTCAAAGCCGCCCCGCGCGGCTGCCAGTTCACAAGGTCGCGCGAATGCCAGATCGTCAGCCCGGGATAGGAATCGAAGCTCGAGAAGGTCAGGTAATAATCAGCGCCGTCCCGAAGGATGGCTGGATCGGGATGGTCGCCGGCGATCAAGGGGTTGAGGAAACGCCCGTCGCCGAGATCGGCGATCCTCTGATTGTCGAAGCCCCTCTTCCAGCCCTCGTCGAACGCGCCGCGGCCTTCGGCCGAAGCGGCCGCGCCGCCGGCCTGGCCGAGCAATGCCGCGGCGCCGCCCGCCAGCGCCGCCTTGAACGTGTCCCGTCGCCTCAGCATGACGAGCCGGCCGCGCGAACGCGGCCGGTTATGGCTCAATAAGTGTAGCGGACGCCGAACAGATATTCGCGCCCGGTATGGTGGTAGACCGAGAGCATGTCGCGGCTGTCGACGAACTGATCCTGATATTCGTCGGTCAGGTTGATCCCCTCGAAGGTCAGCTTGAGGTGCGGATTGATCGTGATCTGCAGCGACGCGTCGATGTTCAGCGTCCCGTTCGTGCCCTGGACGTCGTTGCCCGCCTCCGCCGCCGGCACCTGCGTCAGATATTTGCTGCGATAGGCGGCCGAGATGCGGGCGCTGATCACCTTGTCCTCATAATAAAGCGTCGCATTGGCCGAACGGCGCGAGAGCTGGGTGAGGTCGGCGATCGCGACGACGGCGCCGGCGGCGTTCAGATATTTGATGTGCGATTCGACGCCGGTATAGTTCAGCAGCACGCCGAAATTGTGCAGGAAGCCCGGCAGGAATGTGAGCGGCTGCTGGTAGTTGATCTCGAAGCCGCGGACCGGGCCGCCCGGCGTGTTGGTCGGCGAGCTGAAGGTCCAGATGGTCGTGGTCGCGTCGCAGCCGGAGAGGTTGCCGCAGGCGGAGGTGGCAAGGCTCGACGGCAGGCCGAACGGATTCTGCCCGAACGTGCCGCGGCTCTGCAGGGTCGAGATGAAGCTGCTGACATCCTTCTCGAACACCGCGACCGAGATCAGGCCGCCTTTCTGGAAATACCATTCGACCGCGGCATCGTAGCTCCAGGCGCGGAACGGCTGGAGGAACGGATTGCCGGCGCTCACCGTCCGGTTCGCGCCCGAGACGCTGATCGTCGCGCCCGGGTTGAGGCTGGTGAGGTTGGGCCGCGACATCACCCGTGCGACGGCGAAGCGGACGTCGAAATTGCGCGCCGGCTCAAGGACGAGATTGGCCGATGGCAGCCAGTCGCTATAGGAGTTGCGGACCGTGACCTGGGTGATCTGGTTGGCGACGTTGGCGAAGCCGATCGAATCTTCGTGCGTATCGACGTAGCGGATGCCGGCATTGCCGCGCACGCGAAGCGCTCCGAAATCATGATCCCAGCTTGCCTGCGCGAAGCCGCCTTCGTCCCGTTCCTTCACCGTCGCATTGTTGCCGAGCGCCGGCCCCGGGCCGAGCGCGAAGGCGCCGTTGAAGACGCTCGGATCGCCGAAATGGAACATGCTGTCGGCGGCGAAATAATTGGGCGCCAGGAAATTGTAGCCGGCGATGTTCACGACATGGCTGTAATCGGCAAGCGAGGTCGCGGCGATGGCGGCCGGGATCACCGATTCCTGGTTGGTGCCCGGGCTGGCGGGATTCTCGCGCCGCAATTCGGTGGTGACGAACCTGTATTTCTTCCAGCTCGCGCCGGCGTCGAACTGGAGGTCGTCGCTGACCTTCCAGTTCAGGCCGAGATCGCCGGTCGTATAATAATTATAGGCGGTCGCGGCGCGCAGCCGGATCTGCGACAGCGTCCAGGCGGTCGGCGAGGTGAGGTTGGCGGTTCCGAAATTGAACACCGGATTGCGGCCGTTCGGCGCGCCGTAATCGTAGCTGTAGCCGTCGACGTTGAACTGGTCGAAGGTCAGCGTGTTCTGGACCGGGTTGTTGTGCTTCGACAGCGAATGGCCGCCGAGGAAATTGAGGGTGACGTTCCGGCCGAACTTCTGCGTCGCCTCGACCGTCAATTGCTCGAACTTGGTGTCGAGCTCGTCGAACCGGTTCTCGACTCGAAGGTCGACGTCGTTGAACGTGCCGGCATACATGACTCCGTTCGAGATCTTCTCATTGAGGACGTCGGTGTCGGCGATGCCGCAGCTCGTCGCGCGGTTGGCGTTGGTGCAGGCGCCGCCGACGCTGAACGACGGCGCTTCGAGATAGCGTTCCTCGCGAGTCCCCTTGAAGTCGGCATAGAGGGCGTCGATGCTGACCAGCGTGTTGGGCGACGGCCGCCACTGGATCGAGCCGGTGATTCCGAGCCTCTTCTGGTCGTCATAATACCAGTCCTGGCGGGGGAAGCGCGGATGCTGCGCGGCATCGACCGCGGCGCAGTCGCCCGGCGCCGGGTTCAACGCGGCCGTGCCGGCGGCGTTGAGGCAGGAGACTCCGTTGACGCTCTGGAATCCGGGCGAGAAGCCGACCGCCGCCGTCGGAGGGGTCGCGGCCGGGTTTCCAGGGATGAAGCCGGGGGCCCAGCGGACGGTGCTCGGCCCCTCTTCGAGGATCCGGTGCCTGGTGTAAGCGACCGAGAGCAGGGCCCCGAGCGTGCCGTTGGCGAAGATGTCGGAAATGAGGAAGGCGCCGCGCGGCGTCGTCTTCTTGCTGAGGTCGTTATAATCGCCCTGCGCCGAGGCGGTGAGGGTAAAGCCCCGATAATCGAACGGCCGCGCGGTGCGCAGGTCGACCGTCGCGCCGAGCGAGCCTTCCTCGACCGAGGCCTCGGCGGTCTTGCGCACCGTGATCTCGTTGAAGAGGTCGGAGGCGAAGACGTTGAAATCGAACGAACGGCTGCGGTTGGTGCCGCCGCTGGCGTCGGCGCCGCCGGTGGTGGTCAGGGCCTCCATGCCGTCGATGCGGACCCGGGTGAATTGCGGGCCGAGGCCGCGAACGCTGATCTCGCGGCCTTCGCCGGCGTCGCGCTGGAGGGCGACGCCGGGGATGCGCTGGATCGATTCGGAAAGGTTCAGATCGGGGAACTTGCCGATATCCTCGGCGAGGATCGTGTCCGTCTCGCTATTTTCGCGCTGCTTCATGCTGAGCGCGCGGGCGAGGCTGCTGCGGAAGCCGGTGACGACGATCTCCTGATCCGACCCGGCGGCGGCGTTCGTCGCCGGCTGGTCGGCAGGGGCCGACGCGGTGCCGCCGCCGGCCGGCGGCTGCGCCGCGGCAGTGACGATCGGGCTTGGCGATGTCTGCGCGGCCGCGGACGTCGCGGCGCAAAAAGCGATCGCGCCCGCCGAAGCGGCGGCGAGCCACCGCGCCGTGCCGCGCCGCAAATGATCGAGATCCGGACCCATAACCTGCCTCCCTGCGCGCCTGGCGGCGCCTGATTATGACACCGGTGTCGTCCGCTACTATGGAAAGCCGCCGACACCTTTCTGCCTGGCCGGAGATTGAGCGGCGCCCCCCTTGGCGGATGCCCTCTTCCTCTCCCGGGCGCCCGGCTATCGCTGCCGAGTCGTCCAACCATCAACACTCTTGGAGTAACCGGTGTCATAACTCGCCCGGAACAGCCTTTGTGTCAAGCGGGCTTATCGTCAGGTGCCGGGCTCGACGTAGGGGCGCGGGACACCGCGCCGCCGCCGGCCTCGGATCGTCCTTGGTTTGGAGATCGAGGATCGCCAGTGCACAACCTTGCGCGATTTCAGGGGAATCCTCGGGCGTCGGGCAATTTCGTGCCGTCCAGGAGGGCATCGATCTCGCGCAGCTCCTGCTGAAACTCGGCGATCAGGTCTTGATAGTCGGGCGGCGCCCCATGCAGGGACCCGATGCCTTCGGCTCGGAAGCTCAATTCGTCGAGCTGCGCGATGATCGCCTCTCGCGCCGCGACCAGCTGCTCTCGCGTCGGTGCGTCATCGTCCGGCATTTCCGCCTCCCGCTTCGGGCTGCGCATAAAGGCCGCAGGTCGCGCCCGCCACGGCCGGAATTGCCGGCCTTTGCCTCCTATGGAGCATCAGGAGCCCGGCTGGATATAGGGGACGCGTGCGAACAGCTCGCGCTGCCAGCGTCGCGGATCGTCGACGGCGCGGGTTTGAAGGTCGAAGACCATCGTCGCGCGTCCGGGCAGGCGGTAGAGCGGCCAATGCGGCAGGCCCGGACCGCTCGGATCGCCGCTGCGCGCGAATTTCGCGAAGGCCTTCATCATCGTCGCGCTGAGCCGGCGCGCGTCGGCGCCGGTGCCGGTGAAGGAGCCGGGTGCATCGAGCGTTCCGAAGGAAAGCGCGATGTCCATCGTGTGCGGCGCGCCGCGGCGGGGCTGGGTCGGCGACTGGAAATCGACCTGGTAGACGAAGGTCGGCGCCCCTGCCCGCGCCCGCGCATCGGCCTCGATCACCTGGCCGGGCCAGCTCCGCCCCGCCGTGGTCGCGGCGTAGAAGATCCGCTCCGGGCTCCAGTCGGGGAAATGGGCGCGATATCGGGCGACGACCCATTCGGGCAATATGTCGACGCGCAGCTCGGGCGCCATGGCAGCGGCGAGATTGTCCCAGTCGAGGCCGCGCACCTTCGGACTGTCCGGATCGATGAAGGCGCGGGTCTCGTCGCGCGTATTGCCGAGCATCATCGGGACGCGGTTCGAAAGCGGGTTGGCGTCCGGCCAGAAGGGATGGCGGGTCAGCCATTTCATGTCGAGCACCGGGCCCATATAGAGGCCGCCGCCGAGGATCGGGTCCGCCGCCCCGAGCCCTTCGATCAGCTTCTCGATGGGCATTGCGGGAAGATCGTCCGGCCTCGCCTTGAGCGCGGCGAGACAGGCCCTGGTCCGCGCGGTGGCGTTGAGCGGGCCGGAAGCGGTGACCTGCTGCCCGCTCATCGTCGTCGCGCGATGGAAGAGGCCCGACGCCGCCTCCATGCCCATCAAAGTCGCGATCTTGGCGCCGCCGCCCGACTGGCCGAAGACCATCACCCGATCGGGATCGCCGCCGAACGAAAAGATGTTCCTTTTCAACCATTGCAGCGCGAGGATGAGGTCGAGCTGGCCCGCATTGCCGCTGTCCGGGAAGCGCGGATCGAGCCGGGCGAGGTAGAGATAGCCGAAGACATTGAGCCGGTGGTTGACCGTCACCACCACCACATCCTCGCCCGCGGCGAGGTGGCGGCCGTCGTTCAGCGGATCGACGACCGATCCGGTCGAATAGGCCCCGCCATGGATGTAGAGCATGACCGGCCGCCGCCCGCCGGGTCGCGCCTCGGGCGTCCAGACGTTGAGGAACAGGCAATCCTCGCTCGTCGGCCGATAGCGGTCGTTCCTCTGCGGGCAGGAGGGGCCGAAGCGGGTCGCGTCGATCGCGTCGCGGCTGATCCCGGGCGGGCGCGGCGCCCGGAAGCGCTCCGCCACACCATATCTGATGCCGCGAAACACCGCGAGGCCGCCCTCGCGCGTGCCGAGGACTGGGCCGCCGCTGGTGCGGACCAGGGGATCGGCGGGCGCGGCGGCGAGCGCGGGAGCGGCCGCCGCGGCGGCGCCCAGGGCGACGAAGCGGCGCCGGTCGATCAACGGCGGACGTCCAGCCCCCCGGCCATGAAGGCAAGGATATCCCCCGGGCCGAACAGGCTGAAATCGCCCGGCAGCGAATGTTTGAGGCAGGTGAGCGCGAGGCCCGAGCGGACCGTCCAGCCGAGATCGCGGCCGGTGCGCACGCCGTGGAGGATGCCGGCGGCGAAGGCGTCCCCGGCACCGATCCGGTCGACGATTCCGGCGACCAGCACCTCCTCGGTCTGCGCCGCCTCGTCCGGCGTGTCGACGCGCGCCGAGATCTGATGACGGTCCGCATCGACGACATGGCGCGCGGTCGAGGCGATCAGGCGAAGGTTCGGGAAATGGGCGAAAGCGGCTTCGGCGGCCTCGCGGCGGCGGTCCTCCCCTTCCCCGCTGAACGTCTCGCCGAGCAGAAGGGATATGTCGCGATGATTGCCGAACAATATGTCCGCCCTCGACACGAGCCGGGTCAATATCGCCTTGGGATCGCTGTCCCAGCTCTCCCAGAGCTGCGCCCGGTAATTGCCGTCGAACGCGATTCGGGCGCCGCGCCGCGCCGCCGCCTCGGCCGCCGCCACCGCCGCCTCGGCCGAGTGCGGGCCGAGCGCCGGCGTGATCCCCGAAAGATGGAGCAGGTCGACGCCGCCGAGCAGTGAGTCCCAGTCGAAATCCTTCGCCCGCGCGCGGGCGAAGGCGCTGTCCTGGCGGTCGTAGAAAATCTCCGAGGCGCGCCAGCCGGCGCCCTGGGTCAGGAAATAAAGACCCATCCGCCCCGGCGTCCGCGCGATTCCCGAAACGTCGACGCCGTGGCGTCGGAGCGCGTCGAGCGCGGCCTGGCCGAGCGCGTTGGCGGGAAGGCGGCTCACCATCCTCACCTCATGGCCGAGGCAGGCGAGGCCGACGGCGACATTGGCCTCCGCCCCGGCGACATGAACGTCGAGATGCGGCTTTTGCAGCATGAGCTCGCGCCCCGGCGCGGTCATGCGCAGCAGGATCTCGCCGAAGCAGGCGACCGCCGCCATCAGCGCGCCAGCCAGCCGCCGTCGACGGCGAGGATATGGCCGTTGACGTAATCGGACGCGCCGGAAGCGAGGAAGACAGCCGCGCCGCCGAGGTCGGACGGCTTCCCCCATCGCCCCGCGGGGATGCGCTCGACGATCTGCCGGTTGCGGCTCTCGTCGGCCTGAAGCGCCTTTGTGTTGCTGGTCGCGATATAGCCCGGCGCGATCGCGTTGACGTTGACGCCCTTGGCCGCCCATTCGTTGGCGAGCAATCTCGTGAGACCGGCGACGCCCGACTTGGACGCCGTATAGCTCGGCACGCGGATGCCACCCTGGAAGCTCAGCATCGAGGCGATGTTGACGATCTTCCCCCTCCCCTCGACGATCATGTGACGCCCCGCCGCCTGGCAGAGGAAGAAGAGCGATTTGAGGTTGGTGTCCACCACCGCATCCCAATCCGCCTCGGTGAAATCGACCGCGTCGGCGCGGCGGATGATGCCAGCATTGTTGACGAGGATGTCGAGCCGGCCGAATTCGGCGAGGGTGCGGTCCAACACCTCGCCGACCGGGGCGATGGTGGAGAGATCGGCGGGGATGAGCGCGACGCGGCGGCCGAGCGCCTCGGCCCGCGCCGCGGTTTCCTCGGCCGGCGAACGGCCGGCGAGCGCGAGGTCGGCGCCGGCTTCGGCGAGGGCCAGCGCAATGCCCTGGCCGATGCCGCTATTGGCGCCGGTGACGATCGCGACGCGGCCGTTGAGGTCGAAGGGATCAGCCACGACCGCCCGCGCTGCGTGCCATCATGATTGCGCGGGAATCTCCGCCGCCGGGGAACAAAGAAGGCAGGAATGACGTCGCCGAGATGCTCATTGCAGCTGGCAGATGTCGAGGACGTTCATGTCGGTATAATCCTGATTCTCCCCCGCCATCGCCCAGATGAAGGCATAGGCCCTGGTGCCGGCGCCCATATGGATCGACCAGGGCGGGCTGATCACCGCTTCGTCATTGGCGAGGACGATATGGCGCATCGCCTCGCCTTCGCCCATGAAGTGCATGACCCGGTCATTCGCGCCGTCCAGCTCGAAATAGAAATAGATCTCGCTGCGCCGCTCGTGGATGTGCGGGGGCATCGTGTTCCAGACGCTGCCCGGCTTCAGCACGGTCAGGCCCATGACGAGCTGGGCGCTGTCGCACACGCCCGGGATGACGAGCTGGTAGATGGTCCGCTCGTTCGATTCCTCGAGGCTGCCGCGATCGAGCTTCTTGGCCTCGGCGATCGAGAGCTTGCGGGTCCGACAGGCTTTGTGCGCCGGGCAGGAGGCGAGATAGAATCGGGCGCCCTCGCCCGCGAAGCTTACCTCCTTCGCGCCCATGGCGACGTAGAGGCAATCCTTGTTGCCGAGGTCGAACGTCTCGCCGTCGACGCTGACCTGGCCGTCCGCCTTGCCGACATTGACGATGGCGAGCTCGCGCCGTTCGAGGAAGGGATGGCCGGCGGCCGAAGGCGGCTCATTCTGGTCGGGAAGCCGGACGGGCTTGTCTCCGACGAGGACGCCGCCGATCACGAAGCGGTCGGCATGCGTGTAGTTCAGCACCGCCTCGCCCGGACGGAACAGGCCCTGGATCAGATAGCGATCGCGCAATTCCTCGTTCGACACGCATTCCATCATGTCGGGATGCGTGCCGTAATAGGTCCGTTCGAACATCAGGCTCTCCCGACGGAAATCGTCACGCCGGACTGGATCCGGCATCCACCTTTCCTTCTCCAGCGCCGGACCGGGAAGAAGGTGGATCCCGGGTCGAGCCCGGGATGACGGGGATGGGGTGGCATCACGCCGCCTCGGCCTGCGCCTCGTCGAGGCGATAGGCGCGGCGGACGAGGCCGTAGGTGAGATCGTGGGCGAGGTCGGCCGCCTCCCAATCCTGCAGCCGCCCTTCGGCGACGAGACGGGCGAGGAAGGCGCAGTCGACGCGGCGGGCGACGTCGTGCCGCGCCGGGATGGAGAGGAAGGCGCGGGTGTCGTCGTTGAACCCGACCGTATTGTAGAAGCCGGCCGTCTCGGTCGTCATCTCGCGGAATCGGCGCATCCCCTCCGGGCTGTCGTGGAACCACCAGGCCGGGCCGAGCTTCAGGCAGGGATAATGGCCGGCGAGCGGCGCGAGCTCGCGCGCATAGGCGCTCTCGTCGAGGGTGAAGAGGATGATCGAGAGGCGCGGCTCGTTGCCGAACCGGTCGAGCAGGGGCTTCAGCGCGCGGACATAATCGGTGCGGGTCGGAATGTCGGCGCCCTTGTCGCGGCCGTGGCTGCGGTAAAGGCCGCGATTGTGGTTGCGGAAGGCGCCCGGGTGGATCTGCATCACCATTCCGTCCTCGACGCTCATCGCCGCCATCTCGGTCAGCATCTGGGCGCGGAACAGCGTTGCGTCCTCGGCGCTCCAGGTGCCGCCGACGATCCGCCGGAACAGGGCCTCGGCCTCGGCCGGCGCGAGATCGGCGGTGTCGGCGGTCGGATGGCCATGATCGGTGGCGGTGGCGCCGGCGGCGCGGAAATCGGCGCGGCGCCTGCGGTGGGCGGCGAGATAGCCCTTCCAGCTCTCGACATCCTCGCCGGTCAGCGCGCCGAAGCGGGCGAGCGCGGCGCGGAACTCCTCATGCTCGGGATCGATGACGGCGTCGGGCCGATAGGTGGTGACCACCCGTCCCTTCCACCCCGAGGCGCGGATCGCGGCATGGTGGACAAGATCCTCCTGCGGCCCCTCGGTCGTCGCCAGCAATTCGATGTTGAACCGGTCGAACAGAGCGCGCGGGCGGAACGGCGGAGTCGCCAGCGCCGCCGCGATCCGGTCGTAATAAAGATCGGCGGTGGCGGCTTCGAGCGCGACGTCGAGACCGAACAAGGTGACGAAGACATGGTCGAGCCACAGCCGCGAAGGCGTTCCGCGGAAGAGGTAATAATGGGATGCGAAGAGCCGCCACGCCTCGCGCGGATCGGCCCTGGACGGGCCGGCGCGGCCGGGAACGCCGAGCGCTTCGAGCTTGACGCCCTGGCTGTAGAGCATCCGGAACAGATAATGGTCCGGCGCGAGCAGCAATTCGGTGGCGTTGCTCCACGGAGCGTCGGTCGCGAACCAGGCCGGATCGGTATGGCCGTGGGGGCTGACGATCGGAAGGCTCGCGACCTGCGCGTGGAGATTGCGCGCGATCGCGCGTATGGCCGGGTCCGGCGGCAGCAGCCGGTCGGGGTCGAGCGTCAACGGTCGCTTCATCGTCGTCCCTGATCTTCCTCTATCCCACCCCCTGAAGACCCGCGCGCCCATCGAGTCAATGCCGCGGCGGCGGCGCGACCGAGGCGCGTTTCACCAGCCGGGACAGGAACATGCTCGGCTCGGCGACGTCTCCGTCCCGATCGGCCTCGCCGGCGAGCAACTTGAGCGCGGCCGCCCGCGCCATCGACACGATCGGCCAGCGCACGGTGGTGAGCGGGGGCCAGATGTGGCCGGCGATCGGCGTGTCGTCGAAGCCGATGATCGACAATTCCTCGGGAACGCCGATGCCACGCTCGCGGGCGGTCTGGACGACGCCCGCCGCCATCTCGTCATTGCTGCAGAAGATGGCGGTCGGCCGCGGCGACAGGTCGAGCAGTTTCTCGGCCGCCGCGACGCCGGATTCGAACGTATAATTGCCGTGCGCGATCAGGCTTCGCGGAAGCTTGATTCCGGCGGCGGCGAGCGCGTCCTCGAAGCCGCGCCGGCGCTCGGCGGCGGAGCGGAAGCCGTGCGGGCCGGTGATGAGGCCGATCAGCCTGTGGCCCTCGCCGATCAGATATTGGGTCGCGCCGCGCACGGCCTCGCGATCGTTGGAGGCGACCATATGGTCGGGATCGTCGAGCTCGGCCGAGCCCATGCGCACGTAGCGGCAGCCGACCTCGTCGCAGAGGCGCGCGAGCGCGTCATTCTCCGAGATCGGGGGCAGGAGGACGATGCCGTAGAGGCGCTGGCGTTCGAGGAAATGGCGCACGTCGTCGATCATCGTCGCCGAGCCGCGATCGACCGGCCGGACGACCATTGCGAAGTCGGTCCCCTGCAAAGCTTCGAGGATTCCCTGCTGGACATTCAGGACCATCTGCGCATTGGGATTGTCGTGGACGAGGCCGAGCAGGAAATTGGTCCTGAGCGCGAGCGCGCGCGCCTGCGGGTTTGGCACATAGCCGAGCGCGCGGATCACGCCTTCGACCCGCTCGCGAGTCTCCTCGTTGAGGAGAGGCGAGCGGTTGATGACCCGGCTCACCGTTTTCTTCGACACGCCCGACAGGCGCGCGACGTCGTTGATGGTCGGCTTGCCCGTGCGGCGGGTGCCTCGTGCCGGCTCCTGGTCCGCGCTGCTGGTCAACCGTCTCTCCTCGGCGTCACGATAGCCAACCCGCCCCAGCGGCGAAAGGGCCGCGCCGACCTTGTCCCAGGGACCGGCCGCGACGTCAGCCTTGTTGCCGCGGCAAGCCGCGGCGTCAGTCTTGTTGCCGCGGCAAGCCGCGGCGTCAGCCTTGTTGCCGCGGCAAGCCGCGGCTATGTGACACCGGTTACCAAATGACGCAAGCCGATCTCATCGACCGTGAGGCGGAAACGCGCGCCCTCCTCCATCTCGACCCGCGCGACGACGTCGCAGTGGCGCTGCGGCCGCTTTCGGCGGGCGAGCGGCTGGAGGTGGACGGGAAAGCCATTCTCGTCGCCGAGGACATAGCGGGCGGCCACAAGATCGCGCTCCGGGCGATGAAGGCGGGCGGGACGGTGCACAAGTTCGGCTGGCCGATCGGCCGCCTGACCCGCGACGTCGCCGCCGGCGCCCATGTCCACACTCACAATCTCGCGACCTTGCTCAAGGGCGTCGAAGGCTATTCCCGGGCCGCCGCTTCCGCCGAGCCGCTGGGAGACGGGAAAGCCCCGCGCTTCCACGGCTATCGCCGCGCCGACGGCCGCGTCGGCACGCGCAACGAGATCTGGATCCTGCCGACCGTCGGCTGCGTCGGCCGCACGTCGGAGAAGATCGCCGCCATCGCCAATGCCCGCCACGCCAAGGCGGTGGACGGAGTCCATGCCTTCGCCCATCCGTTCGGCTGCTCGCAGCTCGGCGACGATCTGGCCGGCACCCGTTCGATCCTCGCCGCTTTGGCCTGCCATCCCAATGCCGGCGGAATCCTGCTCGTCGGCCTCGGCTGCGAGTCGAACCAGCTCGACCGGCTGGTCGCGGACATCCCCGAAAATCTGCGCGGACGCGTGCGGACGCTCGGCGCGCAGGGCGTCGAGGACGAATTGGAGGAAGGGCTCGCTCTCGTCGACGCCCTGGTCGCGACCGCCTCCCTCGCCCGGCGCGAGGAGGTCGGCTTCGGCGAGCTGGTGATCGGCCTCAAATGCGGCGGCTCGGACGGCTATTCGGGCCTGACCGCCAACCCGCTCGTCGGCCGGATGGCGGACCGGGTCGTCGCCGCCGGCGGAAGCGCGATCCTGAGCGAGATCCCGGAGATTTTCGGCGCCGAACGGCTGCTGATGGCGCGGGCGCGCGACGAGAGGGTGTTCGACGCGCTGGTCGGCGTCGTCAACGATTTCAAGCGCTACTTCCTTTCCCACGGCCAGCCGGTCTCGGAGAATCCCTCGCCCGGCAATCTCGCCGGCGGAATCACCACGCTCGAGGAGAAATCATTGGGCGCGGTGCAGAAGGCCGGGCGCGCCCCGGTCGAGGACGTGCTGCGCTACGGCGAGAGGGTGCGGCGCCGCGGGCTCAGCCTGCTCGAAGCGCCGGGCAATGACGCCGTGTCCTCGACCGCGCTCGCCGCCGCCGGGGCGACGATCATCCTCTTCACCACCGGCCGGGGCACGCCGCTCGGCTTCCCGGTGCCGACGGTGAAGATCGCCACGAACAGCGGGCTCGCGCAGCGCAAGCCGGGCTGGATCGACTTCGACGCCGGCCGGGTGCTTCGCACCGGCCTTTCGCCGGCGGCGGACGCGCTTGCCGGGAGGATCGCCGCAATCGCCTCGGGCGCGGAGACCGCGGCCGAGCGTAATGGCGAACGCGAGATCGCGATCTGGAAGCGCGGCGTCACGTTGTGAGCGGCATCGGGATCGTCCATTTCGGCCCCGGCGCCTTCCACCGCGCGCACCAGGCCGATTATATCGACCGGCTTCTGGAGCGCGACGATCGCTGGGGCATCGCCGCAATCTCGCTGCGCTCGGCCGGGACGATCGAGGCGCTGAAGCGCCAAAGCGGCCGCTACACGCTCGCCATCCTCGATGCGGAGACCAGCTTTCGAACGATTGGCGCGCACAGAGGCTTTTTCGGCCCCGGTGAGGGCGACGGAACCCGCGCCCTGCTGCGCGATCCGGCGGTGAGGATCGTCTCCAGCACGGTGACCGAGAAAGGCTATTGCCTGGACGGCGCTGGGCGGCTGGATCTCGGCCATCCCGACATCGTCCGCGACATTGCCGATCCCGAGCATCCGGTCGGCATCATCGGCTGGCTGGCGCTCGGCCTTCGCGACCGGCGCGACGCCGGGCTGCCTGCCTTCACCGCGCTCTGCTGCGACAATATGGTCGCGAACGGCCGCAAGTTGCGGGCCGCCGTTTCGGCCTATGCAAAGCGGCTCGATCCGGCCCTCGCCGAATGGATCGAGCGCGAGGCCGTCCTTCCGAACACGATGGTCGATTCGATCACGCCGGCGACCGACGACGCGCTTCGTTCGCGCGTCCGCGCCCAGGGCTTCGACGACGACATTCCGGTCAGCCGCGAAGCCTATGCCGCCTGGATCGTCGAGGATGTGCTTCCCGGCGACGCGCCCGATCTCGCGAGCGTCGGAATCGTGCTCGCAAAGGACGTCGATGCCTGGGAAAAAGCGAAATTGCGCATCCTGAACGGCGCCCATTCGAGCCTCGCCTATCTCGGCCTGCCGCTCGGCCACGGGACGGTCGCCGATGCGATGGCGGATGCGGCGCTCGCCGGCTTCGTGACTCGGCTGATCCGCGAGGACATCGTCCCGAGCCTGGAGCCGTCGCCGATCGATCTCGCGCTCTATTCCGGCCAGATCCTCACCCGCTTCCGCAATCCTGCGATCGGCCACAAATTGTCGCAGATCGCCTGGGACGGATCGCAGAAGCTTCCCTATCGCCTGCTCGACGCGATCGCCGAAGCGCGGGCCGCCGGGCGCGGCATCGAGCGGCTCGCCGTGCCGATCGCAGCCTGGCTCCTCTTCGTCGAGCAGAGGGCGCAAGCCGGGATCGCGATCGTCGATCCGCTGGCCGAACAACTGGCGGAGATCGGGCGCGGCGGCGACCCGGCCGGCGGCCTGCTCGCGCTGCGCCAGGTCTTTCCGGAGCGGCTGGCGGAGGATGCGGTCTTCACGAATGCGGTCCGGCGCGCGGCCGAGCGGATGCGCGTCGCGGGGCCGCGGGCGCTTTTGGCGGGGGAATATGCCGATGCGTGACCTGGATTCGATCCTGCGCGCGGCGCCGGTCATCCCGGTGCTGGTGATCGAGCGGGTCGAGGATGCGCTGCCGATCGCCCGCGCATTGGTCGATGGCGGCCTGCCCGTGCTCGAGGTCACGCTGCGCACGCCGGCCGCGCTCGACGCGATCCGCGCGATGAAGGCGCTCGAAGGCGCGATCGTCGGCGCCGGGACGGTGCTCAATCCGCGCCAACTCGACGCCGTCGCCGAAGCGGGCGCCGAATTCGCGGTCAGCCCCGGCCTCACCGAGGCGCTCGGCAAGGCGGCGGCGGATTCGCCCGTGCCGCTTCTGCCCGGAATCGCGACGGCGAGCGACGCGATGCGGGCGCTCGACCTCGGCTTCACCCGGCTCAAATTCTTCCCGGCCATGGCCGCGGGCGGGATTCCCGCCTTGAAGGGGCTCGGCGCCGTTTTCCGCAACGTCGCCTTCTGCCCCACCGGCGGGATCACGATCGAGACGGCGCCCGACTGGCTGGCCTTGCCGTCGGTCGCCTGCGTCGGCGGAAGCTGGCTGGTTCCGGCCGGCGAAGCGCCCGATCCGGACGCGATTCGCCGCCGCGCGCGGGAAGCGGCCGCGCTCCGCCCGAACGCCCGAACGCAATGAGCGGCGGGTTTTTGATCGCGGCGGATTGCGGATGACACCGGTTTCCACTACGTCTCGCCGCAAATGAGCGGCGGAGGGGCTCCAGAGGTGGATGTGTTGAGCGACCCGGCGGCGATTGCCGGCCGCTTCCTCGCCGCGCGCCGCGCGGCGGGCGGCCTCGCCGACTATCCGGGCGATTTCCCGACGACGCTCGACGAGGCCTACAGGGTGCAGGACGAGGCGATCGCCGCCTGGCGCAGGCCGGTCGTCGGCTGGAAGGTCGGCCGGATCCATTCGCCGCTTGCCGAGCATTTCCGCGCCGACCGGCTGACCGGCCCGATCTTCGCCGCCGAGACGATCGCGGAGGGCCGAATGCCGACCATGCCGGTCTTCGCCAGCGGCTTCGGCGCCGGCGAATCGGAATTCCTGCTGCGCGTCGGGCGCACGCCGCCCGCCGGCCGGCAAAGCTTCAGCCTCGACGAGGCGGCGGACATGATCGATGCCGTCCATGTCGGGATCGAGATCGCAAGCTCGCCGCTCGCAAGCATCAACGCGCTCGGGCCGATCGCGATCATCTCCGATTTCGGCAACAATAACGGCCTCGTCGTCGGCCCCTCCATTCCCGACTGGCGCGACAGCGGCTTCGAGCAATGGCCGGTGACGACGCGGATCGACGAGCGCATCGCCGGCACCGGCCGCGCCTCCGCTTTCCCCGACGGCGCGATCGGCGCCGCCCGCTTCCTGTTCGAGCTGATGGCGAAGCGCGGCATAAGGCTGCGGCCCGGCCAGTGGATCTCGTCGGGCGCGGTCGGCGGCGTCCACGAGGCGGCGGCCGGACAGACAGTGGAAGCCTGTTTCGACGGCCGCTACACGATAAGCTGCAGATTGACGGCGGCGCGCCCCGAATAGGGGCATGAGAGAGGAAGAAAATGGCGAGCGCGAATCCGGAGCCCCAAGCCCTCTCCGCCGACGGGGGACGGATCGGCCGGGTCCGCTGGATCGTCGTCGCCTTGCTCTTCGCCGCGACCGTCATCAATTATATCGACCGCCAGACGATCGCCTTGCTGAAGCCGACGCTGCAGGGCGAGTTCCGCTGGAGCGAGACGACCTATTCGGACATCGTCATCTGGTTCCAGGCGGCCTATGCGATCGGCTACATCTTCTTCGGCGGTTTCGTCGACCGGGTCGGAGCGCGGATCGGCTATGCGAGCGCCTTCGCGCTCTGGACCGCCGCCCATATCCTCCACGCCGCCGCGCGCACCGTCTTCGGCTTCTCGGCGGTCCGCTTCATGCTCGGCATCGGCGAGAGCGGCAATTTCCCCGCCGGGCTGAAGGCGGTCACCGAATGGTTCCCGAAGAAGGAACGGGCGCTCGCCACCGGAATTTTCAACGCCGGCTCCAATATCGGTGCGATCGTCGCACCGTGGATCGTCCCGGCGATCACCCTTGCCTATGGCTGGCGGGCGGCGTTCGTCGTCACCGGCGTCGGCAGCCTCGTCTGGCTGGCGGCCTGGATCGCCCTCTACCGGCGCCCGCGCGAATCGAAGCAGCTCTCCGCGGCCGAGCTTGCCTATATCGAGAGCGACCCCGCCGATCCGGCCGCGAAAGTGCCCTGGCTGCGGCTGATCGGCCGCCGCGAGACCTGGGCCTTCGCGATCGGCAAGTTCCTCACCGACCCGGTCTGGTGGATGTTCCTCTTCTGGCTGCCCGATTTCCTGGTGAAGCGCCACGGGCTCGACCTTGCCACCTTCGGGCCGCCCTTGATCGTCATCTATCTGCTCTCGGACGTCGGCTCGGTCGCCGGCGGCTGGCTGTCCTCGACCCTGATCCATCGCGGCTGGTCGATCAACCGCGCCCGCAAGACGACGATGCTGATCTGCGCGCTCGCGGTGACTCCGATCGTCTTCGGCCAATATGTCGACAGCCTCTGGCTCGCAGTCTTCATCATCGGCCTCGCCGCCGCCGCCCACCAGGCCTGGTCGGCCAACCTCTACACCCTTCCCTCGGACGTCTTCCCGCGCAAGGCGATCGGATCGGTCATCGGCATCGGCGGCACCGCCGGAGCGATCGGCGGCGCCCTTTTCTCGGCCTATATCGGCCAGGTGCTCGAGCGGGTCGGAAGCTATGCCCTGATCTTCTACGTCGCCGGCTCGGTCTATCTGATCGCCCTTTTCATCATCCAGCTGCTGACGCCGAGTCTCGAGCCGGTCGAGATCGCCGACCCGCCGCTCAGCGCCTGATACGCGCGATCCAGGCGGCGAAGGAGTCGACGAAGGCGCGGAGGAATTTCTTCGTCCCCTCATTCTTCACCGAGCCGTCGTCGCCGAACAGATCGGCCGCGTGGCCGATATAGGCTTCGGGCTGCTGCAATGCCGGCATGTCGAGGAAGACGAGCGACTGGCGGAGATGATGATTGGCGCCGAAACCGCCGATCGCGCCGGGCGAGACGCTGACCACCGCGGCCGGCTTGCCGCTCCAGACGCTCTGCCCGGGAGGCCGCGAGCCGACGTCGATCGCATTCTTGAGCAGGCCCGGCACCGAACGATTATATTCGGGAGTCACGAACAGGATGGCGTCCATCGGGCGGACGCGGTCGCGGAAATCCACCCACTCGCGCGGCGGATCCGCCTCCAGATCCTGATTGTAGAGCGCAAGCCCGCCGATCCCGATCTCCTCGAAGCGGAGGCCTGGGGGCGCCAGCGTCTCGATCGCGCGGGCGGCTTTCCGGTTCAGCGATCCCTCGCGCAAACTGCCGACGAGGGTGGCGACTTGAAAGGGCTCAGCCATCGGGTTCCTCCGGCCCCTCCAACGCCCGATCCGGGTCGTGGTGCCACGACCCCCTCCGGTGCGGCCTCATCCACCGCACCGGCTTTGCGAGATCATTCCCCGTCGTCGAACTTGCGCCATTCCTCCCGGGTCATGCAGAGCCGCTCCGGCTTCGCATGGCTTCCGGTGGTCTGGTAGGTGCGGCAGGTCTTGCGCTCGGTCTTGTCCGCGGACGCGGTCTGCTCCGACGAAGCGGTGGCGTCCGGAGGCGCGGTCTGCGACCGGCCCTTGCTTGCAAGCGCCGGCGTGGCGATCATCGCCGCGAGCGCGATAAGAGCAATTCGTTTCATCCTCATTCTCCCGGGGCTTCGTGCCCTGCCCCGAATTTACCGGAGGGCCGGAATCGCTGGAATGCGGGCGCGGGTCGCCGGCAGAAGCCCCTCGGCTGTTCGTCGAACCGTCTGACGGTTCGTCGAAAACGCGCGCCGTCGACCCGGGGCGCAGGCCGCCCGCGGGCACGCCGCAACCTCGGGCGGCGAATCGCCGGACTCGCGTTTGGGGGCCGATTCGGCTATGAAACAGGCACTTGCGCTGTGGAGGGAGCCCGCCATGGGATTTGCACTCTTTGCACTGTTTTCCGCCGTCCTCGCGGCGCCGCCCGCCCCCGCGGCGGCCGATGCCGCGCGCCAGGCGGAGGCCAATGCCGCCTTCAACCTCTATCCGAAGGAGTCGCTCGCCAATGGCGAGCAGGGGACGGTCTCCTATCATGTCCGGATCGACTCGCGCGGTCGTCCGACCGAGTGCGAGGTGACCGGATCGAGCGGCTATCAGCGCCTCGACGACGCGACCTGCATGATGCTGATGGACCGGGCCCAATTCACGCCGTCGCGCGACGAAAGGGGCCATATCGTCCGCTCCAGCTTCGACGGGAAGGTGGTCTGGAGGATCGGCTGAAGGCCCGCGCGGCTTGCCTTCGGACGCGCGTTCGTCCACTGGCGCCGCGGGGACCGGATTCATCCGGCATTCAAATGAAATGAGCAGAAATTCCGTCCGATGATGGCCGGCCTTGCCCGTCCGCTTGCCTGCGATCGTGCCGACAGCGCCCAAGCGCCGTCGGCCGACGGCATGCGCGTGGCCCTGTTCTCGGGCAATTACAATTGCGTCCGCGACGGGGCGAACCGGGCGCTCAACCGGCTCGCAGCGCATCTGATCGCGCGCGGAGCGATCGTGCGGGTCTATTCGCCGACCAACAGGATTCCCGCCTTCCGGCCGGCGGGCGAGCTCGTCTCGGTGCCTTCGATCGGCATTCCGGGCCGCTCCGAATATCGCGTCGCCTTGGGCCTGCCGCGCGCCATCCGCCGCGACGTCGTCGATTTCGCGCCGACCCATTTCCACCTCTCCTGCCCCGATCTGCTCGGCATGCGCGCGGCGGCGCTCGCCAGGAGCCTCGGAGTGCCGGCGATCGCCAGCATGCACACGCGCTTCGAAACCTATCCGGCTTATTACGGGCTCGATTTCCTGGCGCCGCCGATCGAGCGCCGCCAGAAGAAATTCTATACGCGCTGCGACCGGATCCTGGCGCCGAGCCCGCATATGGCCGACATCCTCCGGGGCTATGGAGTCGCGCCCGACCGAATCCATATCTGGAGCCGGGGCGTCGATCGGTCGGTCTTCTCGCCCGACCGGCACGACGCGGCCTGGCTGCGCTCGCTCGGCTATGGCGCGGACGATCCAATCCTCCTCTTCTTCGGGCGCCTGGTCCAGGAAAAGGGGCTCGACGTCTTCGTCGCGACCATGGACGAGCTCCAGCGTCGCGGCCGCCGGCTGCGGCCCCTGATCGTCGGCGACGGACCGGCGCGGCCGTGGCTCGAGGAGCGTCTTCCGGAGGCCCATTTCACCGGCCATGTCGAAGGCGCGGCGCTCGGCCGCGCCGTCGCAAGCGCCGACATATTGATCAATCCGAGCGTCACCGAGGCGTTCGGCAACGTCAATCTGGAGGCGATGGCCTCCGGCCTCGCCATCGTCACCGCCGACGTCGGCGCCTCGCGGGTGCTGATCGACGATGGCGAGCAGGGCCTGCTCGTCCCGCCCAAGGATCCGGCGGCTTATGCCGATGCGGTCGAGAGCCTGATCGACGCTCCGGCGCGGCAGAGGCGACTCGGCGAAGCGGCGGTCGCGGCCAGCCGGGCCTATAATTGGACGGACATCCTCGACTCGGTCGTCGAGGTTTATCGGCAGGCCTAACGCCGTCCCTGGTGACGGATGTTGCCGGGGCGGCCGCGGCGCCCCTGTGCCCGGCCTTTTCCATCGCCGCGACGCGCCGGCCCTGCCCGGCTGCCCGGCGCCGGCGCGTCGGCGAGCGCGAAGCGGAGGCCGCCCGAGACCGGGTTCGCCTCGACCAGCCGCAGGGTGAGGCGCTGGCCCAGGGTGAAGCGCTCGTCGCTCTCCGCGCCGACCAGGCTCTGGCTCGCTTCCTCGTAGCGATAATAGTCCGTGCCGAAGGTCGAGACAGGGACCAGGCCGTCGCCGCCAAGCCCCTCGACCGTGGCGAAGAAGCCGAAGGGCTGGACGCCGGTGATCCGGCAGGCGACGAGGTCGCCGACCCGCTCGGAAAGATAGGCGGCGACATAGCGGTCGAGCGTCTCGCGCTCCGCCTCCATCGCCCGCCGCTCGAGCCGCGAGACCAGCTCCCCGGTCACCTCCATCGATTCCGCTTCCTGGTCGGTGAGGCCGCCCTCGCCGAGCCCATAAGCGCGCACCAGCGAGCGGTGGACGATCAGGTCGGCATAGCGGCGGATCGGGCTGGTGAAATGGGCGTAGGAACCGAGCGCGAGGCCGAAATGGCCGGCGTTGCGCGGGGAATAATAAGCCTGCGTCTGGGTGCGCAGGATCTGCTCCATGATCTGGGGGAGGATGTGCGGCTCGTCGTCGCTCGGCCCGTCCTTCTCTGCGGAACCGCGCACGCGGTCGATGATGCGATTGAAGGTCGCCGGCCGCACCACTTGCCCGACCGCGAGCTCGATTCCGAACGTCGCGAGATAATCCTTCAGCGCGACCAGCTTCTCGCGCCCCGGCGGCTCGTGGTCGCGGTACATGACCGGCGCTTTCTTCGCCTCCAGCGCCCTGGCGGTGGCGACGTTGGCGGCGATCATATAATCCTCGATCAGCCGGTGGGCGTCGAGCCGCTCGCGCGGCGCCACCGAGGCGATGCGGCCTTTCTCGTCGAGGATCACCTGCCGCTCGGGCAATTCCAGCGCCAGCGGCTCCCTCTTCTCCCGCGCCCTGGAGAGCGCGCGCCAGCAGGCCCAGAGCGGCTTCAGCGTCAGATGGACCAGCCTTTCGGGCACCGGCGGCGGCCCGGCCTCGATCTCGGGCAGCCAGCAGACCGGCGAGGAGACTTCGATCCGTTCCTGCCCGCGCGATCGGTCGATCGCCGCCTGCGCATCCTCATAAGCGATGTTGGCTGCGATGCGGACGCGGGCGCGGGCGAAGCGCCAGGATTTGAGCTGTCCGTCCTTCGTCACCTGGAGGTGGCAGACCAAAGCGGCGCGATCCTCCCCTTCCTTCAGCGAGCAGATGTCGGCCGAGAGCGTCTCGGGCAGCATCGGCACCACCCGGTCGGGGAAATAGACGCTGTTGCCGCGCCTCCGCGCCTCCTTGTCGAGCGCCGAGCCGGGGCGGACGTAGAAGCTGACGTCGGCGATCGCGACGATCGCATTCCAGCCGCCTTCATTGGCGGGATCGTCGTCCGGCGCGGCCCAGACCGCATCGTCATGGTCGCGCGCATCGGCCGGGTCGATGGCGACGATGGGGATGTGGGTGAGATCTTCCCTGGCTCCTCCCCAGAATGGGGTGGGGGACCGGCCGAAGGCTGGTGGAGGGGGGTCTGTGCCAGTTGCCGAGCCCCCTCCACCGCGCTCCGCGCGGTCCCCCTCCCCGTCCCGGGGAGGATCAAAGTCTTGCCGCGCGACCTTTTCCGCTTCCTCCAGCACATTTTCCGGAAACTCGTGCGGGATGCCGTATTTGTGGATGGCGATGAGGCTGAAGCCGCGGGGGGCGAAGGGGTCGCCGAGAACGTCGGAGATTCGGGCGGTGAGCCGCGGCGGACGCCCGACCTTCTCGGCGAGGACGAGGTCGCCGGGCTCGGCCGGGCCGAGGTCGGAGATTGGAAGCTCGCGCCTTTCCTTCTTCTCGACGGGGCGCAGCCAATAGCCGCTTTCCCCTTCCTTGTGCACGACGCCGAGGACGAGCTCGCTGCCCTTGAGCAGCTTCTTCATCGGGTGGGCGGCATGGCCGTTGCCGCGCTGCTCGGTGCGGGCGAGGATGCGGTCGCCGACTCCGAGCGCCGAGCCCCTCCCCTTGCGCTCCAGCACCCGCAGGCGCGGCTCGGGTGCGGCGGAGTCCCAGCGCTCCGGCACCGCCCAGGCCTGGCCGCTATCGTCGACGTCGGTGACTCGCAGCACCGTCACCTTTGGAACGCCGCCCGCCTGGTGGAAGGCACGGCCGGGCGAGGAATCGATCAGCCCTTCGTCCGCCATGTCGGCGAGCAGGATCTTCAGAGCGCTCTTGTCGGCGCCGGAGAGGCCGAAGGCGCGGGCGATCTCGCGCTTCCCCGCCGGCCGGTCGCTCGAAGCGATGAAGTCGAGAATTTGCCGGCGGGTCGGGAGGCCGCCGCCATGTTTCTGCCTTGCCATTCCTACCGGCTGCGGGTTGGCGGCGGCGGCGGGACGTAGGGCCGGAACGCGCCGCCCGGCACGGCGGATGCGATCGGGGATTCCGACCCGTCGGCGGCGACCGAGGAGATTCCGAATACCCAATCGTCGACCCGGACGTGCGGCAGCACCTGCTTCGTCACATTGCCGGGAACGCGCAGGCTGTGCGTCCAGTTGGCGCCGTCCGTCTCGCGCCAGCGGATGACATAGGCGGCCGCGCCGGGCACCTTGTCCCAAGCCAAGGTCGTATCGCTCGACACCGCGCCCTGCACCCTGGGCTCGGGCGGCATCGGCGCGCTTGCCAGACCTGCGAGGCCGGCGACGTTGAGCTGGGTCACCTTGCGCAGATAGGGGAAATCCATCTTGTCGATCGTGTCGCCATATTGGATGCCGTTCGCGGTCCTGAGATCCTGGTGCTGCCAATCGTAATTCTCGACCGCGACGGTGAAGCGGACGGCGGGATAGCCGAGGTCGAGGAACTGGATATGGTCGCCGCCGCGGCCGAACCGGTCGGTGCGCCAGACCTGCCTGACGTCGAGCCCGATCTGAAGCCGGTCGGCGAGCGTGTCGAGCCAGCGCGAGATGTTGCGCGACGGCGCGTCATTCTCGCCGCCGAGGCTGCGCTGGAGCCGCGCAAGCTCCTCATGCCCCTGCCAGCGCGGCCCTTCGGAGAAGATTCGGACATGCCTATTGTCGCAGACATGGTCGGCGCCGCAGCTGCTGCCGATAATGTCGTTGTTGAAATCGGCCTCGACCTGCCAGCCCTGGGCCTTGGCATAATCGGCGATCGTCTTGCCGCCATAGAGTCCCTGCTCCTCGCCCATCAAGGCCGCATAGACGATCGTCGCCGGGAATTTGTATTTCGAGAGCACCCGCGCCGCCTCGATCACGGCGGCGGTTCCGGAGCCGTCGTCATTGGCGCCCGGCGCGTCGGCGGTGGCGTTCATCACGTTCGAGACCCGGCTGTCGATATGGCCGGTGATGATGACCACGCGATTGGGGTCGGTCGTGCCGCGCTGGATGGCGACGACGTCGCGTACGCGGACTCCGTTCGGGCTGCGCGGGCCGGTGAAATCCTCCTCCGGCGTGACGATGGTGAGGCAGCCGCCGCAAGCCTGCGACGTTCGGCCGAATTCCTCCGCCGCCCAATGCTCGGCGGCGCCGATGCCGCGATTGGGATCGGTCATCGACGACAAGGTGTGGCGCGTTCCGAAGCTCACCAGCTTGGCGACGATGGCGTGGAGGCGCGCCTCGCTCACCTGGGCCGCCGCCTGGCGCGGCGTCACCGCGGCGGCGGCGGACGCGAAACAGGCGGCGAAAAGGACGAGCGGGAGGAGGCGATTTTTCATGGCGCCCGCCTCTGAACCGAGCCCGCCCAAGACGCAAGCCGTCTGCGAACGGCATCCATAGGTCGACGAACGACACTTCCTTCCCGGCTTGCGCTCTGGCAAGTCTGGAATTCTGCCAAAGGGGAATCGGGATGCTTGAGCTCAAAGACGTCAGCCACGTCTATCCCAACGGAACGCGCGCGCTCGACCATGTGACCTTGTCGATTCCGCGCGGCATGTTCGGCCTGCTCGGGCCGAACGGCGCCGGCAAGTCGACCCTGATGCGCACCGTCGCGACCCTGCAGACCCCGACCGAGGGAACGGTCCGCTTCGGCGACATCGACGTCATCGCCGATCCCGAGCGGCTGCGGCGGACGCTCGGTTACCTGCCCCAGGATTTCGGAGTCTATCCGCGAGTCTCCGCCTACGACATGCTCGACCATATGGCGGTGCTGAAGGGGATCGCCTCGTCCGGCGAGCGGCGGACGACGGTCGAGCGGCTGCTCGTCCAGACCAATTTGTGGAGCGTGCGCAAGCGCGCGCTCGCCGGCTTCTCGGGCGGCATGCGCCAGCGCTTCGGAATCGCCCAGGCCCTGATCGGCAACCCCGAATTGATCATCGTCGACGAGCCGACCGCCGGCCTCGACCCCGAGGAGCGCAACCGCTTCCTGAACCTCCTCGCCGAGATTGGCGAGCATGTCGTCGTCATCCTTTCTACCCATATCGTCGACGACGTTTCCGACCTCTGCCCTTTGATGGCGGTGCTGGCGGCGGGGCGGATCCAGCTCGAAGGCGCGCCGCTGGCGCTGATCGAGAAGACGCGCGGCCGCATCTGGATGAAGGTGATCGACCGGTCGGAGCTCGAAGCGGCGCGGGAAAAATATGAGGTGATCTCGACCCGCCTGTTCGCCGGGCGCACCGTCATCCACGTCCTTGCCGACAAGGATCCGGGCGAGGGCTTCGCCGCGGTCGAGGGCGGCCTCGCCGACGTCTATTTCTCGACGCTCGCGCAATCGCGCCGCGCGGCCTGAGCGGGAGAGCCGCCATGTTCGCAAGGATCGCGGGCTTCGAGCTCCGCTACCAGATGAAGAACCCGATCTTCTGGGTCGCGGTCATCATCTTCTTCCTACTCGCCTTCGGGCTCACCGCGGCGCCGGTCTTTCCGCTCGGCGGCGGCAACGTCCACCGCAATGCTCCGGTCTCGCTGATGCGGCTGCAGGTTGCCTTCAACCTCTTCTACATGTTCATCACCACCGCCTTCGTCGCCAACGTGGTGGTGCGCGACGACGAGACCGGCTTCGGCGCGATGGTGCGGTCGACGCCGATCACGCGATTCCAGTATCTGGTCGGCCGCTTCGCCGGCGCCGCCCTCGCCGCGGCGCTCGCCTGGCTCGTCATCCCGATCGCGATGTGGTTCGCGAGCCTGATGCCGTGGCTGGATCCGGATACGCTCGGGCCGAACGGGATCGGCGGCTATGCTTATGGCTTCTTCGTCTTCGGGCTTCCGGACATCCTGGTCACCGCCGCCATTTTCTTCGTGGCCGCCACGCTGACGCGCTCGATGATGTGGACCTATGTCTGCGTCCTCGCCTTCGCCGTCGCCTGGTACACTCTCGTCTCGATCGGGACCCAGCGGCCTGAATATGGCGACTGGTTCGGAATCTTCGAACCCTTCGGCGCGACGGCGCTCGGGCGGACCGTGCGCTACTGGACGCCGGCCGAGTTCAACAATCTGCTGCCGCCGCTGAAGGGGGTGCTGCTGATCAACCGGTTGCTCTGGCTCGCAATCGGCGCGGCCTGCCTCGCGCTCGCGGTCAACCGCTACCGCTTCGCCGAAGCCGGCGCGAAACCGGACAAGGCCGAGCAGCAGGACGAACCCGCACTGGAGAGCGACGCGTCGGCCCCGCTGCCGGAGGCCCGCCCCGGCTCCGCCGCCTGGGCGCAATTCCGCTCGCGCACCGCCGTCGAGATGAAGCAGGTCTTCCGAAGCCCGGCTTTCCTCGTCCTCATGGCGCTCGGTGCGCTCAATTCAGGCCTTGGGCTGTGGTTCGGCCGTGACCTGTTCGGAACGCCGACCCTGCCCCTCGCCCATGTCGTCATCCCGGTTCTGAGAGGCTCCTTCTTCCTCTTCCCGGTCATCATCTCGATCTATTATGCGGGCGAGCTGGTCTGGCGCGAGCGCGATCGGCGCATGCACGAGATCGTCGACGCGACGCCGCTGCCGGACTGGGCCTATGTCGTGCCGAAGACGGCTGCGGTCTCGCTCGTCCTGATCTCGACCCTCGTCTTCTCGATGGTCATCGCGTTCGGGATCAACCTCGGCAAGGAATGGCCGCATTTCGAGCTCGGCAAATACCTCCTCTGGTATCTGCTGCCGGTCGGCGTCGAGATGGTCATGTACGCCATCCTGGCCGTGTTCGTGCAGTCGCTGAGCCCGAACAAATATGTCGGCTGGGGCGTGATGGTGCTGTTCATGGTGGCGACCATCGTCCTTCCCCTGCTCGGTTTCTCCCACAATCTCTATCTCCCCCTGCAGACGCCGAACGAGCCGCTCTCGGACATGAACGGAGCCGGCATCTACTGGATCGGCGCCTGGTGGTTCCGGCTATACTGGATCGCCTTCTGCATCATCCTTCTCGTCGTCTCGCACCTCTTGTGGCGGCGCGGGACCGAGACCCGGCTGATGCCGCGCCTTCGCCGCCTTCCCCATCGGCTGAACGGCAGCCCGGGCGTGATCGCCGGCCTGGCGCTCCTCCTCTTCGTCGGAACGGGAACCTGGATCTTCTACAACACCAACATCCTCAACCACTATCGCACGATCTGGGACCGCGAGCAGTTCCAGGCCGATTATGAGAAGAAATATCTCAAATATGTCGGGCTGCCGCAGCCGACGGTCAGCAAGGTCGTCCTGAACGTCGCCCTCTATCCGAACCGCATCGATGCACTGATCCACGGCAGCTATGTGCTTACCAATCTGACCCAGGCTGCGATCCCGGAGGTGCATGTCCGCACCGATCCGGATCTCGCCTCCTCGCAGATCGTCTTTCCCGGCGCCCGCCTCAAATCCCAGGACGACAGGTTCGGCTACCGCATCTACACGCTCGACCGGCCGATGCAGCCGGGCGAGACGCGCGCCATGGCCTTCACCACCGAACGGAAGCAGGTGGGCTTCCGCAACAGCGGCAACGACACGAGGCTGGTGACGAACGGCACCTTCCTCAACAATTTCGAGATCGCGCCGCTGATCGGCATGGACAGGAACGGCCTGCTCACCGACCGCGCGCGCCGCCGCCGCTACGGCCTTCCGCCCGAGCTGCGCCCGGCCAAGCTCGAGGACCTTTCAGCCACCGCGCACAATTACATCCATGCCGGCTGGACCACCTCCGACATCACCGTCTCGACCGTCGCGGACCAGATTCCGATCGCGCCGGGCCGGCAGGTCTCGGAGACCGTCGCCAACGGGCGCCGGACCGCGCGCTTCGTCTCGAACGTGCCGATCCTCGACTTCTTCTCGATCCAGTCGGCGCGCTATGCCGAGAGGCACCGGCGCTACAAGGGGATCGACCTCACAATCTATTATCATCCGCCGCACGACTTCAACGTCGACCGGATGCTGAACGCGCTCCAATATGGGCTCGATTATTATCAGAAGAATTTCGGTCCCTATCAGTTCGACCAGGTCCGAATCCTCGAATTCCCCGATTATGCGGGCTTCGCGCAATCCTTCGCCAACACCATCCCCTATTCGGAGGCGATCGGATTCATCGCCGACACGCGCGATCCCGACAAGATCGACGCCGTCACCTATGTGACCGCGCACGAGCTCGGCCACCAATGGTGGGCGCACCAGATCATCGGCGCGGACATGCAGGGTTCGACGATGCTGTCGGAGACGCTCGCCCAATATTCGGCCCTGATGGTGATGAAGCACCTCTATGGCGAGGACCAGATGCGGCGCTTCCTCAAGGACGAGCTCGACACCTATCTTCGCGCCCGCGCCACCGAAGGGGTGGAGGAGCAGCCGTTGGAGCGCGTCGAGAACCAGCAATATATCCATTACAACAAGGGGTCGCTGGTCATGTACCTCCTCCAGCAAAGGCTGGGCGAGGATGCGGTGAACCGGGCGCTCCGTACCATCCTCGACAAGTACAAGTTCAAGGGCGCGCCTTACCCGCGCTCGATCGAGCTGGTCGATGCGTTCCGCAAGGAAGCGAAGACTCCCGAGCAGCAGCAATTGATCACCGACCTGTTCGAGCGGATCACCATCTACGACCTGAAGGCGATCGAGCCGACCGCAATGCTCCGCCCCGACGGCAATTGGGACGTGACCGTGCCGGTAGACACCCGCAAATATTATGCGAGCGGCAAGGGCGCGGAGACCGAGGCGCCGCTCCGGGACGAGATCGAGGTCGGCCTGTTCACCGCCATGCCCGGCCGCGGCAAGTTCGATCGCAGGAACGTCATCCGGATCGTGCGGATGCCGGTCCATAGCGGCCGGCAGAGCTTCCACTTCGTGACCGGGGTGAAGCCGACCTATGCCGGCATCGATCCGTACAATTTCTACATCGACCGCAATTCCTCGGACAATGTCGCGCCGGTGAAATGAGCCCCTCCGTCAGGCGGGCACCACCTGCTGCTCGATCACCCCGAAGATCGGGTGGCCATGCTCGTCGTCCATCCAGATGCGCACATTGTCGCCGTGCCGAAGGAATGGCGTCGAGGGCTTGCCTTCGAGGATCGTCTCGACCGTCCGCACCTCGGCGATGCAGCTATAGCCGAGGCCGCCCTGGTCGATAGGCCTGCCCGGCCCGCCATCCGAACCCCGGTTCGATACCGTGCCCGAGCCGACGATGGTTCCCGCACCGATGTTCCGAGTCTTCGCCAGATGCGCGATCAACGTGCCGAAATCGAAAGTCATGTCGGCGCCCGCATCGGCGCGGCCGAAGGGCCGGCCGTTGAGGTCGACCTTGAGCGGCCCGTGCACCTTGCCCTCGCGCCAGCCTGCCCCCAATTCATCCGGAGTCACGAAGACCGGCGACAAGGCCGAAGCCGGCTTGGACTGGAGGAAGCCGAATCCCTTGGCGAGCTCGGCCGGGATCAGGTTGCGCAGCGACACGTCGTTGACCAGCCCGACAAGCCTTATCCGCTCCAGCGCCGCCTCGCGCGGGACTCCGCGCGGCACGTCGCCGGTCACGACCACGATCTCGGCCTCGAGGTCGCAGCCCCATCCTTCGTCCGGCAGAGGGATCGGCGCGCGCGGGGCGAGCATCTCGTCGGAGCCGCCCTGATACATGAGCGGATCGGTCCAGAAGCTTTCGGGCATCTCGGCCCCGCGCGCCTTCCGGACGAGCTGGACGTGGTTCACATAGGCCGAGCCGTCCGCCCATTGATAGGCGCGCGGCAGCGGCGCCAGCGCCTCGCGCTCGTGGAACCGGTCGCGCGGGATCGTGCCATGCTCCAGATCGGTGGCGAGCAGGCGGAGCTGCGGCTCGGCCCGCGCCCAATCGTCGAGCGCCGCCTGCAGGGTCGGCGCGACATGCCCCGCATCCGCGCACCAGGCGAGATCATGGCTCACCACCACCAGCCGCCCGTCGCGCTTTCCGGGGAGGGATCCAAGCTTCATTCAAGACTCCTTCGTCCTCCCCGCTCGCGGGGAGGGGGACCGGCCGCAGGCTGGTGGAAGGGGGGGTTCGTGCCAGGTGCTGACCCCCTCCACCATGCTACGCATGGTCCCCCTCCCCGTCCCGGG